>NZ_KB291681.1:102755-121231 GCF_000320405.1 Clostridium celatum DSM 1785 | reverse complement strand
ACTACTGACACTTTGTCAGCAGTCTGAAAGATGAAAGTAAAACTTTCATCTTTAATTATCATTTTCATTTAAGTTAATTAATTTACTAGGAGTAATAGTAGTAATTGCATGCTTATATACCATCATTTGTTTACCTTCACAATCTAAAATAACAGTAAAATTATCAAATCCCTTAACAAAACCTCTTAATTGAAACCCATTTACCAAGTATATTGATACTAAAATTTTATTTTTTCTTGCATTATTTAAAAATATATCTTGCAAGTTATTACTTTCTTTCATTATATTACACCTCCATAAAATTAAATATTTATTTTTTATAATTTAAATCATTAATTATTCTTTCTAATATCTCCTCTTCAGACAATGTATCTTTATCTAGGAAAACCGCTCTTGGGTCTCTTCTAAACCATGTTAATTGTCTTTTAGCATAGTTTCTAGAACCTTGCTTAATCATATCCTTAGCCTCTTCTAATGTTATTTTATTTTCAAGGTATAGAAATATCTCTTTATAACCAATTCCTTGCATAGACTGCATAAATGAATTATACCCCATTTTCTTTAGTTTAATACATTCATCTAACAGCCCTTTTTCAAACATAATATCTACTCTTCTATTAATTCTTTCGTATAACTTTTCTCTATTCATAGTTAATACATAATAGTATACATCATATTCACTATTATAAAACTCTTCTCCTGAATTAAAAGAACTAAATGGTTTATTAGTAACTTTATAGACTTCTAATGCTCTTATAACCCTTTTTCTATTATTATAATGAATTGAATTATAACTTATAGGATCAATCTCCTTTAGCATATCATGTATAAATTTATCACCTTTTTCATCAGCTAGTTCATTTAAATACTTTCTATACTCTTCATCCTTATCAGCTTCAGTAAAATTCATATTACATGTTAATGCATTTATATATAGCCCTGTTCCACCAGTTAATATAGGAAGTTTATTATGTTCTATTAATTCATCCATAACCTTCTGCGCTTTATTTTTAAAATCTACAACAGAAAACTCAACATTAGGATCTACAACATCAATTAAGTGATGATTTATTTCTTTCATTTCTTCCTGCGATATCTTTGCTGAACCTATATCCATATACTTATATATTTGCATAGAATCAGTAGATATAATTTCACCATTCAACTTTTCTGCTAATTTTAATGATAATTCTGTTTTACCTACAGCTGTAGGCCCTGCTAAAACTAATACTTTTTTATTCATGTAAAAAACCTTTCTATACTATTCTTCTAAATTTCTTATCTAATTCATATTCTGTAAATTTAATTATTATAGGTCTACCATGTGGACAATTAAAAGGGTTATCAATATATCTTAAGTCAGAAATAAGTTTTTCCATTTCAATTTGAGTTAAATAATCATTAGCTTTAACAGCTTTTCTACATGCCATACTAGCAATTTTATTTAATTTAACTTCTGTAGTTTTTCCACTTCCTAAATTCTTTAAATTATCTATCATTTCTAATAATAAATTTTTAGCATCTAACTTTCCTAAAAAATAAGGAACTTCCTTTAATGCAATAGTATTACCACCAAATTCTTCAATAGTAAAACCTGAATTAATAAATATATCTATATTTTCTTTATAGCATTCAAAATCATCAAATGACAAATCTACTATACATGGAATTAATAAAGACTGTACAACTATCTCTTTATTTTCTATATCTTTAACATACTTTTCATATATTATCTTTTCGTGAGCTGCATGTTGGTCTATTATATATAATGTATCTAGATGCTCTGCTAATATATATGTTTTATTAAATTGACCTATAATTCTAAGCTTCGGAAACTTAGGAGTCTTATTATCAATTTCAAGCTTAGCAATATTAACTTCATTATCAATAATATTATCACTATCTCTATATTTATTATCTTCATTATCTTTAATTAATATTTCACTTATTGAATTTTTATTTTCAGAAGTAATACTATTATTTTCTGCATTTTTGCCATCTTGAGTATCTTTATTTAAGTTTTTTAACTTATTGTAAAGTTCCTCTTCTTTAATTACATCTTCAATAGTAACACTATTATATACATTTTCAATTGAAGGTTCTCTTTTGCTTATAATTACTTCTTCATTTACTGATGGATTATTATTTTCTTCTATGTTTAACTTAATTTCTTCAAATTCTTCTTGATTTTCTTTTATACTATTCTCTGAAAAAGATTTAAAAATATCCTCTTTTAATGCTGAATGTATGGCATCAAAAACACGTTTATATACTATTCTTTCGTCTTTAAATTTTATTTCAGCCTTTGTAGGATGTATATTTACATCTACAGATTCAGGTGAAACATCAATAAATAAAACAAAAAATGGGAATTTATTTACAGTTGAAAATGATTTAAAAGCATTTTCAGCTGCTGCAACAATAGTCTTATTCTTTATATATCTATTATTTACAAAAATACTCTCATTATTTCTTGACCCTCTAGCAATATCCTCTTTTCCTATATAACCATGTATATATAAACTATCATCTTCGTAATTAAATGGTAATGTATATTCCCAAATATTCTTCCCATAAATAGTTCTAATTACATTACTTAAATTACCATCACCATATGTGTGTATAATCTTTTTTCCATTATTATATAATTTAAAAGAAACATCGGGGTTTGCCAAAGCAATTCTTAATATAATATCATTTATCAAACTCCCTTCTCTTGATGTAGATTTTAAGAACTTTCTTCTTGCTGGAACATTATAAAATAAATCTCTTACTTCCATTACAGAGCCATTATTCATACCTACATCAATTAATGATTTCTTTTCTCCAGCTTCTAAAACTATTTCCATACCTAAATCACAATTTGAAGTTTTACTTCTTAGTGTTAATTTAGAAACAGATGCTATAGATGGAAGAGCCTCACCCCTAAACCCAAGTGTATTTATAGAATAAATATCTTCTACACTTGATATTTTCGATGTTGCATGTGGCATAAAAGCTTTCTCTATATCATCTCTATATATACCATTACCATCATCAATAACTCTTATAAGTGATATACCACCTTCTTCAATCTCTACAGTAATATTCTTAGCATCTGCATCAATAGAATTTTCTACAAGTTCCTTTACAACTGAAGAAGGTCTTTCAACAACCTCTCCAGCTGCAATTTTATTAGAAGTATGTTCATCTAATATATTTATTCTCTTCATATTGATATACCCCTTATTTTAATTTCTTTGCATCTTGCACTATTTTAAATAAGGTATTCATAGCATCTAGAGGTGTCATCATCATAACCTCAATATTTGATATTTCTTTTATTAATGCTTCCTTTTCTATCATTGAAAAGTCCATTTGAATTGTTTCATTTTTAGATTCGTTAAATTTATTAACCTCTTCATTTACTGTATGATAATTTTCTTTATCAAACACATCATTTGATTCTATAGCTTCAACAGCAACTTCTTCTTTTGCTTGTTCTTCATTTTCTACAGCTTCTTCTTTTAACTCTACTTCAAATAATTTATCAATTTCAAAAGATTTATCCTTTTCCAATTTAGCTAAAATAACCTTTGCTCTATTTATAACTTCCTTTGGTAAACCTGCAAGTTTTGCAACTTCTATACCATAAGATTGATCTGCCCCACCTTCAACTATTTTTCTTAAAAATACCACTTGTTCATTTGTCTCTTTTACTGCAACAGAATAATTCTTAACACCTTCAATTATTCCTTCAAGTTTTGTTAACTCATGATAATGTGTTGCAAATAATGTATTACATTTTAACTCTTCTTTATTAGAAATATACTCTATAACAGACCATGCTATACTAAGTCCATCATATGTAGATGTTCCTCTTCCTACTTCATCTAATAAAACTAAGCTATCAGAAGTTGCATTTTTTAATATATTAGATACTTCCCACATTTCAACCATAAAAGTAGATTTTCCACCAGCTAAATCATCAGATGCACCTATTCTTGTAAAAATCTTATCGCATACTGAAATATTAGCATAACTTGCTGGTACAAACGAACCTATTTGTGCCATCAATGTTATTAGTGCTACCTGCCTCATATATGTTGATTTACCAGCCATATTAGGGCCAGTTATTAATAAAAATCTATTTTCCTTCTTATTAATATAAGTATCATTTGATACAAACTCTCCATTATTAATAACTTTTTCTACAACTGGATGTCTTCCATTTTTAATATCAATAATACCTTCATTATTTATATTAGGTCTAATATAATCATTTTCCATTGCAACTTTAGCAAGTGTTGTAATAGCATCTAATGATGATATTATATTCGCACTATTTTTAAGCCTTGGTATTTGACTTTCAACTTTATCTCTAAGTTCAACAAATAGTTTGTATTCTAATGCTATTAACTGCTCTTCTGCACCTAATATTTTTTCTTCCATAACTTTCAATTCTTCAGTTATGTAACGTTCTGCATTAGCTAATGTTTGTTTTCTAATATATCTTCCCTCTGGAATAGAACTATAATTTGCTTTAGATATTTCTATATAATATCCAAAAACTTTATTATAACCTATTTTTAGCGATTTAATCCCTGTAAATTCTCTCTCTTTATTTTCTAAAGAAGCAATCCATTCCTTACCATTAAATTTAGCTTCTCTCAAATCATCAACAACTTCTGAATATCCATTTTTAATTATATTTCCTTCCTTAACAGAGGTAGAAGGATCTTCTAAAAGAGCACTTGATAAAATTGAACTAATATCTTCTAATGTATCTAACTTTTCATACCATGAGCTTAAAAGTTCAGATTTACATGTTGAAAGCTTCTCTTTTATTTCTGGTAACTTTTTTAACTAATTATTTAATGAAACTAAATCTTTAGCATTAACATTTTTGTTAGATATTTTACCCACTATTCTTTCTATATCATATATATTCTTTAATAAATCTCTAAGTTCATCAGTAAAATATATATCATCAAACAACTCATCAACAGAATCTAATCTATCATTAATATCCTTTAAACTTATAAGAGGCTCTTCTATCCACTTTCTTAAAGTTCTTCCTCCCATTGTAGTTGATGTTTTATCTAGTACCCATATTAAACTTCCCTTTTTAGATTTTTCTTTTATATTTTCTGTTAGCTCTAAATTTCTTCTCGAACTACTATCTATAGTCATATAATTTACAATATCATATGTTGTAAGTACATTAATATTAGTTAAATTAATCTTTTGCGTATCTAATATATATTTAAGTAATATTGAAGAGGCATACTTACTAACAGCATTTAGCCCCGATACTTCTACTTCACTAAATTGTTGTATAAGTTCGTAATCATCACACTTAAATGTCTTGATATCTTTTTTTGTAATTAAACAGTTGTTAACACTTCTAATATCATTCAATGTATCTTCGCTAAAATTAATATCTACAACAATTTCTTTAGGTAATATTTTTGATATCTCATCTAATAATGTTGTTTTTAAATTCTTAAAAAATGTAGTTTTAAACTCTCCAGTAGAAATATCTGAAGATGCAATTCCAAAATATCCATCTTCTTCTACTATACTCATAATATAAGTGTTTTTATATTCTTCATCAGTTGAATTTTCTATAAATGTTCCTGGTGTTATTATTTTAATTACATCTCTTTTAACTATACCTTTAGCTTGAGCTGGATCTTCAACCTGTTCGCATATTGCTACTTTATACCCCTTAGATACTAATCTTGATATATAGTTAGCAGCAGCATGGAATGGAATTCCACACATAGGAGCTCTTTCTTCTAATCCACATTCTCTTCCTGTTAACACTAATTCTAACTCCCTAGAAGCTGTCTTAGCATCATCAAAAAACATTTCATAAAAGTCTCCTAATCTATAAAATAAAATGCAATCTTGATAATTTTCTTTAATCGTCATATATTGTCTCATCATCGGTGTTAAAGCCAATTTACATTCCTCCTAATACTTTCCATTACATAATCACGACTTTAAGCCATTTGTATTGATTATACACCATCTTAAATTGAATATAAAGTAAAGAAAGTGAAAGATGTTTTTGCCGTTTTTTTGCCGTCAAAACTTTACTTTACTAGAAGAATTATAAATTAAAAGGACTAGGGGTAATTCCCTAGTCTATACAGGTTTAGGTAACTTAGTTATAAAACTAGTGAAACCTTTTGAATATTGAATTAAATTTAAGCTACTGTATTGTTCCATACTGTCTAAATCTTCATAAGTAAAATCTTCTCCTATTTCTTCTTTAAAGTAAGTAAAATCTTCTTTTAAACTACCTTTTAACATCATAAAACTTGCTCCAGCACTCTTTAAATCTTCTATAAATTGTTTACTAAGCTGAAATAATCTTTGTCCTGTTAAAACTGGTTTAAATCCATACTTTCTTGTTTCGGTTATAATAGAATCTAAATACATTTCTGCTGTATGAATCTGACTCAATTCATCTATTATAATATGAGTTCGTGTGGGCTTCTTATAAATGTCTCCCCTAGTTTCAACACTTGTCCATAGCTTAGTCATTAAAAAAGTACATATAACATTTTTAACATACTTTTTAAATTTACTTTGAGGTAGCCTTATTAATACAACTTTCCCTTGCTCCATTAGATCAATGAAATTAACATTATCATCTGGTGCTTTATTAAACATCATTTTCAAATAAAAATCCCTTTTAAGTAATGTCATTCTATCTAATACACCTTCGATTTTACTTTCCCTAGTACCAATCTTTTCTGATGGTGTATCTTTTGTTGCTTTTGACCATTCATCTAACTCTTCAAGCGCTGATATATCTTCCTCAAATTTCTTTATATACTCTTCAGGAATATTATTAATGATATTCCCCCTGTATTTATGGTCCGTTAAACATCTTATTATGTCTTTAAAAGTTGCATTCTCTTTAATTGTAAAAACTATATCACAAGCTGACATCAGGAACCGTTCCATCTTTGGGGAAAATGGATCTCCATTTAAATTAATTGAATTAACTAATTCTAAAGTCAATTGACTTTTCTTATTAGCAACTTCATATTTGCTTTCAAATGTGTCTTCCTTAAATTTCAATTCATTATAAGAAAAGCTTTGTAAATTCTCTACTTTAGAGAAATCCAAAATAACCAACTTATCCTTTGGTACTACTGTTTCAATATCTCTACTCATTTCACAGTTCTTAATATAATCTAATACAAATATACTTTCATTCCTACTCATAGCATACTTACAGTAGTTAGCTAGATAGGTGGATTTCCCTCCACCTTGTCTGCCTAAAATCATTAGTGGCAATGAACCTATGTCATAATCATCTTCTAAATATGTGTTAATAACATTTCCTTTATTTCTATTCTCCCCCAAAGAAATGTATCCTACTTTTAATTCATCTGGTACTGCTGCTTCTTCTACTGTTATATGATCTATTTTGTGCTGATTAAGAAGTGTTCTAGCTGGTATTTGTATAAAATTAGAACCTTCTTCAACTGACACTGTACTTATCTTAGTATTATAATTATATTGTTCTAATGTAAAAGGTGTCTTAACCCTATCAGATACTAATTCATTATCACCATCTATGCTTCTAAAAGCTTGAGTAACTGCAATAACATTATTATTTTTCCTAGTATCATCAATACTATCACTTATAACTCCTATTTGAGTATTAATTACAGTTGAATCCTTTTTCTTCTTAGTAGCCACACTTAATTCATCTTGCTTCTCCAAAATTCCTAAAACTACATTATACATACTTTCCTTAGATTCTTTGTTGCTACCACCAGTAAAGTCATTAATTACTTCTATTACTGCATTTATTGTATCTAAAATATAAATTAAAGTATTTCTACAAATAGCATTAATACTAAATATATTTTTATCTATAGATTTTCTTTCTCTTATCTTATTCATGGTGTTGTTATATCTATCAATCCAGTTGAATTGTGGATTAGATACAAAGTTATAAATAATAGTTACTCTATCATCATCTTTCATTATATCCATTACATTTAAAATAGAGTTTAAAGGCTCATTACTTCTAAAATCAGTATTAAGGCTTAAAGCATCTTCTTTCTTATAACTTAACTCATAATACTCTGCATTTTTAGTAAATCCATTTATAGGATCATCTAAAATCTTAACTGTAGCCTTTGACCATATCTCACATATTTTCTCTAGAATAACATTAACAAATGGCTTTGGAACTATAAAATAAAAACTGGCATTGCTTTTATTAATGTCTATAACATAACTAATTTTAAAGTTAGTTTTAAAAAACAACTTTTTTTGTTCAATTTTAATCATCTTATCTGCTCTTTTAAATGTATAAGCTATTGCTTTAGCTATATTCGCACTATTATAATTTCTAATGCTCTTATGTGGAATAACTTGTATATAACTATATTCTGGTTTTACTAACTCAAAATACTTACTTAGTTTTATACTCTTAATCATAGGAAAGCACTTCCTATAGCTTCTAATACAATATAAACTATAAAGCTTACTGTGCAATACTTGCCAGCTTTCTTTAATCCAGATATATACAACACTAATGAAATCATACAGATAATTAAGCATATCCAAAAAGCATTTACTACTACTCCTGATAAGATCCACTTTAAAAGTTTTAAAATTGAATTTTTTAAGCCTAAAACTATTTCATTAGAAATATTTTCAACCATTTATTTTACCTCCTATGAAAATAAATCTTTAATTAATTGAAAAACAGTAGGTAATAAATAAAATGCTGCAAATAATCCAATCCACTTTAGAGCTACTGGTAATAACGCATTCTTTCCTCTACCTTCTTTAAATACAGCCACTAATATCTCTAATAAGCACCCTAATAAGCATACCCAAAATCCTATTCTTTGTATTAATCCTAAAAATATAAAGCCTGCATTATCCATCTTAGCCATTGTTTCGCTCACATCTGCCATAACCTTAGTAGAATAATTAAGTCCTGCTATTAAAAACACTGCACATCTAGTTAACTTTTTATCTCTAAACACAACTTTAGCAAACTCTTCATTATAAATTTTTTTAGAAAAGTCTTTACTATAAATTAATTTATTATTTAAAGTAATTCCTACCTCCATAATTCCCCCTGAATATTATTTATAGAATTGGTTAAAATATTAATATTAATTTTGTCGGAGGTGTTTCATGTTTACTTTCGCATTAGGTTACTTTGCATGCTTTGCTGTTGTATCTGCAATAGTAATTTTTAGTTAATTTAATAAAATAGTCATTTTTTTAATGTTTATCGCATAAATTACTTGTAGAAACAAGTTTCAAAAGTAATTACTTGGCCCTAAGTCTTGCCATTAAGATTTAGGGCTATTTTATTACTATTTTTCTATAAAATAAATACATCCATCCTGCCTAAAATCTTCATCTTCTTCATCTAATACAAATTTCACTCTTCTATTCAATTTAGTACCTGCTGGAGTAACTACTGTAGCTCTATTGATTCCTAATCTAGTATTATCAACATCTAGCACCTTACATTCTTGCCATTTCTCAATATCATCTACATACACTATCCATCTATATTCATTCTTTTCATATTCCATAAAGTATTTTTTACAGTCTGTATCATCTTCATTGTCTAAAAGTATAAAGTTAATATTGTTATTTTTTATTCCTACTTTAATTTCTGTGCCTTTATATATGAAATAGTCATAACCTAAATTTCTAACAAACGCTTCTTCTAACTCATCTAACTCTTGTAATACTCCTAGCTCATTACCTAAATCAACAATATTATTAAATACTTTCATTATTAACCTCCAATAATATCACTTATACCATCATAAATATCATCATTATCGTTAGAGTTACTTACTTTCTTATCAATTGCAGTATTATCTATCACTCCTTTTAGGATGTCTTTTATATACCCACTTATGCTACTATGTCTTTTTAAACTTTCATATAGTTCAATTTCTTCAGGTGTATTTTTAAAGTTTATTATTATTCTCATTCTTTCCATTTACTTTCTCCCACCCTCTTAAATCCTTTTGAATTACTAAACAAATAATCTTCAATAACCTCTAATCCTGGAATAATACTTAAAGGAGCTTTTAACAACTTACTTCCTCCACCAGTTAGAAGTACCTTGCTTGTTCTAATTGGAAAGTTTCTTAATTCATTCATAAGATCACTTACAAACGAATCAATAATTGGTTTAATAAAAGCAAAAGATATTTCTTCATTATCAACCTTTAACCCTTCTTTCATTATAATTTCTATATCCTCTAATTCTAACTTTAAAGTGTAGGTTGAATTAAGATAATCTCTTACTTGGTTATATAGTTGTATCATTCCTTTACCAATAGTTGTGCAAGTATCTAATTTTCCATTTTTAAAACTAACTATATTAATAGTTCCTCCACCTATATCTATGATTACTGCATTTTTAGGTCTATTCCTTAAGTTGAAATAAGCTCCTGCTCCTTCTGGAAACACTATTAAATCTTCAATTATTATTTTCTTTGGCTGTTTATTTATTATAAAATCATGTATTTTTTGATGTAACAACTTATCCCTAAAAGAATCTCTATTCGCTTTATAAGCTAATGCTGGTAATCCTACAACTGCTTTAAAGTATCTATCTTTTTGCAATGCTAGTGAATATAAAAATAAAATTAAATTAGTTTCTTTATTTGCTTTATCATAGTTGTTTTCAAGTTTTCCTTCTCTCATGTAATACTTAATTCCTTCGTACTCTAAAACATCTCCGGTAGAGCCTAAGATGTTTTCTACAACTGTATACCTACTAGGAAATATATCCTCTTCACTTGTCTTTACGTTCCAGTTTCCCAAATCGACTCCAAGTATCATCATTACACCTCTTCTCACATTTATTGCCTTTGTATGGCATTCATTTTTAATGAAGTGTGTGTCCTTGCTTGTCTTTATACTTTAATGTATGCCTTATGTATTTAAAAGTTGACTACTTAATCGATTTTTTTTTATTTTTTTATTTTTAATTGATTAAATAGTCTATTAAATCATAAAAAAAAAGAGAAGCTATACTCACTGCTCCTCTATTAAATCTTCTATTTTTATATTTAGTTTTTTTGCTATTTTATATGCAGTCTCCAAAGTTGGTTGGCTCTTATTAGACTCATATCTAGAATACTGCTGACTATTTATCTCTAAATATTCAGCAAAATCTTTAGCATATCTATAACCTAATTTTAATCTTATTTCTAATAATCTATTTTTAACCATAACACCACCCCTATAATATTTATTCTATGAGATGATTATTTTTCCTTTTATTGGTTGCAATTAAAATAGATAGATTTTCATATCCTTTAATAAAGAAATTATTCAAAATAAAACCAGTTACAAATTGCAACTGGTTTTATTTTACTATATTTTAATAACATTTTTTACAAGGTTCATAATTCTTTTGAGCCTCTTCTAATGTTATTTGTCTTGCATTTGCTGGATTAGTATTACCACAATCATTGGTTCTATGATATTTTTTACCCGTTGCAGTTATCCAAACCATTTCAGTAACATTGTTTTGATTTTGTGCAGCTGCTTCTTGTTCAAGCCTCTCCTGTTCTGCTATCCTTGCTTCCTCTGCAACTCTTGCCTCTTCTGCTAACCTAGCCTCTTCTGCTGCTTTTGCTTCTGCTGCAATTCTTTCTTCTTCAACTTTCCTTTCTGCTTCTTCTCTAGACTCCTTATCGTTAGCTAAGTAAGTACCTTTATCACACTCAGTAGAAACACCTTCTCCTGTTGATTTAAAAATTATATCTCCACATTCATCTGATCTATGAATTTCAATATTTGCACTTTCTAGCTTTGATAAGACTTCGGAGTGTGGATGCCCGTAACTATTTTTTCCAGTTAGAATTACCGCATACTCTGGATTAACCTTATCTAAAAAACTTTGGGTTGTACTATTTTTAGAACCATGATGTCCTATTTTTAATACATCTAAATCTTGCATTTTTGATAAAATTTTATTTTCTGTTTCTGTACCAGCATCTCCAGTTAATAAGAATTTATCTTCTCCATTTACAAATAAAGTTACTAATGAACTTTCATTGCTATCACTACCCCCAGCTGTATTAAAAAATTGAATGTAGCTGTTACTTGTTAGTTCAAATTTAGATTCTTCTAATGGTACTGATGGATTGATACCTTTATTTGCAGTTGCATTAATTACATCTGTATATGTTTGAGAATCTGAACTTCCATTACCAACAAAGAATGTTCCAATTTCAAAATTATTTATTACAGCATCTAATCCCCCACAATGATCTGCATCCGGATGAGTACTTACTAAATAATCTATTTTTTTTATTTCTAAATTATTTAGATAATTAACCATCAATGATTCATCATCATTATCGCCAGCATCAATTAAAACTGACTTATCATCTTGTAAAATTAATATTGCATCTGAGTTACCAGTATTAATAAAATGTACAGTTGCTTCAGTAAACTCTTCTTCCTCTATTACTGTAGCTGTAGTTTCTTCTACTACAGCATTCTTTGCAACTATATTTTTATTTGTAGCTTGATCATCACAACTTACTAGATTAACTCCAACAAATATAAATGTTGCAATAAATAACGCTGCTAAACTACCAAAACGCTGTTTTGGTTTTAAGTTTACATACTTATTATTTACCATTCAATCATCCCCCTTGAATATTTTCAAGGTAATTATACCGTATAATGCAATCTCTTACAAAATTGTTAATAGCCAATTATAGAAAAGTACTATTTATAAATAAGTCATTATTTAAATATTCCTATAGGTTAGTATTGAATTTTAGACTTTATAATAAGATAAAAAGATTATACTTCCTTTAATTGGTTATAATTCTAATGAGGTGATCTATTTGATATTTAATTTAATTATTTTTATATTAATTGTAATTTTACTTGCTCTTGTTACTACTCTCTTTACTATTAGTTGTATTATAATTTATTTTTATAACACTCTTGAAGAAACTAATAATCTACATATTGAATTAAATAAAGACACTATAAATAAAGAATAGTATTATACTAATATTTATTTTTACATTGATAGCAAACATATATTCTGTTATCCTTTAAATAGAGGATGGTGGAAGTATGCAGAAATGTATTGTTAAGTATAAAGATTCTAATGAAAATTATAATTGTTGGTGTAATAGTCCTTGGTGTGATAATTGTTCTACTAAAGATTTGAGAAGTGAAAATGAATGCAGTGTTTCTATAGGTGGATATTGTACTTGTAGGCTTTGTGGGGAGAGAAAAATAAAAGAGTAGGTTTTACTCTACTCTTTTATTAATACAAAACTTAGGAGCAATATTTATGAAAGTTGTATAAGGTAAATATCCTTCATATTTTAATCGTCCTACTACAATACATGGATGTATGCCTAATTGTCTAGCAAATGATCTTATCACACTCAAATTACTATAATTATAATTTTCAACAAAATCAATATATCTTTCTTGTGGTATCAAGATTTCCCTTGCTATTTTATCCATTTCTTTTTCAGTTTCTTTATCACAGTCTATATATGAAAACTCACCTGTCTCATCCGATACAATATGACTTATTTCATGGAATAAAGTAAACCAAAACTTATCAGCAAATTTTCCTCTTACACTTAATTGAATAATTAATTTATTTCTTTTGCTATTAAGAAACGTCACTCCATGTACTCCTGTTCCTTTTAAATGATTTGCTATAACTAATGCAATGCCACATTCAGCTAACAACTCAACTAATTCAGTAAAAAACATTCCACTTTCCTCATTAGTAAGATATCTAATTCTTGGAATTGCTTCTATTAACTTTTTCTTACTAAATTTTTGCGTTACTATATTTTGAGATTGAATTTCTGCTATTCTTATCCATGCAGCCAATGCATATTTTTTTTCTTTAATATTATCAGCTTTTCTATATGCTACATTTATTTTAGGTATATTATTTAAATTACTCACACCAAAAAATTGTCTCAAGTTAATAACTTTTTCAGATATTTTTTTTGTAGCTTCAACAAATCCTTCTTTAACAAGCTCAACATAGGGTATTTCTCTAGCTATAACTTCTTCATTATCTACGATAATAGGAGGATTTAATTTTTTTAGAGTTTCTCTATACTCATTTTCTAAATCAAGCCAGAATAGTGCATGTATCCCTAAAACTACCTCTAATTTATCTGCCAAATCTCTTGAGATTTCAGCTTTTCCATTAATAACTTGAGTAAGATGTTTTTCACTTATTCCTAGTCTAGCTGCTAATTCCTTTTGCGACATCTCCATTTCATTAATTATTTCCTTTAGAGTTTCGCCTGGTGGAATAGCTATCGGAGAAATATATTCTTTAGGTTTTATTTTAGTGTTATTATTCATAATGCTTACTCACCTCCTGTATAGTTACTATGGATATAGATTTAAAATCACTTTCTGTATCTGGTTCGCCTTCTTCATTACAAGGATAAAAAATCAATCTATACTGTTTATTTATATCTAAAGCATACATTCCATCGTAATTACCAGATAACTTATGGAGCCTTAGAAATTTATATGATGTATTAAAAAAGTCTAAATTTGGAGCCTTTGCTATCCATTGCAGTCTTTGGAACATCTTCAATGCTACATCTTGCCCTAATTTCTTTATTGCCTCTTTTTTATTTTCGCATATTTTCTGCACTTTTTTATCGCTATATCCTATATCCATTATATAATTTTCAGCCCCCCTTTGTCACCTATATTATTTACCTAATAGGTAAATTTTAATCATTAATTTTCTACTTTATAGTATATTATTTCCTATTTTATGTGAATATTTACTTTTTATAAAAATAAAAAAGGGCTAGATACCTTAATTGGATATCTAGCCTTAATAATTACTCTACTATATTTTTAATTTCTTCTAATTTAACCTCTAGATCTTCACATCTCTTTTTAATCGCTTCTATACTATCATTTTTACATATCTTTCTACTTTCGCAGAATCCATATTGCATATAATGATCTATTCCTGATATAAAGCTACCCTTTTCTACTGCCTTTTCTACATCTTTATTTAATTCAAGATAAGCTCCCTCATTATATTCTACTGGAATAGGTGGAAGTGGTTTTCTACCTTCCTTTTTACCATACTTCTCATAATGCTTATATGGATCATTTTTATAAGTAGCACTATTGGCTACATCAGGATACTTCTTTAAGTACCAATTTTTACTGAATATATACATAGAATAATTCATCTCCTCTTTATTTTCATTATTATTAATAGCTAAATTACCATTTAATTTATTTTTAAAGTTAGACCATCTACTCCAATTGTTAGCTGACCAGTTAGGACATACTTTTGTACCTCCACTAACTTCGTAATGAGTTCTTACATTTGAAATTGGTATATTATACTTATTCATTAAATACTTACAAAGTTCAACTGCATTATTTTCAGTAGTTTCTGTAACTAATAGATTAGGTCCTATACAGCACATTTCTATACCTATACTATTTTGATTGTTAACTTCAGTCCTTGTATTTCCCACATGCCAAGCTCCACACTTATCTTCTACACTTTGCCATATAGAATTGTCATCAACAAAATAATGCGCACTACCTTGTCTATCTCCCCCAGCGAAGTAATTAGCATTATTAGCTGCAGTTGAACTTTGAGCGCCAACATAATGCATAACAATATACTTTGGATTATTATAATCATAATGATTATAATCACTTATCTTTCTTTGAATTGGTAACATAATTAACACTCTCCTTAATTTATATTATAAAAACTTAGGTGTTATTGTTATAAACAAAAAGGACCATATAGGCCCTTTAATTATTCTGATTTATTTAATTGTTTATATGTTTGATTTACTCCAACAGCTACACCCCAACAAAGTATTCCATATAACAATCCATTAACTATAGTATCTAAAGATACTTTGTATTGAGTATTTATAATATTTAATAATACAGCTATAGTAATTGCAAATAACATTAACAATGAAGTTATAAACTTATCTGGTACAGTTTCTAACTTTTTAAGAAATACACCCATTACATAAGTTGCAACAATA
Source organism: Clostridium celatum DSM 1785 (assembly GCF_000320405.1). Taxonomy (GTDB): domain Bacteria; phylum Bacillota; class Clostridia; order Clostridiales; family Clostridiaceae; genus Clostridium; species Clostridium celatum. Next base: position 105,161 of record NZ_KB291681.1, on the reverse strand, counting down.
ACAATAATTAAAAACTCCGGTATAAAAGTTAATAAATTTTCCATGATTAACACGCTCCTCTTTCTTCTTCTAATCCATCAATACGCTTATGCGCTGATTTTACACTTTCTTCATTTCTTATAACTCTCTCTTTAAGTTCTGTCACTTCTCTATCCCTAGCTTTATTATCTAATCTTATTTCATCTACAGCAGTTGCTATGTAATCTAATTTAGCCCTAGTATCTGCTTCCTCTCTTGTATCTGCTCTAATATCATTTGTACGATTTCTTTGAAAAGTAAAATAACTTATTCCTGCTCCTATAATGCTACAAATTAATGCAATGCTTATTGTTTCCATCTTTACACCTTCCTTTTATTTTTTTGTATTAAAAAAGAGCCTTTCGGCTCCTAACTTTTCCATGAATATATTTAATATCCCTTCATAAAATATTACTGTGAATTATTTCACCCACTTTAAGAGAATAAGTTGATTGCTACGGGATTTAATTAACAACTTATTCTCTTTTAAGGAAGTTATATTTTATCTGACTTCTTTAATAACCTATTCAGTTTCTTTAATAAAAATAAGTTTAGAGATAATAGAAATATAATATTATTAACGACTTAACTATATTTAATATTCTTGGAATCACTCATCTATTATATCTATTCTTATTTTTATTTTTCATATATATCAATTTTAAGTAACAATTTTTATCAATTACGTACTAAAAAAATACCGCATATTAATTTTTAATAATACGGTATTTTCATAGTTAAATATTTAATTTTATCCTCGTAATACTTTTAAATTACTCATATGGGCTTTTAATAGGTTTTTGCTCAACTTTCCATGGAGTGGTATCCTTAAGATTATAGACACAAGTTCCATCCCTACTATATCCATCAATTTCAAATTCAGTGCCTTCAAAGCCATTCATATAGACAAGCCAGATTCTCGTGCCACCAGCTTCAATTATTTTTGCCATTTTAACTTCTGAACTATTAACTTGTTTTACACTTACCGTTTCTATCTCATTATTTAATATCACTCCAAAATATATTGGTAATGAAGTTTGCTTAATTGCAGGAAAGTATTGAACTGTTAAATCCCTTGCATCAAAGCCATCAATTGAGGAAACTCCACTGTATAAATCCTTATATCCAAATAAGTTTTTATTAACAAAGGCTGTGAAAAGATATTCTTTAAAATTCCCTGTACTAATGCCGAAAATAATACTTCCTTTATCGGTAGGTTCCTCATAAATTATTCTATGATTACTAGTTGTTTCAATATTCAAAGCTGCTTCTATACTTTTTTCCCTACCATTACTATTAATCACTATAAAGGTTGAAATTACTATTACAGTCATGATTAATGTAATAATTAATATAAATTTCTTCTTTATAATAATCCCCCCATTTTATTTTTGTTTAGAGAACATTGCTTTAAAACTGTTCACAAAACCTACTTTACAAATTCTTGTTTATAGAGAAGTTTAATACTCAACTAACTCGCATAACTTTAAAGTTTTCTATAATTATTTTATTTTTATATTTCTTATTGCATCTACTAGAATGCATGTACACACCACTATTATTCCACATAGTATAGATATTGCTGTAACGATTAGTCCAATATCACCTGGACCTGCTCCTATAGCATATCCTACATTTATGGATAGAAATTCAACTAAAAAATATGTTATAAAACCTATAATTATAAAAAGTATATACTTCATTATACCAACTCCTTTATATTTATTATTTTTTATTTAAGATTATTCATATTTATAACAACTTCATATTCCAAACAAGTATCCCCAATACTCCACCTACAGTTAAGCATAATAATAACCAACCTGTCTTATTAGAATTTACACTTATTTTTTTATCCATAATAAATCAACCACTCCTTATACTACTTTAGTTCATCTTTAGTTTAAAATTATTCATCAATAATTTATTTTCCACAGTATTCTTTTATTGTATCAATTATTGTGTATGTACAGTAAATTATAGTTGATATAATGGATAGTCCTATTATTGCGAGTGCTGCATCTTTTCCATTAAATCTAAATAGCTCAATGAACATAAAAAGAAATCCCCAGATAATTACTATTCCAAATAAAAATGATTTTATAAGATTTTTATAAATTTTATTCATATATATCCCCCTCTTTTAACTCTAATAATCTACGAACTTAAAATAATACATTGGTTCGTCTAAGTTTAACATTATGACTTATTTCTTTTTTTCATATAGATTAATAAGCCTACTCCAATAATAATTATAATTCCAATACTAATAAGTAAAGGTGATACTTTAATAGCAACTAACTCTGCTTCTACCATCTAATTCATTCCTTTCAATTTAAGTATATTCACGAAAAATTAATACAATTATGAGTTAATTATAGCATATTT
>NZ_KB291681.1:80797-102735 GCF_000320405.1 Clostridium celatum DSM 1785 | reverse complement strand
TTATGAGTTAATTATAGCATATTTTGTAAATATAATACTATTAAATTTTCAGAGATTACTTTTATAAATTACTTTTCTAATTTTGCAAGTATTTCTCTAACTTCTTCTCTATATCTTGCTGGTACTTGCTCTATTGTTTTAAGTCCTCTTTGTACCATAGCTACATACATATCTACCATTTTACTCACGCTCCTTTCTAAAGACATAGTTTGTGGTATCATTTCTAAGATGGGTTCTAACATTGTATATACTTCATCTGTAGCCATCATTGTTGTATCTATTAATATGTCTTGAGTATTATTTACTTCTTTAATTTCTTCATTTTCTAAACTTAATGTGATAACTTCCTCATTTAAAGCTACATTCTTAGCACCTAAACTTTGTATAGCTTTACCACCGTCTAAAGGTGCTTTAGCTTTTATAGTTCCATCTAATCCACCAGTTACAAACAAGTGAGTTAAATCCTTGTAAGTTGGTTGCTTTATTTCTTCTAATATAGTTGTTTCTATTAATTGTGGAGTATCTAATTCATATATCACATAAAGATCTTTTACCCATGCTTTTATACCTTCTAAATCAGACGTAGAAAGCCTATTCTTAGCCACTTTAAAAGCTATTCTACTTGGATGTAAAGAAATCCACTCAAAATCTTTAGTAGTCAGAGATGAGTACTCTGTCTTTGTTAAAATTTTATTATTTAAATAATTCATACTATAACGTTTAAAATCAGAGATATATCCTTCTAAGTTAAAACCTATATAATTATCACTTGAACCCCAATTTAATGTCCAATCCTCTGAACCATTAAACGTAACCGTTTGATTTAGGTTCTTCTCAACAACATATTTACCTTTCTCATTATCCCAGAACAACCTATCAGCAACATCACCAGCTTTGCATAACTGGCAAGGTAATAAAATTGTTGTTTTATGAGTTTTAGGTGTAATTGTTAATAATTCTTCTTCATTATAAAAATTCCTACTCTCAATCTCAATCTTATACTGTTCTCTACCTTCACCATCAAGAATAGGTTGCCCGCTTTCATCTACATATAACTCACCTAGATGTTGGATATTTGATAAATCAGCTTTATGATAGGGTTCATAGGGTAATGGACTAGTACCTTTTACAATTTGATACGGTGTATTCACATCTCTAATGCTAACTTTAATGTATTTAGCATTAGAAGGTAATGTAAAATTACTAGCCGATACATCAGTAGGGTGGTTTAAATAAGATATTGTTTGCTTTCCACTTATGAAATTCTTATTTTCATCATATGCACATACAATAACTGTCCTAGAACCGTGTACATAATAACTTTCAGTTGGGTTAATTTCTATAAAATCAGTACAAATACAGTTATTGTCCACCATAGTATAACCCGAAGTCGTATCTAAATTATAATTACCTATAAAACTATGAATAATATTGACGCTATCAGTATCATCCTGCAAAGTATTACCCCATATTTCAACTTCTCTGAGATATCCTTCTTTAGTGTACTCTATAGATAAGTTTTCACCTTGAACTGTACTCCATACTACATCATCATTTGTGTGTACGAAGTCTTCTATTTTTTCACTAGACCATGTAGAAATTTTAGAAATAGTAGTATCATCTATATTAGCATTTCCTCCACCTACTCCATTTTCTTCTATAGCTTGTACTCTTTCTTCTACAGAAATTACCTTTGTGTTAATTTGTTCGTATTGCGCATTAATTTTTTCCTCAAAAGCTGTCATATCTGGTGTATCGCCTTTAGGGCCTTGAGGGCCTTGTATCCCTTGTTCTCCTTGTGGTCCTTTCTCCCCTTGTAATCCTCTTTCTCCCTGTGGACCTTGTAATCCTCTTTCACCTTGAATACCTTGCGGCCCTTGCTCCCCTGTAGCTCCTGTAAACTCTCCATTTTCAAGTTTACTTTCTAATAACAACTTAAACTCTTCTCTTTTCTGTTCTGCTGCATCTCTAACTTTTTCGGCTGCAATCATATCATCATTAAGTTTTCTAATAGCTGAATCACCGGCTATTATCCTTTTTTCATACTCATCTAAGTTAGCAAAAGCAGTAACTACATATTCATCTAACTGCTCCAACACTTCAATCTTGCTTATGCTTTGAATTATTTCTCTATCTAAGCTTGTTCCAACCTGAAAATAAAAAAGAACAGTAGAAATTCTTCCACTATCCTTTATAATTAATTGATTAGTTGTTATGCCTGGATAAGCCACTCCCTGCTCATCTACTATAATTTTAAATTTTCCATCTTCATAAATAATATCTTTAGTCTGCCTAATTCTATTATTATCAGATTTTTTTATTAATAATTCTGCTTCTATACTATCAAAAATTATAGGCTTACCATTCATCCTTAATTCTAATTCTAATTCTAAAGTATCACCAGCGTTAACTTGCCCTATACTCTTATAATTATTTTTTTGTGTATCTATAACAGCTTGTAATAATTGTGCCACTTACACCACCTCTTCAAATATTCCTTCAAAGTTTTGACCATGTTTATTCTTAACTATAAACTGTTTTCCTTGTTCCTGTAATTCAAAGAATCTGTTATATATTTCATCAGAAATTAATACATCATCAGAACTTATAACATGAATTTTTTCATGTTTGAACGTAAAATCTTTATCATTTCCACTTAAATACATAAAAATACCTCCTTAATATCCTATTGCAAACCAATAGAATTTTCTAGATGTAGTTCCTTCATGCTTACAAGTAAAGAATGTTTTATTACCTACATATGCATCTTGTAAATATGTTTGTGTAGCACCACCTGTATTATTCAACTCTTGTAACTGTACGCTTATACTAGCCTTAGGAAACTCTATCGGGAATCGAACTGTCTTCCATGAGTTTGTAACTCCTTCAACTATTCCCCATTGAATTATAAGTCCACCTGGAAGTGTTCTATAACCTGTAGTAGCTAGATTCTGAACTTGTCCTATAATCATATCCTCACTAGTTTCATAATGTAATACATCATAATCAGCTTCTGTTCCAGTAGTACCACCATTATGAAATCTTTCTCTTACTTTTTTTATAGCCATATTATCACTCCTCTCCTATCAATTCTAACCACTTAACTCCTTTAGAATTAGGAATAGTAGTTGATATAACACTTTTTGTATTTTCATAAACTGGATTGTTAATAGCTTGTTTAAAGCTATCTCCAAATTGGTTTATAGCCTCTCCAAAAGTAGGTTCTATAGTTAATATACCTTCTTCATAAATTTCCCTAATTTCTACTATTTGTATATCACTAATAACACCTATTTCATCATCTAAAATAGTTACTAAGTCTCCTAAATCCCAGTCAATTCTATAATTTTGAGTATCTATAGTAGCTTCAAAACTTTCAGTAATAGTATTTTCAGCTAATTTACTTTTACCTCTATCCGTTAAGTTAGAATCATCTTCAATATCTCTAGCATCTACAAATAACTCTTTTCTATCTAATCCACTTAAACTATCATTTATAATTACTATTTCTCTTGCAGCACCTTCTCCTTGGCCAGCTACAATTGCACAATTCTTGCACCCTGAAATATCTTTTGTATATTCTCTTTCAACTATATTATCGTATCTTTTTGAAAATATTACAGGTGGATTATCTTGTTGATTTACCGTTTTATCTACCCCTGCTAAAGTTTCAAATACAAATCTTTTATTCCTATAATCAAAATAGATGCACCACCCCAACTTACTTGTTTTAGCTATTGTTTCTAATTCATCAGATAAAACCTTATATCTACTTTCAAAAGCTATTTTATTTCCTCTACCTTTACTAGAGTTAATATATAGGTTTTCAAAGTTACGTTTAGGATCTTCTGCATTAATAGCATTAACATAAGCTATATTATAAAGAATGTCTTCAGCATAGTTATTAAAAGAATATGTACTTTTTCCAGCTGGAGGAACCGTTATTCTGCTATTAAACCAAAATCCTATTCCAAACCCCTTTATAGTTACTGTATCATCTATTATATTAATTTTAGTTATTTGACCACCTCTATAAGGATCATTATTAACTACAATATAATTGCCAGTTTGAAATAACTCTTTATCAAACTTTTCAACAACTAATTGAAAGTTAGAATAAGTGAACCATTTGCGTTCGAAAACAAAAGAAGTGAAATCCTCCACTTCTCCTATAAACTCCATATTTTTATTAAAAAATCTTATGATAATACTTGCTTCCATATAGCACCTTCTATCGCATCACTTGGAACTGTAGATTGAATATATATATTTCTCCACCCTTCCCCTTGTTGTTGCTCAAACCATGTATCAAATCTACTATTAAACCCTGTCATCATAGCATTAAACTCTGTTAAATTTTTAGGTCTAATAGCTCCACATAAATTTTCATTATATCTTTCATCTGTTACTGTAGTTATTCCATTTGCAGCACTTACATATATTTGAGCTAAACTTAATTCATACACAGATGTAGTTCTTGTTAAAGCTGGTGCTGTTGGTTTAGAGCTTGCGGTGCCTTGTTTTAATTCTATGCTAACTTTCATATTAGAAACATCTAATCTAACTACTACTCTATCTATTCTGTCGTAAGTACTATTTTTAGTAACTGTAATAGACTTAGTAACGTCTTGGTACAAGTAATATCCATTAACTATTGCAAATCCTACTGCAATACGTAGGCTTGTACTAGAGTACCTTGTAACCTTCATTCCCATATCTGAGTCAGTAACATTTACACCATTTTCATATATGTTAGAAAAATACCTTGCTAATTCTTCTTGTCCATAATCATTTTGTCCATTAAAAAAGCCATATCCCACTATAACACCTCCTTATACTCCTAAGTATTTTTGACTATATTTTATACTTACACCTTGTGGCTCTAAGCTTTGTGTAGAATATTCTATCAGATTATCTCCAACTGATAAACTAAAAAAAGTAGAATCTAAATCTATGTAATTAAAAGCATTTGTTCTAATTCCATTTCTCTCAATTTCTACTTTCTTATTTCTATATGCAGTTGTAATATATAGTGTATCCTCAGATGTTAATTCTCTATTAACCTGTATAAACTTGCCTGTAGTTTGATTAACTATTTTAGGGTTAATAGCTGGACCTTTAAAAACAACTTCTACCGGAGTATCTACATGACCATCGTTGAATATATTTTTTTTATCTTCACCACGTTGTTTTAAATTAAAAGGTAAGTTAAGTGGGAAATTTAATCCTCCAATCCATGTTGTTAGCTCTTCAAGCTTCTCAGCTTCATAGAAATAGGGATCTGGGCAAATAATATAAACAGTAAAATTTAATTGTTCATAAAGATTAGTTCTATTATCCTTGAAACTTTCAACTTCATAATTTATATATCTTTCAATACCACAGTAGTTAACTTTAACAGTTCCACTATTTAAAGGATTAAAGAATTTAATTAATCTTTGTCTTTGCTCTTCACAAGAATTCCAATCCATACAATCAGCAGTAAAATATATTTCTCTAGGTAGAATTTTTTTATTCTTTACATACCCACCTATTCCACTATAATGTTCAGTTACGTTAACATCATAATCACTAGCTTCTAATCCATGTACTTCTAGAAGCTTGTATTCATTGTTTCCAAGCTCTAAAACTTCACCATTAGACTCTAATGTTAATGTTAAAAATTTAGTATTTATCATACGAATGCAAGCTCCCTTCCTACTTTTCTTATTTCTCTAGCAATCTCACTAGGAGATTTAACAGGTTGATTTATATTGATATTTTGAGTAACTCCATTATCGTTGTTATTAGTTACACTACTGATATTTCTAGTATTTATATTGGATACACTTGTTGGAATAGCTCTTGAATGTTCAAAGTTTACTGTAGCTTTCATTCTATTAACCATCTCACGACTATTAATATCTATTTGCCTGTCAACCTCTGGCATCCCCTTTTCAATACCATCTGCAACACCTTCAGGTATAGATTTCCCTACTTGATCACGAAAAACTTTTGAAGGTGAGTTTATTTTTAAAGCTTTTTTAGCTCCATCTACTATACCTCCAAAGAATCCACTAACTTTATCAGCTATCCATGAACCCATTGAAGTTATCCCATTCCATACCCCTTCAACTATAGAAGAACCTATACTAGCCATTTGTGAAGGTAAATTTTTAACTGCATCTATTATGTTGTTAACCATATTTTTACCGGCTTCTAATGCTTTATTTCCTAAATTTGTTGCAAATTCAGATACTTTAGCTATTGTATTACTTAACCAAGTAGATATTTGTCCAGGTAATTGTTTGAACCAATTTATTATATTGTTTATAAAATTACTTCCAACTTCAGAAGCTTTAGAATAAATATTGCTTCCCCAGCTGACCACTTTGTTATAAGTATTAATTAAATAAGTCCATATCTTTCCTGGCAACTGACTAAAGAATTGAATTATACTATTTAAGAAATTAGTTCCTATTTCTATAGCTTTGTTCCAGGTATCTGTTCCCCATTGAGATATTTTATTATAACTTTCAACTAACCAAGTCCAGATCTTACCTGGTAACTCACTGAACCAGTTTGAAATTTTTTCAATCCATAAAGGTATATTTTCAGCAAAATAATTAAATATATTTACCCAGCCTTTAATAACTGTACCTAATAAAGCACCCAAAATATACCCTATTTTATAAGGCAGTTCTTCAAACCAAGTTATAACATTTTGTATTATAGTTGGTACAGTTTCAGTAAAGAAGTTTTTTATATTATATCCCCATTGCTTTATAATATCTAAAATACCATTCCACAATTCAACAAAGAAATTTGAAATATTATTCCCCCACTCTTTACAAGTATCTGTTATTTTACTCCAAATTTCTTTAAAACAATCTGGTATACCCTTAAAAAATGTGACTACACTGTCCCAAGCTTTTGGAATATCTTCTGTAAAAAATTTTAATAACCTGTTCCATGCATCAATTCCTGCTTCTTTTATAGCATTCCAAGCCTTAATAATTGCATTTCTAAACCCTTCATTTGTATTCCAAAGATATACAATTCCTACAACTAAAGCTGTTATTCCAGCAATTAAAATACCTATAGGATTCGCTGTTATCACAGCATTTAAAACACTTTGGGCCTTTGACCATAATGTTGTTGCAACAGTAGCTAAACTTATTTTACCTGTAAATAATGCAACTAGTGTTTCCCACGCTGTAAAAACTCCATTCATAACACCTTGCTTTATTGTTACTCCTTCAGCAGACATTCCGTATAAAGCTAAAGCTAGCTGAGCTTCTTGCCATGATTTAATTACTTTTGTTATCATAGCCCCAACCTTAAATCCTGCTATTGCAGCTGAAATAGCTAATATTCCTCCAACTATTGTACTTGAATTTTCAAGAAACCAAGCAAAGCCTTCTGTTATTTTAGGAATCCACTGTATAGCAAAATTAACTGTAGTTTTTATTGCTTCAACTATACCCTCAAATATAATTTTTATATCTTCTTGCATTGATTCTGGGAACAAGGAGGCCATTATTTCTGGAATTTCATCTAAAACTTTCGGTAATAGTGTTCTAAGTAATTCTCCAATACCTTCTATTGCTATTTTTACACGTGGTAATAAATTTTCAGCTAGAGATCCTAAACTGTTAACTAAATTTTGTACTAATACATCAAAATTAGAATTATCATCAGCCATACCTGTTAATAAATTAGTCCATGCTGACTTAGTCATATTCAAACTACCTTCAATAGTAGATGCAGCTTCTTTTGCAGTAGTTCCAGTTATGCCCATTTCAGTTTGAATTACATGTATAGCTTCTATTATGTCATTAAAATTGCTAATGTCATATTTAACACCACTAATTTTTTGAGCATCAGCTAAAAGCCTTTCCATTTCTGTTTTTGTACCACCATACATAATGTTCAATATAGGTCGTTACTCTATATTCGTTCTCTTATGAACTGCTATATATTTCTATATAGTTCAGACTATATCTTGTTATATCTCTATAACCCTCGCACTTCCATTCACTTGAATGTACTCTACTCCATTAAAAAAAGAACCTATTATGGTTCTCTTTTCTGTTTCGATAGTCGTTACAGTTTATTAAAATGTTGCTCGTTTGCCATCTAAATATTCAAATTTGTAACCTCTTGTTTTTCCTCTTCTACCAATATTACCTTCCTTTAGCAATAAAGAAATATTACTAATAGTTAAATTAAAATATTCAGCTACATCACTTATTCTATCAAAATACATTACATTATCAATATCTAGCCATTCTTCATGCCCACCACCACGTTTCTTTCTTTTTTCGATATAGTGAGTTACTTTGACTTTTTGGCTTCTTACCCCCTTAGTATTAAATCTTGAGTTATTTTCTGAATATGTTGCCCATCTAAGATTTTCAATAGAATTATTAATTCTATCTCCATCTATATGATCAACTGTTAATTTGTTTTCAAGATTAGGTATAAAAGCCTCTGCAACAAGTCTATGAATACATTCTTTTGTTCTTTTGTTGTTCATATACAAGTCAACACATAAATATCCATTACTTTTGTTTATAGTAGGTTTTTTAATTTTACCAGTTAAGTCATTTCTGACTTCTCCTAATTCATTGATAGAATAATTTTCATTTCGTTTTATCTTTTTCCAAACCATATTTACACCTCCGACCACGTATTTGCTAATTTAATTTTATCATATATAATCGGAAATATCACACAACTTTTTAATCTTACCACGGTATTGTCTACAACCTTACTTGTTTAGAGTTTCACCGTTTTCACGAGGTTTATACTGAGCTGTTTAGGTTAACCCAGTTTCAAATTATCTAACATAGTATAATTCGCTTTCGCAAACCCTTGGTAAGCATCCTGTATACGTTCAATTGCAGTCCCCATTTTATTAGCATTATCAGACATATCCTCAACAGCCATATTGCCTATTTGAGCTGCTTTTTCAGTATCTCCTCCAAGACCTTGCAATAGCGAAGCTGCAAAACCAGTTATTGTGTCCATATACTCGTTAGCAGACATTCCTGCAGACTGATATGCATTATTTGCATATTCCATTACTTTATCGCTACTATTTTTAAATAAGGTTTCAACCCCACCAGTTAGTTGTTCATACTCTGCATACTGCTCAACAGATAATTTTGTTAATACTCCTATTGCTCCAGCTGCTGCTGTTGTCATAGCTGCAGATACTTTCGCAAATGTCTTTACTGCAGTACTTGCTATACTTCCTAACTTGCCATTAAAATTTTTTATTCCTTTCTCTAGCCCACTACTGTCTATTTCTGTATCAATTATTATTTTTCCGTCACTTATATAAATCACCTCCTTAACTTCAAAATAAAAAAAAGTACCTACTTATTCGTAAGTACTTATATATACTATAATTTCATGAACTCTTCCTCATATTTTTTAGCTTCTTGAGGAGTTAAGCTTTTATCAATTCTTAATAAAGCTTTTCCATTAATATAATTATACTCTGCAAGCATCGGTGTAGCTTCACCTATAGAGTTAATATATTCTTGTCTACTTTTTACATCTTTTTCACTTTCAAATACTTCAATGCTTCCATTAACAAAATTTACTTTTGACGTATACTGATTTGGTCTTCCTAATAATTCATTTTCATCTGTTTCAGCCGTATATACTATTAAATCAGAAATGTCTAATCCCACCTTCTCTAATTCTAAAGCATATCCCTCAGCATCCATAACTACTTTGTCTTCAGCTTTACTACATCCAACTATCATAGTTATTGATAAAATAAACACTGATAGTAAAGTTAATATCTTTTTCATACTTTCTTCTCCTTAAACTGTAAATATATTGATATTATACCATCAATTTAATTTAATTACAATATTTTAGAAATGTCTCCTCCATTAAGAAGTATCTCATTAATTTTATCTATTTTTTCTTTTTCACTTTGAGAAACGGGAATTTTATGCAATTCTTTCATTTTTCTATAATAAGATTTCTCTTCTTTATCCTTAACTTTAGATAAATCAATACTTCTATATCCCATTATTTTAACTATTTCATTATCTTCTCTTAAAGATTTAAACATAGCTTTAAATTTCCACCAATGCAAATACTCTATATCCTGTAAATCAATTCGATACTGGTCCATAAATGCAGCATAAATATAATCATCATCATGTTCAAAGCTGTAAATTTGGATGTCACTCTTGCCTTTACCTTTTCCTTTAGATAATTCTATATCTTTACCACATCTATAAAACCATAATATTTGCTCTATAGCTGAATTAATATCATCAGGTATATTAGGATAATAAAGTTCTAATGCAAGATAAATTTTATCATTGTCTTTTATTGATTTATCTTGCATTAACAATTCAAATAAAATAGAAGTACGAAAATCACTATTAATTTCGTACTCTTCATTATCAATAGTAACTGTTTCAGGAACTAAATCAATTAGCAGATTCATTATTTCTTAGCTCGCCTTTGAGCTCTATTAGGAGAATATTTAGAAACTATATTTTCCAACTCTTCTTTTTGAGAATTAATTTGATCAGTTAAACTCGCAAATGCTTCTAAACAAATTTTAAGATTAACTCTATCACCAAATACTTTTCTATCAGTACCTTCTCCAAACAATTCATTAAATACATTAAAAATTTCTTCACATAGCTTTCTTATTACAACAGAATCTTTTAAACCTTCAAACTTTTGATTTTTATTTATATTCTCAATAACTTTTTCATACTTTTCAGCAACCTCAACATCATAAATATCTAAATCTTCTAATTCAACACCATTAATTATCATTCAATATTCCTCCTATTCTGACTTAGGTGTAAAACCTTCTTTGAAAGTTTTTGCTGAAGTATCAAAAGTTCCTTCAACTGGATCACTTTGTCCTAAGAAATTTCCGCTAATTCCTAACTCGCCGTCATTATCATCAAATGAATCTACTGCTATAGCAATCTTAAATTTTCTTGCTCTATATCCAGCAGTTTGAGCTTCTTTATCTAAATCAACTATAATATATTCAGTTTCAGTATCAGCACCTGTAAGCTGCATTTCTCCTATATTTCTTATATATTCAATAGCGTTTTCACTAACTATTTGATCCGCATTAAATGAAGTACTCCACTCATAGCCAGTTACACTTTGACTAGCGCTAGATTGATTAACATACCTCTTAGAAGTTGTTTGAGCACTTGGACTTTCATTTAATTCTGTAAATCCTGTCCCTAATAACTCAAAAGTTTCTCCAATCTTCATGTAGTTGGCTTGTACTTTACGTTTTCTAATACTCATTTAAAATCCTCCTTTTTGAAAATAAATTAATTTTAATTGTATTTGGTATCTCGCACTGTTATCATCAGTTTGAAATGCATACCCTGTTGTAGATACCCTTATTTCTAGTGATTCTCTATTCCCTTCTAAACTTGGTAAATTACCTTTTGAGCTTTCTTCCTCTATCCAGCTTGAAAAGTCCTCATAAAAACCACTGTTCTCAATATTTTGAAATACATCTGCGCCATAACTTTCTCTACTAGCAAATATAAAATCATATTGTCTTTTTGTATCACCATTAATGTATTGCTTTATAATTGGCTCACATGGTACCTCTTCAATAGAATAAGTAGTAGAATCATTATCAAGATAATCTATGTTTATTCCTTTATTAAACTCATAAAGATACGGACATTGTGATATATAGTCTCTTAATGATTTTATTATCATTCTGACCTACCTCCCACGAACTGAGCCACACTTTTACAAATATCTTTTCCTTTATCTGCCCAACATCTTTTTACCCAAAGCTTGCCCCTTAAACCACCCTTGCCAGTTCCCTCTTTACCTGATCCAGCATTAGTAAAATACTGTTTTCTAGCATAAGGCATATTATAAGTTATTTTACTATTACTTATAATTTTCTTATCCTTTAAGTCTCCACCTTGAAGTGGTACATAAGGTTCACTTAATCTTGCAATATCATTTGTAAACAATAATTGAGCCTGTCCATTATTGTTAAGTTTCCTTTTTAATAATATTTTTTGAGTTGGATCTATATTAATAGTTACTTTAGTAGTCATTAACTACACACCACCTTCCAGTGTTTCATGTGATCACTTCCACAATCATAAGTTTTTACATTGTTTACTGTAGATACATCATCATAAAACTCATTAAGAGATTTTAAGTTATTACCTTTTTCATTAGTTAACTCAAAATCTATAATTCCTTTTACAATAATATCTCCATCATTTAATGTAAAATAATTATCTTTTTCACTATCTATCAATTTTTCATATGCCTTAGGTTTTATATATTCCTTATCTTCAGAATAAACGCTGAAAGGTATATAAATTATATTTTCATCATTATTATTAATAGATTTACTTGATGTAGTAGTTCCATAACTACTTCTATAATTTACATCCCTAAGATAACTTCTTTTGTATTTATTGCATTTATCCTCTTCATCATAATATTTGTTATAAAGTGTTATATCTGCATTTGTAATCATAGCTATATCCCCCTAAATAAAAGGCCTGTATCAGCTAAGTACATTTTTACCTCTTTATACATTTCCTTCTCCTTTGATATATTAGAAGTAACGTATGTTACTGAATTATCACCAGTCTTTTCAGATACTATTTGTTTACTATCATGCTTATTAATAACACTAACAACAGCACATATAGCTAATTTAACTTCTTCCATAACTCTCTTTGAATAATCAATTCTATTGAAAGTCATGCTATCTATATACTTTCTAGCTCTAATTTCTAGAGCATAAAACTTCATAGGAGGCATTTCATCACCTCCATAGTTAACTGAATAATACTCATAATCTACTACTGCAGCCATAAATACCTCCTACTAATTAAGCCTTTCCTTTAGACTTCTTTTCTTGATCTTTACTTTCTAATTCCTTTTTTAATTTAATATTTTCAGCTTTCAGCTTATCTATTTCCTCTTTAAGTTGAGTATTTTCAGCTTGATATGCTGCTATTGTATTAACTTTTCCAGCTTTTATAACTTTTCCTTTTTCATCAATTTGAGTATAGCCCATGTCTATGAACTCTTGTAACTTTTCATCAGCTACTATAAGCTCCTTATTTTTCTTAATTACTATAGCCATACTGGACCCCCTAAGCTTCTACAACAAATTGAATTGCATCAGCCTTTTTATTTAATATAAATACATCTTCAAAAGACTCCTCATAGTAGTAGTATTTACCTTCTGTAGTTGCAGATGGTTCATCTAATTGTGCAAATTGATAAGATACAGGTGTAATTACTGCTATTGGATGTACTAATAACATATGTATTTGTTTAGCACTTCCACCAGCTTTCCAACCAGTAGTAAAGTCATATGCAGTTTTCATTAATGTTGATGGAACTGCAATTATTTCAACTTCATCAATTCTAGATACTTTTCTATTTATTGTAGATCCAGCTGTTTCAACATTAATTATTCTTGTTATTTGCCTAGCATTTTTTATTAATGTGTTTATAGCTGGAGTAACATAAAGTATTCTTCCTGTTACTGGCACTCTAGCTTCATCCATTTTTTCCATTAAAGCATCAAATTCAGCTAATACATTATCTTCTGTTAATACAGTAGTAGATGCTGTTTTACTTTGTCCTGTCCAATCTGCATATATCTTTGATACTGTATATGCATCCATTTCAGGGAACTTTTGCTCTTCATTATAAACTTGAGTAATATTAGCTATTGAAGTTACATAGTTAGTTTGGTCAATATCCGCTGGATGAATTAATGTACTCCATTTTCTTTGATTTTCTAATACTTTAGTTTCCCAAGCATTATTGTAGTTTCTTGCTGCATTTCCAATAGTATCCCTATCGGCATCAACCCTTCCTGTAGTTGATATAGTTGGAATTTCTATTGTCTTTGCTCCAGTCCATTTATATCTACCATTGTTAGGAGTTTTGTATAATGCTCCAAAATAAAGTGCATAAGGGAATGCTTGTGCTAATGCTTGTGAATATTCTTTTGCATAATTTAATGCTGTCATAATTTAATACCTTCTTTCTTTTTATTATTCTTTATTTACAGGCCTTACACCCATAAAATTAAATTTAAACGGATTTGTATCTCCTGGCGGATTGCTTCCTCCAGTAGGTTTAACTATTTCAGGAATTGGATCTTGTGGTTCATCTGATACAAATAAAGATTTATGATTTTCTTTATATTCCTTCATAAAGTCCTCACCGCCTAAGAATTTTCCTTCTTCTAGCTTAAATTCCTTAGCTTTAAACTTATTGATTACTGTTTCTTTAACATCATCATCAATAAATTTATAGTTGCTCATGAAGTCCTTAATAGCATAGTCATAATCTTTAGCTGCAATCTTGTCATTAAGAGCTTTAGTATCTGTTTCATATTTTGTTTTCCATTCTTCAGCACTAGCCTTAATACCATCAATGTCCATTTCCTTAAATGATTGAATTTGAGTGTTTGCCTCACTTAATTGAGTTTTTAAGCCCTCATTTTCTGCTTTGTACTTTTCTAGGTCCTGAGTAGCTTTTTCTGTAGCCTTCTTTTGCTTTTCAATATCAGCTCCATTTTCAGCCATTATCTTATCAATAACTTCTTTCTCTAAACCTAACTCTTCTAAAAATTTTCTTTGCATATTTTCTCTCCTCCAATTACGCTTTTTACGAGGTCGCTTCTCATATTGCCTTTTACAGTTTAACGACTTGTAAGGTAGGTCAGTTTTTAAGCATAATAAAAGACCTTAATTACATTGTGATTTAGGTTTTCCACACCATTTACACCTGTAACCAAAGCCTTTTTGATACTCTATTTCATGTTTATGATTTTTAGTATTAAATATTTGTTTAAATTTTTCTATAAATCTCATTTGCTTCTCCTTACTTTTTGAGATATACTTTGTCCATATTTATATACTTGTATTAAATCATTTCTTACAGTTAAATCTCCTGCATTAGAAAATGCTTTATATTCATTCTTAAGCCTATTTAATGCAATACTGCTATTATTAAAATCATCTTTTAATCCTGCTGCATTATATCCTATAAGTTCTCTTTTCTTTTGCCTTATATTAGTTTCTAACTTCCTTTGGCGTTGAAGTGCTTCATAGTAAGTATAAGTTTTACCATCATATTCAAATGGTTCTGGATCTATATTGTTAAGATGTTGTTTACTATAAGCTCTTTTGCTTATTCCAGGAAAAAATGGATAAAAACTATGTCTGCAGTTATATCCTCCAAGTCCATCTCCATAACCATATCTAGTTTTCTCTACAAAATCAGGATATTTGTCACTCTTACCTTTATAACAGAAAACTTGTCCTTGCCATTCTTGATGATCTGGTCTTGCTCCTGCATGAGCTGTAGTTTCTACAAACTCACACTCTAATTCTTTCATGGTTAACTCAGTCATTTTATGACACATCTGATTACTTCCAGTTACTACTGCTCTTCTTACAGCAACATCAACTCGATTGCTCCAACCATTCTCATAATCAACAGTCCTTAACCCACTATCAGCTAATTTCTTAACAGCTTGTTTAATAGCTTCATTTGAATTTAAAACACCACTATTAACTTGCATAAGTGCTAAATCTACACTATCTTGATAAAACTTTGCTATATCTTTATAAACTATCTTTCCATTTATAATCTGAGCAAATCCTAAAGATTGACTTATATTCTTAAGTTCTCCTTTTGTTTGCTTTATTGCTGCTTCTAATAATTTTTCAAGATTACTGTTACCTTTTATCTTAATCTGTTTCTTAACTGCCTCTTCATAGATTTTATTCTCAGCCTGTATTGAAGTTAAAGCACTTTGTTTTAATGTTTCTTCAACTTCTTTATTAGATAACTCTAAAGTTTTTAATATTTCCTTTTCTATATTATCCATAGATAAATCTTTAGCTCTTTCTAGTTGCCATTTAGCAGTTTCAGTAAGCTGCCCAGTTTTAGCTATTCTTCTAGCAATATCATCAATGATAAATTCTTCTAAATCTCTATAAAGCTGAACTATATTTTCAGGAATATTTTGAAGTTGTTTTGGAGTTAAAGCCATAAGTTAACACCTCTATTCCTCATCAAAAGGTGATTTAGTTAATGTATTCTCTACTTTAGGCATCATCTTAATAGCCTCTTCTTCTGTTACACCATACTTCTTCATGATATAAAGTTCTGGTCTAATAATACCTGATGCAACATCAGCTTGCATACTTGATAATTCAGTATCTTTATCAACTACAATGCTATCATCCCAGTTATATGAAACTTCATATTTATCCATAGAGAATTTTGCTAGCTTTGCCCAAACGCTCATGGCATAAATCAAATTATCTAATGCATTTTCTAATGCTCCTTGAATATCATTTACTGTAGAGTACATTCTTTGTTTAGAACTAACTATTTCAGTAGCAGTTTTATCTACTTCCTGTGGATCACTAATTGTTCCATAAGATAAACCACAATTAAACTCTATTCTTTTAAGAATATTATTAAGTCCATTTAAGTAAGCTGAATCCCTTATAGCAGGTGAAAATACATTCCATTTACTATTATTATCATCAAGATCTATTCTTCTATACAATCTTTCTTTTCCTTGCGGAATATTTAAATTGCCATGTTCATCTTTTCTAAATGAAGTTACATCAACATCTATAGCTAATTCACTACCTTCATATTCCCATAGTATTCTGCCCCATTGCTCATCAGCTTGTTTTATTAAATCAATACTCCTAGAATAAATAGAAGTTCCTAAAGGAGAACTAAAATCAATTGTATTTGCAAATGGTATCTTAAAATAAGCAAATAACGGTTTGTTAACATTTGTTATAGTTGTTGATGGTTCTAAACTTGCCCATTCATCAACTTCAGTTAGTGCTATTGGCTTCCCTAAATCTCCATTGCTATTATTTCCTATTAAAGCTGTTTCATTTACATATGCAGTGTTATTAATTATATATTCATTATTATTTAACTCATGATATTCAAGCCTAGTGTAAGTTTTCTTACCTTCTATCTTTTGTTCTAAGAATACAGCTGCAGTAACTTCACCTTTAGAGTTATATTGAGTTGGATAAAATCTATCAGCCTGTACATAATCAACTGCTATCTCTTCCCCATTTATATATGGTTTAAACACTAAACCACCTTTAGCACAACCATATTCTACATATCGCCTTAAATCTTTTAATACTCTTTGGTATTGATCATTTAAATAGTCATTCTTAGTTATTTCTGACTTAAATTCTATAGTAACCATTCTAGCTACTTCACTTGCAATTGTGGCTCCTAAGTTTAATGATTTAACATTATTATTTAACCAAGGTGCTTTATTTTCATATATCATACTCCATAAATCTATAGCATTAGCCATTTCATTACTTACAGCTACATCTACTTTTAAAGCTTCTTGTATAGTTCCTTTATTAAACATCTTATTCACCACCTTTTGTATAAAACCTTTAAATTTCTCAAACATTATTTATTGCCCTCTCTTCTTCCAAATGTTATTTAAGGCATAGCGTACTGAATCAATACAATGGTTGTTTTTATCAGGATATCCACTAATAACATCACCATTTTTATCTCTCTCATACTCATAATCCATAAATTCTTCAGCACAGTTAGGAGCTCTTTTATTGTCAATAATAATTTCAGTTAATGATTGTAACCATTTCATAGAATAATTAACACTATCAGGGCCTTTCTCTGCCCCTCTAGCAAATAATCCATAAGATTTATAATCTCCTACTGATTTTGGTTCCTATTTTATTCACATAAGTTCGTTAAGCTTATGCCGTTCTCTTACGAACTGCTTATACTTTCATATAAGTCTAGACTATATCTTCAATAAAAAAAGACCGTTAAGGTCTTTTATTGCTTGGCGTTTCCATTCACTTGAATGTACTCTACTTCCTTCTACTATCTTTTTTTAGATAGTATGGTTTCGATAGTCGTTGAACAATGTCATTTATATTTAAAGGTTTATAACTAAATATATGTTTTTTATGGCTTCTTTCTTCGTCTCTAGCACAAGCACATACATGCCCTTGATTAAACCCATCTTCTACACACTCTCTTGAATGGCTATAAATTTTAATCAAATTGCCGTCTAAATCATAAACATATACTTCTTTACTTAAAGAATGTAAATTATTTTCTTTTGGTGTAACCCACTCTAGATTACTAACATCATTATTTTCTCTGTTTTCATCTATATGATTCACATACGGTTTGTTTTCCACATTTGGTATAAATGCTCCAGCTACCAATCTATGGACCCTTACATAACTAACTTTATTAGTATTCAAAACTAATGCCACATTTAAATAACCACCAGTTTTTTTATATTGTTTTAGTTCTTTAGGCTCTTTTTTTAGCCCTCCATGCAAATCACAGTAACTTAATACTTTACCATTTTTAAGAATATAATATCCATCTTTAACATCTTCGAATCCTTTAATTTTATTTATTTGTTTCATACTAACCACCTCAATATAATTATACCATATTGCGATACAGTTATTGCATAAAACAAAAAAAATTATAACATTGCTGCTGATTGCCCATTGTATTATCTTTAAGATTGTTACCATTTAGGTACTTAAAGCTTTAGGGGTTTCCAGCAATTAACCAAGTTAAGTGCCTAACCATTAAGCACTATCACAAATAATTAGATCGTTAGGTGTTACTCCATGATTTTCTACTAATTCAGTATAAGTTTCTTTATTAGATTTTTTATTGCAGCAATACTCATCAAATATATAAAGCTTTCTTCTAGCTGCATCAAAGTAGCTCTTTGTATAAGCATATTTATCAGGATAATATCCCCAGTCAACTCCATGATAAATTCTATCAAATACTTTAATTTCATCATCACTAATTTCTCTAATAACAACATTATCAAATACATTACCACCATTACCATTAGCAATACCTAAGTATTCATGCTCATAAGCAGTGTAGTTTACTTCTTTTAAATGTTCTGCCTCTTCTATAAATGTTTTACCTAACCATTTCTTAGGAACATCTAAGTAAGTTGTATGAAGCTGATACTGATTGTCTTTTGGTATTTTAATATATTTGTTTGCCCAGTTATTAGCTGTCTTAGGTGGGTTAAATGATTTAAATATATAAGCATCATCACCGCCACGGATTGCTGACTGTTCGATACTTCTTACTGCTTCAGGTCCTGCAAATTGATCCAGTTCCTCTAGCCAGAGTATACCAATGTAACCGAATGGTGGTTTTATAGATTTTATCTTTGTAGGATCATCTGCACCTCTAAAGAAAATCTTTTGTCCAGTTGGTTTATAGGTTATTTCAATTGGAGATACTGTACAGTAGAACTCATCATCTAAATCTAAAGCACTTATTGCCCACTTAATTTGATTATAAACAGAATCCTTAAGTGTATTTGATACTTGCCTACAAGCTAAAGCATGCATAGTTGGATTTTTCTTTATAAGGTTAATTATCTCTAAACCAACAAAACTCGATTTAGTAGAACCTCTTCCACCATAAAATATATATTCCCTATGTTCTTTATCTTCAATATCATATAAAGCTGCTAAGTAAGGTGGAGCTATTACTCTTGCTGGTAATTCAAATGGTTTTCCATCAATAATAGCTTCTGGTGGATTAAGTTTTAATGTTTCAGCTTTTAACTTATCAATTTTAGCTTGTTGTTCAGGTGTTCCTTCTCCATAGTGAGTATCTAACCATTGCATGGCCTTCATTTTGTCTTGTAATTTAATGCTTACTCCATCTTTTCCTTGCTTAATTTCACTAATTATACTCCCGTCAACTTCTGTGCTTTCCTTAAAGTCTACATAGTTAACTTCTATTGTTTCTGGTCCATCATCTGAAAATACTTTTATTTCTTTTCTACCAAAGCTTAAATAGTCAGTTACATCGCTAAATGCTATTTTCATATAAGTTTCAAATAATCTTTTATTTAGTAACTTAGCCTCTACTTCTTCCTCTTCTAAGCACTCTTTAGTTAGCCTTTGTATTTCTTTTTTGATGTTAGGTTTTGTTAGACTTTTACATCCTTCAACCTTAGCTGTATCATAACTACAACCATAAGCTTTTTTATATGCTTTAGTTGCATTAAAGTTCTCAATGTAATAAATACAAAAGAGTCGTTGCTTTTCAGTTAATTCAGTATTCTCTAGTACCTCTTTAACTTCATCTGCAATAGGCTCTTTCTTACTACATTTTTTATTAACTTTTTTATTGGAACGTTCCCTATTCTTTTGGAGCGTTCCGTTTAATTCACTATCCCATTTATCCTTAGCTTTCCATCCTCTAATCGTTCCTGGTGATAGTGATAATATCTTAGCTATTTCAACTAAATCTATATTACCATTATGTTTTTTATAAATCTCAAACGCTTCGTCCCTTGCTGGACTTCTTACTCTAGCCATTACATATACACCACCTGCCTAATAAATATAAAATAAAAAGAACCCATAAATATGAGTTCTTAGAATTATACTAGTTATTATTCACCAATAAAAATATGGCTTAAATACTTTATATAAAAATATAAAAAATACAATTAATAATATAATCTCAAATATTCCTAATGTACCATCAAGCCCACTACTACCTGTTCCCTTAGTGTAGTATTTACCTGATTTGGTTCTTCCTCTGTAATAATAGCCAGATTTATTTTTGTATTTATGCCAACCCATATATTCACCCCTATGTTATTTTATTAAACATAGTATTTTTTTATTACTTTATGTTAATCTATAACTATATTATTTCAATTAGTTTCTTTATCTCTTTATAAATTTCTTTATAATTCATTTCTTTATTAATAAGCTTAGGTAATTTCATTGACATTACTCTTTCCAAAGCCATTATATCCATTAAAATACCTTGATCTAAATCTTCTCTTTTAGTCCCTTTAGGTATTCCTAACTTTTCATTTACTAACTTTGTAAAATGCATATAGTACATATTAGGTTTATTACTTCCTTGCTTAATCGCATAATGAACAAACTCCTGAACTTCATCAGTAAACTCTCTTCTAGTTCTTTTACTGTCCGTTCTTATTCCTATCCACTGCTCATCTTTTTCATTTGCTATATAATAACCATTTACTCTTATTTGTTTTAATACAGTACTTACCCACTTAGTAAATAGTTTAGCTTCTGGCTTATTACTTCTAAATGAAATATTATAAACTGCCTCCTCTGAAATAAATAGCTCTCCTCTATTATTCAAAGGTGATTCAAAGTTTCGGTTGTATACTTTATATACATCTGATTCTTTAAATTTCCTTTTATACTCTTTATCAATATTCGGCAATAACTGTCTTATATTAATTACTCCTAATTCATCAGCAACATCATTTGCACTAAACCAAACTTCATTTCCATTATTTGACCATATCATTCTAACATTCTTTTCTAATAGAACTTTTAACATACTACAACAACTCCTTTTATATTTTTATGTATAAAAAAAGCACCTACCATTATTGGTAGATACTGATATTACCTTATTTGCTTCATAGCACCTTTTTCTCTTTTGTAAACTGCATGTCCCATGCATTCTCGAGCATCATCTGTACTTCCTACCACTTTTACCTTTTTACTTGAGCAATGAGAACATACTAAGAACCCTTTAAAATCTACTTCTCTTAATAAGACAATAGTTGTTTTATTACATTTTTTGTTATTGCATTTTAATATTAAATATTCTTTCTCCATATATTCTCACCTCACTTACATATAAAAAAGCACCTACGTGAAAGGTAGATGCTTTTTATTAATACATATTTATAAAAGGGGGTTAACTGATTTCGTTCATATACTTATAATAGCACATTTTTTCAATGTATTTATTCCTCTTTTATTCCTGTTTTATTCCATCTTTTTGAATTGCGTAATAGATTATATCTCTATTCCTTGCTTTTC
>NZ_KB291681.1:0-80777 GCF_000320405.1 Clostridium celatum DSM 1785 | reverse complement strand
TTGCTCCATAACTCCTATAGTTTCATAATTAATTCTTATATTTTCTTCTTTCATCTTTACCTCTCCTTCTATTTCTTAATATTTTTGAATTGCGAACTAAAAAATACCGCATATTCATTTGAATAGTACGGTATTTTTATTATTTTATATTTAATTTTGAGTTTGTAATAGATTAATATTATGACCTTATATTTACAAGTAATTTCTTTATTTCATCATTAGTTAGTATGGATTGTTCTTGCTCTTGTTTAATGACTTCAAACATTGCTTCTTCTTGATTTTTCACATGACTAAAAGATGCATCCTTTGCCAATATTACATTAAAATCTCTCTCATAGGCATCAACTGCTGTTCTCCCAACGCAACCATGAGTAAAAACTCCGCATAAAATCAGAGTGTCCACATTTTGTTCTCTTAACTTTTCTTCAAAGTTAGTTCTTATAAAGGTGCTTTGTCTTGTCTTTATAAGAACTTCTTGTGAATTATCAAATTTTATTTGAGGTAACAATTCTGCTTCTTTACTACCTTCAAGTAATGCAGCAATATTATGTTTCTTCATAACAATGTTCCAAGTAGACCTATCGCTTTTATGTATAGTTAAAACCTGATATATTGGAATTTCTTTTTCACTCGCAATATCTATAAGTTCATTGATTGATGAAATAAGTTTTGGCAACCTTACTCTTCTTTCTGCGCTTCTAAAAAACCAATTTTGCATATCAATTATTACTAATGCTGGTCTCAAATTAATCCCTCCTAATTTATACTTAAAATTATATTAATTATACAACATTTAATACTTTGCATATTATAGTTGTTGTACAATATAATACCATTATAAATTAATTATAACATATTTTTACAATACCGTACTATTCAATTTTCAAGGATCAAATTTTATTATTTAGTTCGCAATAATTTCAAATTATTCTCTATATAAATTTTCAACTATCATAATTAATTCATCTTTATCTAAATCTAATCTTTGGATATCTGAATTTAACCTTTTAATAAATAAATTAATTTCATTTTTTCTTCAGCTGATGGTGAATATATATCACAAAATTCTCCCCACATAACAACCTCCTATTTTTGAACTGCGAATTAGTTAAGTCTTAATTTCAATTCTTTTTCAATTAAATTTATCTTTTCTAAATGGCTATCAAGTTTACACTCCGTTTCCCATTTATACTGCTCTAACAAATCTTTTAATACATTAACTTCTAAGTCTTTAATATATTCTTTTAAATTTCTCATTACTATTTATCTCCTTAATAATTATTTCAATTAACTCTTTTCTCTCCACTCTTCCCATCTCTTAATATCAAATATAACTTTTTGTTTTATCTTATTAACTTGTGATTGACTCATATTCATTTCAATTGCTATTTGTTGCTCACTTTTTTTATCTTTATATTTAAGTTCTAATAATTTATGCCATTCTTCATTAATAAATTGTAAATTATATTCTAATATAGCATTATCTAATTCTATTTTATCTATTAATGCTAAAAACTCTTCTATTTCAACTTCCTTCTCAGCTTTTCTCTTTAGTTTTAAATCAGTTATTCTTATAACTTCTCTCTCTGCATAGCTTGTACCATCTGATGAACTTTGAACTCTCTCCTCAAAACTTGGACTACTACTTTCTATTTCTATGCTCACATCACAATCTTTAAGCTCTTGATCAATTTTTTCTATTTGCTTCTTTAATATCTCTATACGATAGTTTAAAGTTGCTATCTTCTTTTCTTTATTAAAGAAATTATAAAGTTTATCTTCTATAATCTTAAACTCTCTTTTCCCATTTTCCATAAGTTTTCCTCCTTATTTCTCAATGTAGTTTACAACATTCTTAATTATCATATTGATACTTCCATCACCATTTCTTTGTATTTCAAACTTTGATGCGTCTTTATATGCTTCTTGGTTAATATATAAATCTATATCCTTATCAATCTTTAATCTAACCCTTTTAAGTTTCTTTTCCACATACTTCTTATCTATTGTAAACTCTTCATCACAATTTCTGGCCATAAACATTCTATAGTCTTCTTTTTGTCCAGGCCCTAATAGATTTTCGGCTACTTCTTCAACATTTATATTATCTTCAGCTACTAACTTCTCTTTAATTTCTCTTCTTATCTTTTCAGCCTTTTCAGCATCTTCTATTAAGTTATTTCTTATCCAAGTTTCAGATGCTCTCATAAAGACTTTAGTATTATCCCTTTCATTTGTGACTATACAAGAATTTAAGAATGAGTTTGTCCAGTAATTAATTCCATATTCATCATCACTTTTTACATTCTTCATTTTATCTAAGATATATAAATCGCATTTTGCTTTTTCTCTTGTAGGTTTAACAAATGCTGCTTTCTGTATCTTTTGACTGCTTCCAGGTAAAGTTAAACCATGTTTTAATAATCCAACTGCTATTTTATTGTCAAAAATATCTATTTGATGAGTAAA
The DNA here is from genome assembly GCF_000320405.1 of Clostridium celatum DSM 1785. Classification (GTDB taxonomy): domain Bacteria; phylum Bacillota; class Clostridia; order Clostridiales; family Clostridiaceae; genus Clostridium; species Clostridium celatum. Next base: position 78,308 of record NZ_KB291681.1, on the reverse strand, counting down.
AGTGTTAACATAATCCATCTTAAGTATCCCTATAAGTGGTCCTATATCTGTAATCAAAGATACTGTTATGAAATCACATGATGGTATATTGCAATTACATTTCATTATTGAAAATAACTGCTTAGATAATTCTTTAGATAACTCTATAAAATCTTTATCCATTCCATTTAAATAATCCTTAGTTATTTCTCTAACTATATTTCTTTCTGGATTAAATACTGCTGTTTTTAATTCTTCATCTTTTAAACATTTTTCTATATGCTTATATAAAAATTTATAAGTATCTTCCGTTAATTCTAAAGTAAATTCATTTAAAATTGGTTCAGCTCCATTATTATCTAATACATTAATTACTGCTTCTTGAATGTTTATATCGTTTATATATTCCATATTATCTAATACCTCTCTTTTTATCAGGACCTGAACTATTCGGATATACCGAACAGTCCAATTTGGTCCTTACTTCTAAAATTCTTTTTGCATGCTTTATTAGCCCTTGAATATATTCTTCCTGTTACTTTGCATCTTCCACTACAAGTTTTTCTTCCATTGCTACTTAATTGTTGAAAGTAAATACAAAAATAACATGTATCTTTATTAGTTAGTATTTTCCTTGATGTATCCATTAGAATGGCATATCTCCATCATCTACTGGTGTCATATCATCTGCAAAATTCATTCCATTAAACACATCATTTTCAGTATTATTGCTTGTACTATTAGTTCCATTGCTCTTAGATAAAAACTGCACTCCATTAAACATATCTGCTACTACTTCTGTTACATATCTTTTACTACCATCTTTTGCATCATATGACCTAGTTGAAATTCTACCACTTATAGCAATCTGATTTCCTTTAACCATATATTGAGCAGTATTTTCAGCTTGCTTCCCCCATATCACTACCGGAATAAAATCTGCGCCCTTTTCTCCACTCTTACTATTGTAATTATCAACTGCTAAAGTTAATGTTGTTACTGCTGTTCCATTTCCTGGAGTATATTTAAGCTCTGGATCTTTTGTAAGTCTCCCTATAATCACTACTTTATTCATTGTTCAATCTCTCCTCCATATATTTTTCTATCTCTTCTTTAGTTCCCTTGAACCATACTCTATTGTTTATAATTAGTTCATTTCCTCTTATGTTATATCTAGTTCCATCTTTCAACTGTCCTATAATACTTTTCTTAATCATCAATCTCTTCTATTCCTTTTTCAACTATTGGTGTATAAGGATTATTATTCATAACTTCCTCTCTAGTAACTGGTATCCATTCATAATTTGTTTCCATGTCTATTCCTCCCAAATCTCTTTTATTTCTATCGCTTGGTTTGATATATTTCCTAACCAAACCTTATCTTTAACATGAGCTCTATCTTTCCATTCGCCTTTACATCTTTCTTTTTCTTCAATGAAAGATTTAGCTTCTTCTTTTGTTTCGGCTTCAACAACATATAAATGTCTAACATTTAAATTAGCTTCAATTTGAAATATCTTCATCTATAAAACCTCTTTTAAGCATTTTCTAAGGATATCATTTTCTTTTTCTAGTGCATCATTTTTTAATTCAACTTCCCTTATCCATGCTTTTAATTCATTATTTTCACTAACTAACTTTTCATTTTTACCCTTTAATATTTCACTTTGAAAGTCAATAATTTCTCCACAATCATTACAAAATAAAACTTCACTATTAATTGTTTTACTCAATCTTTCATGAGAACATTTCATAAATTCTACCCTCCTTTTACTTATAAGGTCTATTCATACATTGACCTGCATCTTTACAGCTCCTGCAATTTCCGTTACATTTTTCCCAGCTAGTCATAAACTCTTTTTCATATTTAGAACCAACTACAATAGCCGATATAATTAAAATTACAATAGTTGCAGATGCTATAACTATTAAATTAATTACTATCCCCAACAATAACACCTTCTCTTAAAAGATTACCTTCTAAATCTCTTATCTCTTGTGTTTTCATGTTAATCTTTGCTTCTACTTTCTTCCCATTTACTTTAAAAGAACAGCTTGTCCAACTAACTTTCTCTTCTATTTCTCTGTTTATCTCCAATGCTTTAGTTGCATATTCTTCAAACTTCTTAATATCTCCATTTAAAAGCCTTACTATACTTTGCATGCAATATTTAGCACATTCTTTAGTGACACCTTTATTTTCTAGAGTATTATTAACCATAAAATTCATCTCCTCCAAAAATGCCCTATTTTGAAAATTTTATTCACATAACTCAACATTATGTAAAGTTTATCTTTTGTTCTTTTAGTTTTTATCTATTGTTTTACATCACAATTTTTTTGAATTGTGTAATAGATTATATCTCTATTCCTTGCTTTTCTGCTTCGCCTACAAGTCTATCTATAACTCTTTGGTAAACAAGCATTATAGAAAAATACTCTTCCTTAGTCATTGCTTTACCTAAATTTCTTGTAGCTTCAATTAAGTTTCTTTGCTCCATAACTCCTATAGTTTCATAATTAACTTTTATATTTTCTTCTTTCATATTTACCTCTCCTTCTATTTCTTAATATATTTGAATTACGAACTAAACAATATCTCTATTTTCTCTTATCTTTATATAATTCTCTTGATAATTACCTTTTCCCCACATTATATCCCTATATAAATCAACTGTTGCTACATGAACACACCAATCGCACCAAATTGCATATTGTTTAGGGTATCTTGATAAGTATTCTCTTGCTTTTTGAATAAACATTTCTTGTGCATAGCCTATTTCATTATGAGAATATTCATCCTCTAACTCATCATATGATATGAAATTATTACACTTAGTTTTATCAAAGGTATTATTTTCAATCATACCTTTTAAGTCTTCTATTTTTTCATAAATGTATTCTTCATCCCAAAACATAATATCCCTCCTTCAATTTTAACGAACAATATTTTTGAATTGTTCATTATATTAACTCTGGATTTTCATATATATTACCTATAATCTCAACATTTATATCTATCCATCTATAACAACTATATGCACCATCAGTAATATAAAAGCTTGCGTTATTAAATTTAACTACACCAATATGTGGTGGAATATCAGTATTATAATTATCTGTAAATTGGACTATATCACCTTCATAAATCTCTCTTTTGTTCCTATCTTTTAAACCAGTATACTGACCTACAGACTCTTCTACAACTTGATAATCTCCGTATGATGTTAATATATGAACTGAGCTTGTTCCATCAGTATATTTAATTTTAGTTACTCCATATCCATTTTCAATCCATTGGCTATCAATTAAACTTTCTACTGCATATGCTCTAAATTTAATTTCTCTCATTTTTCTCCTCCTTATTTAATGAACAATAATTTCAAATTGTTATTTAAAAAATTACAACTTTGCCTTTACTTCTTTTATTATTAATCATTAATAATGTATACCCTATAATGTCCTTAAGCGTGTCCTCAACGCTTTCATCAATTTCTGGAGCATCTTTCTTGCTTAAACTCTTTAATCTACTTAACTTGTCCTCTATTCTTAAGAAATAAGCCGTATCTCCATATTCCTCTAATGTTTTATCAAAACTGTTTCCATAATCTCTATTCTTCTTTTCTACTAATTCTGCTACTTCTATAGCTATTTCCTTAATGCTCATTATTTTCTTTTTCCTCCTAACTATTTAAATAATTTGCTCGGTCGAAAGCTAGCATTGACCTAAGTGCTTCAATTCCTGCTCTTTCATTTCTTAATCTGTCTCTGCAAATATCTACTTCTATTTCTGCTATGTCTCTCTTATAACGTAAATCTGATAACTGTCCACGTGCTATGTCGTACACTAGGTTAGCTGGATAACTATTCCCTTTACCTCTTAACTCAACTTCTTTTATTGCTAATGCTTTTCTATAATCTCTTTCAGCTACTGCTAATGCATATCCACGCTTCCTTAACTCTATAGTTAGAGAGTCTAAAGTTTTCTTAGACTTCTCCAACAATTCTAACTTCTCTGCTATATCCATATTAATTTTCCCTGAAAGTAAAGACTGCTTCTAATTCAGCTATTTCTCTTTCAAATCTTTCAATTTCTCGTTTTTTATATTCCTCTACTGCTGCTAAATCCTTAAAATTCAAACCTTCTCTTGTAACTCCATTTTCATCTGCAATATATTTTCCAAATTCTCCTTCTAATTCTCTACTAACTACTTTTACAATTTCTTTAACAACCTTTAAATTACCCATATCTTTCTTTTCCTCTTTAACCTCTTCTTTTATATCGTTGTATTCAACGTTTATAGCCTCATTATCGGCTTTTTCCTCACTCTTATTACTAACTATTTCACTTGTATCTTTCTTTGCTTTACGCCCCTGTTTTTTAACATTATCATTGCCAACATAAGGAACGTTTGAATAATCCTCATACTTAGGTTTCATAAATTCTTCTTTAGCAATTATATACATACCCCTTATATCATTTTCAGATATTTTGGGATATTCAATTTTGATTAAATTTATAATTCCTTCTGATTTTTGATTGTTTTCTAAATGCCCTATAATGCTTTTTATAACCTCTGTTTCAATCTCCTTAATATATAACTTGTATTTTTCATAAGTTCTCTTATAAACATTGTTAGCTTCTGGTGTTGTTAACCCTACTTTTTCTTTGTAATCAGACATCAAATTTTTAACTATCTGTCCTCTACTCTTTCCTTCAATAATTAAACTTTCCACCTTTGATATAACTTCTTTTTCTAATTCTTGTAACATTTTTAATCTTTTCTCCTTCCCAATTTTACTTGTAACAAATCTATATTCTGCATAATACTTTCCAAAAGCTGTATTGAAATCAAATGTTTCCTTCCAACTCATATCAGTTCTTTCAATTAGAACACCTGTTAATATCTTGTCCACTGCTTCAATACACTCTATTTCTGCATCTACTTTTACTTCTCTTATCATTGTATCTATAACTGCTTTTTGCCAAGGAAGCAAATTATCTAGCCATTTAGATTGAGAATTGAATTGAGCTGCTTCTTTACTCTGTTCTCTTTCTAGTTGCCTTCTTTGTTTCCTATTCATTAATTCAAACTCCTGCATCCTCTATTTTTAACACTTCTTCTTTTAGCTGAACTCTTTATTACGCTCTCAATCTTTAATGCTTTAACATCATATGCAGCTTTCTTTCTAATAGCTTGTCTCCTTTTGATATCTCTTATAGTTTGTTCGGCCCTTTCCTTATTGCTCATATCTTCCCAAGCTTTTCCCAACTTATATCACCCCTTTTAATTTAATCCAATCACTTCCATATCTTATTTCAACTCTTTTATTAGATTCTTCTAAAATAGCTCCTCTATTAAAACTTTCTTTATAACATGTCTCATCATACTTAACACCAATTAAATGATCTGTTGCATATTCTATTATTCCTCTTCTATAACTCACTACTTGTCCTAATGAATTAAGTTTTCCTATTCTAACTCTTACGCCTACTATATCTTTTAACTTAATCTTCTCCATGTTCTACCTCATATAACTCAACCTTCACCAAAGGTCTCTCTGCATAATATTTTTCTATTTGTAACTTAACTATCTGACTATCATCTTTATAAGCTAATCCATTTAAACTATCTAAAACAATCTTAGCAATGTTATCTAGGTCAGGTTTTTTAGTTGGTCTTAACTTTCCATGATAAACCTTTTCTCTATTAGATTTACTCATGCTTTTAGGTATTCCGTAGTAGCATGTAATTCTTGCTTCAACTTCTTTTTCTGTATACTTGTCACCAACTAATGCTTGATATTGCATCTTAACTAAATTTTCATAATTAATAGTATCTCCTGGTGTATAAGTTCTACCTGTTTTTGTATTAAATCTCGGTCTACCTTTACCTTTTGGTTCACCTGGAACTATAAATGCTACTCTAAATCTCTCCATTATTTCCTCCTAATTATTAAATTGAATCTGACTATTAGCACCAGTAATCATGTATCCTAGTTCTTTACTAGGCTCCCACTTCTCAATGTACTTAATTGCATCTTCATAATCTTTCTTAGCTGTATCTTTATAACTTGATACATGGAATACTTGCTTCTACCTCTTCCAAAGGTTAGAGAACACTTTCTTACTAAGTTCTCTATATGCTGGAGTATCTTTTCCGCCTAAAACTTGTACCATTCTTTCCTTAGCAATTCTATTAATTACTTCCTGTTGACCGTAATCAATTGTCATACTATTACTTAGAACCTCAATCTTTTCATCTACCTCTTCGAATCTTTTATCATGTTCTTTTAATACATCATATTGAAGTTGTAGCAATTCCATCGGTGACATTGGTTTATTTTGATATGCTCCTGTTTTTCTTATAGATGGTAATACCTCTGATGTTACCCATCTTTTAAACTTTTTAGCATTTGGCATATCACTTCTAAGTATTAATGAATAAAATCCACTTTCGTTTATTAACCATCCACCTTTAGTTCCAAAATCATTTAAGCCTAATGTTTGCAAATCGTGATACGCTATTTGCTTTTTATCCTCTTCATCTACATGAGTTTTTAATGCATCACTTGGATTTGAATATCTTAAAACTTCTGCTACATCCTTACCAACTAACCAACCTTCTCCATTAATCTCTACTGCTCTTACTTCAAGCTCTAATTCTTTATTAACAAATAATTGAACTCCTTCTTTTCTTCTATGCTTTTCAATTTTACTTTCCATTTCTACCTCTCCTTTTATGAAATTGAGTTTCATATGAGAATGAACACTTAAAACCATGCTGCATTAACTGTCCATTCTCCCCCTATTCTATTTACTTATATTACTTGCACATTTGCTGCAAATTTTATCTCCCATATATTCTTTTAAGTCGTTAATTTCTCTACAAAAGATACATCCTTGTTTATACTTGCTAAGTCTTATATTTTCACCTTCAATAAATATTTCTAACTTGTCCCCTTTACCGGTTTTAGGATCTAATTCTTTAAGATTTAAATTCCTTCTTAATTCTATTGGAATAACTATTCTTCCTAACTGATCTATTGGTCTTACAACTCCTGTTGATTTCATTTATTATCCCTCCATATATTCACTTACTATATAATTTTCAAATACTGAAATTCTTCCTTTTCTTAATTTAAGTTCTTTTACTAACTTAATTTTCTCTTTGAAGTTTTTAAAAGGTATTACTTCTACTACTCTCATTTCAAATTCCTCCAAAGATTTATTCTTCACTTTGAATAACATCTAAAACTTTAACTGTATCATAGCTATCTGCATACCATTTACCGAAGTTCTCAAAAGTGTAAAATATTAATCCTTGCTTTTTACCATTGTCCTTATCAATAAAATCTACCTGAATTTCAACTAATCCTTCTGCTAAATTTCTAACCTCTTCTAATCTTGACATACTAATCACTCCTTAATGAAAATATTAATAATCTTTTTTTCTTTCCATCCTCTGTTTACTAGTTTTTTATTATGTCTCACATTAAGTTGCTCTATATTAAACTTCTCTTTAGTTAATAAAACCAATGCTCTAATAGATACTTGAAGCAAATCAAAAATCTCTTCCGCTATATGCGCTCTATCTGCCTCTCTAATCGCTTCCTGTACCTCCAGGTATTCTTCTTCAAGTTTGTTAGAAATCTTCTCCCATGAGTCGTTATCGTTACTCTCAGATGTCTTTATATTCCTATCAAGTATCATTAACCTTAACTTCATAACTAAATTCCCTTGACTTGCCCTATATAAACTGACAATTTAACACTTTCTTTCGCAGGCATTCCTGTTTCATTTAACATTGCTGCTAATTCTGCTAAATCATTAACTCTTCTATTTCTTCTTAAGTTCCTTATTATCTCTTCCAACTTTGCTATTCTATACTCTTTAGCTTTAACTACTTGCTTAAGATATATATTTTCAACTACTGGATCCTTAAGTATTTCTTTTAAAACCTCTTTATCTAGTTCTTCACTTGCTTCAATTGTTTCTTTTGCATTTAATCCTAAATTATCAATGCAATAATACATCTTATCTCTATTCACTTTTACATCCCCCTTTTTTTTGAATTGTGAATTACTCAACTATCAACTCTTTATCATATTTCATTTGATTAGGTTTTGAATTTATCCAATCTATCGCTTCTTCCTTTGTGTTAAATTTACAATATTCAAAAAGCCCTAAATCCTCATTAATAGTTGTACCTACTGGCAATAATTCTCCTTCTGAATCTACATATACAATCCAACTTTTAAGTTCTTCATCATAAACTGTTGTTGCTAACATTATATCCATAAAATTCTCCTTTCTTACTTCGTAATATAATCAAATTACCTTAAATGAATTATTCGCTACTTATTCCATAATTCGTCCATAAAATGAAGATAATTTTCCAATTCTTCTTCTGACATTAAATCCAAATTTGAATATTCTATTTCAAATTCTTCCTCACTTTGCCTTATAAACTCCCTATATGTTTGTGTATTTGAAGCATTTTCACAATCGCAAATTCTTTTATCTAAGCTCTCTTTAATCATAACTACTCTCTCCTAACTATTTTGCAATAATTTCAAAACTATCCTATCAACTTCTTAAGTAATTCAGTTTTTTCTTTACTCTTTTGAACTCTAATGCTCTTACCATCATTCATTACAGGAGTGCACATCTCCATTAATCTGTCATAAGTCCTCTTTTGATACATATCCTTTAAATCCTTAAGGTTAATATTCGTTGTAATAATTGTTGGTAGTCCATTCCTATATCTGCTATCCATAATGTTGTATATCTTAGCTGCACTCCACTCATTTTTTTGTTCTGTTCCTAAATCATCAATTATTAATAAATCGGCATTAGATAAGCTCTTTAGTACAGTTTCTTCTCCTTCTTTACCATAAGAAGAATATGTCTCCTTTATTCTTTCAAGCATTTTATTAATACTTACACAAATCGTTGGTATTCCTCTTAGCATTAAATAATTAGCTATACATGATACCGCATGAGTTTTCCCATTACCTGGCTCTCCATAAAGCATTAATCCTAAATTATCTTCTTTAGCACTCTTAAAATTCTTAGCATATCCAATGCAAATATTAAAAACTTTTTCTGAACCTCTGCTATGATCCCAAGTTTCAAATGTACATCTTTTAAACTTTTCATCCATTAATGAGTTTTTAAATATAGTATCGAGTCTTAATTGCTTTTCCTTATTTTCATCTTCAATAGCCTTTTTCTCTAATTCAGCCTTTTTACAACTGCATACTATAGGAACTCGTCTTATCTTATTAAGTATTTCAATATCCTTTTGTATTGGCTCTCCACAATTAGAACAAGTTTCTATAGGTTGTCTACAGTCCAATTCCTTGCTCTCTAAGTTCTGCTCCAAGGTCTTGGTTATTGTTACTGGTATTCTCATTCATATCCTTCCTTCCATTTGAAGTCCAGTTTTGTAATATTCCTAGGACATATTTGTAATTATTAATTTTTCCTCTGTTCATTGCTTCAGTTGCTGCATCCATTAGCCATTGTTTGTTATAAACTTCTATATCGCTTGCAATTTGCTCCATTAACATTGCAGTTACCATAAATCCACATTTTTCAAAATGTTTGAATACATCTAAATTTCCTTTAAGACTACTACTATTATCTATAGTAGTTGTTGTTTTGGATTTAGGATTATGGTTTATGGTTTTTGGATTATGGTTTATGGTTTTGTCCGCCTCTCGTTCACTAGTCGTTGACGTATCGTCCGACGTATCGTTATTTAATTTGGACAAGTAATCTTCTATAAAGCTCTTAATAGCTGGATGTTTAATATGGACAACTATTTCTTCAATTAAACTAATATCATTAATTTTGGACAAGTCTTTCTTTATACAGTCAAGCATTGGCTTGCCTCCTCGATTTAAATTGTACTTGCCATAATGGACAATACATAATTCCTTTGTGTTCTCATTATATTTAATTAATTTATGATAATTTATAAATCTATCCATTAAACTATTTATAGATTCAATGCTATATCCTAAATCAAAAGCCATTTGTTTTTTTACTATCCTATAAACTCCTATCATATTGGTACATGGATTAGTTAATAAGTATAAATAAAAATATTTATCTTCTGGTGTCATTTCCTCCATTACCTTAGGATCTTGCCAAAACTCTGTGTATACTAATCTGAATGGCATTTATCTTCCTCCTATCTAGCAAGGAGCCTAAGCTCCAAGCTTTAATTAAATGGTGTATCTGCAAACATATCTTCTTGATTAACTTTAGATTCATCTACTATATAATTTGCATCTACTACTGGTTCATCATTATGAATAGGTGCTGCATCAACATCTACATAATTAAAGTTGCTTACCTTTTCTTCTTTTGCCTCTGCTTTATAATCAAGATCTAATGCTTTAGCCATCTCTACACTCTTTGGTGCAAACTTAAGAACATCAATTAATACTGTTTTCTTAGCCATGCTATCAAAATTCTTTGCCCAAACCGAATTCTTATTTACTTTTCCTTGATACATATAGTTTTTACTAAACTCTTTAGCATGTTGTTCAACTCTTTCTTTGGACCATACAACAAAATCAAATCCACCACTTTTAAGTTTATATACTGCATAATAATGAGTTATTTCTTCACTAGGTACATCAGCAGGCTTATGAATTAAATTCTTATGAAGTCCATATTCATAACTAAACTCATCACCTTTTCTTACTTCATGAGCATATATAGCTTCATATTCTCCAGTATTAAAGGCCATTTTTAAGATACCTTTATATCCAACTTGAAAATTAACTTCTGTAATTCCTTGCTTATTATTTTTATATGGTATAACATATGCTTCACCAAGTACTGTATTTGGTTCTAATCCACATTGAGCACTTTGCATTAATGCACTTAAGAAACTTGTAGGTGATGCTTCCCAAAATTGTGGATTTCCATTAAATAAACTCAATGCTATTCTTGAAAATCTTTCGGGTGTCATTGTATTTCCAACTGCCTTTTTAATTTCAGGTAGCATTTGTTTTAACATTCCAGCCATCTGCTTTTGAGGTGTTAATTCCTTAGTTTCTGCTTTCTTATTTGCAACTAATCCTCCATTTACATTTGCCATTTATATTTCCTCCTTATTATCTTTATATATACTCGAATCAGTATCTTCTGATAATTGTGTTAATATATTTTTAAATCTTTCATCTCTTATTTTCTCTGCTATATATCCAGCTTCAATTAATTCAGGTCTATAATCTTCATACCATTCTACATGTTCTGCATCATTTTTCATCTTAATTGCAATTCCATATAGAGGGTTTCTTTCATTACTATCTTCTCTTTGATTAATTTTATATACTTTTTCAATATCAACTTTTCTTATTAATATTGGCTCTATCCCAAAGTATTCATAATATTCTTCAGGATAAACAACTAAAAACATATTATGTTGAACTTCTATCTTCTTATCCATTTTCAATCTCCCTATTTACACTTACTTATTCTCATATTTACATATTCAGTAGTTCCTTTAAGTACTGCTTCATACGTTTGTGGATACTTCTCCTTAAGTATCTTATTATCTAACTTATCTCTGGTAACTACATATCTACTTAGTTTGTAATTACCATCAGTTCCTTTTTTACTATTTCCTAATTCTAAGAAAATTTCTTGTTTAAGTCTTTCCTTTTCCTTCTCTAATTCCTTAATCTTTTCAGATACTTCATTGTATTGGGTTAACTTGTTATCAGTTATGTCAACTTCTGCTCCATCTTCAAGTATTTGATTTTCAAGTATTTGATCAGTTTCTTTTTTCACTCCTACTGGACAAGGTGGAACTTTAGGTATTATATGATTCTCCCAAAAATCTTTTCCTATCTCTCTTAAAGCTTTAATATCATCTTCATTTCTAGGTATCACTTTCCACTTAACTTCTTTTCCTATAAGGTATATAATTAGAAAATAATTAAGATTTGTTATAGCCATATAATGATATATTTGACAAAGGTATTCATCTGGTATTTCATCATCATTCCAATTGTTTTTGGAAAACTCGCCTGCAGTTTTAATTTCAATTCCTATCAATTCATCCTTTGGAATAAACTTAATTTCAGCTGTATTTCTATTTTCCCAATAGATATAATCCTCATTAAATTTTGCTAATCCATCAATATTAGCTGATAAGAAAGGTAATTCTTTATCTATCATCATAAATGGATAATTACAAACTTCTACTTCTATACCTGTAGTTTCTTTAAAATCATCTATGAAAAATTCCTTAATTACATCTTCCATCCTAGTACCAAACTTAGTGTGAATATTGCCTTTAAATCTTTCAACTAAACCTAACTTTTCATTGAACACAGTTAAAGGTGATCCATATTTACTTAATCCTGCTATCTTAGCTATTTCACTACCACCAATAGTTTTTGACCTTTGGTTATGCCATTCTGTTCTATCATCACTATCAGTTCTTGTATCAAATACTACTGTTGCTGTAGAACTAAATAATTCTTTATCCTCTATGTCTTTAATATCAAATTTCATTTACTTTCCCCTTTCTTACTTTTGCTGTTAATGCCTTTTCAATGCTCCACCCTAGGTAAATAACAACTAATTTACCAAATCGATTTCCAACCAATGATAATCTCTTACTCATAACATCTACCCTATCTTTTCAACTTCTACTAAGTTACTTTCAGTATTCATTACCTCTGTAACAAAGTATTGATATTCATCAGTAGTCATTTCTTCTAACAGTTTAGCTTGAGCCACTTTATCTAAGCTCTCCCACTTATCCATACAAATAAGCTTTAATTCTCCGCATTGAGCCTTTGCAACTCGCATCGCTAATGTAAGTTTTTCGCCATCTGATAAACCATTTATTAATGTTCCATTTATTCGCACATTACCATCTACATCAACTGAAATTCCATCTACAGGCATCTTAGCAGTTTTAAGTAATTCTCCTGGCAGTTTTCTAGCTTTATCAATTTTAGCTGTTAATTCAACTGAATATTCTTGTTTTGATGCTAAAATACCATCTCTTATCTCTATGATCCTATCCCAATCTCTTAAATAACCTACCATTTCAGCTACATTATCAGCCTCTAATTGCAATGGTGCTATATCTATTGGTGTATTCTCTCTTAAATAGCTTGCAGCTTTACCTATTCGTATTTCTTCTTTTTCTATATCTGATTTAATCTTTTCATCTACTGCAAATTTTTCAGCTTCTTCCTTTTCATCTAAACTTCTAAGTTCTTGTTCTTTGGTTGCTATTTTATTATTGTTTATAGCTATAATATCTTTTTGTTCTTCTACTGCTGCTAATAATTCTCTTTTCTTTTCATCTTTTAAAACAGAATACTTTTGTAATAATGCTTGATATTCTGATTCAAGTTGATTATCTAGCTTATTTAATTCATTTTCTAAAGTATTATTAGAATTATCTATAAAGTTATTTGCTCTCTCAATTTTGCTATTAGATAAAGCTATAATGTCATTTATATCTTCTCTATGCTCTTTATAAGTTAAAGTAATATTAGCTTTTTGTTTTTCTCCTCTAGCCTTAATAGCTTCAACCTTATCATTAAAACTTTCTTGAAGTCCCTTAGCCATATCAATTAATCTATTTATTTCTTGAGCTTCACTTACTTTTGCATAATATTCTTGAACTTTTACTTCTCTCCAAGCTTCTCCATCATATTCTGCTGGTAATTCTTCATATAGCGCATTGATACGTGCATTTAGCTCCTTAACTTCTCTATTGACTTCTTCACGTATTTTATAGTATTTTTGTTCTATACTCTTAATAATAAGTAGTATATGTTGTGAGTAGTCGATATCGTCCACTAGGTCGCCAAACCAATTTACGATATCCTGCTCGCTCCAATTTATCTCTAACATGCTAAGCAATGATTTAGTCTGTTCTTTAACTGAAAGATTTACCCAGTCTAAAGGTCTGAATATATTTCCATTAACTAATGTTCTTAAAAACTTTTCTGTACTTGGTACACCTTCATCTGATTTTCTAACCTTAAGATAATCACCCTTTTCAGTTCTTAATCTTCTATCAATTTCTAATCCATCATTAAGTTCAACAAATAATGTTGCTTCCTCTTCTCCGTGCTTAATAACTTCAGTTCTTCTGCTTTTATTTGTAAAAGTTTTTTCTATAGCTTCAATTACTGAGGTTTTCCCACTTCCCATGGGTCCTTTGAAAATATTAACTTTTCCTGGTGATAACTCTAATTCATCTACACCTAAAAATGAATTTACTTTTAAAAATGAAATTTTAGACATTCAGATTCTCCTTTACTCCATAAATTTTTTAAATATTTTTGTAAATATAGCCTTATCATCTGTTAATGCAGTAATAATAGCCATAATTGCAATAACTGTAACTAAACACGCTCCATTGATATATGCGAACTTTAATGTTCCAATCCATATAACATACAACTTATACATTAAACTCATAATTATCCCCCTATACTTTGCATTAATGATCCAAGTGAGTTTTGAGTTTCTACTACACTCCAGTATTGACTCGAACTCTCTGCATTCTCTTTAAACTTTGATAATAAATCATAAAGTTCATTAGATTTTTCTAATATCTCTTCTTCCATAATTAATCACCTCCTTTACAGTAGTTAATTATGTTAAGTTACATTCCTACGATTTTTGCACTTTCTGAAAGTATCTTAGATAATACTGCCTTTAATTTTTCATTCTCTGCTTTAAGCTTTTCTAGTTCTCCCTCTAATCTTCTTCTTTCTATAGGCGAAAACTGATGTAAATCCTTTATACCCTCTAAAGATTGAATATGCTCTATAGAATATCTAGGTAATGGTAATCCATCTACTCTTTGAATTATTCTTTCATTTTCCCAGTTAGCTATAGTTCTTACATCTACATTCCATCTTTCTGCTAATTCTGCTCTAGTTAATACTGCTTTCATTTAATAACCTCCTGTAGTTCTATAAATTAAATCTAGTTTGTTCGTAAGGCCTTTCCATTTTTATCACACGTATACTTTCATCTATAATATCTATAGACTCTTTGAATGTATCAATGTCTATATCTTCCCATTTGGTAACATTAAGTAATAGAAATACTCTATCTTTAACTTGCTGATATTCATTATTAGCTTTATTGATTCCTAACCTTCTTTTAATATATTGACTAACATCATACTTCTTTGCTGAGTTGATTTTATAGAATTCTGAACATTTTTCTTCAACTTCATTAATTTTTTCAGATACTATATCATTTACTAATGACATTACTTGGCCCTTAAACTCTGACAAAGCAAGTTGATTATTAGGTGAATATGTTCCTGTTTTTCTTATCTGTGGTATTACATCTACTGCTAACCATCTTTGAAATTCCTGTGCTGCTTTATTTTCTGCTTTCATTCCTAATAAATAGAATAAACTCTCTGGAATAAAATCTCCTTTCGACACTTGTGCCGAAATATCAAATTCCTTTATAAACTTATTTACTCTTCTCCACATAACGTATCTTTTACCATCTTTAATTTCAATCCATCCAAATCCTGTAGCAGCATCTTCTGCATTTACCGAAATACTTCCATCAGAATTTGTAATCGCTCTTACTTCTAAACCTAAATCCTTATTAATAAATAATTGAACATCTTTTCTTCTTTGATGTTTTGTGTTCTCCATTCTCCCACCATCCTATTTTTTAAATAAAATTATTTAGATTACTTTTTAAGTTATCTATTATTTCTTCCCATCCAAGTAATTCGTTTGGTGTAATTCCAAGTGCTAAACTTAAGCGAATTATTTTACTTTCAGTAGCTTCATATTTACCTTTTTCAAGTTCACTTAAATAACTAGCGCTTATACTTGAAATACTACTTAGTTTTGATAAAGTTAATCCCTTTTCTTTTCTTATGTTTTTTAGATTCATATTAAACCCTTCTTTGCTAAAAGTTAATTTTTAATCATTCGATTCGCTAATAGCGAAGTTATTACTAAAAAAAATTTCTTCTATTGTGTATTTTTTATTAAATTTCTTAAAAATATTGGATAATATTTCCATTTCACTTTTAGTCCAATCCAATTGATTGTTTTCTTTTTTTGATAATGTAGGTCTTGATATACCTAATTCTTTAGCTACATAATCTTGGGTTAAACCAAATCCTCTTCTTAAGAATAATACATTACTCATATTATCACCCCCTTTGGATATTTTCTATAAGTAAATTTCTTTAGCTTATGTGTTAATTATATTCGCGTTATGTCAAGTTGTCAATATGTTTTTTAAAAATAATTAGCTTTTTGTCAATTTTTTAATTAAAAGTTTGCATATAGCTTATACTTATATTGAGGTGTGATTATTATGGATATGAAAATGTTGGACACTTTTGGTAAAAGACTGAGCTTTTTATTAGAACAAAAAGAAATTAAAAAGAAAGACTTAGCGGACGCTCTTAATGTCTCACAATCTACTGTAAGTGGATATTTAGTTGATAGAAGAGAACCAAACTTTAAAATATTATCTCAAATAGCTGATTTTTTAAATGTAGATGCCAATTTTTTATTATTAAGATCTGATGATTATAGAACTTATATAAAAAAAGAAATAGATGGAGATTTATTTGAGATTACTTTTGATGATGAAAAATTACATTTAACAGAAAAAGATATTGAAGAACTTTTTGAAAAACTTAAGAGTGTTGGATTCGATGTTAAAAAGCTATTGTAATTTAAGTTTTTTGAAAAGTAACATAAAAAAAAATCAGACAAGGGAAATATTAACAATGTTGATATTTTCCATATTTTTTACACCTGATGTGAACATACGTTTATGTTCGGTATACTGAACACTACAAAAGATAAATTATATAAATTAAGAATATGAGATGAATTTTTAAGGAATAAGGGATAAATCGGAGGGGTAGACATGTTAACTAAAATTAGTTGTATAACTAAAAATGGAAAATTAATTTATACAAAGGAGGAAAAGTTATGCAATACAACATTACATATCGCCAGAAAGATAAAGGATGGCAATTCATAATATCTTATAAAGATTACGATATTGGTAAATGGAAACAAAAAGCTAAGCAAGGATTTAAGAGTAAGCAAGAAGCAAAAAGAGCAGCTGATAAAGCTCTCGAAGCTATAAAAGAAGCTATTAAATCTACAAAGAATTTAAATCTGGATTACTCTGAAGTAACATTCAGCGAGTTTTATGAAATATATAAACAAGATAATGACTTGTATCAAACTGCTGCTACAATTTCAAATATGAAGTATTCTGTCAATAGCTTTAAAGCATTATTGGATTTTCCTCTTAAATCTATTAAAACTAAAGATGTGCAAAATATTATAGATGACTTATACCGAAAAGGCAGAACACAAAAAACTATTGAATCTAAAGTAGGATATATTAAGATTTTATTCAATTCGGCAGTTAAGAAATATAAAATACTTAATGTATCTCCTTGTGATGATATTAAACTAAAGAAGAATAAAACAATAATAAAAAGAAGAGCTTTAGATGATGAGGAAGTTAAAGCTCTTCTCTCAAAATTAAAACATGACAAAGAAAAATATTACATAGTTTCATTAATAGCTGTTACAGCAGGGCTTAGAATAGGAGAAATTTTAGGATTAACAAAAGATGATATATTAAATAATGGTATAGATATTAATAAGCAATTTAAAGATATAGGAAATGGTGTTTGTGGGCTTGGTCCTCTTAAAAGCAGGAACTCTAATAGAATAATCCCAGTACCTGAAATTACAATTAAGGAAATTAGAAATTATATGTTTAATAATAAACCAGCTGAAGATGGTAGAATATTTAATTTTGGAGAAAAAAGAAGTTTTCAGACTGTACTGAATAAAAGAATGAAAAGTTTAGGATTCAATGTGTGTTTACATGAACTTAGGCATACATATGCAACTAAATTAATTGCATCGGGTGTAGATTTTAAAACAGCAGCCTATATACTTGGTCATGATGTTAAAGAAACTATGAATACTTATACTCATGTTACAGATAGCATGTTAATGAATGCAAAGAATATAATTAATAATAATTTTGAAAATTTAGATATATAATTTCATTTTTGCCGTTTTTTTGCCGTTTATAGTTTTTGAGTTATTATATTGCAATAAAACAAGTGTTTATAAGGGGTTATTAAAGCAGTATCTCATCATCGGTGTCAATGCCATAATTTAAATTCCTCCATACATTTTATATTTTTGTTTATTTATATATTATCATATTTTATTTTTTTTTGTTATATTATAGCTACTATTTAAATAATATAAATTAAAAGCAACCCAGATTTTTTCTGAGTTGCTTACCTATACACATATATTACTTACAAACTTCACCTATTAGTGAAAAGTTTTGAGCTTTGGTAATTGTAACATTTACTATATCTCCTACTTTTACACCTTCAGCTGCAAAATTAACTAATCTACCATTTCTAGTTCTACCACTTAACTTAGATTCATCATTCTTACTAGTACCTTCAACTAGAACTTCAACTATTTTCCCTTCATAAGCTTTATTTTGAGCTATTACATTAGAATTTACAGCTTCAACTAATCTGTTAAATCTATTATGCTTATCTTCATCATTAACTTGATCTAACATCATATCTGCTGGCGTATTATTTCTTCTTGAATAAATGAAAGTAAATGCCGCATCATATTTAACTTCTTTAACTAATTCTAATGTATCTATAAAATCTTCTTCTGTTTCACCAGGGAACCCAACTATGATATCTGTAGTTAATGCTACATCTGGAATTTCTCTTTTTATTTTATTTAGAACTAGTAAATAATACTCTCTTGTATAATGTCTATTCATTTTCTTTAGTATTCTATTTGAACCACTTTGAACAGGTAAATGTATTTGCTCACATAGTTTTCCACATTCTTTTATAGCTTTAATTACATCATCATTTAAATCCTTTGGATGAGAAGTCATAAATCTAACTCTTTCTAATCCATCTATTTCATTTATCATTCTTAAAAGTTCAGCAAAAGAAACTTCATTTTCTAATCCTTTTCCATAAGAATTAACATTTTGACCTAAAAGTGTTATTTCTTTATATCCATTTGCAACTAACTCTTTTATTTCCTTTAAAATATCTTCTGGCTTTCTTGATCTTTCTCTTCCTCTAACATATGGAACTATGCAGTATGTACAGAAGTTATTACATCCATACATTATAGTAACAAAAGCCTTAACATCACTTTTTCTATCAACTGGAAGACCTTCAACAATTTCTTCTTCCTTATTAAATATCTCTTTTATTTGAACACCTTCTGTTTTAACTCTATTTAAATACTCTGGGAATTTATATGCATTATGTGTTCCAAATATAATATTAACATACGGGAATTGTTTTAATATCTTATCTGCCATTCCTTCTTGTTGCATCATACATCCACATATTCCAACTATTAAATCAGGATTTTTAGCTTTTAATGCTTTTAATTGTCCTAAATTACCAAAAACCTTATTTTCTGCATTTTCTCTTACACAACAAGTATTAAATAATATTATTTCAGCCTCTGTTTTTTCTTCTGTTCTTGTATATCCTAATCTCTTTAACATACCTGAAAGTTTTTCAGAATCTTCTTCGTTCATCTGACACCCATAAGTATGAATATAAAAGTATTTCCCTTCACCTTGGTTCTTTAATTCGTCTAATGACTTATAATCAAATACTTTTGTCATAACTCTCTCCTCCATTGTAAACATAAAATAGAATTCTTAATGTATTATAACATAACATTTTGCAAAAAATAAAGTGTTAGCCCATTTTATCTCTAAAAAACATTACTTTCTTTCCCATTTATTTATAATAAGTTTAGGTGAAAAACCTATCCAACTATATAATTTTAATGCAGATATATTATTTTCCTCTACTCTAATATATAAATCTAAAATATCCATTTCTTTGCAAGCCTTTATTAATGAACATAATAATATTTTACCAAAACCATACCCTCTAAATTCATTAATGATTCCAAAGTTAACAACAGTATACATTCCTCTATTATAAATTACTTGCCCATATCCTATTGCAATATTATTAATCTTAACAAACATTGATAAATCATCGATATAATAATCTTGTTTTATATCATTTTCTATATCTTCTAATTGAAGAGGTGATCTATCTTCATTAAAAAAAACACTATTTTGTATATCACACCGTAATTGCTCTTCTTCATTTTTCTTCATTATTTCTGTAGTAATTACTAAATTATCATATTTTTCATTTGTGAAATATATAAACTTTTCTAGTATTGAAATATCATTTTCAATACTAGAAAATAATTTATCTATATAATACTGTTTTGAAAAAGAGTTAACTTTAATATTCATTAATACAGATGGATTTACTTTCTTAAAACCCAAATTTTTAAGCATAATGTTATTAGTTTTATCATCTTGTGTTTCATAAGTAAGAATTGTATTATTAAAAGATTTAAGAATAGATTCATCTAAACATTCTAAGTATTCCTCTTTAACATATAAAGACCATATTCTTATAGGAATTTCAACAGGAACTTCATACCATATATATCCTATAATTTCACCATTATACACAAATAATTTAACAAACTTTTTGAAAAAAATTTTAAAAAAGAATTTTTCCTTTTCATAATATTCAAAAAAGTCTTTATCATAATTTTCAACACTAATTCTCTCTAAACTCAACTCTCTAAACTTCTCAAAATTACTATTAGATAATTTTTCTAATAAAACCATATATACCTCATTAATAATTAATACTATATAATATAAAAAGATTACACTAATATTTATATGTGTAATCTTTTTAATATACGCTAAATTTTATTGAGCATCTTTTATACTAAGTGCAATTTTTCTATTTTCTTTATCAATACTTAATATAATACATTTAACCTCTTCACCTATAGTTAATACTTCTGATGGGTGCTTTATATGATCATGGCTAATCTTTGAAATATGAACTAACCCATCTATTCCTGGTTCTAATTCAACAAATGCACCAAAATCATTTATTCTTACTACCTTACCTAAAACTGCAGAACCTTCAGTATACTTTTCATCTATTACGCTCCATGGTTCTGGAGTAAGAGCTTTAATACTTAATGATAATTTCTTTTGTTCTTTATCTAATCCAATTATTTTTACATCAATAATTTCACCAATTTTTAATATTTCATCACATGAATTTATATGCTTCCAAGATATTTGAGATAAATGAATTAATCCATCTACACCATTTATTTCAGCAAAAGCTCCGAATTTAGTAAATCTTTTTACTTCTGCTTTAACTACATCCCCTTCATTTAACGAATCCCATGTAGCTTGTTCTTTTTGTAGCTTAGCTTCTTCTAAAATAACTCTTCTAGATGCTACAATTTTAGATAAATTTTCTCTTGAAAAATCTATTAATCTTACAGTTAAAGTAGTATTAACTAAAGCATTTTTATCTTCAACATATCTTACATCAATTTGTGAAGATGGTATAAATATTCTAACACCATTAAAATATGCAACTAATCCCTTTTCTTTAGCTTCTTTAACTATAACATCAAAGTTTTCTCCACTTTTAAATAATTCTTCTAATTTAAATAAAGTTTCTTCTTTTTCATATTCTAGACGTGATAATACAACATAATTATCTTCATTCTTTAATTTAATTACCTTAGCTGTAATTTTATCACCTATATTTAAGTTGCTTAATACTTCATTAACTCTATCTTGAGCTGCTAATTCCTTTATTGGAATAATACCATCTATTTTATATCCTACTAAAGAAATAACAATTTCATCACTCTTAATAGAGAATATTTCTCCTTCTATTTCATCTCCTATACGAAACTTTCTATCCATTTCATTCATTAAAGTTAATTGTTCTTCCATTTTATTTTCCCTCCATCACTTCAATTACTTCCTTTATTATCCAATCTGGAGTTGATGCTCCAGCTGTTACACCTATTGTATTTATTGATGAATCATCTATTAAACTTTGTGGTAGCTCCTTTGCATTTTCTATATGTATAGTGTTTTTACAATTTTCTTTTGCTATTTCATATAGTTTAGTTGTGTTTGAACTATTTTTTCCACCTACAATAATCATAAAATCTACAGTTTTTGATAATTCTAAAACACTGCTTTGTCTTTCTTCAGTAGCTGCACAAATAGTATTAAATTGCTTCAATTCGCTAACCTTATTATTTAAATTATTAATTGTAATGTTCCAATTTTCTTCTTTTTCTGTAGTTTGAGAAACAACACACACCTTATTAGGT
The DNA here is from genome assembly GCF_000320405.1 of Clostridium celatum DSM 1785. Taxonomy (GTDB): domain Bacteria; phylum Bacillota; class Clostridia; order Clostridiales; family Clostridiaceae; genus Clostridium; species Clostridium celatum. The sequence continues at coordinate 56,021 of NZ_KB291681.1, read as the reverse complement.
AAATCTTCAATAATTTTACCATCTTTTGTTACTATTGCTTCATTATTACACCATCCGTTTATCCCAATAACTTCTGGATGATTTTTATCACCTAAGATAACTATCTTATAGCCTTCATTTGAAAATTTATTAACTTTCTTTTGTATATTTGTTACAAATGGACAAGTTGCATTAATAACAATTAAGCCTTTATCAGTTAATAGATCAAATACCTCTTTAGAAACTCCATGAGATCTAATTAGTATTACATCTCCAGAATTTAAATTTTCTATATCATTAATATCTATAGCATAAATATCATTATCTTCAAGGTAATTTACCACATCGTTATTATGAATTAATGGTCCTAATGTATATATTTTTTTATTATACTCTCTTTGAGTTTTTATAGCTTCATCTACTGCTCTTTTAACACCAAAACAAAAACCAGCATTTTTAGCTAATGTAACTTTTCTCATTACTTTTCTCCTATGATATTCAGTATATTATCTATTTTAAATCATTTTGTATTAAATTACAAATTATTTCAGTTACTTCCGTAATATTATAATTTGAACTGTCTATTTCTTTAGCATCTTCTGCCTTTCTTAATGGATCTGTTTCTCTATTGCTATCTATATAATCCCTCTTTATTATATCATCTAAAAGCTTATTATAATCCACATCTATTCCTCTATTTTTCAATTCAGAATATCTTCTTCTAGCTCTTTCTTCTGGAGTTGCCGTTAAAAAGAATTTGAATTTAGAATCTTTTAAAACAACTGTTCCAATATCTCTTCCATCCATTATTACATCATACTTCTCTGACATCTTCCTTTGAAGTGCAACTAATTTTTTTCTTACTTCTGGTATAGATGCATACTCAGATACTATCTCACTTATTTCTGGCATTGTTATTTCGTCTTGGATATTAACACCATTTAAAATTAAATCATCATTTTCAAAATGCATTTCCATTTCATCTATAATATCCATTAAGCTATTAATATCACTTGAAGATATATTATTTCTTTTAGCAACTAAAGCAACTGCTCTATACATTGCTCCTGTGTTTATATACATTAAATTAAACTTTTTTCCCACTAATTTTGCAATTGTACTTTTCCCAGCACCTGCTGGCCCATCTATAGCTACAGCTATTCTCATTTAAATTATCCACCTTTCAAGCATATGTATTTTTATTATATATAAATTAAATTTAATTTTCTATATATTATCTCCAGCTAAATAACCAGTTGATAAAGCAATTTGTACATTATATCCGCCAGTAAAAGCATCAACATCAATTATCTCCCCAGCAAATGATAAATTATTAATTTTTTTTGATTTCATCGTAGAAGGATCAATCTCTAAAGTGCTTACTCCACCAGCTGTAACAATAGCTTCTTCTAGTGGTCTTAATCCTTTTACTTTCATTTTAATTCCTTTTAAAAGTAAAACTAAATTTTTTCTTTCTTCTTTAGTTATGACATTAACTTTTTTATTTTCAGGAATTTTAGATAATTCTATAATAATTGGAATCATTTTTTGAGGTAATAATTCATCTAACGAATTTTTAAAATCTTTATTTTGATATTTTTTAAAATCTTTTTGAATCCTTTTATCTAATTCTTGTTCACTTAATGCTGGTTTTAAATCTAGTACTGCTACATATTCTGATTTATCAATTATACATCTAGAGGCACTTAAAACTAGAGGACCTGAAATTCCATAACTAGTAAACAGCATTTCACCTTGATTTTTATATAAACTTTTATTATTTTTAGTTATACTAAGAGAAATGTTTTTAAGTGATAAGCCCATAACTTCCTTAATCCACGGTTCATTAATTTCTATAGGTATTAATGATGGCTTTAATTCAGTAACTGTATGCCCTAACTTTTTAGCAAATTTTTGACCTTCACCTCTTGAACCTGTCAACGGATAAGATGCTCCCCCAGTAGCTAAAATATAATAGTCCCCAACACATTTTTTATCGTTGTTAATTTCAACATATTCAATCTTATCTTCTTTCATAATTATATTAGTAACTTTTGAATTAAGCTTAAGTTCCACACCTGATTCTTTTAGTGCTGTTGATAGTCCCCTTATTATATCTGAAGATTTATCTGAATAAGGAAAAACTCTTCCTCCACGCTCACTTTTCAATTTTATTCCTTGGTTTTCAAAAAAATTTATAGTATCTTCATTTGTATAAGAATACAATGCACTATATAAAAAGTGAGGATTTCCAGGGATGAAATCAAAAAACTCACTAATATCTTTTGAATTTGTTACATTACAACGACCTTTTCCTGTAATAAATAACTTTTTTCCTACCCTATCATTTCCGTCTAATAAAATTACATCGTGTTTTTTAGCAGCTGTTATAGCAGCCATCATGCCGGCTGGTCCAGCACCTATAACTATGACTTTTGCCATTTAAAGTCCTCCAAGTATCTTTTATTTTATAATTAACAATAAGTAAAGGAATTAACATATGCTAATTCCTTTATATGATTAGTTTAATCATCAATTACATTTCTATTATTATAAGAATAAACATTATATTCTTGCCATATTTCTTCTAAGTTATTAAAAACATTAGATATATTTTCTTTTTCTCTCATTCCAACTGCAATAATTAATGCATTAATAACAGACAAAGGTGCAACTAACGAATCAACAAATGATGCCATATTACTTTGAGCAATTAATGAATAGTCAGCTCTAGTAGCTAAAGGAGATAAAAAGCTATCAGTAACTGCAACTACTGTAGCACCTCTATTTTGTGCAAAAGCTAAAGCATCAATAGTTCTGCTTGCATACCTAGGGAATCCTATTCCTATAACTAAATCATCTTCTCCAACATTTATCATTTGTTCAAATATATCTGAAATTCCATAACCTACTGTTTTTACATTTTGTAATATTATATTTAAATAGAATCCTAAAAACTCAGCTAATGCCATAGAACTTCTTAAACCTATTATATATATCCTTTTAGCCGTAAATATATTATTAACTACATCTTCAAAGGTATTATAATCAATTTTCTCCATAGTTGCTCTTATATTTTCCATATCAGCTTTAAGAACACCTTTTAACGCATACCCTTCACTAATATAATCACTAGATAATTCTAACCTTTGAACAGTTGTAAGCTTATTCTTGATTAATTCCTGTAATGAACGTTGTAATTTAGGATATCCAGAAAAACCTAATTCTATTGCAAACCTAACGACTGTAGATTCTGATACACCTACAGCTAATCCTAATTTTGCTGCTGTCATAAATGCAGCCTTATCATAATTTTTAAGTATATATTCTGCAATTAATTTTTGACCTTTACTAAGCCTAGGAAACCTAAGTTGAATTAATTTCATTAAATCTCTTGATTCATCATTCATAGTTCTTTCCATTGTCTATTTCTTCTCCTATTTTTTAATAACTTAAATTATTTTAGCATTATTTAATAATTTAATCAACGAAATAATTATAATGTACTCTTTGAATTTGCAAGTTTTAATTTAATATTTTTCTTTATTTCTTTTCTATAACAACTAATAAAGGTGCTGTACTAGCTCTGTTTAAATACTCGTGTATCATAACCCCATAATGTTTTTTATTAAGAGTTTTTAAATATCCAATAATGCAATTTTCTTCTATCTTACCTTCATCATGACCTCTATATATAGCAATAGTCATCATACCACCACTTGCTAATAACTCTAATCCCTTTTGAATGCTAATTAAAGATGTATTAGATTTTGTAGTAATAGTTTTTTCTCCACCTGGTAAGTATCCTAAATTATATATTATACAATCTACTTGTTCTTTAATATAGTCTTCAAACTTATGATGAGAATCATTTATCACAATAACATTATCATTTTTTATACTATAATTTTCACAAGCTTCCTTTTGTATATCAAATGCATATACTTTTTTAAAATTACTTGATAAAAAATCACAATCATATCCATTTCCTAATGTGGCATCAATTGCAACATTTTTCTTATCTAAATACCTACTTATTATATCATGAGATAACTCGCTGATATCAGACACATATCTAAACATTTTATAACCCCTTTATATATTTTATTTCGTCATCAGTTAAATTTCTAAACTCACCTTTTTTTAAATATCCAATTTTTAATTCACCAATTGAAACTCTCTTTAGTGTTAATACTTCATGATTTAAAGAAGCACACATTCTTCTTATCTGTCTATTTTTACCTTCATGTATTGATATTTCTACTGTACTTATAATTTCTTCTTTTTTCTTAATTTTACTATATCTTTTTTCTTCGCTTATTATGTCTATATCAGCTTCAGCTGTAATATAATCACCTATATTTATACCACTTTTGAATTTCTTAATATCAGACTCTGTAAATTTCCCCCTACATGTTGCTATATATTTTTTCTTTAATATTACTCTAGGATGAATTATATTATTATAAACACTTCCATCATTAGTTAAAAGAAGCAAACCTGAACTATCGTAGTCTAATCTCCCTATTGGGAATATTCTCTCCTCAACCTTAACTATGTCTAAAACTGTTTTTCTACCACGTTCATCTTTTACAGAAGTTATATATCCTTCTGGTTTATTAAGCATAATATATACTTTTTTCTCTTCAACTTTAATTTCTTTATCTTTATAAAAAACTTTATCAGTACTAGGATTAATTTTAGTTCCTACTTCTGTAACTAAAATCCCATTTACTTTTATTTCTCCATTTAAAATAATCTCTTCACATTTACGCCTTGATGCATCTCCACATCTAGCCATGTATTTCTGTAATCTTTCTTCCATACATTTCACTCCGTTACTTAATATTCAAAGTAATTATATATTTTAAAAATAATTTATACAATAAAAACTTGAACTATTTAAAAACTTCCTTTTTATTCTTTTAAAAATTATCGATAATTGTATTTATTTGTGATATTATATATTTATTGCTATTTATAGATAAAAAGGGGGATATTTCTATGTATTTAGAAAAAATTAAAATAGCCCAAAAAAATATTGAAGATATAATAGTGAAAACTCCATTATTATATAGCAATGTTTTTAGTGAAAATTCAAATAATAATATTTATATGAAATGTGAAAATCTTCAGTTAACAGGAGCTTATAAAATTAGAGGAGCTTTAAATAAAATTTCTTTGTTGTCAGATGAAGAAAAATCTAGAGGTGTAGTGTGCTCTTCAGCAGGTAATCATGCTCAAGGAGTTGCGTATGCCTCTTCTTTAATAGGAGTTAACTCTACTATTGTAATGCCTAAAACCACTCCTTACTTAAAAGTTGAATCTACAAAAAATTATGGTGGCAATGTAGTTTTACATGGTAAATGTTATGATGATGCTTTTCTTGAAGCAAAAAGAATAGAAAATGAGCTTGGTAAAGTCTTTATACATCCATTTGATGATATTGACGTCATATGTGGACAAGGTACTATTGCTTTAGAAATCTTTAATGACTTTAAAAACTTCGACTATATAATTTGTCCAATCGGTGGAGGTGGACTTATAAGTGGTATAAGTCTTGCTGCAAAAGAAATAAATCCTAATATAAAAATTATTGGTGTACAAGCAGCTGGAGCTGCATCAATGAAAAAAAGTATTACTAATAAAGCTATTACAACACTAGATAGTGTTAATACCATTGCTGATGGTATAGCTGTTAAAACACCTGGAAACTTAACCTTTGAGATAATAAAAGACCTTGTTGATGAAATTATTACTGTATCTGAAAATGATATCGTAGAAACATTTCTTTTGCTAACAGAGAAACATAAATTATTGGCAGAAGCTTCTGGCGTTGTTTCTTTAGCTGCCCTTAGAAAATTAAATGTCAAAAACAAAAATATATGTTGTGTTATAAGTGGTGGAAATATTGATATGCTAACAATATCATCATTAATAAATAATGGTTTAGTTTCAAAAGGTAGATTATTCTGTTTCTGTTTAGAACTTAGAAATGTACCTGGTGAACTTTTAAAGATATCTGAAATATTAGCAAAAGAAAATGCCAATATAGTCAAATTAGATCATAATCAACTAAAAGCAATTAATAGGATTCATAATGTTCAATTAGAAGTTACAGTAGAAACTAATGGACATGAACATATTGAACAAATTATAAATGCCTTTGAAAATGAATCATATTCTATTAAAGTCTTATATTAAATAATAGGAGCTTTTAAAAAATTTATTTTTAAAAGCTCCTATATATTTAATATCGTATGATTATACTATAGTGTAAATTTAACTAACCAAATTGAAATTTAGAATTTCATTTAATTTTAAACACCATATTTTTTATAGTATTCTCCAATTGCTTCTTTAATCTTATCATCAATAACAATTTTCCCATCAATTTCTCTATTATATAAATATTCAACTACTTCAGCCATAGTAACTATTGGGTATGTTGTAATACCAAATGTATCTCTTATTTCTTCTTGAGCTGATTTTTCACCTTTTCCCTTTTCCATTCTATCAACAGAAATAACTAATCCTTTTATATTTACGTCACCTTGTGCTTTTAATATAGGTGCAGTTTCATATATAGAAGTTCCTGCAGTCATAACATCTTCAACAATTACAACATTGCTTCCATCATTCAACTTAGCTCCAAGTAAAATTCCACCTTCTCCATGATCCTTTACTTCTTTTCTATTTGAACAATATTCAACATTAACATTATAAAGTTTATTCATTGAAATTGCTGTAGTCACAGTTAAAGGAATACCTTTATATGCAGGTCCGAACAATACATCTACTTCATTCCCAATATGTTCATTTATAGTTTTAGCATAAAACTCACCTAGTTTTTCAAGTTGTTCTCCTGTTGTATAGTTACCTGTATTTATAAAGAATGGTGTTTGTCTACCACTTTTAGTAGTAAATTCACCAAATCTTAACACATTGCTCTTAACCATAAATTCTATAAATTCTTCTTTATATTTTTTCATATAAACATTCCTCCATATATGTATATTTTTCTTAAATATTGTAACATCATTCGTAAAAAAAATCTAATACTATATTTTATACAAATAAATTTTATAATTTATTATAATAATCACTAATATGGTTATAATTCTATAATATCAAATATTATAGGAGGTTATAATGAACAAAAAACTTTTATTTTCAATATCATTTTGCACAATACTTTTAACATTATTTATCTTAGTACATAATTCTATTTATTTTAAATTTTTATTTGAAATAATTAAAATAAATAAAAGTCTCCCTACAGTATCTAGTGATTTCTATAGTGATCCAATCGTAGATATAACCTATAAGGATATAGTCTATAAAACTAGAGATGATTTAAACTTAAAGTTAGATATATATAGTTCTGTTAATAACGATAGTCCATCTCCTGTTATTATTTATGTTTTTGGAAACGGTTGGACTGATGGTGATAAAGTTATTCCCTCTGGAATACATCCAATTATTAATTTGTTACAAGAAGAAGGCTATACAATAATAAGTACTTCCTACGAGCTTATTGAGGATGATATTATTTTAGATAAACAAATTTCAGATATAAAAGATACTATTCGTTGGGTATATAAGAATAGTGATGTCTATAACCTCGATACTAATAATATAGGTATTATATCTCCATCGGCTGGAGCTCAACTTTCAATGGTTGCAGCATTTTCAGATAATAGTGAATTTATTGATGATTTAAGCTTATCATCTTACCCCTCTAAAGTTAAATATATAATAGATTTATTTGGTCCTACATATTTATCTAAAATTAATTTATCAGAAGGCCCTGTTGAAATTACTAAAAATTTAACTGTTGAGAAGCTTGAAAATTTATCAAATTTATATAGTCCTGTTAATTATGTAGATTATAACCTTCCCAACACATTAATTATCCATAGTTTAAATGATAGTATAGTTCCATACTATACTTCCATAGATTTTTATAACAAAGCACTTGAATATAAAAATGATTTTAAATTTTACACACTTAATGATTGTACGCATTATTTAGAAAATTTATCAGAAGAGGAAGCTTTAAATCTATACATGACAATATTAGATTACATTATAGATCAAACTAAATAATATATTATTAAAATTACTATTTAACTGTTATTAAGTTAAGAGTTAAAAAATAAATTCAACTTATGCTGAATTTATAAAAAATTTTCATAAATAGTTTCTCCATTAACTCTTAACTCAATAATAAATTAATAATCATTCCTATTTCTTATATCAATATTTTATTAATATAAAATTTATATAAACAAACTTATAGGTATAACTAATAATGATTTCCCTTCAACTTTACACTTGGGTTCATTTGGTAAAAATATTCCTTTGTCATTTAAAATTTGTTTTAATGGAGTATATGAATTCAATAATGATTCATAAAATTGAGCTTGACCAGTTTTTCTTAACAAATGAATGCATTGATTTTCATCACATACTCTTATCACTTTCCCAATAACTTTACAAGTACACTCCATCTTATCATATATGCTACCATAGGAACTTAAAAAATTATCATTATTTACTGGTAAAACTACACTGCTATTTCCGCAATTTACAATCATATCTTGGCTATTATTGCTAGTTAATAAATCTTTTAAATAATTTACTTGTCCTAATAATGAATTATAATTCAAACCTAAATTTGAATTTAAACTTTGAGTGCTATTTATATATGAATTTAAATTATCACTTCCTATACTACTTAATATATTTGAAAAAGTATCTATATATGAAACCATTGAATCTGATGAAATTTCTCCGCTTATTTGCACATAATCTCCAACCTTAATATCTGTATTATCAGAAAAATCACCACTTATTTCCTTTATTAAATTTGCATTATTTAATCCACTTATTAGCTGTTGATGTATTTCAAATGTTGTATATATTCTCGTTAATTCTTCCTCTCTTCTTACAAATCTTCTTCCTTCAAGAGAATTATCATTTTCAAATGACTTTGTAATAGTATCAACCTCTGTATTGTTTTTACCTTTGTATCCATCACGTTCATCATAAATAGATCTATCTTCTCCGTAATTTTGCTCTCTCTCTTCCATATGATTTCTAGCTGTTAATGTCCTATCCTCAATCCATTTAGATGTACGTTTTTCTATGTAGCCGTTTATTATTAAAGAATTTAAATTTTTAGTTAATACTTCATCAAGATAAATTAATAAATCTAAAGAATCTAACAAAGACATTACCCCTTTCTTAGACTGTTAATATTAATAAAGTAATATTTCACTATTATATTATTCTATTAAGGTTCAAAATAATATTAGCTTTTTATATGCTTTATTAAATTTTCCACTATATCAAACTATTCTTTCATAAGAGAAATGAGCACACAAATTAATAAAATTATAAGTATAACTAGCAAAGAAACAGATGTTGATATAGTAATACTAAAGAATCCTAGAAATAACTTAATTCCAGTAAAAATTAAAATAAATCCTACTCCATATTTTATATAGTAAAACATAGTATTTAACTTTGCTAAAACAAAATATAAGCTTCTTAGCCCTAAAATTGCAAATATATTAGATGAATAAACTATATATGGATTAGTTGTAATTGAAAATATTGCAGGTATTGAATCTAATGCAAATAATATATCTGAACTCTCAATTAAAACTAAAATTAAAAATAAAGGTGTAGCTAAAATAATATTTCCTTCTTTTACAAAAAACTTTTCGTTGTGTAATTCTTCGCTAACAGGTATTATTTTGCTTAATATTTTTAATAAGCGACTTTCCTTAAAATCTGTTACCTCTTCTGAAGAAAAAAATATTTTTAAACCACTTGCAAATAAAAAGAAACTAAATATATATAATATCCAATGAAATTTATTTACAATTACAACCCCTACCCAAATAAATATAAATCTTAATATTATTGCACCTATTATTCCATAAGTTAATACACGCTTTTGATATTTTAATTTAATATTAAATGTAGTAAATATCATTAAAAAAAGAAATAAATTATCTACACTCAAACTTAATTCAACTATATATCCACTTAAAAATTCTAATGCATGTTGTTTTCCAAATACCATAATAATACCTAGGTTTACTATAATAGCCATGCTTACCCAAAAAATAAAAGTTTTTAATGCTTTTTTTGCTCTCAAATGATTTCTCCTTAAAATTACTTCACAGAATACTATATGATATATCATTTGAAATTATTTATTTATTTAAAAAAAGGTATCATACAGCTGATACCTTTAAATATGGATTACTTATTTTCATTAGAATATATTTTCTCTACTTTTAATTAATTATATTTTCTGAATCATTTAATAATATTAATTCTTCTGGATAAGGCATAAAAAATGTTTGATTTAATAAATTATCTAATTCAAATCTTATTATATATCCCTTAACTAAATACAATAGAACAGAAAAAGGAATATATCCATTTCTATATTTATCTATTGTATTCCAAATAAATTGCATTTCTTCATCTGTAATTTTATCTTTAAATTGTTCTACTGCCTTTAATATAACATTTATATTAGATGTATATCTCGGTGCCCTTTGTAGCAATCTATGTAAATTAAATTCATATTCTTTAAAAACAGTTTCTAAATTATCGGGTTCATTAAAAATTAAAGAATCTAATATCTTAGAATATTTATGATTATACGCTATAAATAACATTGTATTTTTTATATGGAATTTCCTTAGTTCATCAAAATTTAGTGTGAGCTTTGCTTTTCTAAAATCCGCTAATATAAAAATTCTTGATAAAAAATGTTCTCTTATTTTAAAATTATTTAATCTTCCCTCATCTTCTAAGGGTAAATATGGGAAATGTTCAATTACCTTTTCAGAAAAAAATCCTTTTCCTTTTTTTACTGCACTACCTTTTTCAATGCTAGAATAAATTTTAGCATCTTTTACTCCGCATGAAGGTGATTTACATTTTAATATAAATCCATCTATTTCTTTTAAATCACTTAAAAACTTTTCAGAGCTATTTATTATTTCATTAGTTAAATTTCTTTCAGTTTTAAGTTGTATTAATTCTTTTTTTTCATCTAATTCAACTATTCTGAGCGTATCTCTTGGAATGCTTAAACCACACTGAACCTCTGGACAAAACGGAATTATTTCAACATACTTTTTTAGTTTTTCTATAAATTCATTTTCTATCATACTTCCATCATATCTACACTTATCAAAGCCTAAACATTTGCTAACAACCAAAATCGGTTTCGTATTATTATCCATAGCATACACCCTTTCTAATCTATGTATTTATATTTTCTGTTTATTTAATACTATTTATTCAGCTTAAAAAACTACTATCAAAGTAAAAAATTCCAGTAAACTTAGCTCTACTAATTTTTTATAGAACTAAATATACTAGAATTTTTATACAAATTCTCATATTCTATTAATCCCGCTACATAAAATCATAAATGAAAATGACCTTAATTTAGGAATACAATTATTGGCAACGGTATATAAACCATTTTTATATGCATTTTTATCATCTGCTAAAACAGTCCAATATCCTAGCGTTGATTTAGGAGCATCATTATTTACATCATAACTATCTATACTTGTTCCATTATATATTACTAAACATTGTCCTAATTTACCTAAATCTATATGTGAAATTATCACTCCACTAGTTTCATCATTATTTGCAAATTTAAAATTGATATTTTTTTTAATTATTTCAGAATCACCTATTTTAAAGAATGGTAATTCCTTTCTTATTTCTATAAGCCCCTTATAATAATTAAACACCTGAATATATTTTATTTTATCACTCCATTTTATAGCATTAATAAAATCATCACTTTTATAGCTGTTATGATCTCCTTGTTTTGTTCTTAAAATTTCAGATCCTTCCTGAATAAAAGGTATACCTTGTGCTGTCATTAAAATACCTATACCTAATAAATTTTGTCTTACAAACATGCTATCAAAAGAATCTGCTGGTATATTTTTTCTATAATTACCATTTACCACATTGTAGTTTTGACTCTTCTCGATTTGATCCCAAATAGTATAATTATCATGAGCATCAATATAATTAATGCTTTCATTCGGTTTACTTGTTATTGTGTATACAGATCCCTTTAATCCTTCTATAATACTCCAATTTATTGTTGAATTATATTGATTTCCATTAATATATCCTTTAGAAGGATCATTATTTCCTCTTATTGCATCTCTAAAAGTATCATTAAATATAGAAAAATTTTGATTTTTTTGTGATCCTTTATACGTTCCATTTTTTATAGGTGAATTTCCACCCTTCCATGGTTCTCCATATACTAAAAAGTTTTTATCATATTTATTAGATTTGCTAACTATTTCTTTAACAGTATCAATATCTATCAATTCCATTAAATCAAACCTAATTCCATCTATATGATAATCTTTAATCCAATGCATACATGAATCTACTATAAACTTTCTAACCATTGGTCTTTCTGTACACATTTCATTTCCACATCCAGAACCGTTAGTATATCTTCCTAAATAATCAGTTCTAAAATAATATCCGGGCACTATATTATCCATATTTAAAGTACTCATCATATGATTGTAAACCATATCCATAACTACCCTAATTCCTTTATTATGAAATTTAAATATCATTTCTCTGAATTCTATAATTCTATTTACAGGATTATATGGATTTGTACTGTAACTTCCTTCTGGAACATTAAAATTTTTAGGATCATATCCCCAATTTCTATTATTAGAGTTAGGAAAACGTTCATCTACAGATCCAAAATCAAATACTGGTAACAAATGAACATGTGTTATTCCAAGCTCTACAAGATGATCAATACCCGTTTTTACAATTTTATTATTTTTTTTATCCTCATAATAAGTATTCTCCTGTACTGCGCCTAAAAATGTACCCTTCAATGCATTAGATACACCTGAAGTATTATCAATTGTAAAATCCCTTATATGCATTTCATATAATATAGCATCATCTTTGCTTTTAATTTTAGGACTAACATCATTTTTCCACCCATAAGGTTTTGCTATAGTATCATTTATATCTAACACAAACCCCTTGTCACCATTGACCCCTACAGAATACGCATATGGATCAACGACATAAGTTATTCTATCATCTATTTCTCCGTTACTATTAACTTCATTAAATGAAAGTTTATATAAATAATACATATTCTCTACATCTGATCTATTTAATACAATTTCATATACACCACTTTTACTTAAATAGCCCATAGTAAAAGTTTCATACTCTTCTCCTATTTTATCATTCCACTCCTTATATAAAAGTAACTCTACCTTTTTTGAGATAGGAGCCCATAACTTGAATGATACTTTATCTCCATTAAAAGTAACGCCTAAGTCATCTTTATAATAATAAAATTTATCCAAATATTTTCCCATTCTAACAATACAAGGATTATACATATTTGATGTTGTTACAACTACTAAATCATTAGCTTTTATATCATCTGGTAAATTTGTAATTACAACTTCTTTCCCATGAGTTATAAATGTTATATCTTCAACTTTTTTATTGTTAATATATAAATCAAATCCAATTCCTATGAAAGGCTCGGAAGTTAAATGTACTTTTATTTTTTCTTTATCATCCATTACAGCATACTTTATATTTGTTAAACTTATGATTATTGCATCTTTTAATGAGTCATAATATCTCCCATCTCCAGCAATTATATATATATTTTTATTGTTGCTACTTAAATCAAATGAATTAGTTTGCTCTTCCCAATAATTTACCCAGTCACTTCCCCATCGTTTTTTTCTAATAATTATATTTTCATTAGGAGCATATACAGCAACTCCAAAATCTGTATTTATGTCAAAGTTAAATTCTTTTCCATTATTATTTTTGCCATAACTCCATACATTCCATATAAAATCATTTCCTTGATAATTATTATCCTCTATATAAAAATGTACTAAGGTTCCTTGATAATCTTTCTTAGAAGCAATTATTTTCTTGCTTGTAAATAATCTTTTATCTTTTGTATGTGCATTTACAATTATTTCTTCCCCTTCATTTACAGTATTATCTACAAACAAATAACCATTTTTTATATAGATTCCTTTAACTTCATTCTGCAATGACCAAACTATCTCCGGAAAAGAAACCTTTCCATATAATCCTATAGCTATTGCAACTAGTTCTATAGGTGAAAATTTTGTAACTACATTATTCGATGTATATATCTTTAATACATCATTTACATTTTTCCATACAAAACTAAAACTATTTTTCTCTCCATTTTCTGAATCTATCCAATGTTCATTTCCATTACAATCTATTAATATATATTTATATCGATATTCTCCATTTTTAAGTCCATTATCAAATTTAATTTCCTTCATCATTTTTAATATTCCATCATTTACATCAACTTGCCATCCTAATTTATATTTATCTGATTTTTTCCAATTATTAAAATCACCTACAACATATGCATATATTATTCCATCACATTTTGCTGTAAATCTTATAGTATTAGATATAGGACATAAATCAACTCCATAAATACCATCTTCATTATTTGTAATATATTTTTTTTCATTAAATTCCATTGTCCTCATAAATTCACCTCAATTTAATTCTAGCCTATAAATTCTATTCTATACTAGATTGACACTTCATATTATGTGGTAGTTAAGCACTAGCATTATTATATCATTTTTGGTTAAATTTTCCTATTATTTCTTTAAAGTTAATCTTTTTTTATAGTAAAATTTTAATTTTATAAAATAAAAAGAGTAAACCTTATTCGGTTTACTCTTTTTATATTTCTATTCTACTTGTGTTAATAATCTTCTCATAACATCCTTTAACTTACCTAAGCCTAATTCTTCATTAGCAATAACAATAACTGCCTTGATATCATTATCCGAAGGCTCCCACTTATACGCTTTAAAATCAACGATTGAATCTTCTGGTAAATATTCTTCTAATTCAAATCCTAATTCTTCTGTAAAAGCCATATATTCTTCAAATAATGTATCTTCATCTGCTTCTGAAATATCCATATCATCTTTTATTTCTTCATTTAACACATCAATACTTAAACTTAAATTGAAAGCAACAATATCTTCTCTTTTGGATCCTTTACTCATATCCTTTATAACTTTAAATTCAGTATTTTCCTCTATTATTTTTTTTATATCATTACTATCAATAACTCTATTTCCAAATGCTATATACATAATTTATTACTCCTATTAATTATTTTATCTTTATGTTTTGTGGTGTTGTAAATAAACTCTTAAATAAGTTATCAAAGCCATCATCTTGAATAATAACTTCTTCCTTATTATCTACATAAAACTTGTCCATAGTACTCATTACTAAATCAAATTTTTTTAAATTATTTTCTTCTAAAAGCACAGTATATAAATATGCTAAATGATTTTGCATATATATTTGTATATTTTTAAGCTCTTCTTTTGTTATCTTTCCTTCATTTAATAATTCCTTTACTGGTCCATTGTTAAATGAAAAATATGCAGAAGATCTAGCAATATCTTCTATATACTTTTGTGGTTTTTTTGTCATAATATCGCACCTCAAATTATTTATCAAATTGTTTTATTTTGATAATAATTATATCATATTATATATATTTAAGCTATTATTCTATACTGCAAAAATGTTTTCAGCATACTTATTTATTATATCTTTAAACCAATACGTATACTTTTGAGGATTTAATTCAATATCTTTAATTACCTCTTCTATAGTAATCCATTTATATTCTTTAACTTCATCCTTATTTATAAATATTTTACCAGTATATGTCCCTATAAAAACATGATCTATCTCATTTTCTATAAGTCCATCATCAAATCTTACCTTATATGAAAATACAAAACTTTCATTCAATTCACATTTAAATCCCATTTCTTCTTCAATTCTTCTTAATGCTGCCTCTTTTAAAGTTTCATTTTCACGTTGATGACTACAGCAGGTGTTTGTCCACAATCCAGGCGAATGATACTTTTCTAAAGCTCTTCTTTGCAATAATAGTTCTTTCTTATCATTAAATATAAAAATTGAAAACGCTCGATGTAATATGCCTTCTTTATGAACTTTTATTTTTTCTTCTACACCTATCTTTTTATCATTTTCATCTACACATATAATAAATTCTTTCACTAACAATATTCTCCCTTAATAGATTATTATAAATATACAATATTTAAATATAGACATCGTAAATTTACGATGTCTATATTTAAATTAATAATTATTCCTATTTTTTCTTAAATAAAATATACAATCCCATTATTCCAATTACGGCTCCCATACCAATTAAGGCCATAGTTTTCTTATCTAAATTATCACAACAACTACATGAGCATTCTTCATCATAATTATTTTCATCTAACTCTTCAGTATCAGCATATTCCTCTCCATCTAAATAACTATATTTATCATTATCTACACTATTATCAAAGCCGTCATCTTTGTAAAAAGCAATATAGTCATCTTCTTCACAGCACTCTTTATCATATTTTCGTTGGGTAATTGCAGGAACCTTTACTCTTTTATTTAAGTTATCTATGACTTTACTTAAGTTTACCCCTATACTTTCATTCATAAGTATCACCTCAACTTTAGTATAATCACTTTTTTATTTATTAATTCAGATTTATGTAATTATATATTATTTATTAATTTTTTAATTTCATTTTTTTCATATATATATTTACTATTATCACTTTCTGCATCACATACAATCTTTAAGTATTCATAAGCTTCTTCATACATCTTTAAATGCTTATAACACATTGCAATATTAAAATATACACTAATGGTTCCTTCATCTAAATCTATTGCCTTATCAAAATTTATTAATGCATTTTTATAATCACATTTTTTAAAATAATATTCGCCTAAGCCTATATAACCTCTTCCTGATTTATCATCTAACTTTAATGCATCATTAAAGTAAATAACAGCATTATCAGCATCATTCAAGTATTTTAATTTTATCCATCCAATAGTAATAGATATATATGCAGAATCATTATTATTTAAGTCCTTAGTAGATAGAGCTTTTTCACCTATTCTTATAGCTTTGTCATATTCTTTTAAGTTAATATATATATCCATTAAATATGCTATTACAAAAAAGCTTGTAGGATTATCCTTATATAACATTTCGAATACTTCTTTACTCTTTATATACTCATTCATATAAAATAAAGTTTCTCCTTTTAAACTTAAAGCAAAGCTCTTATTTCTACACTCATTCTTTAGTCCATTATCAATCATATCTATAGCTTTATCAAATTCACCTAAAGTCATATAGCAATCTGCAGCATATGCATAAAAGTCCGAATTATTTGTATTATTTAGTGCATTTAATACAAACTCTAATGCTTTCTCTGTATCTTCTGCCATTAAATTATCATATTTATTTAAAAATTCTCTGTTTAGTTCCATTTTTTCCTCCTAGTTAATCTATTTATTTAAACAAATCTAAAATATCTTCTTCATTTAAATTTAAAATAGTATTTTCTTTTAAGTTATCATTATTTAAAATGCTATTTATTAAACTTTTCTTCTTGTTTTGAATTAAATTAATTTTTTCTTCTATAGTATCATTTGCTATTAATTTAATAACTTCTACAACGTTTTTTTGCCCAATTCTATGACTTCTATCAGTTGCTTGATCTTCAATAGCAGGATTCCACCACGGATCAAAATGTATAACTATATCTGCATTTTGTAAATTTAATCCTATACCTCCAGCCTTTAGACTTATAAGAAATACAGATTTTTCTTCATTATTAAATTCATTTATAATTTCCTCACTCTTTTTTGAAGAAATAGTTCCATCTAAATAACTATAAGATATGCTCTCATATTTTAGTCTTTCTTTTATGTTTTTAAGTACAGTGGTAAATTGTGAAAACACCAAAATTTTATGTCCTTCATTTATACTTTTATGCAATAATTCAACTAAAACTTCCAGCTTCCCATTTTCTCCTATATAATCATTAAGAATTACAGTTGGATCTAATACTAATTGTCTTAGTTTTGTTATATATGATAATATTTCAATTTTACCATTGTTAAACTCATCATCTTTAATTTTTTTCTCAACTATCTCTAATACCTTCTTAGAGTATATGTTATACACCCTTTTTTGTTCATTTGGTAATTCTACTTTTATTATCTTTTCGATTTTAGGTGGTAATTCTATAGCCACGTCTTTTTTATATCTTCTTAATATAAATGGATTAATCAATCTTTGTAATTCATCTAATACTTCTTTACTTTCATTTAATTTTCTATGATATTTTACTGTAAATGTGTCCTCATCATATAAATATCCTGGCATGATAAAATCAAAAATTGACCAAAGTTCTAAAGTTGAATTTTCAATTGGTGTTCCTGTTAGTGCAATTCTCATATCACTATTTATCATTTTTATATAACGTGAATTTTGGGAATTTGAATTCTTAATATATTGTGCTTCATCTAATATAACATAATTAAAACTAATTTTAAGATAATCTTCTATATCATTTTTTATTAATGTATATGTTGTAAGTAATATATCATAATTTTTATAATCCTTTAATATAAAATTTCTTTGCTCTTTACTTCCATTTATAATAGCTACTTTTAAACTTGGTGCAAATTTTTCAATTTCACTTTTCCAATTATATATTAAAGAAGAGGGGGCAACTATTAAACTATTACTATTTTTTTTAGCTGATAAAAATGCTATTGTTTGAATAGTTTTTCCAAGCCCCATTTCATCTGCTAATATAGCACCAAATCCAAGTTCCTCCATAGTTCTGAGAAAACAATATCCTTTATACTGATACTTCCTAAGATATCCATTAAAATTTTTAGGTAGTTCATATTGTAATTTATCTATATTATTGAATTTAGATTTAATATTTCTTAAATATCCTTTTCCCTTTAAAAATTTCATTTGATATTTATTTAAATATTCATTAACATATAGTGCTTTATTTTTATTAAATTCAATTTTATTATTTATAATTTTATTATTATCTAATGAATCTATTAATCTTAAGAAATTTTTTAATTGTAGGTCTTCAATATCTAAAAATTCACCATTTTTTAATTTATAGTATTTTAATTTATTTCTAAAAGCACTTAATACTTTATTTATTTCTTCTTCATCAATATCTTTTATATCAAATTTAAGTTCAAAATAATTAAATTTTCCTGGATATATATTTGCTATTATACTTTTTGAATTAAGTTGCTTTATTCCTTTAAAATTCTCAGAATAAAACACTTCTCCAACCTCTTGTAAGTTATGTATTTTATATTTAAAGAAATTATATATATAATCATCGCCAAAAGTCATATAAAATCTATTGTTAATATTATCAAAACCTAAACTTTTCATTAGTGATAATACACTTTTTTCTTTATCAGTATCTCTATAAATCACTTTTTCTGTAAAATTATCAAAGATATTAAACTCATACTTATCATATTTAACCTTTAAATCTAATACATAAAAATCATCTTTTTTATCAAAATAAAACTTAAACTCAGGGCTTGCTAATATTACTTTTTCTTTAATATTATTAGATAAGTTTAATGTTAAATCTAAATTAAGTATTGTTGGTATTAATTCTTTAAGAATTCTACCTTCCTCATTCTTATCTATTAAAATCTCTCTATTTCCTCTAAAGACTATATAATATGATTTTATTCTATTAATAAAATTTTTATCTGGTAAGTATATAGTGGTTCCTGAAATCATAATATCTAACCTATTATTTATCAATATTGGTAATTCTTCATCAAGTGAAATTTTGTAGGTATTTTCTAACAATAAAACGCTAATATTTAGTTTAGGATTTGTTTCTAGTATCTCTGCATCAACAGGCCTACTAAAAAATCCATCATTAAAATAAATTCTACTTCCCTTTACTATACTAAAAAACTCTCTCATTAAATATTTAGGTGGATATATATATTTCCCATTAATTAATTTATCATATGATTTTATCATTTTTATATTTCTTTTTTCTATGTCAAGCAAATCATATATATATCTAATTAAACTTAAATCTTCATTAGAAATTTTTTGTTTACTTATATCAAATGTAAAATCATTACTAAATTTTAAAGGTACTTTATTTTCATAATATATTAAAAATTGCTTAATATCTTTAATAACATTCAACTTATTAGAAGGCTTATTTTTTAAACCTATTTTAAATTCTACAGATATAGAATCTCTATAATCTAATTTATTAAAATAAACCTCTATTTTTATTTCTTCTTTTTTATTTATATCCTGAAGGAGAATATCTAAAGGATTATCTATACTACTATACTTCATGCTATACACTCTCCAAATTTATCAATTACATGTCTCTTCTTAGATTAATATCATCTAATTCTAATTTTATCTAAAAAACATAAAAAAACATATATTAAATAAGCTTTCTGTAAATCTAAGAATCACTTAATGTAAAAATTATATCATAATTATTCATATTTGATAATTTATACATACTACAAAAAAGAAGAGGTATTTAAACTTAACCTCTTCCTCTTTCACTATTTATTTTCTAATCTATCTAACTTTTTATTATACATATACATACTTGCTGAAACAGCAAATATTATGATATATCCAATAACACTATATTTATCTGGTAATACATTAAATATAGTTAAACTAATAATAGCAGAGAAAATAATATTTGTGTAATCAAAAATAGATATTTCTTTAGCTGGTGCATATTTATACGCTATAGTAATACCAAATTGTCCTATACTTGCAAATACACCTGCTAATATTAAATAAACTAATTGAAGTAATGTCATTTGCTTATATACAAGTATCATTAAAGGAAAAATAACTATTGTTGAGAAAAATGAAAAATAAAAAACTATTGTATAATATTTTTCACGTCCTCCTAACTTTCTTAGACAAGTATATGCAGCAGCAGCAGAAATAGCACCTAAAATCCCAATTATTGAAGGAATCATATCAAAATTAAAACTAGGCTTTATTATAAATAATGCTCCTATAAAAGCTATTAAAATAGAAATAGCTTGTCTTAAATTAATCTTTTCTTTTAAAAATAATGCTGAAAAAATAATTACAAAAAAAGGACTTAACTTATTTAACATATTTGCATCAGATAATATCAATTTGTCTATTGCATAAAAATTAAACACTATTCCAATAGTACCAAAAAGCGAACGCATTATTAAAATCTTTTGATTTTCTAACTTACCAAATAAACTCTCTCTTTTTATTACTATTAAAATAAATGCAATTATACATGATACTAAGTTTCTAAAAAATGTTTTCTGAAATGATGGTAAGTCACCTGATAGCTTAACAAAAGCTGACATCATAGCAAAACCAAATGCAGAAATTATTATAAATATTATTCCTTTACTTCTATTACTAATATTATTCATATATCCTCCTATTTTTTTATATTCTTTATATAGATTATCATATATATTTTACATATTCTATACTTAACTTTATTATAAAATATAAAAGAGGCATATATAATTCAATATAGCCTCTTTCATTGATTAAAATTTTACATTTGAAACTTGCCTAACCATATTAAGTTCAACTTCTGATTCTACTTGAATAAGTGTTTCATTCCAATCCTTATCAAACTTTATTTTAAATATTTCAACATCATTTTTATTATTTACTGGTGCCATAGCAACATATTCAGTATTATTGATAAGTTTTTGTTCTAAAATAGCATACTCAACTTTATTTCCTTCATCATCTGTAAATTTCATAGTCTTTTCTGGCATATAAATCTCTCCTTTTAACTTTATAATATTAGTATTATATAAATAAAGCTAAAATATGAATAAAAATATATAACCTATACTTTAAATTAGTAAATACTCAATTAAAGTATAGGTTATGAAAAAATTATTTCAATATATCATTTAAATATTTTCTAAGATCTAAATCTAAAGAATTATCTCTTAAATACATTAATTTAGCATTAATTTGTTCATCCTTATTATGTAAAGAATAGAATGTAAGGGCAGCTTTAAGTCTTAATTCTTCTGTAACACCAGATAAATCTACATTTCCATCTTCATTTCTTAATATTAATGTAGATTTTATTTTATTATCACTTAATGCTATAGCCTTTAAAAACACTAATTGTTCCTTAGTAAAAGTACCTGTTACATTTATTAAGTTTAAGGTAGTATCATAAGCACCTTCAATATTCTTATCATAAATATATTTTTTATTATATACTTGTAATACCTTTATAATCTTATCATTACCCTTTACTTGTGATAAAAAGTTTAACGTCTTAACAACAAACTCTTCTTTATAATTCTTCATAATATAAATTATTGAATCAACTATTTTTTCTGTTTCAATATTATTTTCTGCTAATTTACATAATAAATTAACACATTTAATACTATTATTATTACATTCATTAGCAATTTTAAGTAGTTCATCAACTCCATATTGTTTAAATGCATAAAGAATAGTTAAAACAGCATTTTCAATAGCCATTCTCCACTCTCCAAGCCCATCATATCTTCCATTCATAAAATGTGGCTTAGCAATTCGTTCATGCAAATATACTGTTAAATCATCTATATTTTCAATTCCTATAGTTTTAGCTGCTTCTAATGCTGCTATCTCCATGCTATTAAATGCAGTAGATTTATCAACAACCTTTAATATTTCACTTACTATCAATCGATTTATTTCTTCTTTAGTTAAATTTTCTTTATTATGATACTCTTCTTCATTACTTACTATAAAATTATAATTAAATTCTTCATTATTATTTTCATTTTCTACAACATCAAATTCATCAATTTCTTTAACTTCTAAAATATCGTTAATTTCTTCTTCAACTCTATTTTCTTTCTTCTTTCTAAAAAAATCAAAAACACCCATATTATATTACCTCCTGTCTAAAGCTTCTTCACTTATAACTTCAATATCTAATGCTTTTAATAATTCAGTTGTTATTCCATTCCCTTTTATCTTATTTCCTGTAAAAGTACCATCATATATATAGTTTACTCCACAAGATGGACTTCCTTCTTTTAATATTGCTTTCTTTATATTTAATTTTTTTGCAATAGTGGCTACCTCTCTAGCACCTTTTAAAAAATTTTCTGTTACATCTTCTCCATCTTTATTTAGTATTTTCCCATTTTTCTTTATTATATTTAAAGTATTATCCTGAAGTTCACTAGGCACTCTTGGAGTAGATAACCCCCCTAGTTGTTCAGGACAAACTAATATAGCTTTTCCAGAAATAAATAACTCATTACATTTTTCATTATAGTTATTTAAACCGTTATATTTACAATTAACTCCACATAAGCATGCGCTAATAATATACATAAAAACCCTCCTTAATATGCTAATTATAGCATATTAATAGAGGGTTTAAAATGACTTTTAAACTTTATTTTAATTCTACAATTGTAACTCCATCTCCTCCTTCTCCATATACTCCTAACCTATAGGATTTTACATGAGGATGCCTTTTTAGCATATCGTTTATAGCTTTTCTTAAAATTCCTGTACCTTTTCCATGAACTATTGTTACTTCACCTAAATTACTCATATATGCTTCATCTAAATACTTATCTGTTCTGTAACAAGCTTCTTCTGAATCCATGCCTCTTAAATCTATTCTACTATCAACAGATTTTAAATTTAATTTAACTTCACGTTTTTTCTTTTCTTTCTTTTTAGGTTCTTCATTTACTTTCCTTAAATCCTTAAGTTTAACATTTATTTTCATAATACCAGCTTCTACTTGAACTTCGCCTTTATTATCTGGATTTGAAACAATAATTACTCTTTGATTTAATGAAGGTAAAAATGCTTCCATACCTAATTGTACTTTTTTTATAATTTCCCCTTGATTTTCTCTTGTTTTAATCATTGCAGCTTCTTTTTCTTCTAAGCTAGCCTTTAATTTTTGTCTTTCTTGCTCTAGTCTATTTCTTCCACCTTCTGCTATGCCCATTTTTTCAAGCTCTCTCATAGCTTTAACTATTTCATCAGCTTCATCTTTTGCTTTGCTTATAATATTTTTAGCTTCTAACCTTGCTTCTTCATATGCTTTATCTCTTATCTTATCTAATTTGTTAATTTTTTCATTATATTTATTTTTTAGATTTTCAGCTTCATCTCTAAGTTTTTTAGCTTCTCTTGCATCTCTATTAGCAAGTATACTTTTCTCTTGAAGATCTCTAATTAAATCTTCAAATTGTAAATTTTCCTTAGACATTGAATTTTTAGCTTTTTCTATTACATCATTACTTAATCCTAATCTTCGTGATATTTCAAAAGCATTAGATTTACCAGGAATTCCTATTAATAACCTATATGTAGGTCTTAATGTTTCTACATCAAACTCTACAGATGCATTTTCAACACCTATTGTTCTTAATGCATAACCTTTTAACTCACTATAGTGCGTAGTAGCTATAATTCTAGCACCTCTGTCTCTTAAAGTTTCAATTATTGCTATAGCAAGGGCTGATCCTTCTGCTGGATCCGTTCCTGAACCTAACTCATCAAATAATACTAAAGAATCTCCATCTGCATCATCCAATATTGTTACTATATTAGTCATGTGACCTGAAAAAGTAGATAAACTTTGTTCTATACTTTGTTCATCACCTATATCTGCAAATATTTCTTTATAGAATCCTACACTAGAACCATCTTTAGCAGGTATTAGTAATCCACTTAATGCCATTAAATGAAGTAGTCCTACTGTCTTTAGTGTAACTGTTTTACCCCCAGTATTAGGACCTGTAATCATTAGTGTAGTAAATTCATCTCCTAAATACACATCTGAAGGAACTACTATTTTTTGATCTATTAAAGGATGCTTTCCTCCAATAATATCGAAACTTTTATCATTTCTTATTTTAGGTAAAATTGCATTTAATGAAGAAGCATATTTTCCCTTAGCAAATATAAAATCTAATTCCTTTAATATATTGCTATTACTTGTAACTACATCGATATTATTATAAACCTTTGAAGAAAGCTCACTTAATATTCTTTCTATTTCTGCCTTTTCTTTTAACATAAGCTCTTTAATTTCATTATTTAAATTTACTAAACTCATAGGTTCAATAAAAAGAGTAGCTCCTGTTGAACTTTGATCATGAACAAGCCCTGGCACAGCTCCTTTATACTCTGCTTTAACAGGAATTACATACCTGTCTCCTCTCATTGTATATAAGGAATCTTGAAGATATTTTGAATTAGCTCTTACTATTGAATTTATTTTTTCTCTAACAGAGGAATTTTTTTCTTTTAAACTTCTTCTTATATTATATAAAGTTCCACTTGCCTTATCGCTAATTTCTTCCTCAGAAATAATTGCATTATCAATTTCAGATTCAAGCCCTTTTAATGGTACTAAAATATAAGCCAAATCTTCTAAATGCTTATATCCAATTTCCTCTTCTTTTCTTACTACATACTCTTTAAAGCGACGTGAACATCTAAGCATTGAACCAATCTTTATAAGTTGCCCTGGTGTTAAAACTCCACCTTTAGCAGCTCTAGCTATTTCAGCACGAGTATCATGTAATCCTTCAAACGGAGGTGTACCTTTTCTGATTAATATATCTAAAGCTTCATTTGTTTCCTCTAATTTCTTTTCAACTTCATATATAGATTTATATGGCTCTAAGTTATCTATAAGCTCTTTTCCACCACTAGTTATTGCATATTTTCTTAGCTTTTCTTTAACTTTATTAAATTCTAATATTTTTAAAGTTCTTTCTTTCATAAACTTCTCCTAAATTTGATTTTTAAAATTATTTAACTCTTTTTTAAATTTTTTATTGTAATAAATAATAAAAAATAAAACTATAATTGAAACTATTAACATAACAATACTAACTAAATTGTCATTATTATGAGTTTTCCCTATAAATAACGATATAATTATTAGCATAGCCGCTATTGTTATAGCCAACAATATTATTGTTTTCTTCCAACTTTCTTTTACTTTACTTGTTACTTTTAATTTGTTGCTATTAGATAACTCCCTAAACCATATACTTTTTATTTCAGATGATGCTTCTCTCATCTTTATTATTCCAAAAATAAATACTGCAATTAAAGAAATACTTGCAATAAACTTCATATACTCACCTCTTACTCTATTCCTCTTCTAAATTGACCCTTTGTAAATTCTTTTTTCTCGTAAGTCATATTATTTTTATAAATTGATAGTATTCTTTTAACTTCATCGTAATTTTCATCTCTAAAATCAAATCTTAATATATTTATTCCCATAGCCTTTATATCATCTATTTCATCAAATAAATTAAGTGGTACTGGATTTAAAATATAACTTCTACAGAATAAATCTGTCATAACTCTATTTTTCTCATTTACTCTATCAATTAAAGTGAATTTATCTTTTGAGCAAATTCCATTACAATTAACATTAGTTTTTCTTCCACCAAAAGTACTACCAATAGGACAATATTCACTTATCATAAGTTCAGGCTTTCCATAAACAACTAAAGAAATATTTCCTTTATTATTCTTTGTTATGGACTTCATTTCAGTCTTATTTAATTCCATACTTAAAGTAGGTGCATAAATTTCTTCTTGGTAAAAACTAAGACTTTGAGAATTCATTATATTTAATTTATAATCACCTATTATTTCTAATTTATCTTTAAATACACTTATTAATCCTATATTTGCAGTTATTAGCCCTTTTATATACGGCATAACTTTTTCTATAGTATTACAAATTTGTTTAAATTCACCCTTAATTATTGATGATGTCTTAATATATATATTTACATTTTTACCTTCTTTATTGTATAAATCAACTATATCATTATATCTTAATGCATTAAGTTCTCTACTAAATAAATCAATAGCAACATCTGTAGCTCCACATTCTATTAAAGCTTTTAATTGTTCTTTTGTTATACAGCTATAAATTTCCTTTAATTTTTTATTTTCTATATATGTAGAATTTCTAGACTCTGTATTTTTTATAGGTCTTACACGTCTATATTCTTTACAAATAGATTTAGTAAGTGATAATATTGCATCTCTTCTTAAAGAATTTAAATCTGCTATTCTTAAAAAACCATCTTCAAAACTCTCAAACTCTATATTATCAATTTTAAATTGTGTATCTCCACATTTCTTTATTGCTTCTGCTACTCTTTCTTTATCTAAAGGTCTCTTTTCTGCCTTTTGTACAACTTCACCTAAAAAAGCATACTCCTTATTTTTATATTTAATTATTAACTCTAAAGGTTTATCTACAATAAAATTAACTCTTGCATCTAATGATATTTTTTTGGTATATGGCTTTATATACTCTTCTAAATCATCAAATAACTTTTTATTTAAGCTTTTAAAAAGATTATCACCTTTTTTATAATCAATAGGAAATAGCTTTACCTTATCTCCCTTTTTACCTTCGTTAATCTCCTTACCATTTAACAGTATTTTACTAACAGTAAATCCTTTATCCTTATATCTTACACCATCACCTAGAGATATATTTTCTTGTAATATAATTTCACCTAATGAATCAACTTTTCCTAGAGGAACACCTGCATTTTTAGGTGAATTATAGCTCATCATATCTCTTCCTGTATTACTTTTTAAATAAGCATTAGTAAAACCACTTCTATTAAATAATTGTAATAATTGTCCTTTTCCTTCTTTTTCATTATATTTTTGTTTAAATAGATATTTATCTACTGCTTTTCTATAATTATCTACCACTCCAGCTACATATTCTGGTCTTTTCATTCTACCTTCAATTTTTAGTGAATATGTACCACTTTCAATAATCTCATTAACATTTTCAATAGTACACATATCTTTTGGACTTAATAAATATCCTCTTTGCTCTCCAGTTTTTTCACCTTTTAGCGTATATTCCATTCTGCAAGGTTGTGCACATCTACCTCTATTTCCACTTCTCCCACCTATAATGGAACTCATTAAGCATTGACCAGAATAACTAATACAAAGCGCCCCATGTACAAACATTTCTGTTTCTATTAACAAATCCTTCGATATATGTTTTATTTCTTCTAATGTCATTTCTCTAGATAAAACTATTCTATGGAAGCCTTTATTCTTAAAATAGACTGCTGCTTCCCCATTATGTACTGTCATTTGAGTTGATGCATGAAGTTCAAAATCTGGATACTCTTCTTTAATTCTTTTAAACAAACCTAAATCTTGTATTATTAATGCATCTACACCTATTTCATAGAGATATCCAACATATTTTAATGCTTCCTGTATTTCATTTTCTTTTAATATTGTATTTATAGTTACATAAATACTTACACCATAACTATGAGCATAATCTACTGCTTTAAGCATATTATCATTATCAAAGTTAGATGCATATGCTCTTGCAGAAAATTTATTTCCTCCTAAATACACTGCATCTGCACCTTTATTTATTGCTGCATATAGACTTTCCATGCTTCCTGCTGGTGCTAGCACTTCTATTTTATTCATAAAAATCTCTCCTAATTTTAATTTCTTTTATATTTAAAATCTAAATTTAATCATAGTATTTTTATTTTAAATATATATTATTAATCTTTTGTTTACTTAATTTATAACATAAATAACCTTAGTTTTCTATATTTCTTAATTACTTGTTTATTATTAAGATAAGTCTGTCCAATATTTGAACAGACTTATCTTAATAAAGGATTTTTTTCTTTTTTTTCAATGGCTAAATCAAACTGAGCATCCATTAATTTCTTTTCTAAATCCAAAACCTTGTATTTAAAATTTTGCACCTGAAAACCTAACTCTTTGTTACGCTCCTTTAACATTTGTCTTTTCTTTTTACTGTCTTGTAATTCACTTTCCATTTGACTTACTTTATTTGTTAATGAAGTAATCTTTTCTTCACTCTTTATTTTAATATCAGTTGTTATTTCTTTAAACTGGATTTCTTTTTCATCAAACTTTTCAATTAATTGTTCATGATTATCTTTCAAATTATCATTTTCTAATTTCAACTTATTTATTTCACTTTTATTATTAGCTTTTTCTTCTTTTAATTCATTGTTTTCAGAAATTAAAATAGTATTTATTCTTTGAACTTTTTGTAATTTACTTGTTACATCCTCATAATCCTCAATAGCAACCATGTTTTTAATTTCTTCTGTACAATTATCTAGACTATTTGTAAGCTTATCATTTTCAGTTTTTAATTTGTTAACTTCTTCATTTAGAATTTCTATGCTTCTATTTTTTTCTTCTAGATTAACCGACAATTCTTCTACTTTATTTTGTAAACTTTCCTTTTGAGCTTTTATACTTTCAAACTCTCTTAATTTTTCCTCCATAGAAAAAATTATATTTTTTAATGAATCAACCTCATTTGCTCTTGCCTTTGAACCTTCTTCTATCTCTACTTTAAGTTCCCTTAACCTTTCCTTTAAAGTAAGATGGCGTTCTTCAAGCGAGTTTTTTTTCTTTGTTATATCATTTATTTCTAAGTCACATTTAAAAAGCTCATCTGCTATATTTACAGCTGTTAATACTGCTGCAGAACCTATACTAAGCTTTTTATTATTTACAGAAATTTCTCTTATCTTACTATCAACGTAAGCTGCAACATCAAGTAAATACTTTTCATCTTCTTTTCCTCTTAAGTTATATTCGACACCATTTATATTAACCGTTACCGTATTCATTCTACACCTCTCACTATGCTAATTTATGAAACAATTATATCATAATTAACATAAAATAACTATAGAAAACATCATAATAAGATATACTAAATACTTGTATTTTACAATTATTTGTCACATAATTATATATTAAATTTAATTTTCAGTAAAATATTTCAATTACAATAAAACCTTTGATTATTAAATTTTATACTGTTATACTTTTTTTGAGGTGTTTATATGACAGATTTAAATATGTTAACTAAATGTAATCTTTGTATAAGAAATTGTAATATTAATAGATATGAAAAAACAGGTGCATGTAATAGTGGTAAAAATATCAAAATTGCTAGAGCTGCTCTTCACTTCTATGAAGAACCTTGTATATCAGGCAAAAACGGATCAGGTACTGTATTCTTTTCTAATTGCAATTTAAAATGTGTATTTTGTCAAAATAGTGATATTTCACAAGATGGAAATGGTATCGAGATATCTATAGAACGTTTATCAGAGATTTTTTTAGAACTTCAACACAAAGGAGCCAATAATATAAACTTAGTTACACCAACATCCTATGTTCCACAAATCATAGAATCTTTAAAAATTGCAAAATCTAATGGTTTAAAAATTCCTATTATATATAATACAAATTCAATTGATTCATTAGATACAATAAAATCTTTAAATGGTTTAATCGATGTATATTTACCTGATTTTAAATATTTTGATGATAAATATGCAAAAAAATATTCAAAGGTATCTAACTACTCTAAAAATGCATTAAATGTTATTAAAGAAATGGTTAAACAAACAGGTAAACCCATATTTAATAATGACGGACTAATAACTAAAGGTGTAATAATTCGCCACTTATTATTACCTGGATTATTATTTGATTCAAAAAAAGTAGTAGATTTGATTTATAGTACATTCAAAGATGATATATATATATCATTAATGAATCAATACGTTCCTTTATTTGAAGCTTATAAATATCCTGAGATAAATAAAACTTTAAATCCTAAATTATACGATTCACTAATAGACTATGCTTTATCTATAGGCATAAAAAATGGATTCATTCAAGGTGAAGGTTCTAACTCAATAGAGTTTATCCCAAAATTCAACAACGAAGGCTGTTAATAGCTGAGACTGTAGTAGATTATATCTTTCTACAGTCTTAGCTTCTTTTTATTTATATATTTCTTTATTATAAATAGATAAAGGATAGCTAATTAAACTATCCCCATTTTGCTAATTACTCCATCTATAATTTGCTTTTTCTTTTGATCTAGGTACTCACCATAGTATTTTGCTTCATCCTCAATAGTTAACGCAGAAACCACTTCTTCATCAATTTCTGATAAAACAATTTTATTAATATCTAATCTATATCTTTTAGATATAGTATTATATATTTCGTTATACTCTTCTAGTCCTCTACATTTTTTATATTTTCTAATTAATGAATCAAGTGATGTATCATATTTTTTTATTTTAAATACAATTGATTGTAATGCTTTTGATTTATTCTTTAAAAAATATATTTCATAGGCTTGTTTCTTTTTTAATAGTTCTTGAATACTGTAACTATTATTATTTACATCAAATTTAACAACTTCTCCATTAAAAGCTTTCTCTAGTATCAATTGAAGTAATGTATCATTATTTGTATTTTCCCCATTTAAATATGAAGTACCTCCAACAATTTCAAGTGATTTTTTTAATAAATTTATTTTTTCATCTAATACTCTAGTATTTAAGTCCATTTCCATCCTCCGTAAAATTAAATAATATACTTTTCTTTTTTATCTTAGAAAATATATTTGCTAGTATTAAGATTATACAAGATTCTATGATGTTTTGTAAAATGTATTTATTAATTTTTATAGGATATTACAATATTATTTTACTAAAATATAAGTTATAATCAATATGAATTTATCTGAAGAGAGGTTGTATATATAAAAGTTAAATGTATAAATAATACTTTATGTGATAGTCTTACTATAAATAAAGAATATTATGTTATTGAAGAGGGTACTGAATATTATGTAATAGTTGATGATTTACAAAATGAAACAACTTGTAAAAAATCAAGATTTACAGTTATTGAAGATGGAGATTTAGTCAAAAAATGTAAAGCTACAATTCACGAATTAAATC
The DNA here is from genome assembly GCF_000320405.1 of Clostridium celatum DSM 1785. Taxonomy (GTDB): domain Bacteria; phylum Bacillota; class Clostridia; order Clostridiales; family Clostridiaceae; genus Clostridium; species Clostridium celatum. Next base: position 24,116 of record NZ_KB291681.1, on the reverse strand, counting down.
ACCAATTAAATAACAATTTTGATTATATTAAATCCTTTGTAATTAGAAAAAATTCTAAGGGAGAAATCAAAGAAGTTATAATAAAATTTAAATACGATAAGTAAAAATAATAAAGGATATGTACAAGCTATATACATATCTTTTATTATTTTTCATTTAAACTCTAAAATTCTATCTTAAAAAAGGTTAAAAAGAAATTTTATACACATGTTTTTTAAATTATTAATAATATATCATATACTTTTATTTTCTTAACTTAGGGGATGATAAATTGGAAAACTTTAAACTTTTGACTCTTGAAGATAAAGACTTATTTAAGAATTATGAAAATATTATTGATACAAAATCTTATGAATATTCATTTGTTTCATTATATTTATGGCGTAACTTAAGCAACACTAAATTTTCAATTATTGATAACTGTTTAGTAATAAATAAAAATGAACCATCTAAAGGAAATTTTTTTATGATGCCCTATGGTTATAAAAAAGAAAATCTTCAAGAACTAATAGAAAAACTAAAGATTATTTGTCCTACTAATAACATTTATTTACTTGGTGATATTGAAGACACATTTATAAACGATTTGAAAAAATATACTAATCTAAACTATAGAATTATAGAAGATAGAAATGATTATGAGTATATATACAATACTAAAGACTTAATTGATTTACAAGGAAAAAAATATCACTCTAAAAAGAATCAATATAACTATTTTGTTAAAAATTATGATTATACTATTTCAACAGTGGATTCTCTTAAGAAAATTGAAGATTGTATAGGACTATTAAAAAAATGGCATAATGACAACTATGTCTGCTGCGAAGAAATGAGTATAGAAATTTCTGCAATTGAAGATATTCTTCTTAAATTAAATGAATTAAATTTAAGCTCAATATGTATATATGTTAATAATAACTTAGTTGGATTTTCTATTGGTGAAACATTTAAAAACACTGCGATAATTCATGTTGAAAGATGTAATAAAGAGTATAAAGGCGTTTATTCATTTATTAATAGAGAATTTTTAATACGAAATTTTAGTTCTACCACTTTTGTTAATCGAGAAGAGGATTGTGGTTCTACGGGACTAAAAAAAGCAAAATTATCATATCACCCTGTAGAAGTATTAAGGAATCTCTCATAGCTCTTTAGCCTTAAATACGTTTTTACTATTTAATGTTTAAATATAATTATTAACAAGAGCCTAATATGATATAAATATATCATATTAGGCTCTAATTTTATTTAGCTTTAATTATCTTAAAACTGCACCTAGTTTATGCTCTAAAGCTTTTAATATCTTATCGTGAACTTTGGCAATATCTTTATCTTCTAAAGTTTTCTTTTCATCTCTATACGCTATTGCATAAGCTATAGATTTCTTTCCTTCTGGTATTTGTGCACCTTTGTATATATCAAATAATTGAACTTTTTCTACTAAATTTCCACCGGCTTTTCTTATAGTTTCTTCTATTTCAGCAACTAATATAGAATCATCACATAATAAAGCTATATCTCTAGTAACTGCTGGGAATTTTGGAAGTGGCTTATATGTCTTTGTTGTACTTGAAGCTTCAAATAAAGCATCTAAATCAAGTTCTGCAACATAACAATCAACGTCTATTCCATAATTTTCAGTTACATCAGGATGAATTTCCCCAAATACACCTACCTTCTTATTTCTTACCATAAGAGCAGCTGTTTTTCCTGGATGATAACTTGGGTTTTCACTTTCTCTAACATACTTAGCTTTAGCTATTCCTAATCCATCAATTACATTTTCAACTATACCTTTAAGATCTAAATAATCACAATCTCCATAAATACCGATAGTTAAAATATTCTTTTCTGTAGGTAATTTAGTTTCATCTTCATTCGGAATGTAAACTCTTCCAATTTCAAATAATCTTACATAGTCATTATTTCTTGAATAGTTTCTTCCTAAAGATTCCATAATTGAAGGTAAAGTAGTTGTTCTCATAACGCTGTAATCTTCACCTAATGGATTTTTTATTTTAACTACATTTCTTAGTTCGCTATCAGCAGGTATATTAACTTTATCAAACACCTTAGGCGATACAAATGAATAACTAATAGATTGATTAATACCGCTACCAACCATTACTTCTATTACTTTATCATTTAATAATTCATTCTTGTGTTTTGGTTCTCTTTCAGTTGAAACCTTAAATATAGTTGTAGGAATTTTATCATATCCATAAATTCTTGCAACTTCTTCTGCAATATCTTCTTTTATAGCAATATCTATTCTAAATGTTGGAATAGTTATAACTAAATCGTCCCCTTGTAATTCTGCTTTTAAATCTAATGAATCTAAAGCACTCTTCATTTCCTCTTTAGAAATTTCAGTTCCTAAGAATTTATTTATCCAATTAGAATCTACAGTTATAGAACCTTCTTCTTTTACAGCATTATAAACATCGATAGTTCCTTCCATAACTTCACCGCACCCTAATTCACAAATTAAAGCACAAGCTCTGTCTATTGCAAGTTTTGCTAAGTTTGGATCTATATCTTTATCAAATCTTGAAGAACTTTCTGATCTTAAGTTTAACTTTTTAGAGCTAACTCTTATGTTAGTTCCTTCAAAGTTTGCAGACTCAAATATTACTTCTGTAGTATCATCTTGAATTTCTGAATTTAGTCCACCCATAATTCCTGCTACTGCAACTGATTTAGAACCATCTTTAATCATTAATATGCTTGAATCTAATTCTCTTTCTATTTCATCTAAAGTTGTGAATTTTTCGCCATCTAAAGCTCTTTCAACAACAATAGTCTTACTTTCTATTTGTCTTGCATCAAATGCATGCATTGGTTGCCCTAGCTCTAACATTACAAAGTTAGTAATATCAACTATATTATTTATAGGTCTAACCCCTGCTTCTAAAAGTCTTTCTTGCATCCAACTTGGTGACGGTTCAACTTTAACATTCTTAACACCTTTAGCCATATATCTTCTACATAACTCATCATTAACTTCAACTTTTAATTCATCGTTAATATTAGAAGAACATTTAGCTTCATAATTAAAGTTTGGCATTTTATAAGATGTTCTTAAAGTCGCAGCTGCTTCCCTAGCCATACCAACTATACTTAAGCAATCCGGTCTATTTGAAGTTATTTCAAAATCTAATATAGCCTTATTTAATCCTAAGTATTCTTTAATATCCATTCCTAGTGGAGCATCTTCTGGTAAAATCATTAATCCGTGTACTGGCTCATCTCCAGCAATTCCAAGCTCTTCTTCAGAACAGAACATACCGTTAGATACTACACCTCTCATTTTACCTTTCTTAATTTCAGTTCCATCAGCTAAAATTGACTTATGAAGAGCAACTGGTACTATATCTTGCTCTTTCATATTAGTTGCAGCTGTAACTATTTGAATTTCTTCATCTGCACCTATATTAACTTGACAAACATTTAATCTATCTGCATCTGGGTGCTTTTCTATTTTTGTAATTTTACCAGTAACAACATTTTTTATATTATCACCTTGTATAATAACCTCTTCTAAAGCTGATCCTGAAAGAGTTAATTTATCTCCTAATGTATGTGGATCTACGTTAATTTCAGCGTAGTCCTTTAGCCAATTATATGGTACTTTCATCTTACTTTACCTCCTAATTAAAATTGATTTAAAAATCTCATATCACTTTCATATAATGCTCTTATATCATCAATACCGTACTTAAGCATAACCATTCTATCTACACCAAAACCAAAAGCAAATCCGCTGTAAACTTCTGGATCAATTCCACAGTTTCTTAAAACATTCGGATGAACCATTCCACAACCTAAGATTTCAATCCATCCGCTTCCTTTACAAACTCTACATCCTTTTCCTTCACATACAAAACAAGTTGCATCCATTTCAGCTGATGGTTCAGTAAATGGGAAATGGTGAGGTCTAAACTTAGTTACAACCTTATCTCCAAACATCTTTTTAGCAAATAATTCTAAAGTTCCTTTTAAGTCTGCAAAAGTAACTCCTTTATCAATTACTAAACCTTCCATTTGATAGAATATTGGTGAATGTGTTGCATCTACAGCATCTGATCTATAAACCTTACCTGGAGATATCATCTTTATTGGCGGTTCTTGACTCTCCATTGTTCTAATTTGAATTGGAGAAGTTTGAGTTCTTAAAACTATATTATCATTAATATAGAAAGTATCTTGCTCACTTCTTGCTGGATGATCCTTTGGAATATTTAAAGCTTCAAAGTTATAATGATCAAGTTCAACTTCTGGACCATCTTCTATACTAAATCCCATTGATATAAATATTTCCTTCATTCTTTCTAATGTTAAATCAAGTGGGTGTCTCTTACCTATAACTTGCTTTTTACCTGGAAGAGATATATCTATAACTTCACTAGCAAGTTTAGCATTTTTTTCTTTTTCCTTTATTTTAGTAACAGCTTCCTCTAATTTTGCTTCGACTTCATTTTTAGCTTCATTAACTAACTTACCAACTACTGGTCTTTCTTCTGGAGTTAATGAACCCATTCCTCTTAATATTGTAGTAAGTTCACCTTTTTTACCAAGGTATTTTACTCTTATTTCTTCTAATGTAGTACTGTTTTCTGCAGTAGATATTTCATTAAAAGCAGCTTCTTTTATTGCTAATAATTTTTCTTGCATTTTTGGTTCTCCCTTCTTACTTTAATAAAATTTTAATGGGGTTTTATCTTATTAAAAATATTTGTTATATTAATTATTCATAAACAATTGTATATTCTTATAAAATTTCCCATAAAAAAAGGATACTCAGTCCCACAAAGGGACGGAATATCCGCGTTACCACCCTAATTGATATTAGTTAATATAAAATTATACTAACTTTAATATCCATCTTAATTTAAATAACGGCTTTACCCGCTAACCACTACTATTATTTCACAGCTAGGACTCCTGAGGGAACTTCAATATAAATTCCTGTAAAAAGACTTACAGTCTAAGGTCTTTTCTCCCTGTACACTTCATTATATCTACTTTCTCATTCATTGTCTTTAAATATTCATTTACAACTAATTATACAAATATCCAACATTTTTTTCAATACTTTGTTTAAATTTTGTTTTTACAAAGACTTTGTCTAACTTTTTCAAATAAAATAATCGAAGTTGCTACCCCAACATTTAATGATTCTGCACCACCTGGCATAGGAATCTTCACCTTCTTATCTGCTAATGAGAAAATTTCATCACTTATTCCATTTCCTTCATTTCCAACAGATAATATTATTTTCCCACTTAAGTCTTCATCAAAAAAGTTTTTAGATTCCTCTAATGATGTTGCTACTAAACTAAAATCGTTACTTTTTAATTTATTTAAAAAGCTTAAATCATTATCGTAAATAATTGGAGTATAAAATATTGATCCCATAGTAGATCGTATAGTCTTATCATTATATATATCTACTGTCCCTTTAGTTAAAATAATTCCACTTACACCAGCTGCATGAGCAGTTCTTATTATAGTCCCTAAGTTACCTGGATCTTGAACTTTATCACATAATAAATAAAAATCACCTTTTATATCATCTATAGAATTATTTATATTTACCACTGCAATAATCCCTTGTGTATTTTCAGTAGCAACTAATTGTATAAACAGCTCATTTTTCATTTCATATATTTTAATATTATCCATATATTCATTTAAATAATCATTTAATTTATCTTTTCCATTTTCATTTACTATTAAATATTCAATATTACACTTTGCTTTAAATGCTTCTTGAACTAATCTAAATCCTTCAATTATATATTTATTTTCTTTAGTTCTATACTTTCTTTCTTTTAATTTTTTTGTATATTTAAATAATGTATTTTCTTTACTTTCGATTAAAATCAAATCTACACCTCTTACTTTTGTTTAACCAACATATCTTCTAAATTTGCCAAATCTTCTGTAGAGCCAATTGCTACAATTATATCTTTATTTGATATTACATCATCTGCATTAGGTGAAATATTTATACTTTCTCCCTTTTTAATAGCCATAATGGTTATACCATATCTACTTCTTAATTTCAATTGATTTAAAGTTTTTCCATCCCATTCATCTAAAACTCTAAGTTCCATTATACTATAGTCCGGTGAAAGCTCTATAAAATCAAGTATACTAGCTGACACTAAATTATGTGCAACTCTTACTCCCATATCCTTCTCTGGTAAAACAACTCTATCAGCACCTATTTTATATAATACTTTTGCATGTAAGTCACTTTGACCTTTTGCAATAATATATTTTACCCCAAGTTCTTTAACTAATAAAGTTATCATTACACTGGCTTGTATGTTAGAACCAATAGTAACAACTGCAACATCGAAGTTTCTAAGTCCAAGTGTTCTTAGTGCTGATTCATCAGTTGCATCCATTTGAACTGCATGTGTTACAGAGTCTGAAATCTCTTGTACTGAATCTTCATCCATATCTATAGCTAATACATCATGTCCCAATGAATATAATGTCTTAGCTACTGATTCACCAAATCTTCCTAATCCTATAACTACAAATTGTTTATTATTTGCCATTTTACTTCCCCTAACCTATTAAAATTTTTCCTTCTGGATATTTAACTCCACTGTTAACTCTCTTTTTTGTTAAAGATAATACTACTGTTAATGGACCAACTCTTCCTAAATACATAAGTATCATTATTAATACCTTCCCTATATTGCTAAGCTCTGAAGTTAATCCCATACTTAATCCAGCTGTACCAAAAGCTGATGCTGTTTCAAAAATAAGTGATATAAAACTAGCACCTTTTTCTGTATATGATAATAACATAGTTGCTGTAATTACAAGTCCTGCACCTAAGAAAAATAATGTAAATGCTCTATATACTAGATCTTTTGAAAATCTCCTATTAAATACTTCGGTATCCTCTCTACCCTTGATAACACAAATTACAGTAATAAACAAAACACCTATTGTTGTTGTTTTAATTCCACCTGCCGTTGAACCAGGTGATCCACCTATAAACATTAAAATTATTGTCAAAAATATACCTGCAGTGGTCATTCCATCAATAGGTATACTATTAAATCCTGCTGTTCTTGGAGTAACTGATGCAAAAAATGAATTCATAACTTTATCAATAAAAGACATATTTGCAATAGTATTTGGATTTTTATGTTCAAATACAAACATTAATGCAGCTCCTCCAAATACTAATATTGTAGTCACTAGTATTACCATTTTTGAATGAAGTGATATTCTTCTTAAGCTCTTAGAATTATATAATTCACTCCAAACTGTAAATCCTAGGCCTCCAATTATTATTAATGCAGAAGCTACTATAATAACAACAATATTAGAATTATATCCCGTTAAACTGCTATAGTTGCCAAAAATATCAAATCCAGCATTACAAAATGCAGATATTGAGTGGAATACACTATAAAACATCCCTTTACTTAAACCATACTGTGGTATAAATTGCGTTGAAAATAATAACGCTCCAAAGAATTGAACAGATACTGTAAACATTAGAACGTATTTAACCATTCTAACTAATCCTTGAATATTAAATGTATTCATAGCATCTTGCAGTATAAGTCTTTCTCTTAAGGTAATTTTTTTACCTAATAAAATAGCAATTAATGTAGTAAAGGACATAAATCCTAATCCACCAACTTCAATTAATAACATTATTACTGTTTGGCCTAAAACATTCCAATGCGTACCTGTGTCTACTGTTACTAACCCAGTTACACATACTGCTGAAGTTGCAGTAAATAATGCATCTAAAAAATTAGTGCTTTCTCCACTAGATGAACTAATTGGTAATGATAATATTATACTCCCTATTAATATTACTGCTATAAATCCTAAAGCTAATATTTGTACTCCTTTTAATTTAATATTTTTTCTAAAATTCCAATTCAATTTTTCACCTCCACATTTTTACACATATTTATTATTTTACTCCATTTATAAAAAAATATTATAAAGTTCACCATGTATTTTACCATCTTTGTCTAGTTTTTCATAGATATTCACTATTTTTATATTAATAATAATTTGTAGTATTTGTTATTATTCACTTAAATTATATCTTAAATATATATATAATATATAAAAAAATGCGACAAAAGTCGCATTAATATATAAACTATATTTTTATTTTTGAAGGCATGCATTTTTCACATCCTGCACAATAAAATACTCTATCTCCAAATACATTTACTATAGTTTCTATAAATTCTGGGTTTAAGCATTTATCCTTATTATGAATTACAACTTGTTTGGGTGCATTAGTAATTAAACCACTAATTATTATATCTTCTATTTTAGCCTCTGAATCTATCTTACATTCAGAAAGCTCTTTTATAAATTCACTGAATATATCATTTCCATATTCATCTTTCAATAAATATCCACCATTATCTGTAATATAAATATTTATTTTATAAATTTTACTTTCTTGTATATCAACAAAATACTTTAGTAGTTTAACAAATTCTTTATACTCTTTTTCAACCATATACTCTTCTACCACTTTATCAATTATATCTTCTATATCTTCCCGTAATTCTTTCATTCTAAAGGTTATAAAACCCTTTATATTAATTTCATCATTTTCTTCTAAACATGTTTTTATTTTTTCAATTATTTCATTAATTTTATTCATACAGAAAACAATATTTTCTTCTTTTACACTTTCGTCTCCTTTTAAAACATTCATTATTTTTTCTTCTACTTCAATTATTTCCTCTTGCTTCAAAAAGAAAAATGTATCAGTTAAAAAATTAAATAGTTCTTTTTTTCTATATTGTTCTATAACTACATTATAAAGTATATTACTTATATATAAATATATCATTTTCTTTACTTTTTCATTATAACATTCTTCATTGCACATAATTTTAATCAAATGTGTACTACCTTCACCACTTTCTACAAGACCAATAGTAATATCTTTTTTCTTTAATATTTCCCTAAGTTCTTGTAGTTCCTTGACTAAGTCTAAGTCATTATTATGCACTAATTTCATAACTAGCATGGATTTCACTCCTTTCTTAATATTAGTATGTATTAAAAAATTATCTATATACTTAAAATTTATATGTATTAAAAAATTTGTATATTGATTTTTTAATAAAATTTATTTATCTTATATTTAAGGTATTAATAATGAAATACCTATTGAAATTTACTCACAAGTATAAGCTTGTCTAACTAAATCAAAGATTTAGAAACGTACATATGAAACACCTATTCACATTCGTTCATAGGTGTAAGTTCGTTTGACTAAATCGAAGATTTAGAAACTTACTTAAGGAGATAAAAATGATTTGTTTTGTTGATTACAGAATAAGTGATGAAGAATTACTGTCTTTAAAAAATTTAAATTTTGATATAATAAAGATTCCAAAAGATCACAATCTTTATTCAGCTATTGATGGTCATGTTGATATTCAATTAAATATATTAAATAAATCTAAAAAGGAAATTATAATAAATAAAAATCTTCCTCAAAATTTTAAAGATATTCTAACTGAAAAAAATATAAATTTTATAGAAGCTTCGTCTAGACTATCACATAAATATCCTAATAATATTTCCCTTAACGCCTACATTACTGAAAATTATCTTGTCCACAATTTAAAATTTACCGATGAGATTATATTAAATCATTCAAGGGATAAAAAATTAATAAATATAAAACAAGGTTATAGCAAATGTTCTATACTTCCTATTAGAGAAAATGTAATTATAACTAATGATAATGGTATATATAAGACTTTATTATCTGAGGATTTTGAAATTTTATATTTACCTTTTGGCGATATAATTTTACCAGGCTTAAACTATGGATTTATAGGTGGTGTAGGTGGAATGATCAACGATAATACTATGGCCTTCTTTGGTTCATTAGAGCACTACTCCTTTGGTGAAGAAATTAAAAAATTTCTTTACAAGTATGATGTAAAACCTATTTATCTAAATGATGGAAAGCTAGTAGATAGAGGAAGTTTATTTGTTTTATAACCTCTTATATAATACGTTCTGCGACTTTGATTGTTGATTAAGTATTTAAGCTTTATGTGCTTTTTATGATAAAAATTATAAACTTTTTTATTACATTTTTTTATTTTATATTCTCTATTAATTCATCAAACTTTTATTTAATTTTAACTTATACACCTATATAATAATAAAAAGGAAGTTTTTTTATTAAAACTTCCTTTTTATTATTATAATTTATTTGTTCATTTGGCTTAACATTTCACCAATTTCCTCAGATGTAAAAACATAAGTCTTATTGCAGAAATGGCATTTTAACTCTTCATTTTTTCCTTCTTCATATATTTCTTTTAAATCTTTTTCCCCAATAGATATTAAAGCCTTTTCTACCTTTTCTCTTGAACAATTACAGCTAAATTCTGGTTTCATTTCTTCTAATATTTTAAGATCCATATCTCCAAAGATATAATCTAAGATATCATCCATTGTTTTCCCTTCATTCAACATTGTTGTTAAAGATGGTATTTCTTCCAATCTATATGTTATGATATCTGCTAAAAACTCATCTGCACCTGGTAACATTTGAATTATAAATCCACCTGCAACTTTTATTGAATAATCAGTATCTACTAAAACTCCAAGTGATACTGCTGATGGAGTTTGTTCTGAAACTGTAAAATAATAAGCTAAATCTTCTGCTACTTCTCCTGAATGTATTGGAACTTGACCTACATATGGATCCTTCAGTCCTAGATCTTTTATAACCATTAAGTTACCATTTTTACCTGTATATCCACCAACATCAAGTTTACCATTTGCATTAAGTGGTAAATCACCATATGGATTTCCTATATATCCTTTTACCTTTGCACCTTCATAAGCTGTAACTACTACACCTTCAGCATCTCCGCCACCATTTATTCTTAAAGTCATAACTTCATTTTCAGACTTTAATGTTGCTCCAAGTAGCGCTCCTGCAGTTAACATTCTTCCTAGTGCAGCTGCTGCAACCGGTGTACATTCATGTATAGATCTAGCTGTATCTACTAACTCTGTTGTTGTCCCAGCTATTATTCTTACCATTCCATCCTTAGCCACTGCTCTAATAATTTTATCGCTCATTAATTAATCCTCCATTAACATTTTCTTTTTTACTACATATACAATTCTTTCACTATTTGCTTGTACATCATTTTTTGTATAACCTTCAAATTTATTTATAACTTCTAAATTTGCTTCATTTAAATAGTGTTCTATTTCTTGCTCTTTGTATGCTCTTTCAAAGTGTTCCTCTTCAAATCTTTCATAAAGATCCCCACATTTAACAAAGAAAGTTAAGAACATAGATAATATCTCTTCTTCAAAGGAATTTTCCCATGTATAGAAAACTTCTTCTTCACTATATGTATAGATATTATTACCTAAAATTTCTGATAACTTATAATATGAATTTATATCAAAAATAAATAATCCATTATCTTTTAAATGCTCATGTACTCCACAAAAATAATTTTTTAATCCCTCTACATCTGTTATATAATTTGTAGAATCTAAAACAGAGGTAATTAAATCAAATTTTTTATTTAAACTTAAACTAGTCATATCCTGACAAATTATTTTGCCTCTTATTTTATTGCTTTTTAATTTATCAAAAGCTTCATTTAACATATCTTCTGACAAATCTACACCATATATATTTTTAAAATGCTTTGCTATTCTTACAGTAACATTTCCTGTACCACAAGCAATATCAAGATAATCTTCAAAATTTACATTATTTAAATTACAAATTTCTAATATTCGCTCTACCATACTATCATAATTAATATCTTCGTTTATTAATTCATCATAAATTTTAGCAAATTCTCCATAAGCCATGATATCCCCCCTTACAGTATTTTTAATTCAAATTTAATTAACTATTCGACACAAAATAACATCGATATATAAATTTCTAACATTTATATTACTATGTAATTGAGACTTTAGTCAATCCATTATTTTCTTCCTAGAATTTGATCATTTGTAGGAAGCTTTAATTCTTTTTTTCTACGTGTCATTATTCCTCCTATTCGTCCTGTTTCTTCTGCTGTTAACCCACCCCATCCATACTCATCAACTTTATCTCTTAATCCTAATTCTTCAGCTATTTCATATTTAATTTTCTCTCTAAGCAATTCTTGTTCATTTAATTGTTTATTTGTTTTAATTTTTGATTTTATTATTTTCTTTAGTGGTGTTTTACTCATTATATTTCCCCCTATAAATTTTATATTTAATATTTTCTCCTATAAATATCTATTTATTCATCATATTATTTGTTTCAAAGCACTAAATATTTCATATAATAAATCAGATACGTTTTTTCTATTTTTTACCTTGATAATTTAATGCATAAAAGGTATAATTTAGATAATTAAATAATATTTAGATAGAGGTGCGGTACTTAAGAGTACTACTAAGGATTTAAGCATGTTAAATTAGTATGAAAGGATTTATCGCCGAAGCATATAACAAAAGCTTTAATGTTATATAGCTGGAAGTATGTATAATATGCATATTTCTGTCACATTATTATGTGATGAGCTATCATTTAAGGAAATTTTTATTAAGTTAAATTATACCTTGAGTGCTATGCTCAAGGTATTTTTTTATATAAAAGTATTAAATTTAACAAAGGGGGTTGCTATACAATGTATAATATAGCAATAGTTGGGGCTACAGGAAATGTAGGTAGAAAATTTTTAGAAATATTAGAAGAAAGAAACTTTCCTATTGAAAATCTTTATCTTTTTGCATCAAAAAGATCTCATGGTTCATATTTACCTTTTAAAGGACAAGATTATTTAGTTGAAGAAACATGTGAAGATAATATAAAAAATAAAAAAATCGATTTTGCTTTATTTTCCGCTGGTGGAGATACAAGTTTAAAATATGCTCCTATCTTTGCATCTTATGGTGCTATTGTAATTGATAACTCTAGTGCCTGGAGAATGAATAAAGAAGTGCCACTGGTTGTTCCTGAAGTAAATCCTGAAGATTTAAAATTGCATAAAGGAATAATAGCTAATCCAAATTGCTCAACAATTCAAGCTATGGTACCACTTAAAGTTCTAATTGACAATTATGGAATTAAAAGAATAGTATATTCGACTTATCAAGCAGTTTCTGGTGCTGGTATGCAAGGTATAAAAGATTTAGAAGATGGTTTAAAAGGTATTTCACCAAAAAAATTTCCTTATCCAATAGCAGGTAACTGTCTTCCTCATATTGATGTCTTCTTAGATAATGGTTATACCAAAGAAGAAATGAAAATGATTGAAGAAACAAGAAAAATACTTCATTCACCTAATTTAAAAATAACAGCAACTACTGTAAGAGTACCTGTTTTAAATAGTCATAGTGAAAGTATAAATGTTGAACTTGAAAAATCCTTTAATATTGAAGATATTATAACACTTTTTGAAGAAACTAAGGGGTTAACTGTATATGATAATACTAAAGAATTAAAATATCCTACGGCACTTGATGTAAATGGAAAAGATGATGTCTATGTAGGAAGAATAAGACGTGATTTTAGTGTTGATAATGGTTTAAACCTTTGGGTTGTCGCTGATAACATAAGAAAAGGTGCTGCACTAAATGCAGTTCAAATTGCTGAATATCTAATTAATAACAAATAATTTTTAGGAGGATATATTATGTCTATTTTTACAGGTTCTGGTGTAGCTATAATTACACCATTTACTAAAAGTGGTGTAGATTTTGATAAATTAAAAGAATTATTAGAATGGCATATTAAAGAAGGTACAGATGCAATAGTAATTTGTGGGACTACTGGTGAAGCTACTACAATGACAGAAAGTGAAAAAAAAGAAACTATTAAATTTACTGTAGATGTAGTTAATAAAAGAATTCCTGTAATCGCTGGTACTGGTGGCAATAATACACTATCAGCTATTACAATGAGTAAGTATGCTGAATCTGTTGGTGTTGATGGTTTATTATTAATAACTCCTTATTATAATAAAACCAATGACGAAGGATTATTTATGCATTTTAAGGAAGTAAATGATGTTGTTAATACTCCTATTATTCTATATAACGTTCCAAGTAGAACTAATATGAATATTACGCCAAACATGCTATTAAAATTAAGTAAATTAAAAAATGTCATTGCAATTAAAGAAGCTAGTGGAAACTTTAGTCAAATTGCTAAAATGAAATCTATTTGTCCGGATATAGATATATATTCAGGTAATGATGATCAAATTGTTCCTTTATTATCACTTGGAGGTATTGGTGTAATTTCTGTAGCTGCTAATATAATTCCTAAAGTAATTCATGATATGGTGTCTTCATATTTAAATGGAGATACTGAAAAAGCAACTACTTTACAATTAAATTATCTTCAACTAATAAATGATTTATTTATAGAAACAAATCCTATTCCTATTAAAACAGCTCTTAATATAATAGGGAAAGATGTAGGAAATTTGAGATTACCATTATATAAAATGAATGATTCTAATAAAGAAATATTAATAAACACATTAAAAAAATATAATTTGATATAAGGGAGTTAGTTATGGTTAAAATACTTTTAAGCGGTTGTTGTGGAAAAATGGGTACTGTGATAAGAAATGTTATAAATGAATTTCCAAATTTAAAAATAGAAGCAGGTATAGATAAATTTCCTAAAGAAATAGGAATTCCTGTTTTTAAAAACCCATTAGATGTAGATATTGAATATGATGTTTTACTAGATTTTTCTCGTTCTGATGCATTATACGATTTAATAGAATTAACAAAGTTAACCCAAAAACCTATTGTGTTATGTTCTACTGGATATACTGATAAAGATTTGAATTATATAAAAGATGCTAGTACTACTCTTCCTATATTTAAATCTGCTAATATGTCTCTAGGTGTTAATCTTATTAATTCTTTGCTAAAAAAAATTACTCCTTTATTGTATGGTAATTATGATATAGAAATAATAGAAAAACATCATAATCAAAAAGTAGATGCTCCTAGTGGTACCGCCTTATTATTAGCAGATAGTATCCGTGATTCTATTAAAGAAGAAACTAATTATATAAATGGACGTCATGGACAAAAGAAAAGAGAAAAAAATGAAATTGGAATTCATGCTATAAGAGGTGGATCAATTGTAGGTGATCATGATGTCATATTTGCTGGTACTGGTGAAGTAATAGAATTATCTCATAAAGCTATATCAAGAGATGTTTTTGCAATTGGATCATTAAAAGCTTGTGAATATATGTCTAATATTACTACTGCTGGCCTATATAATATGGAAGATGTATTAGGGCTTTAAGCATTGATCCCTTAAAATTAGAATATCTAAATTTAAAAGTGAGATTGTATAAATATATAATCTCACTTTTATTTTAATAAGCAGTTATAATTTAAAAGAATATATCTAAAAAAATAAATTTATTATTAAATTTAACTTTTATTTAATTTATTTATATCTTTATAATAGCATTATTAATAATTTAATAATAAAATGCTAAAAATACGCACTCTGAACATATGTTCTTAACATTTCTTTATAAGCTTATTCCATACTTTTTATTTATATTTTTAATTTTTTTTAGCTTCTCTCCTAAATAATTATATACTTTATTGTTCATATTATTGGCTATACAATATAAACATATTTAATTTTGGATAAATCCATACAAGATTGTACATACTATATTTTGAATAGTCATATATTAGGAGGTAAATCTATGCCAAAAGACAGTCAACCAGATAATAAACAAGCTAGAATGGAAAAGTGTAATTATCAAACACCAATAACTGAAGAGGGACATAATCATAATCCTAATGCTAAACATAAATCAGTTAAACCACAAGGTGTTTCAAGTGAACATTATAATCCAGCAGGAAATTAAATAGAAGGACTATATCTTTTGATATAGTCCTTCTATTTAATTTATTCTTCTATATAAGCATTTTCAAAGTAAACTTGACCTAATGGTGATACAACAACACCTTTAACCTTTGGATTTACAGCCTTTACTTGAGTATAATAATAAATAGGTATTATTGGCATTTCATCCATTAATATATCTTCTGCTTGTCTTAAAATTTCAGATCTTTTTACTGAATCTGTTTCAGCCATAGCTTGTGTAATTAATGAATCATACTCTTCATTTGAGAACTTCGGATCATTATTACCTAATCCAGTCATCCACATGTCTAAGAATGTCATTGGATCAACATAATCTCCAATCCATCCATGTCTAGCAATTTGGAAATTACCATTCTTTCTTGAATCTTGGAATACTGCCCACTCTTGATTAGCAAGTTCTACATTTACACCAATAGCAGCCCACATTTGTTGTATACTTTCAGCAATAAGCTTATTACCTTCATTTGTATTATATAGTAATTCAAATGTTGGTAATCCTTCACCATTTGGATATCCAGCCTCTTCTAATAAGGCTTTAGCTTTTTCAATATTTCCATCCATATCATCAACATCCCAGTATTTCTTATCTGCAAACTCTGTTCCTTCTTCACCGCCTGGGATTCCTTCTGGAACATAGCTATATGCTGGAATTTGTCCACCCATAGTAACATTTTCAACTATTGTTGTTCTATCTATTGCTAATGATAGTGCCTGTCTAACTCTCTTATCACTTAATGCCTTTTGTACATCTTCAGGTAATTTATCAGTATTATTATTTACATTAATAGCATAGAAATAAGTCCCAAGGTAAGGATAAATTTCTACATATCCTTCTTCTTGCCCTGGTTGTATCTCAGCTGTTGGTAGATTTTCTGACATATCAACTTCACCATTTTTAACTGATGCATAAGCTGAAACTTCATCTTCAATCATTCTAAACTTTAAAGTATCTAATTTAACATTATCTTTTCCATAATAATTTTCATTTTTAACAAATACATATGAATCCTTCATATTATATTCTTTTAAAGTAAAAGGACCATTTGAAACATATAATTCTGGCTCTTGTGTCCAAGCATCTGGATTAGCTGAAACTATATCTTCCCTAACAGGCATTAATGTTGGAAATGCTGTTAATTCTAAAAAATAAGTAGTTGGATTCTTTAGTGTAACTTCTAATGTTTCATCATCTAAAGCCTTAACACCAACCTCATCAACAGATCCTGAACCAGTATTATACTCTTCTGCTCCAACTAAATAATATAATTGGAAAGCATAATCTGCTGCTGTATCTGGGTTCAACACTCTCTTCCATGCATACTCAAAGTCTCCAGCTTTAACTTGCTCACCATCTGACCATTTAGCATCTGATCTTAAATGGAAAGTATATACTAAATTGTCTTCACTTACATCATAACTTTCTGCAATTCCAGGAATTGCTTTTTGATTTTCATCTAGTTTCATTAACCCTTCAAATGCATTTGCAATTATTATTGAACCATCTACTGCATTATTTAGAGCTGGATCAATTGTTTTAGTTTCTGCCCCTAAATTATAAACTAATTCCTGTTCACTTTCCGTAGTTTCAGTTGTAGATGATGTTTGGTTATTTTCTGTTTCAGTACTACTATCCCCAGTCTCATTAGAACCACAGCCAACAAGAGAAGTAACTCCTAATGCCAATGCTAGTGCTAATGCACATAGCTTTTTTATTTTGCCTGTTTTCATTGTTTATCCCCCTTTTATTATATAAATATATATAACTTGCTTTAGCAAATTATTATCTTATTTTAAAATAAATGACATGCAACAAAATGACCCTTTTCTAATTCCTTCATTTTGGGTTCTTCTTGGCCACAAATAGCTTTAGCATATCTGCACCTTCCTTTAAATCTACACCCTGGTGGCGGATCTATAGGTGATGGTATATCACCTTCTAATATAATTCTTTTATTTACTTTTGCAATTCTTGGATCTGGAATTGGTACTGAAGATAAAAGTGCTTGAGTATATGGGTGCATTGGATTTGAATAAACTTCTGTACTTGTTCCTTTTTCAACTAATTTTCCTAAATACATAACACCTATATGAGTAGATATATGTTTAACCATAGATAAATCGTGCGCTATAAACAAATATGTCAATTTAAACTCTTCTTGTAATTCTTCAAGCATATTAATAACTTGAGCCTGTATAGATACATCTAAAGCTGATATGGGCTCATCACAAACTATAAATTTAGGTTCTACAGCCAATGCTCTTGCTATACCAATACGTTGCCTTTGCCCACCTGAAAATTCATGTGCATATCTATTTATATGAGATCCATTAAGTCCAACTTTATCTAAAAGAAACCTAATTCTATCATCTCTTTCTTTACCTTTATATAAGTCATGTATATCTATAGACTCTCCAATTATATCTCCGACGGTCATTCGTGGATTTAAAGATGCATATGGATCTTGAAATATCATTTGCATTTGTCTTCTAAAAGGTAACATCTGCTTATCATTAAAATTTGTGATATCTATTCCATCAAATATAATATTACCCTTAGTTGCTTTATAAAGATTTAATACAGTTCTTCCAGTTGTAGTTTTACCACAGCCAGATTCACCTACTAATCCTAATGTTTCTCCTTCATTAATTGTAAAAGAAACATCATCAACTGCCTTGACATAGCTTTCACGTGAAAATAATCCTTTTTTAACTTCAAAATATTTACATAGATTTTTCACTTCTAATAACACTTCTTTTTCAGCCATTAAACGTTCCTCCTAGTATTTTTTCAACTTTTGGTGCATTTTTATGACAAAGCCAACATGCTGATTTATGACCTTCACCTAAATCAAATAATGGCGGTTGATTTTTAAGACAAACTTTCATTGCATAATTACACCTAGCCACAAATGGGCATCCTTCAGGTGGTTTTAATAAATCAGGTGGTTGCCCTTCTATAGGAACTAACTTTTCTTTAATTTCTTGCTTAGGGTTAGGCACACTATTTAAAAGCCCCCATGTATATGGATGTTTACTTCTATAAAATATATCCTCATCGCTTCCTTCTTCAACAATTATTCCACCATACATTACATTAATTCTTGTACAAAGATCTGCAACTACCCCTAAATCATGAGTTATAAGTATAATAGATGTATTTAATTTACTTTTTAAATCTTTCATTAAATCTAATATTTGTGCTTGTATTGTTACATCTAAGGCTGTTGTTGGCTCATCTGCAATTATAAGTTTTGGTTCACATATAAGACTCATTGCAATCATAGCCCTTTGCCTCATTCCGCCTGAAAATTCATGAGGATATTGCTTCATTCTTTTTTCAGGACTTGGTATTCCAACTAAATCAAGCATTTTTATTGCAAGTGCATTTGCTTCTTTTTTTGATATTTTTTTATGTTTAATTAGATGTTCTGTTAATTGATTACCTACTGTATACAAAGGATTTAATGATGTCATCGGATCTTGAAATATCATAGCTAAATCATTACCTCTAATATTTTGCATTTCCTTTTCAGTCATATTAGTAATATCTTTATTATCAAATGAAATTAAATCAGCAGTTATTTTAGCGTTTTTTCCCAACAATCTCATTATAGACATCATACTTACAGACTTTCCACAGCCTGATTCTCCAACAACTCCAAGGGCTTCACCTTTTTCTAAATAAAAGGATATTCCCCTTACAGCTTGAACATCTCCAATATGAGTTTGAAAGGAGGTTTTTAAGTTATTAACTTCTAATAATTTGCTCATTATATTTTCCTCCTATCTTTGATGTTTTGGATCTAATGCTTCTGTTAATCCATCACCTAATAAATTAAATGATAAAATTATTATACAAATCATAAGTGCTGGAAAAAACAATTGATACGGATATCTATAAATAGAATTCATTGCATCATTACAAAGTGTTCCAAGTGATGCTAATGGCGCATTAATCCCTAAACCTAAATAGCTTAAAAAGGCTTCTGTAAATATTGCTGATGGAACAAATAATGTCAATGTTACTATTATTGATCCCATACAATTTGGTATTAAATGTCTTATTAGTATTCTTTTTTTAGATGCCCCTAAAGTTCTAGCTGCAAGGACAAATTCTTGTTGTTTTAATTGAAGTATATCTCCTCTAACTATTCTTGCCATTCCTACCCAATAAGAAATAGAAAGTGCTAAAACTATAGTTCCAACTCCACTTGAACCAATTCCAGCAGCTCTAAAAGCAACCATTATTAATACCACATAAATCATTGTAGGAATTGAATATAGAACATCAACTATTCTCATCATTATATTATCTACTTTTCCACCTACAAATCCAGCAATACCCCCATATAAAACTCCAACAACTAAATTTATCGCTGCTGCTGAAAACCCAATTATAAGTGAGTATCTAGCTCCATACATTACTCTAACAAATATATCTCTTCCAATTGCATCTGTACCAAAAATATGCTGAAGCGTTGGGCCTTGATTATTTAATTTATGATTTGTTTCTGCATAACCATATGGAGATACTATAGGTACTATTATTGCTAATAAAATAACTAATAAAATTATTATTAAAGATATAAGTGCAACTTTATTTGCCTTCAACCTTCTCCAAGCATCTTTCCAATATCCCACACTTGGTCTTACTATTGTTTCAAGCTTTCTTTCTTCTTCATTTAAAGGAGCAAATAACTCTTCCGCAAATTCAAAATCTTCTTTAATTTTTGACTCCATATTTTCTCCCCCTTATCACTTAATCTCATCTAGCTTAATTCTTGGATCTATAAGTACATATATTAAATCAACAATTAAATTGCATGTAACTATAAGTATTGCATAAAATACCACTACTCCAAGTAAAGCTGAATAATCTCTATTTGGTATAGTTGAAACAAATTCTTTACCTAATCCAGGAATATTAAAAATCTTTTCTACTACAAATGAACCTGTTAATATACCAGCAACTAAAGGTCCTAAATACGTTACTACTGGAATCATTGAATTTTTTAATGCATGTTTAAATATAACAACTTTATTACTTAATCCTTTTGCTTTTGCAGTTCTTATATAATCAGATTTTAAAACATCCATAAGCTTACTTCTTGTTAATCTTGTTATGAAAGCAGTAGAACTTCCTGCAAGCGCAATTACCGGCATTATATAACTTTTCCATCCATCAAGTCCTGTGGTCGGTAATAATTTTAAATGACTAGCAAAAACATATATAAGCAAAGCACTAATTACAAAACTCGGAATTGTTATTCCTAAAGTTGCAATAAACATACAAAGTCTATCTGGCCATTTGTTTGCATTTAATGCAGATATTATCCCTAGTAATACACCTATAGTTACTGAAAAAATAACTGCTATACCTCCAACTTTTGCAGATTTAGGAAAAGATACTTTTATTGTATTAGAAACTTGCCTTCCTCTAAATTGCATAGATTCTCCTAAATCACCTTTTAATAAATTAGTAATATACATTAAATATTGCTCGCCCAAAGGTTTGTCCAATCCATATTTAGCTTCAAGATTTGCTTTTATTTGAGGTGTAATTTTATCACCATCAAAAGGACCTCCAGGCATTAATCTAATTAAAAAGAATGTTAAAGTAACTACTACCCAAATAGTTACTAAACTAGATAATATTCTTTTCCCAATATACTTTATCATTTAAACGCCCCCCCTTTTATATTTATTTCCCATATTTATTCAATTGTATTTATATATTATTATATATATTTTCCAAATATTGTCAATAAAGTTTATCAATTATTTCTTTATACTTTTGATAAACTCTTAATATTATTCCTTTTTTTTAATAATATGGAAATGTGTAACTATTAAGAAAACGCTTAAACCTAGATATTTACTTATTTTAAACTTTAAATATCAATGTTTATAAAAATATTTTTTTAATAATTTTTATATAAATATATTACTCTTTCACGTACATTAATACCTTTTTATACTATTCTGTACGAACACTCAATAAAAAATAGTATTATATCCATTGAATATAATACTATTTTTATCACTTTTATATCTTTTTTATAAATGTATTAATTTTATCTAATGCCATATTTAACTCTTCATCAGAGTAACAATAAGATATTCTTATATATCCCTCTCCACCAATTCCAAAAGCACTACCTGGCACACATGCAACCTTTTCTTCATGCAATAGCCTTGTTGCAAATTCTTCAGATGTCATATTAAACTTTTTAATACTTGGAAATACATAAAATGCTCCTTTAGGTTCTACTACTTCAAATTGCATTTCTTTAAGCTTATTTACAACTAAATCTCTTCTTTTTCTAAATATATCCTTCATATAATAAACTTCTTTTAAACCATACTTTAACCCTTCATATACTGCATATTGACAAATTGATGGTGCACATGAAACATTATATTGATGTATTTTCATAATTTCATTCATAAGATTATATGAACATGCAAAATACCCTAATCTTAATCCAGTCATAGAAAACATTTTAGAAAACCCACTAACATATATAATTTTATCTAAAATTTCATTTTCTTGTGCTATACTGTAATATTCCTCATAACATAATGCTTCATAAATTTCATCTGTTATAACAATAATATCATTTTCTCTTATAATTTTAATTAATTGGTCTCTTTCACTTCTAGATAAAATTGCACCAGTAGGATTAGATGGTAAAGATAATACTAAATACTTTATTCTCTCTTCCTTAATTTTTTTCTCTATTTCATTTGTATTAATTTTAAAATTATTATCTAAAGAATAATTTACAACCTCCCCGCCTAAAATTGTAACTATACTCTCATAAGCTGGATATGCAGGAGTAGGAATTAAAACCTTATCCTTATTATTAATTAATGCTGTAAATATACTAAATAATGCTTCACTTCCACCTACTGTAATACAAATATTATCTTCCTTGTACACAATATTTAACTTATTTAAATATTTACAAATCTCTTGTCTTAATTCTAGTATCCCAGCATTACTAGTGTATGTAGTCTTATTATTTTCTATTGCCTTTTTTAACCCATTTTCTATTGCCATTGGTAATTTAAAATCTGGTTGTCCTAATGTTAATGAAATAGCCCCATCTACTTTTTGAACTTCATTATAAAATTTTCTTATTCCTGAAATTTGAACATTACTTAAATTTCTATTCATTTGTTTCGCCCCCTTATATATTAAAATTCTTGATATATAATAATATTTAACTATATATTAATACTTTTTAAACATATTTTTTATTTATTCATTGTATTAATTTTATATTATTGAAATAAAAAGGTAAAGTTTTTTCTATCTTTTTCCTGTTTTCTCTTTTATATCTTATTTTTTTCTATTATAATAAAATTGTCTGTAAAAAAAACTGGGGCATAATGCAGAAAGGATGATTTTATGAATTATAATTTAACAGACCCATATGAAATTGCTAGATTTATTAAAGAATCTAAGAAATCAACACCTGTAAAGGTATATGTAAATGGAGACTTAAGCGATATTTCTGATGAAAATATAGAATTGTATGGTTCAAATAACTTCTACATACTATTTGGTGAATCAGATATAATTACTGAGCTTATTATAAACAATAAGCACAAGATTAAATCTTTTAGAGTAGAAACAGATAGAAGAAATTCTGCTATACCTATGCTAGACTTTTTATCAATTGATGCTAGAATTGAACCTGGTGCAATTATTAGAGATAAAGTCACCATTAAGAAAAATGCAGTAATTATGATGGGGGCAGTTATTAATATCGGTGCTGAAATTGGTGAAGGTACAATGGTTGATATGAATGCAGTAGTAGGGGCACGTGGAAAACTTGGTAATAGAGTTCATCTTGGTGCTGGAGCTGTTGTTGCTGGAGTATTAGAACCACCTAGTAAAGATCCTTGTTATATAGAAGATGATGCAATGATTGGTGCTAACGCTGTTATATTAGAAGGGGTTAAAATAGGTAAGGGATCTGTTGTAGCTGCTGGTTCTGTAGTTGTAGAAGATGTACCAGCAGGAGTTGTAGTGGCAGGAACCCCTGCAAAAATTGTTAAATACGTAGATGATAAAACAAAAAATAAAACTCAAATTTTAGCAGACTTAAGAAAATAAATATAAAAATAATAGGCTATGCAAAATGCATAG
>NZ_KB291680.1 GCF_000320405.1 Clostridium celatum DSM 1785 | reverse complement strand
TAAAAAAACAGCCTATTGGCTGTTTTTTTATCTTTCCCATGGTTTTGTTTTTAAATATTCAATAAATTTGTCTCTAAGACCTTCTTTCTTTAATGCAAATTCAACAGTTGCTTCTAAAAATCCAAGTTTATCCCCTACATCATATCTCTTGCCTTCAAAAATATACGCATACATAGCTTCATTTGAAATCAATGTTTGTAATGCATCTGTTAATTGAATTTCATTTCCTTTACCTGGCTTAGTATTTTCTAATATCTCAAATATCTGTGGTGTTATTATATATCTACCTAAAATTGCAACATTACTTGGTGCTTCTTCTAATGATGGCTTTTCGACTAATTCTTTAACTTTATATACCCTATCTTCAATATAGATACCATCAACTATTCCATATTTATTTACGTCATTAGCATTTACTTCTTGTACTCCTAATATAGTTGTTTGATATTCATTAAAACAATCCATAAGTTGCTTTAAACAAGGAACTTTACTATCAACAACATCATCTCCAAGCATTACTGCAAAAGGTTCATCTCCAACAAATGACTTGGCACAATATATTGCATGCCCAAGCCCCCTAGGTTCCTTTTGCCTTATATAATGAATATCTGCCATGTCTGAAATCTTTTTAATCATTTCAAACATTTCTTCTTTTCCTGCTTTTTCAAGTTCCATTTCAAGTTCTACACTTCTATCAAAATGATCCTCTATACTCTTTTTATTTCTACCTGTTATTATAAGTATTTCTTCAATTCCTGATGCTACAGCTTCTTCAATAATATATTGAATTGTTGGTTTATCAACTATTGGTAACATCTCTTTAGGCTGTGCTTTCGTTGCTGGTAAAAATCTCGTGCCAAGACCTGCTGCTGGTATAATTGCCTTTCTTACCTTCATATAATTCCTTCCTTTCCAAATTGATATAAATTTTATTATATATTTTATTATTAACCAATTACTATATATTTATCTTGTAAACATCTTTTATATTACTCTATAATAATTTGTATTTAGATATTTTGTAGTTACATCCACTTATTTTTACATTCAATATTTTATTGAAAAGTATCCTATAAAATGTTATTATTATATTCATCTTTAACAAATTACTAACTAAACACTGTTTTTTATTAACAGTTTGCTAATTTATTCTTTTTATTAACATATATTTTACGAATTAGAAAGAGGTATACATATGAAAAATAAAACTAAAGATTCAATTGTAGTTGGCTTTGCTCTATTTTCAATGTTCTTTGGTGCTGGTAATTTAATATTCCCACCTTCCCTTGGAAATAAACTTGGTGATCAATATATTTTAGGAATAATAGGATTTATTCTTACTGGTGTTGGGCTACCTTTACTTGCAATATTAGCATGTTCAAAGGAAAATGGTACTTTTGAAGGTATTACCAATAAGATTGGAACTAAATTTACCTTAATACTTACAACTGTTCTTTTCTTTGCAATAGGACCTTTACTTGCAATACCAAGAACAGCTGCAACAACATTTGAAATTACAATAACGCCATTTTTCCCAAATTGGTCTCCACTTATAGTTATGGCTGTTTACTTTTTAATTAATTTATTCTTTGTATTAAAGCGTTCTTCTATTATTGATACAATTGGTAAATTTTTAACACCTGCTTTAATAGTTATTTTAACTATAGTAATAGTTAAAGGGATTGTTTCCCCAATTGGAGAAATAGCTTCTACAGGTGCAACTTCTGTATTATCTACTTCATTACTTGAAGGATATCAAACAATGGATGCATTAGCTGCATTATTATTTGCTGGAGTTATTACTTCATCTATATTGCAAAAAGGATATAAAGGAAAAGAAATTAATTCTGTATTATTAAAATCAAGCTTTGTTGCTGTAATAGGCTTAGCCTTTGTTTATGGTGGTTTAACATTTATAGGTGCACATACAGTTAAATTAGTTGATCCTTCTATCTCAAATACTGCTCTTTTAGTATTTATTGCTGATAAAATTTTAGGTAGATTTGGTGTTGCTTTAATTGGTGCTGCTATAGGACTTGCTTGTTTAACTACTTCAATAGGTCTATTAACTGCTGGATCAACATTCTTTGAAAAGGTAACTAACGGAAAGTTATCTTACAAATTTAATGCTATAGTTATTTCTATTATGAGTTATTTAATAGCTTGCCAAGGTGTTGATAAAATTGTTTCTTTATCAGTTCCAATATTAAATGTTTTGTATCCTGTAGCTATTACTATTATATTTACTACATTATTTAATAGATGCTTAACTAATATTATTGCTGTAAGGCTTGCCGTTTATACTTCATTAGTATTTGGAGTGTTATTTGCATTCTTTGGTTCAGCATTAAGCTTTATTCCACTTTCTAGTGTTGGATTTGGATGGGTTATTCCTACAATTATTGCTTTAGCTGTAGGATACCTTTTTAAAAACAGGAATAAATAATATTCCTTAAACCAAAGCCTTTACAAAAACATCTAATAAGAAAATCTTATTAGGTGTTTTTTTACTAAAATATACTATTTATCTCGTTATGATACTAACTTTCATTTTATATTAACTTAATAATCTGTTGTATAAAAATCAATTTTCAATATAAATTTAATTTTATTATAGTATCAATTACAAAATATTGTTATTATATAAGGATTAGTATATAATCTAATTATTATATATACTGAAAGGATTGGCTTATGAATGTATTTAGTTTTTTTATAATAATTGCTATTTTATTAGTAAATTTTTTATTATATAAAAAAGATTATATAAATAAAAAGCTTTTTTATATATCTAACTTTTTTATTATTATGTATTCAATATTAGCGATAGTAATATTTTATAATAATATCTCTAATGGATTTTCTACAGGAATATTATTTGGAGATATTCAAAATAATCACTTTTGTGATGAATATAAATATAACATAGACTCTCAAATTTTATTTGATCACTTTAAGAATGGTGAATTTAATCAATGGATTAATAAACAATTGCCTGTTTTTGAATTTATCGATCCTCAAGGTCATCCTAGTTATGGAAATTATAATATTTTCGTAATAATGTTAACTTTTTTACGATTAATAGGCATTAATTCAGCTTTAAACTTTATACTTATAAAATTATTTATATATGTTCCTACATACATATACTTATATAAGCTTTTTAAGATATATTTAAATGAAAAACTTTCACTTTTATCTGTAATAATATTTAGTTTTTTACCTGGATATATATTAACTAATACTTTATTAATGCGTGACAATATAATATTATTTTTATTGATTGTTGCACTTTATTGCTTATTATCAAAGGAATATAATTTAAAAATCCTTATTCCATCATTGATTTTATTATTATTCTTTAGATCTTATTTAATATTAATACTAATTGCAATACTTGTATTTACTTTTAAAAATACGAAAAATCTTATTAGTGTATTAGATATATTTTATTTAGTCGTTATAGTTGGCACTATTTATTTCTTTACTAACTATAACTTTACTGTTGAGCAATCAAATGTATTTTTCTCATTTGCTCAAATTCAACATCTACAAGAAAATTTTATAAACTGGTATGGTGTAGGTGCTCCAATGCTAATAAAGCTTGCTTTCCAGACTTTATTGCAGTTAGTGTTTAATCCATTATTTATTAGCTTCTTATCATCAGGATTAGTTTATTTAATTTTAACATCATTAGGTAATATATCAGGAATTATAATAGCGGTATGCTTCGGAATTATGTTCGTGATAGTATGCTTAAGAAAACAAAATAGTGCTATTAGGTATTTAGTAAAATTCACATTTTACTTTACTTTATTAACTGCATTAGTATTAATGGCTAAAGACTCATATATAATTAACAGATTAGAACTTATGTGGACACCATTATTTTTAATAATAATTCTACTGCCTTTTAATAAAAAAGTATGTTAATTGTTTCAAATAAATTTTATAAATAGATCGATTTAATAAAAAAAGAACTAGCTAAATGGTAGTTCTTTTTTTATAATTTATTTGAAATAATATTTGCAAGTATTTCTGCTAATTTTTGTTGATAAGTTCTTTCACTAACTTTTTTTGCTTCATTTGCATTAGTTAAAAATCCATTTCAACAATTACAGAAGGCATATTTGTATTTTTTGTTACATAATAATCAGGAACTCCTATAGGTTCGTATTTAGCTCCCCTATTTACAATACCTAAACTACTTGAAACCGTCTTTGTAAATTCTTCAGCTAATTCTCTACTTTTACTAATTTTATAGTCTAAGTTAGAAAGTGCTATTTCTCTTCCTATGGATAATGATTTAGAATCTTCAAATATCACACTTCTCGTTGTTGGTGATTGAATACTATACCAAACTTCAAATCCTTGAGCTGAAGCTGGTCCTGAATTATGATGTAATGATATGAAGAAATCTGCATTTAAATCATTAGCAAGCTTAACCCTATTTCTTAAGCTTTCAGATGCATTAGGACCTATTTGTCCACTTCCTTCACTTCTTGTCATAACAACAGCTATTCCTCTGCTCTCTAACTCATTCTTTAATCTAACTGCAATTTGTAAATTTAAGTTAGATTCTATATAAGTAATACCATTGTGCGTTGCCGTTGAACCTGGGTCTCCACCTGGATTTTCATGGCCTGGATCAATAACAACCAATTTTTGTGATTTACCTTTTAAATTTATATTAGTTACAAAATCTTTAACTGTTCCATCCTTTGCTGTAACAACAACTTTTATTTCAACTTTTCCTTCTGCTATATCAGAAATATTAATTGTTGATTCATATCCTGAATTATTTCCTGATGGATATCCTGGATATGCAGCATTTACATCAGGTCTTGAAGTTCCGTATGTAATTTTCCCTTTGTCAGTTCCATTTACATATACTCTTACTTCACTAATTCCAGATTCATTTATAGCCCAACCTCTAACTTTAATAGTAGATTTATAATGGTTCTCATTTGCCACTGGTTCATCAATTCTACCTAACGTAGTTGAATTTGTTATAACTGGTACATTAACTTTTATATTTCTAGTTAATTTATGAA
>NZ_KB291679.1 GCF_000320405.1 Clostridium celatum DSM 1785 | reverse complement strand
CAGCTACAGTCATATTAATTCCAGCTTGTTCTAATTCTGGAGTTTCTGCACCATCAATATTTATACTTTTATTTAATTCCACATTAGTAGATACTGTTATATTATTTCCTGCTGTATTTAAAATTGTAGTATTTTCATTAGCTTTTAATACTAATTCTTGATTTCCAGATGATACTTCTTCTGGTAATGTTGCTTCAAATACAAAATTACTTGCAGTATCTCCTTTTACTATTGTAATTGGAACTTCTACATCTCCAATCATTAGTGTTAAATTTGTTTCTCCAACTAAACTTACCGCTTGGTTAAACTTTAAATTAAAGCTAATTCTATCACCAGCAACATACTCTTCTTTTTCATCTATAATTTCAACAGAGCTTATTGCCGTTTCTAAATCTGATACTAATGTTGTTTCTGCTGTTTTATTTAAAAGAACTTCATCCTCTAAAGTAGTTCCGTAAATTTCAACAAAATCAACATCTCCATTGAATGAATACATATTAGTAGCACTACTATGTCTAGGTGTTTTTCCTATATATGCCTTATTAGCATCTTCTATTGCATCTAAGAATCTAGCATTTGTATCCTCTACATTTAATACAAGAACACCATTAACAAATATCTTATATCCTTCTCCATTAGTAACTTTAAATGCAATAGTATTAATTCCTTCATTTAAAGTAACATTAGCTGATGGTCTAGCTATATTAGTTGTTCCACTTTCTGTTGCTCCTTCTTGTGTTTGATTTCTAAGTTCAAAACCAACCTTATCCCCAAAAGTATATAAGTGGAAATGTGAATTTCTATCTGTATCATTACCTATACCAATTATAGATTGAACTCCAGTTTTATTTGTATTATCAAATCTAGCTATAATAGTTCCTTCTGTTAAATCTTTAAAGCTATTTAAATCTGATGATATATCATATGCACTATTATTTGATATTCTTATATTTGAATATCCTACTAAAGGTTTAATAGTTTCATCTGGATTTTCTATAGAACCTCCTCCAATTACTATTTGCCCCCCATTATTAGATAAATCTATATCACTACTTAAAGTAATATTTTTACCAATAGTATTTAATATTTCAGTATCTTCATTAGCTTTTAATACTAAATTAAACGTTCCTTCTTCTAATGTTGTTGGTAATACTCCTTCAAAAGTGAATTCTCTTGCATTATTTTCTGACACTGGATTTAATATTACTTCATTTTCTCCAAGCTTTAATGTTAAATTTTTATTTCCAACTAAACTTACAGCTTGATCAAAAGTTAATTTAACATTTATTTCATCTCCAGCATCATAGCTTCCGTTTCCATCTAATAATTCTATTGATTCTATTTTGCCTGGATTCACAAGTTCTTCTAATGATGCTTCATAATCAAACTTAATATATTCTGATGACATTTCCATATAAGACATTTCTTGATTTCCTGTGCCTTCATAGAATAAACCGATGTCTCCATTTGCTAACTCTGTTAAGCATGAATATGCATAAGTTCCTGCTTTAACAAGCTTATTATATTTCCATTCAAATTCATATTTTGTCTGTCCATTTTCATGAGTTCCATTTTCACTTATAAGACCAAATCTAACTGTACCATTACTTCTTCCAGAGCCTGCTGGATTAGCAAATACAATTGCGTCCTTTCCATCAATTTGCTTACTATAATTTATTACACTTAATTGACAATATGGTTCAGGTAAATTTCTATCTTCATACACATCTGCATCCCAAGTTGCTCCACCATCAAAGCTTGTTGCAATTCTTACATACGACCCAGTATTTCTCATAAATAATTTTAATTGTCCATTAGGCATTTCAACTACTTGACATTCAGTTAATTCAAGTCCATCTGTCATGGTTTGAGAGTTACCAAAAGAACCATTACCTAAATCTCTACCATCATTAGGAGACTCACCTATTTCCCATGTTGCACCATGGTCATCACTATAAATAACTGCACTTGATTGTTTACCGCCTATTTCATTCGTATAATATACTGGGAATACTATTCTTCCTGCATGCTCCCCATTTTTCATTTGAATTCCGGCCCCTGGACCTGTTCCTAAGAATTTCATCCAGTCTGCTTTAACATCTGCATTTATGTCTATTGGCTCACTCCAAGTTTTTCCATCATCATCACTGTATATTAGACTTAAATAGCTTGTGCCATGAACCTTTAATTCACAATTTGCAGTCATAACATTTCCAGCTGATACACCACCCTTAGTTAATTCCATACTATGAATATTTACATTATAATCTGTTATGTTACCTTCATTATCATAAACATTTCCATCTTCTCTTATAGTATAAAGATTTCCTGAAGAATCATATAAAGATCTATATTTTTCTCCATCAATCTCTGTATATCCACTTCCAGCTTGTGCTTGCCAGAATCCATAGTTTTGTGGGAATGTAGTAACTAATAAGAATATTCTTCCTGTTTCTTCATCTTGTGTTAATGCTGTATCAATAACAGAAGCATTACTTGGAAAATCTATTACCTTTTGAGCTTCTTCCCATTCTCCATTTACTGTTTTTCTTTTTACACCTGAATCTATATCATTCCAAGGCGCATCTGCTCCCCCATTATTTCTAACATCAATAGAAGCTATAACAGTTCCTTCTTTTGTTGTAAATAATGCAGGTATTCTAAAGTTTGGAGAACCTAAATCACCTGGTTTAAATAAGTCAACTACTTCACTTTTATAACCTTCTGGTAATATTTCATCTTCTGAAGGAAGTACAGTTTGTCCAGTAACGTCTAATAAGTATTTATCTGGAAGTACATCTCCATATACATCTATAAAATCTATAGAGCCACTAAATGGATATTCATTTCCTGAAGCTCTATCAGTCTTTCCAATATAAGCATTATTAACATCTACTACTCCTGCACTTAATGTTGCATTAGAAGTTGTAACTTCTCCAGCTAATTTACCATTGATAAATATTTTATATCCAACACCGCTTGTTACTTTAAGTGCAACAGTATTTATACCATTATTTAAAACGGCAGAAGCTTTACCAGTAGCTACATTTCCACTTTGATTTCTCACTTCAAATCCAACCGTATTATCAGCTACATAAAGATGAAAGTGCCCATTAGCTACATTATTGTTTCCAACACTAATTAAAGACTGAATATCGCCCTTTGTAGTGTCAAATCTTGCAACTATAGTTCCTTCCTCCAATCCTTTAAGAGCTTCAATATCGGAAGATATATCTATGCCTTGATTATTTGTTATCTTTTTATTTTCATATCTTGCAATTTTATTAATATCTTCTTTAACTCTATATATATTTACTTCTGCTATAGAAGCAAATCCTCCAACTCCACCCAATGCTACTATTTTAATTTTTTCTGCATTAATAGGTTCATTAAATGTAACATATTTAGGATCGCTATTGCTTGTTGCCCATACTCCTTCAGATACAAGAGTTTCTTCATCACCATTAATAGCATAAACTTCATAATTATTTATCATTCCATTTGAGCCTGATACTCTTGGTGAAACTTTTAAGCTACTTACGTTATTAACTCCCCCTAAATCAATTGTTAAACTTTGCGGAAATTCTATTGTTTCATACCAAGGAGTATGCCACATTGTACTAATATCGCCATCTATAGCTTTACTTCCATCTTCCCCAGATTGAGATGACGTAGCTACTGCTGTCATTTGACTTTGTGGTATTTCCTCTTCAATAATTAAATTTTTATGAATTTGGGATTCATACGCTAATACGTTTACATTAGATATAGAGCTAATCGTATTGAAAGCCATAGCTGACGCCATTATTAATGCCACTATTTTTCTTCTATTCATCATAATTCCTCCTTTTATACCAAATTGTTTACTCTAATTAATTATATTATATAAAATTATTTCTTTGTATATTTTTTTACTTTTTTTATAATAATTGCTAAATTATATAAATATATTGCGCATTAAGTTTTTAAATATACTTTCTACTATAAATAAAGAGGACAATAGCGAAATAATTTGCTATTGTCCTCTCATATAAATTTATTTTTATACTTCTAACCTTAGAATTTCCTTAAAACTACTACTTTTTATTCCTTTTTCTACTCAGACCTAATCCACCAAGTAAAGCAATAACTCCAC
>NZ_KB291678.1 GCF_000320405.1 Clostridium celatum DSM 1785 | reverse complement strand
TCGAGTCCTCTTCGCGGAGCCATTTTAATTTTAAAGAGTTTTGTAGGAGCAGATAATGTCTGTTGATACAAAACTCTTTTATTTTTTATAATTTTTAGAAAGTTTATTTATATAATAAAAAAGTCTTTTTAAATAGGTATGTTACTTGACATATAATAGGCTTTTGGTAAAATTAAAATATAATTTAATATACGCAATGATAAAGAAGAGTAATTTTATTTATCTTTTCAGAGAGATGATGGTTGGTGTAAATCATTAAGATAGTAAGATGAAAGGAGCTTTTGAGTGTAATTTATGAAAGTTGGGCTTTAGCCAAGAAGGGTGGAACCGCGGAAAGTTATTTTCGTCCCTTTGTGGTTATAAGGCTTTTTTTATTATAAAAGAATAAATGTGACTAGTTTTAATATAGCTAACTAATTTATTGCAAATATAACTCAATAGATTAAATTGTCACTAAAAAAATTGGAGGTAAGAAAACATGGCAGTAGAAAAGACTATGGATAAAATCGTTGCTTTATGTAAAAGCAGAGGATTTGTATTTCCTGGATCAGAAATTTATGGAGGACTTGCAAACTCATGGGATTACGGTCCATTAGGAGTTGAGTTCAAAAATAATGTTAAGAAGGCTTGGTGGAAAAAATTCGTTCAAGAAAGCCCATACAATGTTGGTGTAGATTGTGCTATATTAATGAATCCAGAGGTTTGGGTTGCATCAGGACACGTTGGTGGATTTTCAGATCCATTAATGGATTGTAAAGAATGTAAGTCAAGATTTAGAGCAGATAAGCTAGTTGAAGATCATATGACTGAAAATGGAGCAGAGGTTGCTACAGCTGATGGATGGACTAATGAAGAATTAATGGAGTACATAACTAAGAACAACATAGTTTGTCCTAAGTGTGGAAAAATGAACTATACAGATATTAGAAAGTTCAACTTAATGTTCAAAACTTTCCAAGGTATAACTGAAGATTCAGCTAGTACAGTATATCTAAGACCAGAAACTGCTCAAGGTATATTTGTTAATTTCAAATCAGTTCAAAGAACTTCAAGAAAAAAAGTACCATTTGGTATAGCTCAAATTGGTAAGTCATTTAGAAATGAAATTACTCCAGGTAACTTTACATTTAGAACAAGAGAATTTGAACAAATGGAATTAGAATTCTTCTGTAAACCAGGAACTGATTTAGAGTGGTTTGGATATTGGAAAGATTACTGTTGGAACTTCTTAAAGAATTTAGGTGTTAATGAATCTAACTTAAGAATGAGAGATCATGGTGAAGAAGAGTTATCATTCTATTCAAATGCAACATCTGATATAGAATACTTATTCCCATTTGGTTGGGGAGAACTTTGGGGAATAGCAGATAGAACAGACTATGACTTAAAGAAGCATGCTGAACATTCAGGAACAGATATGACATACTTAGATCCAACAACTAATGAGAAGTATGTTCCATATTGTATAGAACCATCATTAGGTGCAGATAGAGTTGCTTTAGCGTTTTTAGTAGATGCATATGATGAAGAAGAATTAGAAGGTGGAGATGTTAGAACAGTAATGCACTTACATCCAGCATTAGCTCCATATAAGGCTGCTGTATTACCACTATCTAAGAAATTATCAGAAAAGGCTGATGAAGTATATTCAATGTTAGCTAAAAACTTTAATATTGAATACGATGAAACAGGAAGTATTGGTAAGAGATACAGAAGACAAGATGAAATAGGAACTCCATTCTGTATAACAGTTGACTTTGAGACTGAAAATGATGGATGTGTAACTATAAGACATAGAGATTCTATGACTCAAGAAAGAGTTAAGATTGAAGAGTTAAATGACTTCATAGCAAAAAGTTTAGAATTTTAATTAATAATACTGAAGGTAATTCCACAAGAGTTGCTTTCAGTATTTTTTTTATTAATTATTAAAGCGATAAAATCCTATATGGATAGAATATAATATTCTATAATGTTATAATTAGAAAGAAATGGGACAGAATTAAAAAGATATAATAAAGTAGCTTTGATATAAATAAGTTGGAGGTAAATATGAAAAAGGATATTAATGAATTTAAAAATTTTATTAAGGGAAAAAATGTTGCAGTTGTAGGAATTGGGGTTAGTAATATACCTTTAATAAATTTTTTAGTAAAGTTAGGAGCTAAAGTAACTGCTTTTGATATGAAAACAGAAGAAGTATTAGGAGAAGTTGCTATAGAATTTAAAGAAAAAGGTGTAAATTTAGAATTAGGAGAAGGATACCTAGATAAGTTAGTAGGTTTTGAAGTTGTATTTAAAACTCCATCTATGAGAATTGATTGTGAAGCATTAGTCAAGGCTAAAAATGAAGGTGCATATATAACATCAGAAATGGAAGAGTTCGTTAAGTATTGTAGAGGGAAAATATATGGAATAACAGGCTCTGATGGAAAAACAAAAACTACCACTATAGTATCTAAGTTAT
Source organism: Clostridium celatum DSM 1785 (assembly GCF_000320405.1). Taxonomy (GTDB): domain Bacteria; phylum Bacillota; class Clostridia; order Clostridiales; family Clostridiaceae; genus Clostridium; species Clostridium celatum. The sequence continues at coordinate 1,515 of NZ_KB291678.1, read as the reverse complement.
TAGAAGCTCAAGGATATAAAACTTGGGTAGGGGGAAATATAGGTACACCGCTATTTTCTAATATAGAAGAAATTGAAGAAAATCATATGGTAGTATTGGAGTTATCGAGTTTCCAACTTATGACTATGGATACTGCAGTTGATGTTGCCGTAGTTACTAATTTAGCACCAAACCATTTAGATATGCATAAAGATATGCAAGAATATATTGATGCAAAGAAAAATATATTCTTATATCAAAATAAGGAAAATGTATTAGTTGTAAATAGAGAAAATGAAATAACTTATGGATTTGAAAATGAAGCTAAAGGAGAAATAAGAGAGTTTTCTTCTAAAAGAGTGCTGGAAAATGGCTCATATTTTGAGAATGGAGTTCTATATTTAGAAGGCAAAGAAGTATGTAAGAAAGATGATATAGTTATTAAAGGAATGCATAATGTAGAAAATTACTTAGCTGCATTTATAGCAACAAAGGATGATGTTGAATTAGATACAATGAAAAGAGTAGCTGAAAGCTTTACTGGAGTTGAGCATAGATGTGAGTTAGTAAGAGAAATTGATGGAGTAAAGTATTATAATGATTCTATTGCATCAAGTCCTACAAGAACATTAGCTGGATTATTTGCTTTTGAAAGGAAAGTTATATTAATAGCGGGAGGATATGATAAACATATACCTTTTGCTCCTTTAGCAGAAAAGGGATATCCATTTATAAAAGAATTAATACTTCTAGGAGATACCAAATATTTAATAAAAGAAGCTTTTGATAAATTAAAAGAAGAAAAAAATATAGAGGTACCTATTATTATTGTTAATTCTTTAGAAGAAGCTGTAATTAAGGCAAAGGAAATATCACAGCCAGGAGATATCGTAACATTAGCACCAGCATGTGCATCGTTTGATATGTTCCCTAACTTTGCAATAAGGGGAAATAAGTTTAAAGAAATAGTAAATAGTATATAGTATATAGTATATAGATTAAAAAGAAGTAGTATTGTTACTATTTCTTTTTTTATTGCTATTAATATTTTTTCTTATATAAAGATTGAAAAAAATAAAAGTTAATTGATATAAAATGAAATTTATTAATTGATTTTTAATATTTTACTTAAGTTTTTTTATGAAAATAAGGTTGTTTTAATATAGATTTTAGAGAGAAGTTAAAGAAAAAGGCGTCAACAATTCCTAGTGTATCAATATGAGAAAAAAAGAGTAGAAAAGAGAAAAAAGGATAAAAAAGCATATAAATTATTATTAAAGTAATATATATATATTAAATTAACTATTAAACATGTTAATATAAAACACGTCGTCGGGAACAAATGAAACAAACGAAGCGAAATGTTTCTGATGAATGTGAAAACAACTTAGAAAAAAACAAAAAAGTTTTTTAAAAAAAGTTGTTGACATAAAAAAAGAAAAATGTTATTATAAATAGGCAGTCAGGTTGATTGCGAATTGATCTTTGAAAATTGAACAGAATAAAATTTAAGAACCAGCAATTCTTTTGAGAGTC
>NZ_KB291677.1 GCF_000320405.1 Clostridium celatum DSM 1785 | reverse complement strand
GATGGTGGATTAACTCCAACTCAAACATTCGGTCCAAACATTCCAGCCGCAATGGATGTTATATTTGGTGCTTACGAAGCTCAAGGTACATTACCTGTTGATGTTCCACAAGTTGATGAAACTGGTGCTATAGTTGCTGGTGACAATGCTTATGACTACGGATTTGGTATAACTAATTTAACTTCTGTAGGGGTAGCTACTTCTACTAATGAATCTGAAGTTAATGCAGGAGAAGAATTTGATGTTAAGCTTTCTTTAACTGAAATTGAAGGATTAAAATCTGACAAATATTCATTAGTGACTAACTTTAACGATACTGATTTTGAAGTAGTTTCTGTTAAATCTAATGACGAAAACTTAACTGTAGTTGATTATACAGTTGATGGTTCAACATTAACTATTAACTTATCTGATGCAAATGCAGAAGCTTTAACTGATGTTACAATCACATTAAAAGCTAAATCTGACGCTAAAGATAACGCTACAGTATTATCAGAAGTTAAAGTAATCGATGGAAAAGATAGACAGTTTACTACTACTGGAACTCATAGCACTATCAATGTAGTTAAAGTTGATGAAACTCCAGATGTTCCAGTTGATCCTGAAACTCCAGACAACTCAGAAACTGAAGATGATTCAAACAA
>NZ_KB291676.1 GCF_000320405.1 Clostridium celatum DSM 1785 | reverse complement strand
ATAAAAAAACAGCCAATAGGCTGTTTTTTTATATAAAATAATTTTATTTTATATAATATTAGTACTATATAGATTAGAGAATTTAATTTATATTAATATTGTAATATTTTCGTAATAAATTGAAAAAATATATAAGTTATAATAAAACGTATTAGTAATAAGTATGAGGAATGAGAACATGAAAAGAAAGATATTAAATACAGTTACTTTAATAGTAGCTTTTTATGTGATGTTTACTTTTATTTTTGGAATGCTAAATAGGGGTAAAAGAGATAAGAACACTTCAGGAAAGGAATATTTAGTAAAATTAGAGAGTAAATCTTTAAGTGAAGTTCAGGATAAAATAGACCAATATATTAATTCAGAAAAGGTTATTCATAATGGTAATAACAATAATGATAGTGAAACAATAAAAAATGATGAGGATAATAATACAAATTTAGAGAATGACAATATCAATAATGCTAAGTATTATGAAGATACTGTGTTTATGGGAGATTCAATAGTTGAGGCATTGTCTGAATTTGAAATTGTAGATAGTTATAATGTAATTTCGCACAAAGGAGATACTGTAATAAAAGCGCAGGAAAGTATAGAAAAATTACAGAATATTACTCCTAAAAATATAGTTTTATTATATGGAATGAATGATGTTATTGAGTTTGATAATTCATCAGGAAAAGATTCAAATACTTTTAAGGAAGATTATATTATGCTAATAAATGGGATAAAAGCAGTATTGCCAAATAGTAATATTTATTTAATATCACCACTTCCAGTTATGGATTCAGCAGTAAGTGTAAATTATAGGTTAACAAATGAAAATTTAAATGAATTTAGAGAAAAGGTTAAGGAGGTAGCTGTAGAAACAGGTAGCACTTATATAGATGCAACAAGTATAGTAGAGGGAAAAGATTATTTACATGAACAAGATGGAATTCATTTTAAATATGATTTTTATATAAGTTTGTTAGATTATCTTAGAAGTTATATACAATAATCCCTGTTAAAGAAAATTATTATGAGGAATAAAGCATATATAAATAAGAAAAAATATAAAAAGTATTATTTAATAGAAATAGCAATTATTATGATTATATTTATAGGTTTATATCCTATATTAAGAGTTAAAACTGCTGATATGGATGCAATTAGAAATGATTTAGATAAATATTACACAAATCAAGATTTAGTTGAAGTTGGAGATAAAAAAAGATTAAGTAATTTATATTATATTAATGAAAATGAGGTTGAAGATTTTGTTTCTTACACACCTAGAACTAATATGGATGTAGAAGAGGTATTAGTTTTAAAGGTTAATGAAAATAAAAATGTATCTGAAATAAAGGAAAAAATAAATAAAAGACTGCAAAAGCAAGGTGAGAGCTTTAAAAACTATAGACCAGAAAAGTATAAGGTTATTGAAGATGCTATATTAGAACAAGAAGGACAGTATTTGATTTTTATTGTATCTGAGAATTCTTCAGCTGTTAAGAAGATTATTAAGAGGAATTTTAAATAATACATAATTGGAGTGAGTTACGTTGGTTTTTAGTAGTTTAATCTTTATATTTATTTTTTTGCCTATAGTTTTAGTAGCTTATTATGTTTCGCCTAAGAAGCTAAGAAATACTATTATACTTTTAGCAAGTTTAGTGTTTTATGCTTGGGGAGAGCCAGTTTATATAGTACTTATTATAGTATCTATATTTATAAATTATTGTGGGGCATTATTAATTAGAAAATATAGAAGGGATAAGGAAAAGTGTAAATTTACATTTGTAACAATTTTACTTATAGATTTAAGTATACTCTTTTTCTTTAAATACTATGGTTTTGTAATAGAAGGAATAGGTAGTATTTGGGGATTAAGATTAGAAGTTAAAAATATTTCATTACCTTTAGGAATATCATTTTATACATTCCAACAAGTATCATATATAGTTGATATTTATATGCAAAAAATGAATCCTCAAAGAAACTTAATAGATTTTGCAGCTTATATTACAATGTTTCCACAGCTTATTGCAGGACCAATTGTTAAATATAATGATATATATAAACAATTGAAGAATAGAAAAGAAACATTATATGATTTTGGACAAGGAGTACAAAGATTTATTATTGGATTAGGCAAAAAAGTAATACTATCAAATAATATAGGAATGATATGGGCTCAAGTAAAAGAAATACCTTTAGATAATGTATCTGTTGTTTTATCTTGGATTGGAATAATTTCTTTTACTCTTCAAATTTATTTTGATTTTAGTGGATATTCAGATATGGCAATAGGTCTTGCTAAAATGTTTGGATTTTCCTTCTTAGAAAATTTTGATTATCCATATGTCTCTAAAAGTATAACTGAATTTTGGAGAAGGTGGCATATGTCTTTAGGTGGGTGGTTTAGGGAATACCTATATATACCACTAGGAGGAAATAAAAGAGGAACACTTATTCAAGTTAGAAATCTATTTATTGTTTGGTTTGCTACTGGATTATGGCATGGAGCTAGTACTAATTTTATAATTTGGGGATTATATTTTGGAGTTATATTATTTATAGAAAAAATATTTTTAAAGGATTTATTAAAAAAGGTACCATCTATATTTGCACATATTTATACACTATTAATTGTAATAATAGGTTGGGTAATTTTTGATATGAATACTTTATCAGGAATAGTTAAATATATTGAAATAATGTTTGGAGCTAGTGATAACATATTTATTGATAACATGGCAAAATACATATTAAGTACTAATTTTATTATGCTTGCATTAGGGATAATATGTAGTACAAGGCTGGTGAAGAATATCATTGATAATATTAAATCAACTTTAAGAAAAAAAGACATATTTTTTATAGTTACAATGAATTTATTAATTTTAATAATTTCTATAGCCTATTTAGTAGGAGAGAGCTATAATCCTTTCTTATATTTTAGATTTTAAAAAAGGAAGATGATTTTATGGAAAATCAAAAGCAGTATTATAAAGATTATAAAAGACGAGTAAAAATAAAAAGAACAAAAACATATAATAAAGATTTAAATATAATTATGGCACTAGTTTTTATAACATTCATAGCAGTAGTAATAGTTTTTAATGTTTTTAAAAAAGATAAAACTTTTTCTGAAGAAGAGAATAGAATGTTAGCAACAATGCCGGAATTTACAATGAAGAAATTTTTAAGTGGTGAATTTATTGAAGAATATACAGATTATGTAGAAGATAACTTCGCAGGGAGGAAAGGATTTATTAACATTAAATCTAACTTAGAAAAATTAGAAGGAAAAAAAGAAAGTAACTCAGTTTATATTGGAAAAGATGGACAGTTACTTGAAAAATTTAAAGAAGGAACTAGTGAAGAAACTACTAGAAAAATAGGTGCTATAAATTCATTTTATGAAAGGCACAGCAATTTAAATATAAGTTTTATGCTAGTTCCTACAGCAACTAAGGTTTTAGAAGATAAATTACCTAAATATGCACCAAATGATGATGAATTAACTTATATAGATAAAGTATTTTCAGGATTAAATGATAATATTGTTAAAATTAATCCATATGAGGCTTTGCATGAAAATAAGGATGAATATATATACTATAAGACAGATCATCACTGGACAAGCAAAGGCGCATATATTGCATATAAGGTGATGTGTGAAAAATTAGGATTAACACCTAAATCTATAGAAGACTTTGATGTAATTAATGTTACTGATTCGTTCTATGGAAGTTTAAGCTCGAAGATAGGGACAAAAGGCAAAAATGTAGATAGTATTGATGTATATGTTCCAAAAGATTCAGATATTATTGTAAATTATGTAGAGGAGCAAAAGAAAAGCACAAGTCTTTTTAATAGTGAGGCATTAGATAAAAAAGATAAATATGAAGTATTTACTGGAGGAAATCATCCATTTATAAATATTAAAACATTAGGAGATCCGAATAAAAAGTTGCTTATAATTAAGGATTCATATGCTAATTGCTTTTTACCATTTTTAACATCACATTATGGAGAGATTGATGTTGTTGATTTAAGATATTTTTATGATGATTTAGATAAGTTAATTAAAAATAAAGAAATAACAGACGTATTATTTTTATATAATTCTAATACTTTCAATAGTGATGATTCTATCTTAAATATTGGAAGCTAGTTGGTTTATATTTATGATTAAAAATCAACATTGGAAAGAAAAAGGGATTATTAAAACTTTAGAAATTTCATTTCTATGTTTAATAATCCTTTTTTTATTATATAAATTATCTTGGTATTAAACCAATTTTCTTTTGCATTTTTCTAAGATTTTTAGTTGCAGCATAGTTTGCTTTTTCAGCACCTTGTTTGTAAATTGCTTCTAAAGCTTTTTTATCTTTAAGTAAAGAATTAACTTTTTCTTGAATAGGAGCTAATTCTTCAACTATAGCCTCAGCAACGTCTTTCTTTAAATCAACATAGCCTTTACCTTTATATAATTCAACAACCTCTTCTTTACTATAACCTTTAATTGAAATAAGGATATCAAGTAAATTTTTAACTCCAGGTTGCTCATCAGTATAGTTTACAACACCAATGCTATCAGTAACAGCTCTAGATATTTTCTTTCTAATAACATCTGGTGGATCCATAATTAAGATAAAGCTATTTGGATTATCATCTGATTTTGACATTTTCTTAGTTGGATCTTGTAGACTCATAACTCTAGCACCTACTGGTGGAATATATGGATCTGGCACCTTAAACGTTGGGCTATAAACATTGTTGAATCTATTAGATAAATCTCTAGCTAACTCTAAATGTTGTTTTTGGTCACTTCCAACTGGAACCAAATCAGTATTGTATAATAATATATCTGCAGCCATAAGTACAGGATAAGCAAATAGACCAGCAGGTATAGAATCACCATGCTTTTGAGATTTATCTTTAAATTGAGTCATTCTTGAAAGCTCACCCATGTAAGTATTACAAGTTAAAAGCCATGAAGCTTCTGAATGTGCAGGCACATGAGATTGTATAAATAAAGTATTTTTATCTGGATTAATTCCACAAGCTAAATAAATAGCTAAAACTTCTAAAGTTCTCTTTCTTAAATCTGCTGGAACTTGCTTAACTGTTATAGCATGTAAATCAACTACACAGAAAAAGCAATCGTATTCATCTTGTAATTTAACCCAATTTTTTAACGCACCTAAATAGTTACCTAAAGTTAAGTTCCCAGATGGTTGTATACCACTAAAAATAACTTTCTTATTTTCTGTTATGTTATCCAAAGATAGCACCCCTTTTCTTTCATATAAATCTTTTGACGGACATGTTTTAACCTATTGAATTATAGGTTTTTATAATTTTATTTAACTAAACTTAGAATTTTTAGATAAGTAAAATTTAATTCTATAAAATTAAAAATTCAAGTTTAAAATAAGTCTAATATTTTAATTATATTGTTATAAAATTTTCATGTCAATTATAGTTATATTATATACTTTATAGCATAATAAATGCAAATTTAAGGCTATAAAAGAAAGATAGTGTAAAATTACTTATATTTATTATAAAAAAATAATATTTTAAGTACATAAGAATCCAAGAGTTTTTATTTAATAGAAAGTATGTAAGAAATATATAATTTTAGATTCAAAGAGAATTAAAATATAATAGTATATTAAAAAATAGGACGTATATATTAATAAAAGCTCTAGCAAATGCTAGAGCTTTATTGTTAGTTAAAAAAAGAGTTACTTTCTTTCTCTATTCATCTTTTGAGCTTTTCTTGCTCTTCTGCAGTCAGGACATCTTACTGGATCATTTTCGAATCCCTTTTCTTTGTAGAATTCTTGTTCTCCTACAGTGAAAGTAAATTCCTTTCCACAATCCTTACATACGATAATCTTATCTTCCATTTTATATACCCTCCTTAAAATCCATAGGGGTAATCTTGATAACTTACAATTTAAACCCACTAAGGACAAGGGGTATTTAATGATATTATCATAGAACTTCCTAATGATTTTTATTACACTATTATTATAGCATAATTTGGTAAAAGTGCAACCAATATACCAAGTTAAAATTTGTTAAAAATATACTGATTTAAAAATAAATAAATATAAAGTATAGTTTATTTTTTCTTAAATTTAAAATTAAAAGCTATAAATGCAATGAGAGGAATTAATATAAACAATACTAAATTAACGTATTGATAATATTTTAATATATTAAATAAAACATAATTATTTCCTGCTAAAAGAGTAGAAATTATAAAAACTAATATAGTATAAATTGCTATAAAATATTTACGGTTTTTGATGAATTTTTCAAAAATTAAATAAACTCCATAAGCACATAAAATATATTTAACAAAGAAACCAACTACTGTTTGATATAAGAAAAATAGTTCACCAAATTCTAAGAAGCCAGCTATTTGGACTCTTTGACTTTGAGGAAATTCAGGATAAAAAATATTAGCAGCTCTAAGTGGACCAAAAGTAGATATAATTCCTAAGATAACATATGTACATACGAAACCAATAATTAATAAAGCTATTAAACTATGTTTTTTTATTTTATCATCTTTAGTTAAATATTTTAAATAAGGTAAGGCTATAACAAAAGCTGACAATGAACCTAAGATTAATAAGCCTGTATTTAAAAGTTCAGAAGCAACGTTTCCGGAAAATACAGGAAGCACATATTTTACGTCTTTATATGTTTCAACAATAATATCTAATAAAACAGTATTAGCTAATAAAGAAAATACTGAAATTATTATAAAAATCAAAAGGGTTTTAAAGTTTTTTCCAAGTAAAATTACAGAAGGTATAAGGAAGAAAATAATTATATACCAAGCAGGTGTTTTAAGGAAAAAACATGTTTTAACAACATTAGCTTCTACAGTAGTAGCTTCAATAGAAGCTAAAAATAACCCAAGAGCAAATAAGAATAAAAATAAATTACCTATATATTTAGATAATCCAGATGTAAATATTTCATTTATATCATAGGTTTTTCTTGAACTCATAACATAGATTAAATATATTGCAAAAGCTAAAAAAACAAAAAATGTAATTAGTGTGTAAACCCATGTATCCCTACCCCCAAGTTTTATAAACAAAGAAGGGTATGTTTTAAATGAAATACAAGTAACACCTAATATAAAAAGAATAAAGTGTTTAGCTGATAACTTATTCATTTTTCCACCTCCAATTATCTTAGTTTAAAACTAAGTCTATTTTATTATTCTCAAAAAAATGAATATTAAACATTATGTGAGGAATAATATCTTTAGGTGATGTGAATGGAGAATTTAAAATATATAAAAGAAAAATTAGAAAATTGTTTTGATGTAAAATATAGAGAGATTAATACTATTTTAGGAGAAGGAACCTTAGTATTTATAGATGATTTATGTAATAGTCAATGGCTTATGGAATATATGATTTTGCCATTAAGAGGTTTTGGAGAATTAAAAAATAGTAATATATCAACTCCACAAGATTTAATACAAAAAGTTTTAGATATGAGTGCAACTGGAATGGCTAAGGATGCAGATGATGCTATTACTCATGTATTAAACGGAGATGCAGTATTAGTACTAAAGGATTTTAATGAAATTATTTTTTGTGAAATTAAGAACTTTCCAAGAAGAGGTATAGGAATACCAGAAACAGAGGCTGTACTTAAAGGACCTAGGGAAGGTTTTAATGAACTTATAGTTGATAATGTTGCACTTATAAGAAGACGTGTTAAAAATCCGGATTTAAAGTTTGAAGCATTAATAGTAGGTGAAGAATCACAAACTTCAGTAGCAATTGTTTATATAAAAAATGTTGCACCAGAGGAACTTATTAATAGAGTAAAAGATACAATTAAAAATTTAGATTTAAGATTTATACTAGATTCAAACTATATAGAAGTAAATTTAAAACATCAACATTCATTTTTTGATACAGTAGGGTATACAGAAAAACCAGATGAGGTTGCAGCAAAAATATTAGAAGGAAGAATAGGAATAATTGTAGATGGAACACCATTTGTAATAACAGCTCCGTATTTCTTCTTGGAAAACTTTCAAATGCCTGATGATTATTATATAAATAGGCATTGTACAAATTTTTATAGAATTTTAAGATGGATAGCATTTTTTATGGCTACATTTTTACCAGGATTTTATGTGGCTGTTATTACATATCATTTTTCAATGATACCGAGTTTATTTATATTTAGGATGGCAGTAGCAAGAGCAGGAGTACCTTTCCCGACATTTATAGAAGTAATTGTAATGATGATTGCATTTCAATTAATAAAAGAAGCTGGTTTAAGGTTGCCTCATCCAATTGGAGGTGCTATGAGTATTGTTTCAGCACTTATATTAGGAGATGCTGCTGTTGGAGCTGGTATTGCATCAAGAGTAACAATAATAGTAGTTGCAGTAAGTACATTAAGTTATTTTTTAATACCTAAAATATATGGTGCATTATCTTTTTGGTCAATAGTAATAATGCTATTTTCAGCTTTGCTTGGAATACCAGGATTTTTAGCAGGAGCACTTATTTTTATAATTCAACTTTGTGAATTAGAATCAGTGGGATATGCATTTTTATTTCCAATTGGAAGTACTAGTGAATATAGATTTAGAGATGTTTTCTTTAGAGGAAAATTAGATAGAATATCTAAGAGGATAATAGGTACTGGAGGTAAAAATTAATGAAGAAGCGTATAGTGAAAGTTATTACAAGTACTATAATTATAATGCTTATTCCATTAATTTTTAGTGGATGTTTTAACTATAATGATATAAATAAAGTAACATTTTCAACAAGTATCATTTTTGATGTAGATGATTTAAATCAATGCGTAATATATTTAGATTGTGTAAAACCATATAGAAGTGCAAATGATAGTTCAGACAAAGGTAGACGTATAATTTATAAGGGAACAGGGAAGACAGCTTTAGAAGCTTTAAATTCAATAAACTCTGTTTCAAGTTATAAATTAAATTATAGTCAAACTAGAGCTTATATATTTACGGAAAAGGCTGCAAGAAATGGGATAAAGAAATTCCTAGATTTAATAAACAATAATAGTGAATTTCAAATGAAGCCAAGTGCATTTGTTTATTATGGAGATATAGATGATTTATTAGAGACAGTGTCTACTGATGAAGAGTATTTAGGATTATTTTTAAATGATTTAGTAGGAAAAGATAAATACAATGAAAAAGCAGTTAAATCTAATATAAATTATTATTTAAGTAATATATTGATGGGAAGTAATACTGCTCTATTGACATCAATAGATTTAAAAGAAGATGCTTTAGATAAAAAGGTTGAAATAAGTGGAGCATCAATATTTAAGGATAATAAACTAGTTGAACAAATAGATGACAAAGATAGTTTAATGTATAATTTATTAATGGGAACTACAAAGGCAGGAACTCTAGATATAGCTAATCCACAAAGTAAAGAAAATTTTGTTACTTTAGAAATTTTAGATGGTGGAATAAGTGATGTTTTAAAATATGATAATAAAAAATTTAAGCTGATAAAAAATATTAATTTAGAAGTTTCTATTAGCGAAATTCAAGGAAAGTTAACTGTTGATAGTTCAGCATTAGATTATATTAAAGTTAATGAAGAAGCATATATTAATGGATATACTCAATATATTTTTGAAAAATATAAGAAAAAGGATTTAGATATATTTGATATTAAGCGAATGGTAGAAATGTATTATCCTGATTTAGATGAAGATGACCCTTTAGCTAATACCGATATAGAAGTTCACACAAATATAATTATAAAAGGAACAGGAACTACAAAAGATAGTATATAAATCCTAGCGAAAAATATTGGAAGTAATCATTTGAGATTTATTGAAAAGGATTATTTGTAAGAGTATAATAAATAAATTTAAATATGAATTAGTTCAAATAGTAAAGAACAAAGAAAGAATTATTAATACAATTACTCTTTCTTTGTTCTTTTTTTTAACTATTTCAAATATAAATATATTACTAACAAAAGAAAGTTATGAATTGGATAGTTTATGTATATTAACAGTTTATTGATGGATGAATAGTATATATTAAAGAGAGTATAAAGGGATATAAATGAATAAGAAAAAGCTATTATCGTTAATACAACAAAGAGAAGGTATTAAGTTAGATTTTAAGCTTAAACTAGATATTTCTTCTGAATCTGGTAAGAAAGAACTTGCAAAGGATGTATGTGCTATAGCAAATTCAAGAGGGGGAAGAGGGTATTTAGTAATTGGTATAGAAGATAAGACTAAAAGAGTAATTGGGATTAATAAGCTAAAATCATTAGATGAAGAAAAAATACAGCAAGTAGTAAGTTCAAGGTGTGAGCCACCCATACCTATAACAGTAGAGGTTATAGAAGTTGAGGGTAAACAAGTTGGAGTAATCACAATTTATGATGGAGGTCAAAAACCTTATCAAATAAAAGAAACAGGATCCTTTTATATTAGAAGAGGGTCAATTACAGATACAATGAGAAAGGCTGAACTAGTAGCCGCTTTTGAAGAAAACTTACTATTAACCGTTGAAACATGCCCAATAATAAAAAGTACAGTTGATTTTTTAAATATGGACTTAATAAGCAAATATTTTAAAAACAAAGGAATATATATAAATAAAGAGAATGAAAAATTTTTATTAGAGAGTGCAGGAATAACTTATTTAGATAAAAAAAGTAAGAAATATAGGTGTACATTTGGAGGTTTATTAGTTTTTTCAGATCACAATAGTATATGTATACCGCATAATGCTATTAAGATTATTGATAAAAGAAATATAAACTCTAGCAAAGTTATGGTTATTAATGGAAATCTTTTATATATGATAGATAAAGTAAAAAAAGAAATGTATACGTTATTATCTAAGGAATATCCAATTTATGCAGTGATGGAAGCTGTAAAAAATGCAGTTATGTATAGGGAGTACTCTAGAGCTGATAAAGTTATAGAGATTATACTTACTAAAAAGTCAATAATAATAATAAGTCCAGGACAATTAATAAGTAAGGGGAGCTATAATTCAAATAGTGGATATAATAAGAGAAATATGTGGATATATGATAAATTAATATCTTTAGATGATAAAAATAGATTTAGTAATGATGGTAGTGGAATAGAAAGAATAAAGAAAGCATTTAAAGGAAAGGGAAAGGTTAAATTGATAAATTCAACAATAGAGGATTGCTTTAAAGTTATTTTGCCTATTAACTTTGAATAATAAAATTTAAATAGCGAATAATAACTTTAAAGAAAAGTTAATAAATATTGTGATTTAAATCAAGCTAGATTGTTAATAATAAATTTATATAGTTAATAGAATTGATATTAAAAAATCTATTTAGTGAAGCGACAAATTTTAAATTTTGGTTAGTTGAACTTACACCTTCTATTAAAAGGAGATGTTTCATATAAAAATATTATAAAAAAGGAGTGGTTCCAATGATTCAAGTTTTTTGTGCAAGAAGAGGTTCTGGAAAGACAAAAAGGTTAATAGAATTAGCCAACCACCAACAACTAGATGCCAAAGGTGATGCTGTTTATATTGATGATGATTCAAGACCAATGTTACAACTATCTAGAGGAATAAGGTTTGTTGATACTAATGAATATAATGTTGAAGATTGTCAAAGCTTTTATGGAATGTTATGTGGAATAATATCATCTAATTATGATATTGAAAATATATATATAGATGGATTATTCAATATAGTTAAATGTACAATGAAAGAATCTACTGATTTATTTAGAAGGATAGCTGGATTAACTGATAGATTTGGCATCAATATTTATATAAATGTTAATGTTGATACTAGTGAAGAAGTACCAGAATGTATTAGAGAATACGTAGCATAATTTTGAAAATAATTAAATTTAAATAGAGTAAAAAGAGGTTTGTGTATTAAATAATACTTTTAAAACATAAACCTCTTTTTTATAGTCAATATTTGTTGTTTTGAGTAAGGTTTAGCTTAAATTTTCTTGATAAAAGAACGTAATAACTATATACTAAATATATGAATTTTTATAGGAGGTAAGAATATGGCTAACGTTTTAGACGAGTTATTAGATCGTGGATATATAAAGCAATTTACGCATGAAGCAGAAACAAGAGAATTGCTAGAAAAGGAGAAAATAACTTTTTATATAGGCTTTGACCCAACAGCAGATAGTTTACATGTAGGTCACTTTATAGCAATGATGTTTATGGCTCATATGCAAAAAGCTGGACATAGACCAATAGCTTTACTTGGTGGTGGAACTGCAATGGTTGGAGATCCATCAGGAAAAACTGATATGAGAGCTATGCTTACAAAGGAGCAAATTGAACATAACGTTTCTTGTATAAAGAAGCAAATGGAAAGATTTATAGATTTTTCTGATGATAAAGCTATATTAGTAAACAATGCAGATTGGTTACTAAACTTAAATTATGTTGATTTCTTAAGAGAGGTTGGAGTTCATTGTCTCAGTAAATAGAATGCTTTCAGCAGAATGCTTTAAACAAAGATTAGAAAAGGGATTATCTTTCTTAGAATTTAACTATATGTTAATGCAAGGATATGATTTCTATGTATTAAATCAGAAGTACAACTGTAAGATGGAATTAGGTGGAGATGATCAATGGTCAAATATGATTGCTGGTGTTGAACTTGTTAGAAGAAAAGCACAAGGGCAAGCTATGGCAATGACATGTACACTTTTAACTAATAGCCAAGGTCAAAAAATGGGTAAAACTGTTGGTGGAGCTTTATGGCTTGATCCAGAAAAAACATCACCATTTGATTTCTTCCAATATTGGAGAAATGTAGATGATGCAGATGTTGAAAAATGTTTAGCACTATTAACATTCTTACCAATGGATGAAGTAAGAAGACTTGGATCTTTAGAAGGTGCAGAAATTAATAAAGCTAAGACTATATTAGCTTATGAAATAACTAAGCTTGTTCATGGAGAAGAAGAAGCTAATAAGGCTAAATCAGCTGCAGAAGCTTTATTTGCTGGCGGGGTTGATATGAGCAATGTACCTACAGTTACAATTTCTAAGGAAAGATTAGGTGCAACTATTTTAGATATTATGGCAGAAAATAAAATTGTTCCATCAAAAGCTGAAGGAAGAAGATTAATACAACAAGGTGGATTGTCTTTAAATGGAGAAAAGGTTACAGAAGTAACTAGAACTCTTAATGAAGAAGATATTGTTGATGGAGCTGCTTTAATAAAAAGAGGTAAGAAAAATTACAATAAAATTGTAGTTGAATAGAAATTATTAAAAAATATCAGATAATATAATGTTATTATTATCTGATATTTTTATAATCTAAATAAATAATAATAAACTATTTGTAAATGTTGACAGGTGAGATTTAATTGAATATACTGTAAAAAAAGAGAAGGTTTTTAAATTTTGAGGGGGAAAAAAATGTTAGTAACTAATGATTTAATAATTGTAAAGTCTATTAATAATAATGTTCTATTAGTTAGAGATAACGGTGTAGAAAAAATATTATTTGAAAAAGGGATAGGCTTTGGCAAGAAGTTTGGAGATGTAATAGTAACTGGAACAGAAGTAAGTAAAATATTTGTAATATCAGATGATAGAAATAAAAAGAATTTCAATGAAATCGTTAGTACTGTGGATAATAAATTAATTGGTATATTTGAAGAAGCTTTAAGTGAAATTCAGGATGAATTAGGAGAAGAGTTAAATGAGAGTATACATATTGGATTAATAGAGCATTTAGCTTTTTCAGTTAAAAGGCTAAAAAATGATCAAGAAATATTAAACCCTTTTTTAAATGAAGTAGAAACTTTATATTCTAAGGAGTTTGAGTTAGCATTAAAATTAGCTAGAAAGATAGAAGAAGAAATAGATATTAAGATACCAGATGGTGAAGTTGCATTTATAGCTATTCATATTCATTCAGCTAGAAATAATGGAAAATTAGCTAATACAATAAAATATGCCTATTTAAGTAATACAATAATAGAGTATGTTGAAGATCAATTAGGAATTGAAATAGATAGACAATCCCTAGATTATACTAGATTTCTAATTCATATTAGATTTGCTATTGAAAGAGTAATAAATAATAATAAAATTCAAAATGATTTAAAAGATATAATAAAAGAAAAGTATAGTTTATCCTATAAAATATCAAAGGATATTGCTAAAATTATAAGTGAAACTTTAGAGTGTGAAGTATGTGAAAATGAAGTAGCATATATAACTATGCACATTGAAAGATTTAGAATATCTTTAGTATATAACTAAAAACAAAAAAAGATAAAAATCGACAAAAACATTGAAAAAAACTGTAAAAACTCATAAAAAAATAATTTCTATGAAAATATTGACATTTTGTAAACGGTATAGTATTATGTAGATATAAAATATTAATATATAGTTATGAATTTAAGTGTGTTATCGTAATAGAAGAATGTTATGAGCATTAGCTGAAAGAGGAAGACTGCGTCCTTTTTCAGCTTTTTTTGTTTCCAAAGATAAAAATAGCTATAAATATTTTTACACAATATTGATTGGAGGATTAAACATGGTAAATAAGATTAAAGTGCATGTTGCAAGAGCATTAGCTGTAACGTTTGTAGCAGGGCTTACAGTATCAATTCCAGTTGAAGTTAAAGCAGGGACAGGAGACGTAATAAGCAATGGGGTATCAATTACAGCAAAGAGTAACACGAATAATCATGAAATAGGGTTAGCTATGGATGGAGATAAGGATACTTATTGGGAATCATCTAATCACTATAGATGGGTAGAAATTGATTTAGGAGCTACTTATAACTTATCAGCAATAAAGATTTATAATAAAATTGGTGGATATTATCACTATAATATATATGCATCATCAGATGGTGAAAATTTTATAAAAGTTGGATCTAAGGAAAATGATGACTTAGCAACTATTGATGGGGATATACATAATTTTGGAAACGTAAAAGTTAATAAAGTAAGAATAGATGTTACTTTCTCTTCAGCTAATGATAACTCTAATATAGCAGAAATTGAATTATATGGTGAAAAGGTATCAGATAAAGTTGCGGAAGAAACAGTAATAGAAACAAGTGATTTCGCAGGCTCAGAATGGGAAACTGAATACGATAAATTCACAACAGATACAGCATATGCAAACTCAAAAATTATACAAGAAATGACAAGTATGGTTGGAAGAGTTATTGGTGATGAATATAAGGATGATTTCGTTTTTGAAGTAAGAGAAAAAACTTCATCAGACACAGATGTATTTGAAGTTTTAGATGGAGAAGATGGAAAGATATTAATTAGAGGTAATAATGGTGTATCTTTAGCGTCAGGTTTTAACTATTATTTAAAGAATTATGCAAAGGTAATGTATAATCCTATTATGGGATCTAACTTAAATATGCCGGAGGAATTACCAGCAGTTGGTGAAAGAATAATAATAGATACTCCTTATGAAGAAAGATATGCATTAAACTTCTGTACTTATTCATATACAATGTCATTCTGGGATTGGGATGAATATGAAGCATTTTTAGACTGGTCAGCTATGAATGGTTATAACTTAATGTTAGATATAGTTGGACAAGAAGAAGTATTAAGAAGAACTTTAAATGAATTTGGGTATACTGATGAAGAAGTAAAGGAATTCATTTCAGGACCAGCATACTTTGCATGGTTCTATATGCAAAATATGACAAGCTTTGGAGGACCATTACCAGATAATTGGTTTGAAGATAGAGTAGAACTTGGAAGACAGCTTCATGAAAGAATGCAAACATTAGGAATTAAGCCTGTATTACAAGGATATTCAGGAATGGTTCCACTTGATTTCCAAAAGAAAAATCCAGATGCACAAATTTTATCACAAGGTGGATGGTGTGGATTTGATAGACCAAACATGCTAAAAACTTATGTAAATGACGGAGAAAGAGATTACTTCCAAGAAGTTGCAGATGTATTCTATGAAAAACAAAAAGAAGTATATGGAGATATAACAGATTACTATGCAGTTGACCCATTCCATGAAGGTGGAAATACAGGGGGAATGGATAGTGCAAGAATATATGGTACAATCCAAGATAAGATGATTGAGCACGATGAAGATGCTATATGGGTTATTCAACATTGGCAAGGAAATCCAGACAATACTAAGTTATCAGGATTAACTAATAAAGAGCAAGCTTTAATACTTGACTTAAACTCAGATTTAAATCCGGATTACACTAGATTTGATAATCAAGATATTCCATGGGTTTGGAACATGCTTCATAACTTTGGTGGAAGAATGGGATTAGATGGACAAGTTGAGACTGTAGCTACATCTATTACAGAGGCGTTAGCAACTACAGAAAATATGAAGGGAATTGGTATTACACCAGAAGCTTTAGCTAATAGTCCAATAGTTTATGAATTAATGGGAGATATGATTTGGACAAGAGATCCAATTAACTATAGAGAATGGGTTAATAACTATATTGAAAGAAGATATGGTGCTGTAAATGAAGATGCTATTGAAGCTTGGGAAATTCTTTTAGAAACAGCTTACAAAACAAGTGATTACTATTATCAAGGAGCAGCAGAATCAATTATAAATGCTAGACCTGCTACATCAATAAATAGTGCATCAACTTGGGGACATAGTAAGATATCATACGATAAGAAGGAACTTGAAAGAGCAATGGAATTATTCATTAGCTGTTATGATGAATTAAAAGATAGTGATGCTTTTGTTTATGATTTCTTAGATGTAACTAAACAAGTATTAGCAAACTCTGCACAAGAATATCATAAGGAAATGGTAGCAGCTTATAATTCAGGAGATGCAGAAAAATTTGAAAGAATTTCAGAACATTTCTTAGATTTAATAAGATTACAAGAAAGAGTTTTATCAACTAGTCCAGAATTCTTAGTTGGGACATGGATAGAACAATCAAGAACAATGCTTGCAGATGCAGATGATTGGACAAAGGATTTATTTGAATTTAATGCAAGAGCTCTTATAACTACATGGGGAGATTATAAGAATGGCTCATTAAAGGATTATTCAAACAGACAATGGGCTGGTTTAACTGAAGATTTATACCTAAAGAGATGGGAAATGTGGATTGATGGTATAAGAACAGAACTAGAAACAGGAGTAACAGCTCCAAGCATAGATTGGCATAAGGTAGAGTATGAATGGGCTACAGAAAAGACAGATGAAAGCAATGCTTATCCAACAGAAGGTTCAGGTGAAGATTTAGCTATGTTAGCTAGTATAGCAATGGAAGAATTCTCTGTTACAAATATGGAAAAATTCTTAGGTGGAGCTTCAAGTGCAGTTGAAAAGGTTAATATTGCTTTAGGAAAAACTGTTATAAGTAGTGTTGAAACTAATCCATCATATCCAACAACTAACTTAACAGATGGAACTACAGGAACTGCTTGGATGGCTAATGGAGTAACATGGCCAGTTGAATTAACTTTAGATTTAGAAAAAGAATATAACATTGACGGAATTGCTTTTGCTCCAAATCAAGCTGCAGGTGGATTCCCTATAAACTATGTAGTAGAAGTTAGAGAAAATGGTCAATGGAAGGAAGTTGCAAGACAAGATTCAGGATCTATAACAGGGACTATTTCTATAGATTATAAAGGAATTGCTGATCAAGTAAGGTTAAAATTAACTAGTGATAATGATCTTTTAGTACCAGAAATGACGGAAATAATGGTTTATCAAGGTCAAGAAGAAGTAGTGGAATATGAAAATATTGCACTTGGAAAAGAAGCTACAGCAACAAGTACAGAATCAGCTAGTAAGTCTGCTTCAAATGTAACAGATGGTGATTTAAATACAATATGGGTTGCTAATGGTTATGAAAATAATGGAGGTATGGGATCTTCAGTTAGTGTAGATCTACAAGCTTCAGAATATGTTGAAAAATTAGAATTAAGTTTTGAAAAATCAGGACTTCCATTCCAATTTAAGGTTGAAGCTGATGGAGTAATTCTATTAGATATGACTGATAATCAAGAGCCATTAAAGAAAACTTATACTATAAATGTAGATAAAGAAATAAAAGATATAACAGTAACTATAACTGGAAAAAATGGACAAGGCGAATTCCCAGGAGCTTGGGCAAGTTTAGCTGAAATTAAAGCATTAAGACCAGTTGAAGAGAAATTTGAATTAGTAAATGTTGCATTAGGAAAAGAAGTAACTGGTAGTGAATCAGAAAATGGAAAACCATTAAGTAACATAACTGATGGAGATATCAACAGTTTATGGGTTGCAAATGGTGGAAACTTAAATTCATATGCAAATGTAAATTTAGGTAAAGAATACTTTGCTGAAAATATTGAATTAGTATTTGAAAAAGATGGATTACCATTCCAATTTAAAGTTGAAACTATTGATGAAGCAGGAAATAAAACAGTTGTTTTAGATAAAACTGAAAATAATTCAACTTTAGATAAAGCGTACACTATTACAGTTAAGGATAATATTAAAGATGTATTAGTTACATTTAATGGTACTTCAGGACAAGGTGAATGGCCAGGTGCTTGGGCAGCAATTGCAGAAGTAAAAGTTAATGCTAAGGAAACATTAAATCAAGAAGTTAGTGCATCAGTAAAAATTCCTCAATCTAACATGAGAGCTACAGCAACTTCTGAACATCCAAATGTAGGAAGTGAAGGGTTAGCAAGCTTTGCTATAGATGGAAACTCAAATACTATATGGCATACTAACTACAATAACTTTGTAGCATTACCACATAGTATTACATTAGAGTTAAATAAAGAATATACAATCAATAAATATAGTTATGAACCAAGAAGCAATGGTGGAAATGGAACTATAACTAAATACGAACTTCAAGTAAGTACAAATGGTAAAGATTTTGAAACAGTTGCATCAGGAAGTTGGGAAGCTAACGGAAGCATAAAGAATATATTATTAGATAATGTTCAAGCAACTCATGTTAGACTTGTTGCATTAGAAGGTGTTGGTGGATTTGCATCAGCAGCTGAATTAAATGTATATTCTACTCCAGAAAATATTGCAGTAAATGATACTGTAACTGTATCTGCTAATATTAACAATGAAACAATAAATAATGTTAGAGATAATGATGAAGCTACATTCTGGCAAGCAAATGGAGCAGAAGATAAGGTTGTTATATTTGATTTAGGAACAACTAAGGATATCTCAGCTATTGAAATGTTAAAGAGCTCAAGTGAAGCATTACAATACACTGTTGAATACTCAAAAGATGGTGAAAGTTGGATAGGTGTTGCTGATAGAAGTAAAAACACTGAAGATTATAACAATTATGTTGAACAATTTGATGGAACTATAGTTGCTAAGCAAATTAAAGTAACATTCTTAAATAATGATGTTAAGATAAATGAAATTAAACTTTATAAGGGTGATTCAACTGAAGCTTTAGTTAAATATATAAGTACTGTACAGGCTATTTACGATAGTGCAGTTGTTGGTGATATGGCAGGAAATTATACTCAAGCAGGTAAGGATGCATTAGGAGCTGCAATTGCAAAAGCAAATTCAGAATTAGATAATGTACCAGACTCAGTAAGAGTTAATGAAATAATTACAGAATTAAAACAAGCTGTTTCAGCATTTAGAAAAACAGTAGTATCAATAAATAGAATTAAATTAGCAATAGTAATTGCTGAAACTGATGCTGTATTAAATAATTTAAATAATAAAAGATTACAAACTTTAACAGAAGAGCAAAGAAATATTGTTGAAAATGCAATAGAAGTATTAAAAGCTGAAAGAGCAGAAGCTATAGCAGTATATGAAACAGTTAAAGTTGGACAAGGGCAAATAGATGCAGCACATGATGAATTAAGAGTAGCTTTAGATAGTTACCTAGAAATAGCTGATGAAGAATCAAAATATGAAGCTGTATTAGCTATTGCTAAAGAAAAGGTAGAAAATGCAGTAATAGGATCTGGAAATGGTCAGTATACTCAAGAAGCTGTAGATATGCTAAATGCAGCTATAGCTAAAGCAGAAGCAGATTTTGCTGTAGTTACAGATACTAATGGAATAGTAACTATAACTAGTGAATTACAAACTGCAGTAGATGCTTTTAAATCTAATGTAGTTGTAGTAGATAGAACTGAATTAGAAGCTGCAATAATTGAAGCAGAAGAAGCAATTAAGTTAGCTGAAGGTGTTAATACTCCAAATGCAATTGCTGAATTTATATTAGCAGTAGAATCAGCTAAAGAAGTATTAAATAATGAAAATTCAACTCAAGAAGAAATTAATGTAGCAGTTGAAGCATTAAGCACAGCAAAAGCTAAGTTTGATGAATCTGTAATTGTTGATAAAACAGACTTAACTAGACTTGTGGCAAACGCTAGAGAAGTTATTGCTAAATTAAGTGATTATGAGGGGACTGAGGAATTAGTTTCTAACTTAGAAGCTATAATTACAAATGCAGAAAAACTTATAAATGATGATAATGCAAGTGCTGAAGAGGTTATGGATCAAATTAAGGAATTAGCAAAAGAAGTAGAAAATGCAAAAGAAAAATTAGAAGAATTAGAAGCTAATGTATTCAAGAAGCATTTAGAAATTGCAGTTGAAGAAGCTCTTAAAGTAACAGATAAAGAGCTTGAAAATATAGTTCCAGTAGCTGTTGCTGAATTTAAAGCTGCTTTAGCTGAAGCACAAGCTATATTATCAAATAATAAAGCTACTCAAGATCAAGTGAATGCAGCATTTGATAGATTAAGTGATGCAATGCAACTGTTATCTTTTGAAAAGGGTAATAAAGAACATTTAATATCTTTAGTTGAAAGAATTAACAAATTAGAAGGCGATAAGTATATAAAATCTACTTGGGATAAATTACAACAAATATTAGTTGTTGCAAATGGTGTTATATCTGATGAAAATGCTTTAGAAGCAGAAGTTGTTGAAACTTATGACAGTTTATTAAGAACATTCTTAGAGTTAAGATTAAAACCAAATAAGGATGCATTAAATGCTTTAATAAACAAGGCAGAAAACTTAGATTCTACTAAGTATACGGCTGAAAGTTGGGAAGCATTACAAGTACAATTAGTTAATGCTAAAAATGTTATGGCTAATGATGAAGCAAGTGCAGATGAAATAGCAAGTGCAGCAGAAGCATTACAAGGTGCTGTAAATGGATTAATTGCTAATGCAGGAAGCGATAACAATGGAAGCAGTAATGGCGGAAGTAATAATGGAAGCAATAGTGGAAGTAATAATACAACTAATAAACCAGGAACTAACGGTTCTGGAAATAGTACAAGTGGTAAATTACCACAAACAGGTGGAAAATCTTCAGCTGTAGCAGTAATACTAGGTGGAATATTAGCTGCGGGTGGAGCACTATTAGGAAGAAAAAGAAATAAAAAATAATTAATCTATTGATTAATTTCTGAAAAAAACTGAGCAGCATATAGTTGCTCAGTTTTTTAATTTTATTTTTAATATTTTAAGTTTTACCCATTAATTTTTATTAGTGAAACTTGCAGACAGTAGAATTAAAGTATAATATATTGTAAGAATATTAAATTAATATAAAAAGCAATAATTATAAAATTAATTTATAATATAAAAGATTGTATTTAGAAAGGTGAGAAATACTTAATGGCATTATATGCAATATCAGATTTACATCTAGCTTTTAATGTAGATAAACCTATGGATATTTTTGGTGAAAGATGGATAAATCATGATGAGAAGATAAAGAATAATTGGATAGAAAAAATTAATGATGATGACACTGTGCTTATAGCAGGAGATATATCATGGTCAATGAAATGGGAAGATTGTAAATACGATTTAGATTGGATAAGCTCATTGCCAGGAAAAAAAATAATTAGCAAAGGAAATCATGATTTTTGGTGGAGTAGTATATCAAAATTAAATGCTATGTATGAAAATATGAAGTTCTTGCAAAATAATTATTATGCTTATAATGAGTATGCTATATGTGGAACAAGAGGATGGTTAGATCCAAGTAGTGATAAGTTCAATACAAAGGATGAAAAAATATATGCTAGGGAGCAAATAAGATTAAAATTATCTTTAGATTCAGCAAAAAAAGCAGGCTATGAAAAGATTATTGTAATGATTCATTACCCACCTTTTGCTGATGAGAATGGAGAGTCAGATTTCACTAATATATTTAAAGAGTATGGTGTGGAAAAGGTTATATATGGACATCTTCATGGACCATCAAATATAAAAGCTAAAGAAGGAATAATAAATGGGGTTGAGTATATAATGACTTCTTGTGATTTTATAGATTTTAATCCTATAAAAATTTTAGACTAAAATTATTATACATAAATTAAAATTTTATGTTTTATTAAGTTTAAATTATGTCTTTTACTTCATTAAGGCAATAATTAAGATGAAAAATAAGATTATATTTACTTGTGGTAATTTTTAGTTACACTTTGATGTGTTTTTGATATAATGTATTTGTATTAATTATAAGGGTGATGTATATATGGCAATGCAAAGCTGGAAAAGTTTCCTTATGCCTTATGAACAGGCTGTAGAAGAGTTAAAGGTTAAACTTAAAAGTATAAGAAAAGAATATAGAAAAAGAAATGAATATTCCTCCAATAGAATTTGTTACAGGAAGAGTTAAAGAGGTCTCGAGCCTTCTTGAAAAAGCAAATAAATTCGGAATTCCGTTAGATAGAGTTAGAGAAGAAATGGAGGATATAGCTGGTATAAGAATAATGTGCCAGTTTGTTGATGATATAGATAAAGTAATAGAGTTACTTCGTGCAAGAAAGGATATGCAGATTCTTTACGAAAAAGACTATGTTAGAAATGTTAAAGAAAGTGGTTATAGAAGTTATCATATGATTATTAAATATACTGTATATACAGCAGAAGGACCACAAGAAATATTAGCAGAGTTTCAAATAAGAACTTTGGCAATGAACTTCTGGGCAACTATAGAACATTCTTTAAATTACAAGTATAAACAGCATATACCAGAGGATTTGAAAATTAAATTAAAAGAAGCTGCAGATTCAGCATTTAATTTAGATGAACAAATGCTTGAAATAAAAGATGAAATAAAGGATGCTCAAAGATTGTTTGAAGTTAAGTCAGATATTATAAGCAACATAATGAATAATATAATAACATTAATGTCTATAGGAAGAGCTATGGAAGCAAGTAGATATCAGGTAATGTTGAATAAACTTGTAGATGAAGGGGAAGTTTGGGAACTTAATAGTTTACTAGATTCAATAAAGAAGGATATAGAAAGATATAGAGAAAACTAAGGGGAAGAGGTTTATGCACTTAAAAGATAAAGTTAAAAATAGATATTTTATAATAGTTACAACGCTTTTAATAATAAGCTTAATAATTAATATTTATCAAGTAGTAATTAACCATGAATATAAGCATATATTAAGAGAAGACAACTATAGTAAGATAGAACAAATTAGATATAGAAATGAATCAATACTTGCTACATTAGAGGGATGTATTAAAGCTAATAGTATTAATAATGAAGAATTATTAGCTTTATACAAAAATTATGGTGAAATTACTAAGGCAGAGGTAGAATTATATGAAGCCGAAGTAGAAAATTTAAAAAATAAAAATGTTAACTATAATAAGAAGGAAGTAGATATCTCAAATAAAATTGATTTATATTGGGAGATTGAAGAACTTATATATGCATACCTTCAAAATGATATGAAAGAAAATAGCTATACAATGGAATTAAAGGGTAAAGCATATACAGATTTTGAGGTATTATTAAATATGTCTAAAGATTTAAATAATTACTTTGTTCAGTTCTATCAAAAACATTGTGATAATTTAGATGAAGAAAAAAGAAAAGAAGAAATGATAAAAAAAGAGTATTGGATTGATATCTTAGATGGAATTCAAGAAATAAATAATAAATATATAGATTATTCATTTGTATACTAGAAATAATATAAATTTTTAAATAATGTTAAGTAATAATTATATAATTATTATTAAAGAATTGAAAAAAGTCGTTACGAAAGTAACGACTTTTTTATTTTAGTGGTGACATCCACCACCACAAGAACCACAACCACCTTCAACTTCGATAACTGGTTTTAATGATAATCCTCTACCACCATTTTCTTCTGATGAAAGTAATTTAAATC
This sequence comes from Clostridium celatum DSM 1785, assembly GCF_000320405.1. Classification (GTDB taxonomy): domain Bacteria; phylum Bacillota; class Clostridia; order Clostridiales; family Clostridiaceae; genus Clostridium; species Clostridium celatum. The sequence goes on along the minus strand of NZ_KB291676.1, from coordinate 14,631 downwards.
CACCAAATTCATCAACTAATTTTTCTTCAGCAATTAAAGTAATATCGTTGATTTTTTCAACAACATCTCCTTCTTTTGCTTCATCAACAGTTATATTGAAAGCTGGGCCACTGCAACCAAATCCAGCTAAGTTAATTCTTATGCTGTAGTTTTCTACTTCATTTTCATCAAGGAAAGTCTTGAATTCGTTATATGCTTGTTCGCTTACTAAAAATTTGTTCATTATGTTCACCTCTCGAAATTTTTATTTCAAATTATGTTTATAGTATACCATATTAGTCGGAAATAGCAACATGTTTTTTATATATATACTGTAAAAAAATTCCTCAAAATAAAAATAGAACATATTGAAATTTGAATAAATTGACAATATAATATAAAGGTATAATTATAGTAAAATATTTAATTTATTTATAAAAAATCAGGTTAAATTTACCATGTGTTAGTTAAATTTCAGTTTTGATAACATTTAGAAAGGAATTGTTAAAGTTGAAACCTTTTGAAAAAGAATATGTTTTAAATAAAATAAATGAATCTAATAATAAAATTAAGAAAAATAAAATTGGGGATTATGAAATAAAAAGTGTAGATGGTTTAAAAGGATTAGTTCAGGGATATTTATATACAAAAGAGGATAGTGTAGATTTAGAAATATTAGAATTACATGGACCTGAACATATTTGGATGAGATTAACTCCTCTTGAAATTCAAGCATCATATTTTGCTATAAAAATGGCAAAGGGTAAAGTTGGAGTAGTAGGACTTGGGCTTGGATATGTAGTTGAGGAAATGGCAAAAAAAAGTGATGTTAAAGAAATAATAGTATATGAAATAAGTAAGGAAGTAATAGATTTATATTATAGTAACTTTGATAAAAATGAAAAAGTAACTATAGTATGTGGAGATGCTTTTGAAGCAAAGCCTGAAAATTTTGATTTTTTCTATGCGGATATTTATGAATATAAAATAACATCTCAAATAGTAAGTGATTATAAAAAATTTAATGAGCTTCATAATATTGAAGAATATAGTTTCTTTGGAATGGAGCATTTCTTATTAAGTTGTAGCTATAATGAAATAGTATGGGTCTATATACCTGAAAATTGGATGGAGTCAAGTAGAAGAGCTTTTGAAGCAATTCAAGAATCAAATCTTTTAGAGTATTATGAAAAGTTAGATGAGAATCTAGTATCACAAGTTTTAGCAGAGTTTAAAGAAGTATTAAATGTATAACAAAAAAGCATGATTAATAGCAAAAGACAGAGTTTGTCTAAGGCTAGTAGTTATGCTTTTTTTCTTATTAAAATAGAAAAGACTGATAAATTATAAACCTTATAGAATTTATGATTAGATAAGAAGTAAACAGGAACTATTAATTGTAAAAATATTACTATTGTAATAAGAAGTGGTGTATAATTTTAATATAAGTAAAAAAATTACAAAAGCATATTAATAGGAATGGTAGGTGGAGAAGTTTATGAAAACTAATGTTATAGATATAAGGGGAAATAGTAAATATAAATTAAAGAAAATTTTAATTTTTTTATATTTATTGAATTTGAGTGATTTATTATTTACTAAATTTTTATTAACTTCAGCACCAGATTTATTTATCGAAGTTAATTTCTTTTTAAATACGATAATAGATGGAATAGTATTGTATTTTTTAAAAATAGGAGGTATGGCGTTAATTTTAGCATATTGGTATTATAGAAGTGAAAAATCTACTATTATACAAATGAAGAGATCATTACTTGCAAGTAAAGTTTTAATTGGTGTATATGCATTAATTAATTTGATTCATATAATTAACTTAGTAATATATTATTTTTTTAGTTAAGTAATATTGTAATACCTATATTTAATAGCAGTAATAAATATATATTAAAAAATCCCAATAAGGCTATATAGAAATAGTGCCTATTTGGATTTTTTAAGTATATTTTAAGTATTAATTACTATATAACAATTTAAAATTTATTCAAAAAATTCTTTAGCATATACAACAGTACCAGATACATTTTTTAAAGAATTTTTATTTAATTCAATTGCCATAAAATTTTCATTTGGAACATCAAAGGGAGCTTTAATATCAAATGTTAAAGCTTCTTTAAATCCAAATCTAGGATAATATTTTTCACTTCCTAGAACAACTACTGATTCATATCCTAATTCTTTAGCACTTAGTAATCCTGTTTTAACTAATATACTACCAATGCCAATACCTTGATAATCAGTGCTTACTGCAAGAGGGGCTAGTGCTAATGAATCATATTTATCATTTTCATTATTGATAGTTATTTTTGTAAACATAATATATCCAACTATATTATCATTAATTGTAGCTACTAATGAAAGATCAGGAATATAACTTTCTGAAGTTCTAAGTCTATTAACTAAATCTTGTTCAGTACCATCGCTATGTTCAGCATGCTTAAAAGAGTTCTTTATTAAATCATAAATTATTTTAAAGTCTTCAGTATTTTCTTTTCTAATTGTAATATTCATTTTAATAATCTCCAATTTACAGTAATTTATATAAATATATAATATCATAATGAGTTATAGTGTAGAAGAAAAGCTATTTAGAAGTAGATATATTTAAATCAAATAAGAGAAAATTTTTTGAGTATGAATACTTACAGATTAACAAAATCATAAAAAGAATAAAGGTACTTTAGATGAATTAGAAATTAAGTATCAATGAAAATTAAGTGATAAAAGATAATATTTAAGTATATAGGATAAAATATATTAATAAAATTGTGAGTTAGATATAGAGAATCTTTAGGAGGTGATAATATTAAAAAGATATCTAGTATAGTATTGATATTAGGTTTGATTTTTATTTTAGGTTGTAAGGAAGTAGAGAAGGTAGAATGTTATAATGAAGAAGGAAAGAATAAAATAGAAGCTAGTGATATAGAAGAAATTAATTATATAGAAAAAGACAAGGAAAATATAGAAAGTGAAAAAGAGAAAATTAAAGTTACAATAAGGAGTGATAAAGCAAGCTTTTTTCATGATGGAGTAAGATTTACTCCTATTATAGAAGGTAACATAGATAAGAAAATTCAATATCATTGGATAGTTGAAGAAAATATTTATAATGATGGTGAATTTTATAGTTTAAAAGGTGAGAATATAGATGGATTTATAGGAGATAAAGGTCCTTATAGAGAAATTATAAATGATGGAGAGATTGTTGAATTTGCACCATATAATGAAGTGAGCTATGTTGATGGAGATTATAGGGAAAATAAAATTATATTACAAATTGAAGAAAAGGATACAGGTAAAATTTTAGCAAAGGATGAAGCTACTATTGAAAATAGGCAAGGAGCTTATTTTGTTAAAACTTCAGAGAATGAAAGGTTTAAAGATAAAATATTAAAGACTGAAAAAGCTAAATTATATGGAGAAATATTTGATTTGGTATGGGAGATTGATAAAGGGCTAAATGATGATTTAAAGAAGTATATAAATATAGATACAAAATCATTTGAAGATTTTTCCCAAGAAGATAACGAGCAATTATTTGAATACATTTCAAAAAAATATTCAGTAACTATGCTTGATAAAACCTTTAAAGAATTAGAAGATGAAGGATATATTAAAAATCTGAGTTTTAAAGATGGACTTGTTTTTAATGTTAATAAATATTTAAAGAATAACTCAAATGAAGTTTCACTTGAAGGTATGAAGTGGGTTTCAGGAATTGGAGCAATTGGATTTATTGCAGAAGCAGAAAAGATTAATGAAAGATGGATAATTAGAAAATGTCAAATGACACGGATAAGTTAATTGTAAGTATCTTTCAATAATTAAAGACATAAAAAATATAAAATACTTAAAAATAATAAATATAAAAGTAATAATATATAGAGGGGTAGAGAAGAATGAGTAAGGTTATTAAAAGTATAATTTGCATAATGGCAGTATGTACATTATTTTTAGTTGGATGTAGCAATGATTCAAATAAAAATAATAAGGTAGATGATAAGAAAAATGAAATATCATCTTTGAAAGAAAATAATGAAGCAAGTGAAAATAAGATAGAAGATTCATCTGAACAAACAGAAAATAAAGATAATGAAGTAAGTAAAAAATCAGAAGTTGATAATTCAAAGCAAACAGAAAATATAGATATGAATGAAGTTGTTGAAAAGGTTAAGAATTATATTATTAATGGACAGAATGATAAGCCGGAAGCATTGAAATTAAAGTGGAGTGAAGCATTCTTGAATAATGTTAATATAGAAAGCTTGGCCAATGAATATGTAGCTCAGGGTGGAAGTTTAGATAATATAGAAGGATTAGCAAATTATATTACTTTAAATGCTCCTATAATGGCTAATTGGGAAGAATTATTTAAAAAAGACTTATATGATAAATATGGGAAAGAAGTTACTAAAATAGAGTTTTTAGAAGGCGATTTATATGAAGCATATGTAAATGAGGATGGTTCAGAAGTTCCTTATGTTGTAGTTTCAGCTAGGACAGGATATTTTCATGGATAAATATTAAAAGACACATTAAATTATTTAAAATTACAAACTACTTTTGAAAATTATTAAACAAAGGCACATGGTAATGAAAATTCGTACCATGTGCTTTTAATATTAACCTAAATTAAGTTTTGAGAATGGAATCATAGCTTTAGGTGGAATGTTATGTTCTGCAATGAATTTTTCCATCCAAATCATATCTTTCCATTCTCCAAATTTATAACCGCATTTAGTGAAGTGAGCAACAACTTTATATCCAAATTTTTTATGGAAGTTTTCGCTTTGCTCATTAGGATAAGTAATACAAGCATTTACATTAATTATATTTTGAAGTTTAAGATATCTTTCAAGTTCTTTATAAAGTAAAGTACCAACTCCATGATTTGATATACCAGCTTTTACATAAATAGAAGTTTCAACAGACCAATCATAAGCACGTCTTCCTTTAAAAGCACCTGCATAAGCATATCCATAAATTTTATTGTTTTTTTCTGCTACTAGATAAGGGTATTTTTTTAAAGTTTTTTCAATTCTTTTAGTAAATTCCTCAATAGAGGGGATATCATATTCAAATGTTACTGAAGTTTCTTCAACATAATATTTATATATATCAACAAGTTTTTTTGCATCTTCAGGTTTAGCGATTCGTATATTCATTAATAAGCCTCCAATTATTTATAGACAAAATTAGTTAATTTTGATAATTAAATGTATATTTAATTATAACTTATTTTATTAGTATATTGGGTAAAATAAAAGCAAAATACCTCATGGTATTTTGCTTTTAATAATATTATTTTACAACTATATTTACAAGTCTTCCTTTAATAACGATAACTTTTATTATAGTTTTTCCTTCAGTAGCAGCAACAATAGCTTCATCAGCTAAAGCAGCAGCTTTAATTCCTTCTTCATTTAAATCAGAAGCAACATTGATTCTAGCTTTAATCTTACCATTAACTTGGATAGCTATTTCAATTTCATCTTTAACAAGAGCTTTAGCATCAAAAGTTGGCCAAGCTTCATTGAATACTGAGTACTTACCAGTTAATAATGACCATTGCTCTTCAGCAAAATGAGGTGCAAACGGAGCTAAAATCTTAATAAAGCTTTCACATACAGTCTTTAAGAAATCTAAGTTCTTAGTTTCTTCTTTCATGTATTTAGATAAAGCATTGATGAATTCCATCATTCTAGCAATAGCAGTGTTGAATTGCATCTTTTCTCCGTCTTCAGTAACACCTTTAATAGCATTATTTAACCAGAAGTTTAATTCTTTTTCAGCTTTATCCATAGTAGTTTTATTGTTAGTACCAGCTTCAATAGCTTCTCTGCACATTGTTAGATATCTTTCAATTCTATCTACAAATCTAGCAACAGATTTAATACCATCGTCACTCCAAGCTCCACCTTCAGTGTAAGCAAATCCAAACATTAAGTACATTCTAAATACGTCTGCACCATATTCTTTGATGTAATCATCTGGAGAGATAGTATTTCCTTTAGACTTAGACATCTTTAATCCGTCTGGTCCTAAGATAAGTCCTTGATGAGTTAAGCTCTTGAATGGTTCATCAAAGCTTAAATAACCCATATCTCTTAAAGCCTTAGTTATAAATCTTGCATATAATAAGTGCATACAAGCATGCTCAGGTCCACCAACATATTTATCAACTGGAAGCATCTTATCTACTTTTTCTTTATCAAATGCGATTTTATCATTCTTATTATCTACGTATCTCATTTGGTACCAAGAAGAACAAACGAATGTATCTAAAGTATCACATTCTCTCTTAGCTGGCTTACCACAACAAGGACAAGTAGTATTTACGAATTCTTCACACTTAGCAAGTGGTGACTTACCATCTGGAGCAAATTCAACATTATATGGTAATTCAACTGGAAGGTCTTTTTCAGGAACTGGAACAGCACCACAATCTTCACAGTAAATTATTGGAATTGGAGCACCCCAATATCTTTGTCTTGAAACTAACCAGTCTCTTAATCTGTAATTAACTTTAGCAGATCCTAAACCTTGTTTAGCTAGCTTTTCAACAATAGCTTCTTTAGCTTCTTCAGTAGTTAATCCATCAAATTCACCGGAATTAACTAGAACTCCATATTCGCAGTATGGTAATTCAACTTCTCCGCCTTTTTTGCTAGTTATAACTTGATCTATTGGTAAGTTAAATTTAGTAGCAAAAGCGTAGTCTCTTTCATCGTGAGCTGGAACAGCCATAACAGCACCAGTACCATAAGTTGCAAGAACGTAGTCTCCAACCCAAACTGGAACCTCTTTACCATTTATAGGATTTATAGCATATGATCCAGTGAATACACCTGTTTTTTCTCTTGTAAGAGATTGTCTTTCTATATCAGATTGTTTTTTAGCAGCTTCTTTATATTCTTCAACAGCAGCTTTATTTTCAGCTGTAGTTAATTCATCAACTAATGGATTTTCAGGAGCTAAAACAACATAAGTAACACCATTTAAAGTATCAACTCTTGTTGTGAATACATTAAAGTTAATATCTGAATCTTTAACTTTGAAATTAACTTCAGCACCAGTAGACTTACCAATCCAATGCTTTTGCATAGCAACTGTCTTTTCTGGCCAATCTAAAGTATCTAGCTTTTCTAATAATTCATCAGCATATTCTGTAATTTTAAAGAACCATTGAGTTAAATCTTTCTTAGTAACTTCAGTTGAACATCTTTCACAAGCACCATCAACAACTTGTTCGTTAGCTAGAACTGTGTTACAAGATGGGCACCAGTTTACAGGAGCTTTTTTTCTGTAAGCTAAACCATTCTTTAATAATTGTAAGAATACCCATTGAGTCCATTTATAATATTCAGGAGTACAAGTTATAACTTCATTTTCCCAGTTAAACATAGCTCCCATAGCTCTTAATTGTTCTTCCATAGTCTTTATATTCTTTTCAGTAGAATCCCATGGATGAATTCCTGTTTTAATTGCAAAGTTTTCTGCAGGTAAACCAAAAGCATCAAATCCCATTGGTTGGAATACATTATATCCTTGCATTTTCTTTAATCTTGCCCATGAATCAACAGGTCCATAGTTAAACCAGTGACCAGCATGTAATTGGCTTCCAGATGGATAAGAGAACATTTCTAAAACATAAAGCTTTTCGCCCTCTGCATCTGGATTAAATTTGTAAAGTTCAGTTTCTTCCCACTTCTTTTGCCACTTCTTATCAATAGCAGTTCCGTAGTTACTCATAGTTAAAACCCTCCTTAGATATTACGAGAATAATTTAATATTGCACAACAATATTAAATTAGTAGTTTTGAGGTAGTAGTTAAAAAAATTCACACTATGTAAATTAAAAATATATTTTTAGAAACTCTAAAAAGAGTTCCAATAGTAACCTCTAACTTCTAACTAATTAAATTATTCCCTGAATTTGAAAAAATATATAAAAAAAGCCTCTCATCTCAATTAAGAGACGAAAAGCTATATTTCGCGGTACCACTCTTATTAGAAATTTATAAATAAATACTTTTAAAAATATTTTTAAATTTCTCACTCAAATCTATAACGGGGATTCCGTACTTGCTTCTAACAAGTAAGCTCAAAGGCAAGTTCCTAAAAGTGTATCACTGTTTTGCAGCAACCAACAGCTCTCTGAAGATACGTACTAATAGTAGTACTCCTTATCAACGCAAAATATTAATTTAACTAATTATATATCAAAAAATATAAGTAAGTCAATATTAACAAAAATAAGAACTATAAATGAGAATGACAAAAGAATTTAGAATTAAATTTTAAAAGTTTTAAAATATTAAAGGGTGAAATATAGAAAAAATAATAGTGATTTTAAATTAAAATAGGATAAATGGTTAAAATACAAGTAGGTGGTGAGGTATATGAAAAATGAAAAGAAGAGTTTTAATATAAAAAACTCATTAATAGGTTTATTTACAGGTTTTATAAATGGCTCTTTTGGTTCAGGTGGAGGAACTCTTTTAGTACCAATTCTTAATGATATCATTAAAGTAGAAGAGCATAAATCACATGCCACAGCATTAGCTATAATTATATTTTTAACAGGAGCAAGTTCAGCTATTTATATAGCAAAAGGAACTTATGATTTTACACTAACATGGAAAGTCGCCATTGGGAGTATAATAGGTGGAATTATTGGAGCTAAATTATTATGTAGACTTACAGGGAAATTTTTAAGAATAGCCTTTGGGGTTATAATGATAATAGCGGCTATTAGGATGGTGTTTTAATGATTTATACAATAATAGGTTTTTTTGCGGGAATTATTGGAGGCATGGGGATGGGAGGAGGAACTATACTTATACCAGCGCTAGTCATGTTTGTTGGTGTTGACCCTAAGATTGCACAAAGTATTAATTTACTTTCATCTATTCCAATGGCAATCTTTGCTCTTGCAATCCATATAAAAAATAAGAATGTTATTTTGAAATTAGTACTACCTATAGCGACATTTGGAGTATTAGGAGCTATTTGTGGTGCTTTTTTGGCTAACTATTTATCTTCAGAAATATTAAAAAAGGCTTTTGGTGGTTTCTTATTTTTAGTTGGGTGTTTTGAAATAAAAAAAGGGTTTTCTGAAAACAAAACTAAAAAATCATCTAAATTAAAAGAGTGATACTTAAAAGATATAACAAAGAATTATAGTTTTAAATATAGTAATATTATTAATTGGAATTCAAGTTATATTATTGAGTAACTATTATAATAGTTACTCAATAATAAACTCCATAGATTATCATTGATATTTATATAAATACTAATTTATGAAATTACTTTTATTATTAGTTTTTTCTAAATGAATAAAATAAAAAATAATAAATTGTTTCAAAATAGCCAAGGTATTATTAATGCCTTTTGGCAAAGAAATAAGATAAGTTATATTAAGAGTTTAAATATATACTGTATTTTAAAATAGTAAGATTTACTGTATTTAAAGAATATAAGAATATATTTTTGATAAAACTAAAGAAGAAATAACATTTAACAAAGGACGGGATATTTTTATGGCGATATTAAATAGTATCCTAGGAATAGTATTTATATTTCTAGTAGCTTTCTTGTTTTCAAATAACAAGAAGAAAATAAACTGGAGAACTATAATAATTGGATTTGTTATTCAATTTGCATTTGCATTTGCTGTATTAAAGTGGAGTGTAGGTAAATATGTACTAAGCAAGATAGCATTAGGAGTACAATCAGTAATTAGTTATGCAAATGAAGGAATAAAATTTTTATTTGGATCATTAACTAATGATGGAAGTATATTTGCTGTTAATGTTTTAGGAGTAATTATATTTATATCAGCAGTAGTATCGGTTTTGTATTACTTAGGTATTATGCAATTTATAATTAAAATAATAGGTGGAGCATTATCTAAACTTTTAGGAACATCTAAATTAGAAACTATATCAGCTTCAGCCAATATATTTTTAGGGCAAACAGAAGCACCACTTTTAATTAAGCCATATGTAGAAAAACTTACAGAATCAGAATTATTTACAGTTATGGTCGGTGGACTTGCTTCAGTTTCAGGTTCAATTTTAGTTGGATATTCACTATTAGGAATTCCAATAGAATATTTAGTATCTGCAAGTTTTATGTCAGCACCAGCAGGACTTATAATGTCTAAAATAATAATACCTGAAGTAAAACAAGCAAAAGTAAATGAAGAAATAGAAATGGTAAAAGATGATTCAGCTAACGTAGTTGATGCAGCGGCTAAAGGGGCTGTTGACGGTTTAGGATTAGTTTTAAATATAGCAGCGATTCTTTTAGCATTTGTAGCATTAATAGCACTTATTAATGGTATTATAGGATGGATTGGAGTTATATTTGGAATATCTAATTTAAGCTTACAATCTCTTTTGGGGTATATATTTGCACCAGTAGCAACAATTATTGGAGTTCCAATGAAAGAATCAGTTACAGTTGGATCATTAATAGGGCAAAAGCTTGTTTTAAATGAATTTGTTGCATTTACAAGTTTATCTCCAATTATGGGGACATTATCAGCTAAGGCTACAGCAATAGCAACATTTTCATTATGTGGTTTTGCTAATATTTCATCTATAGCAATTCTTATAGGTGGAATTGGTGGTATGGCACCAAGTAGAAAGAAGGATATTGCAAGATTAGGATGGAAGGCAATTATGGCTGGAACATTAGCAAATCTTTTAAGTGCAACAATTGCAGGATTATTATTAACAATATAAAATTTAAATAGTATTTTTATTTAGAGATAGCGGTTGTATCAAAGTAAGTTTATACTTAGTTTTGATACAACCTTTATTTTATTTAAAATCAATATGTAGTTAGCAAAAGGTTTCTTTTAAAAATATTTTATGTTTAAGAAATTTGTAATAAATATGTTAAAAGATTTGTAAGACTTTAACTTTATTATATTAAGTGTAAGGTATAGTTAGAATATAAATGAGTGAAACATTAACTGTCATGATATAATGAATAAATGATGAAAGGAGTGTCTTAAAAGATGATAAAAAATAACGTATTAGTAGTAGATGATGATAAAGAAATAGTTGATGCAATAGATATATATTTAAGAAATGAAGGGATTAATGTTATAAAAGCTTATGATGGGATAGAGGCAATAGAAGCTTTAATGGAAAAGGAAATTCATCTTATATTAATGGATGTAATGATGCCTAAGATGGACGGTCTTAGAACCACAATGAAAATAAGAGAAGAAAAGAATATTCCTATAATATTAATATCTGCTAAATCGGAAGATAGTGATAAGATATTAGGTCTTAATATGGGAGCGGATGATTATATAACTAAACCATTTAATCCATTGGAGCTAATTGCAAGAGTTAAATCACAACTTAGAAGATATACTATTTTTGGAGAGTACAATAAGAAGAAAGAAGAGGAAAGTAATAATGTAATAATTAATGGTGGATTATCTTTAAATAGTGAAACTAAAGAGGTATTGGTTGATGGACAGAGCATAAAGCTTACAGCTACAGAGTTAGGGATACTGGAGTTATTATTAAAAAATTCAGGTAGGGTATTTTCTATAGATGAAATTTATGAAAGAGTATGGAATGAGCCAAGTTATAATGCAGAAAATACGGTAGCTGTTCATATAAGAAGGATTAGAGAAAAAATTGAAATTAATCCTAAGGAACCAAAGTATTTAAAGGTGGTGTGGGGAATTGGATATAAAATTGAAAAATATCAAAATTAAAAGTTATGTTATTTATTTATTAATATTAATATTGTCTTCTACAATAATATTATCTTTTTTAGAAGTAAAAAATAATTTAATATATTTAATTCCAAGTTCTATTTATAGTAAAACAGAATTAAGTGGTACAATCTATGATTATATAAATTTAGCTATGGATTACTCCTTATATTATAAATCGGAAGAGTATGTTAAGAATAAAGATAATATAACTACAAATGATATAGAAATTTGTAAAGCTGAAATAAGAGATCAAATAGATCAGGAATATGAAGAATTCAGATACTCAAAATACAATAATGATACTAGCTTTAATAATTTATCCTATGAAGAGCAGGAAAAAATATTAAATGAAGAACGAGATAAAATAGAAGAGAAGTATACTTTAAGTGATGATAAATTAAATGACTATATCTTAGAAAGAAAAATAAATAGCTTTAATATATTAAGCAATAAATTGAAATCATATTTAAATTTACAATTTTCTGCCTATGACAAGTTAAATAATATGTGGATTGGTGAAGAACAGAGGGATATAACAAGTCTAAAAAAAAGTTCTAGATATCTAAGAGAAATAAATATAGATTTTAACGGCAACGTAATAGAAAAGATATTTATTAATGGTAAAGAAGTTAATGAAAATAGCTCAATTAATAAATATATAAATGGGAAATATAATTATTATGACCATGTTTATGCAGTTACTGAAAGTATTGGATATGAAAATTATAACATGGACAATCACAATATAATATTATATACATGGATGCCAGAGGATATTATACCAGGTGATATAGTATATGAAAGTTTACAAAGTGTACAAGAAAATGTAAATAAAATAGCTGTAAGTGCTAGCATTATGGCTATATCAATAATATTAGTAATAGTATTGATAAAAGCAATTAAAGATAAAAAGGAATTAAGAATTGATGAGGATAGATTAATTAATAAATTAAAAGATTATCCAATTGAATTTAAAATAGCACCATTAATAATACTTTATATTTTTTGGAGAATTAATATTTATAATGTGTATTATATTGGATATATGAAAGTGTTAAAAGTTAACTCAGTTATATGTCTTTCAATAATATTAGCTATTATGTATTTATTAATAAAAATATTAATTATTAATTATAAGGAAGGAACACTATTTAGTAATAATATTACTATTGGAATATATAAGGGGCTAAGTAAAATAGCAACTAAGGGATCTATAATAAACAGTATATTTATTATAATTATGACATATATAGTGGTTGGAGGATTACTACTTGCAATATCAATAGCAATACCAGAAATTTTTATAATATGTTTATTAATAGGACTTATAATTACAGCAATGTTAATTATATTAGTTGTTAGAAAGTTACTTTATTTAGATAAAATTATGATTGGTGCAAAGGATGGAGCTAGAGGACAATTAAACTATAAAATTGATGTAAAAGGTGAAGGCCATTTAGGAGAGCTTGCTAATAATATCAATAATATTAAAGAAGGTTTAAGAAAGTCTGTTGAAAATGAGATGAAGAGTGAAAATATGAAAACAGAACTTATAACTAATGTTTCTCATGATTTAAAAACACCGCTAACATCAATAATTAATTATATTGATTTATTAAAGAGAGAAAATATAGAACCTGAAAGTGCTAGAGATTATGTAAATATACTAGATAAAAAATCTCAAAGACTTAAGGTTTTAATAGAAGATTTATTTGAGGCATCTAAGGCTGCAAGTGGAGCAATGGAGCTTAATATTAGTAAGCTAGATATTGGTCAATTATTAAGACAGGCTTTAGTGAAAATGATGAAAGATTTAATGAAAAGCAGTTAGAAGTTAAATTAAATATTCCAGATGAAAAAATATTTATAAATGGTGATGGAAAGAGATTATATAGAGTATTTGAAAATCTTATTTCTAATGCAGTAAAGTATTCTTTAAGTAATACAAGGGTATATATTGATATGAGTAAGAACGAAGAAAATGAAGTTACTATAGTTATGAAGAATATTTCAGCCTATGAGTTAAATTTTGATGTAAATGAAATAACTAATAGATTTAAACGTGGTGATTCATCTAGAAGTACAGATGGTTCTGGATTAGGACTTGCAATAGCAAAAAGTATAGTAGAGCTTCATGGTGGTAAATTTAATATAGAAATAGACGGAGATTTATTTAAATCAATAATAGTTTTAAAGTAATATTCTAATTTTGGTATAGAGGTAGGAAAATATTATGAAGAATAAGTTTTTAAATATAATTATATTTATTTTAAGTAGTATTTCTTTAATAATAACACTTAAATTATTTTATAATATTGGGATTTATGTTGATGAGTATAATACAACTCCAAGTTTAATATATGGAGGAGAGTTTTGGTTATATATGGACTGGCTAAGATTAGGTATTTCCATACTTATATGTGTTTTATCAGCAGTAGGTATATGTAAAAAAGAAAAAAAGAATTAAGGTATAAAAATATCTAGCACTAAATATAAGTAGTGCTAGATATTTTTTTGAGAATGAATATTGTTAGTCTGTTATTAAATAATAATTATTATTTAATAATTAGATAAAAAGAATTAAAGTAAGCCTTTATTATTTTATCAAATGATAATCAATATCTAATTGAATATTGAAGAGATTAGTTATATCAGTAATTGATATATATTATCAATTACGAAGAAAATAAAAAAAATTTTAAAAAATTTTCAAAAAAAGCTTGTAATTAATAATAATTATTATATAATAATAAATGTAAGGTGATTCAAAAGAAGCACTTAAATAAGACAAAATATTGAAATGACTTTAAGATAATTGAATATAAAGAATGTAATAGTTAAAATTTGGGAGGAATAAAATTATGAAGAAATTTGTATGT
>NZ_KB291675.1 GCF_000320405.1 Clostridium celatum DSM 1785 | reverse complement strand
AGTTATTGCTTTACTTGGTGGATTAGGTTTAACTAAAAAAAGAAGAAATAAGTAGAATTAAATAAAAAATGCTCCTGATAAATTATATGTTTATTGGGAGTCATTTTTATATAATATCTTTATTAAGAATGAAGATATTCATTAATATTACAATATCAATTTTATAATATTAATTTATAGAGGGGGTGTATTAACATAATAAAACTTATTTACACAAATATGGAATAGATGTATAATTGTTATTGAATGGTTATGAAAAGGAATACATTAGTAAATTATTATTAGGGGGAATTAAAAATGAGAGGAATGCATAATAGAAAAGCATTTAAAAAAGTATTACCACTATTCTTAGCATCTTCTATGGTGCTTAGTAATATTAGTGTTTTTGCAACTGAAAATACTAATGGTGAGAGTAACTTAGCGTTAAATAAGACAACGTTTTCGTCAGGAGATGAAACAGAGGGATTTAATTCAACTAAGGTGACAGATGGAATTATAAATAGAAATGCTAATAATGGAGAACAATCAAGATGGGCATCTGTTAGATATGCTGAAAACCCATATGTAGGTGTTGATTTAGGAGAAAAAACGGTATTCAATGAAGTAGTAATTGAATGGGAAAGAAAAAACATTAATTCTTATGAAATACAAATATCAGATGATAAAGATAGTTGGACAACTATTTATACTGGTACAACAGTTAATAATTATAGAGATGTTATAAGTTTAGGAAATCAAGAAGCAAGATATGTTAGAGCTGTTGTTAAGGAATATGATCCAGCTGAAGAAGGATCAACTATATCATGGGAAACTGTATCTGTATATGAGCTAGAAGTTTATAATAGAGATTCTGTTGTAAGACCAGAAGCTGGAGTTAACATAGCTTTAAATAAAACTGCAACAGCATCAAGCCAAGAAGGTGGTACAAGTTTTTCAGCAGCTAAGGCATTTGATGGAACAATTGATAGAACATCTACAAAGCAATCAAGATGGGCAAGTGCT
Organism: Clostridium celatum DSM 1785; assembly: GCF_000320405.1. Lineage (GTDB taxonomy): Bacteria > Bacillota > Clostridia > Clostridiales > Clostridiaceae > Clostridium > Clostridium celatum. The sequence goes on along the minus strand of NZ_KB291675.1, from coordinate 2,649 downwards.
GTATCATCAGAAGATCAATGGCTAAAGGTTGATTTAGGAGAAGTAACTGAATTTGATAATATAGTAATTGAGTGAAAGAAGAAATGCACCTAAGTATAGAATTCAAGTATCAGATGATGATGTTACATGGAATGATGTATATACTGCAACTGCTGCACCAGCAAACTTTAAGGATATTATAAGTTTAAATGAAAAGGTTAGAGGAAGATATGTAAGACTTTATATTGATGAACATCTTGCAAACTCAGAAGGCGTTAATTGGAATACTGTATCTGTATATGAATTAGAACTTTATAATGGAGAAATTCCAGAAGCTCCAAAAACAGCAGCAGAAGTAGCTGCAAGCTTAAAAGTTACTGCACCTACAGAAGATGCTACTGTTCTTAAAATGCCAAGTGTTCCAGAAGGATTTGAAATATCATTTATTGGAGCAGATTATGAAGAAGTTATCGATTATGATATGAATATTCATAAGCCACTTGTAGATACAAAGGTTGTTGTAAATTTTGAAGTTAAAAAAGGTGATGAAAAAGCTACTTCACCTGCATTTGAAATAATTGTACCAGGTCAATATGAAGTTGAGGGAAATGTTAAACCAACTGTTATTCCAGAATTAAGAGAATGGGCTGGAAAGACAGGAAATTTTGAAATATCAAACAATTCAAGAATAGTACTAAATCCTACTTCAGCAGAAGAACTTAGAGAAACAGCAGAAACTTTTGCTAATGATTATAAAGATATAGTAGGAAATGATATTGAAGTTGTTGTATCAGATGCTCCACAAGCAGGAGATTTCTATCTTTCATTAACGTCAAATTATCCAGAACTTAGAGAAGAAGGTTATTATATGGATATTGATGATGTTCTTAGTGTAGAAGGAAATGATGCATCAGCAATATTCTTATCAACAAGGAGTATTCTTCAAATATTAAAGCAAAATGGAACATTTATAGAAAAGGGACTAGTTAGAGATTATCCTCAATACGATGTAAGAGGATTTATGCTAGATGTAGGAAGAAAGCCTATTTCATTAGATTTCTTATATGAAGTAATGCAAAATATGTCATGGTATAAATTAAATGATTTCCAAATTCATTTAAATGATAACTATATTTGGTTACATGATGATTATCCTACAGATGCATTAGAAAATGCATATTCAGGATTCCGTCTTGAGTCAAATGATGTTGGTGAAAATGGATTAAGATTAACATCAGAAGATATGTATTATACTAAGGAGGAGTTTGGAAACTTTATTGATGATTCTAAACTTTATGGAGTTAATATAGTTCCAGAAATAGATTCACCAGGTCATTCATTGGCATTTACAAAAGTACATCCAGAGTATGCTTATGGTAATGGGCAAGGTGAAAATGCAGCAATGCTTAATGTGAATGATGAAAAAGTTGTTGATTATATAAAAAGTATATTTAGTGAGTATATGGATGGGGAAAATCCAGTATTTAGAAATTCAACTGTTCATATAGGAACAGATGAATTCTACGGAGGAAAAGAAGAGTATAGAGCATATACAGATAAAATGTTAAGATTTATAAAAGAAGAAAAGGGCTCTAATGTAAGAGTATGGGGAAGTTTAAGTAATAAGAATGGATCAACACCAGTTTATTCAGATGGTGTTGAAATGAATATATGGAATTCCGGATGGGCTAATGCTCAAGCTATGTATGATCAAGGATATGATTTAATAAATACAGAGGATTCATATCTTTATTTAGTTCCAGGTGCAAATTATTATTATAATTACTTAAATCATAGTTGGTTATATAATAATTGGGAAGTAAATACTTTTAGTAACGGAGTTACAATACCAGAAGGATCACCACAAATGAACGGTGGAATGTTTGCTCTTTGGAATGACATGATAGATAATAAAGCAAATGGAATAGTTGAATATGATATATTTGATAGAATCCTACCAGGAATGCAAGTATTATCAGAAAAAATGTGGGGAGAAGCTGATGATAAAACATATAATGAATTTGTAGAAGTAGCTGATGAAGTTGGAGTTGCACCTAACACTAATCCAAGATTTGAAGTTGAATCTGAAACTGAAAAGGTTATGGAATATGACTTTAATAAATTTGAAAATAATACAGTTGAAGATAAATCAGAAAATGGATATGATTCTACTGAAATTAACAATGCTTCAGTTAGTGATGGAGTATTAGAATTAGAAGGTGGTAATAGTTACATTAAAACTGGAATTAATAATATGGGACCAAATTATTCAGTTTCTTTCAGTGTTAAGAGAGATGAAAATAGTGATGATAGTGAACAAATTTTATTTGAATCATCAAAAGGAACATTTAAGGCAGTACAAGCTGGAACTGGAAAGTTAGGATTCTCAAGAGAAGGGTATGACTATTCATTTGATTATGAATTACCTAAGGGAGAATGGGTAGATATTACTGTTGTTGGTAAATTAAATAAAACAGAAATTTATGTAAATGGTGAATATGTTGAACAAATATTAGAAGAAGGTTCTAATATCAAATATACTACATTCGTATTCCCATTAGAAAAAATAGGAAGTGAAAGTAAAGCATTTAAAGGGCAAGTTGATAATTTAGTAATAACAAATGAAGCTGTTATTACTGATGAAACAGTTATAGATTCAACTAATTTTAC
>NZ_KB291674.1 GCF_000320405.1 Clostridium celatum DSM 1785 | reverse complement strand
TAATGTGTCCACTACTTTATACTAACACCATTATTATATAATTACATGAAATAAATAAGAGATAATTCCATATGAATTTAATCATTTAGAATTATCTCTGTATATATTCCTTTAATATTCTTCTATATTTTAATATAATCTTTGTAAATTTAATTAATAATTTATTCTACTTTATACATTCTTCCCAAGTTCATAAGCTTCTAGAAAAGCTTTAGTATTTTTAATTTCTCCCTTTTGCCATGCTCCTGTTCCATAAATAATTCCTTTTTCTTTTGCCCCTTGAAGACAATCTTCTGTGAAGCCACGAATTGCTTCTACTGTACGATGGAGCATATTTTTATCTGTATCAGCGGCAGTCATAATATAATAAAAATCTTTATTAGAAATCTCTGTATATCTTGGTACAGTTCTATCAATAAGAGTTTTTAACTGTCCATCCATTGAATAAAAATATACTGGTGTAGCTAAAACAATTACATCAGCAGAAACCATTTTATCAAGAATTTCTGCCATATCATCTTTTTGAACACATTTATGAGTAGAATTACATACTCCACAGCCTATACAATAATTTATCTTTTTCTGTGCTATAAAAATCTTTTCAACATCATTTCCACTTTCTTTTGCACCTCTCATAAATTCATCACAAAGTAAATCTGAATTTCCACCTTTTCTTGGACTTGTAGATAAAATTAATACCTTCTTACTCATATCTTACCCCCTACTATTTTAATTTGTTATATATTTCATCAGTTACTGCTTCAAGCCATTCATTGCTTGCACCCTCAGCAGGTACTTCAATTGCAAGATGACAAAACCAACTATCCTTTGATGCACCATGCCAATGTTTAACTTCAGCAGGAATATTAACAACATCTCCAGCTTTTAATTCTATTGCTTCTTCTCCCCAAGCTTGATAATAGCCTCTTCCACCAGTAACAAGTAAAATTTGTCCACCCTTATGATGTATATGCCAATTATTACGACATCCTGGTTCAAAAGTTACATTTCCAATACTAACTCCTTTAGTTGTTAACATATTCAAATATGCATTTCCTATAAAGTACTTAGAAAACATTTCTGGTAATGGTTCTCCAATTTTAAATACACTTAAATTTTTGTTATCACTCATTTTTATATTTAGTGGCTAAATTCATTATAAGAATTCAATTTCCACTAATACCTCCCTTCTTTTATTCAATAATATCTGTTGATGCTGCAAGCTCTGTTTGTGTTTCATACTCGGCAATACGCTCTTTTAATCTTGTAACAGTTGTCGAAAGTGCTTGTGATCCAAGAATCATACGAAGTGTTTCTGACGACCTGTCTACACTTTCAATAATACGTTGTGCCATTTTTGAAGGACTTCCAGGTGCAAGGCCCTTAGAAGCATCTAACATATCTAAAAATCCATGACATGATTCATATTCTGGCATAAGATTAGCAACTTTAGCACTGCCATATCTAAATTCTGTTCTTGCTCCACCTGGTTCTACTAAAGTAATACCTATATTAAACTGTCCCACTTCTTGAGCAACTGACTCACAAAATCCTTCAATACCAAACTTTGTAGCATGATACATTGAATTTGCAGGGAATGCTACTTGACCACCATAAGATGAAATTTGTATAATACGGCCTCCACCTTGCATACGTAAATATGGTAATGAAGATTTAATTAGCATAATAGAACCTGTTAAATTAGTTGCAATAATATGATTAATTTCATCATCAGATAATTCTTCTGCACAGCCAAATAAACCATATCCAGCATTGCTAATAACTACATCTATCTTTCCATGCTTTTTAAAAGCTTCATCTACTACTTTATGAATAGCTGGTACATCTGTAACATCAAGTATCTGACAATCAAATGTATCCTTATATTTTTCTTTTAAATATTCCACCTTTTTAGTATTACGTACAGTACCAATAACTGTATCTCCATTTTCTAATAGTTGCTTTGTCATTTCATATCCCAGGCCACTACTTACCCCTGTAATTAACCAAGTGCGATTATCCATAATATATTTCTCCCTTTTATTTACTTTGATATATTTATAAAACTATTTTGCTGCATCATTAACACATCTTAATGCATTTAAAGAACGAGGATATCCGATGTATGGTAAGCATTGAGAAATTATTTTAATTAAGAAATTTTTATCATTTCCTAATTTAATATTTGCAGCAGCATGTGATGTTAATTGTGGTTCACAGCCACCTTGTGCTGCTAAAAAGCAAAAAGTAATCATTTCTCTTTGTTTATAGTCAAGTCCTGTTCTTGTATAATAATCCCCAAAACAATTAGCTGCTAACCAATAATTAATGTGTCGACTTTCCTCTGGCCCTGACTTCCAAAAATCTTTCATGTTTTCTCCAAAAATATCTACTTGAGCCTTTGTACCAGCTTCACGCCTATTTTCTCTTGTAGTAGTACACTGTCCCTCAAGTGGTAATTTAATTCCTCTTGATTCAAGTATTTCATTTGTAACTTTCAAGAAAGGAAATACACGTCCAATACCTAAATAAGCAACTGATTGATATACAATTTCTTTAATTTCAACTGCTGTTACTCCAAACTCAAGTGCTGCTGGAACCATAGCTTTATATTCATCAATACCTTGACATCCAATAAGTGTTGATAAAATTGCTATAAATCTTGTTTTATTATCTAAATCATCTACATTTACTACTTCATCAAAGGCAAAGTTATCAAATATCTCTATAAACTCTGGATCTGTTTCAAGAAAATTAGAAACATAACCTGGAAACATCCTTTCATGATATTCCTTTGCTTTATCTGTAATTGCCATTTTTATTTCACCCTTTCATAATCCAATTTTTAATATTTGTTTCAGACTTTTTAACACTTGATCCAATAATTTTGCCCTTTACGAGAGAAATACACCACTAAACTTTTCTTATTATTTTTATCCATATAACCCTCCATTTTTAAATTCAGTAATATAGCTTACTTCTTTATTAACACAATTAATTAATTGTAAATTTTTATAAACTTCTTACAATAACTTCATGATATTCCTTGGAGTTAACTCCAAGTCAAGATAATTTTTAAAATTTATTTATTAAAACAATAAAACCTCAAGGTTTTTATCTCCTTGAGGTTTTATTATTTATATTTATATTTAAATTTTATTTTACACAACTACATTAAAAATCATTTATTATTCATTAGACTTTAATGCATCTATCATATCAACATTCTTCAATTTTATGTGCATTATAACCATAACTATTATTGAAAATAATATAGTTATTCCTGCCGATATTATATAACTAGTTATTGAAACATTAGGATACATCATCATAGTATCTGTTTCTGATGTATAAATTATAAATGCATGTAACATTTTTCCTAAAACCGAACCTGTAATTGTTCCTAATAGAGTTAATATTACATTTTCTCTTAAAATATACATAGTTACTTCATCATCAAAGAAACCTAAAACTTTTATAGTTGATAACTCTCTTATACGTTCTGATACATTTATGTTATTTAAATTGTATAAAACTACAAAAGCTAAACATCCTGCTGATACAATTATTACAATCATAACTAAATTCATATTTGCAGTTGATTCTTCCATTGTTTTTTGCATTTTAGAAGTTAATGTAACATTTATTACATTTTCACATTCTAAAAGTTTTGATGATATTTCATCTTCATCAGCATTATCTTTATCTATATTTAATAATTGTGTATTATATATAGGTTCTTTTCCAAATACTTTTTCATAATATTCTTTTGACATATAAATAAAATGCTTAGCATAATTTTCAGCTACTTTATCTATTTTAATTTCATAAGTGTTATTACTATCATCTTTTAATGTTATAACATCTCCTGTAGATGCACCTAAAAGTTTAGCTAATTTTTCAGTTATGATAACACCATCATTTGATATTTTATATTCTTCACCTGTTTTTCTATCATTTAAAGTTATGAAATCACCTAATTTATTTGTATCTTCTGGCACATATACTGTTGCTTCTTGATTATTCATATCTTTTTTACTAAAAGTTACTGATTCTTGATGTAAATTTAAACTACTTTCATATCCAGGTAATCCTTCTAAAACATCATTATATTTATTATTTGTTTCATCTGCAGAATCTGAATCAACTATTACCATAGCTTCATAATTCCAAAGATGTTCAAATTGTCTTTTAACTACACCTACATTTGAATCCTTAAGTCCAAAACCTGTGACAAGTATTGCCATACATCCTGAAATTCCTAATACAGTCATTATCATACGTTGTTTATATCTAAATATATTTCTAAATGTAACCTTATAATTAAAGTTTAATCTTTTCCATAATGGTGTTATTCTTTCTAAAAGTATCTTTTTACCTACCTTTGGAGCTTTTACTTTCATTAAATTTGATGGCTTATCTTTAAGCTCAACTGATATAACAAATAAACTTGCTCCTACAGTACATAATATTGATACTACCATTGACTGAATTATATAAGAATTATAATAATGTATACTTACTTTAGGTAAACTATATAAACTTTCATAAGCATTACTAATTACACTAGGAAGTATATTAGATCCTATTAGTATTCCTAAGATACATCCTGAAATACTTGCAAGTGATGCATATATTATATATTTCTTAGATATTTCAAAATTACCATATCCTAATGCTTTTAAAGTTCCTATTTCAACTCTATTTTCTTCTACCATTCTTGTCATTGTTGTTAAACAAATCATTAATGCTAATAAGAAGAAAAATACCGGTAATACTGACGCAATTTTATCTAAACTATTTATAGAATCCTTATATCCAGAATATCCTGTATTATCAGTTCTATCAAAAACATAATACTCTAAACTATCTAAATTCATTGAAGTATCTTCTTGATACTCTAATGGAATTTCACTAACTGACCCCATACTTTGAAGTATTTGACTTTGTATTTCTTCCTTTATTTCTTCAATTTTTTCTTCTCTTCTATTTGAATATAAGCTTTCAAGATATTCATTGTTTTCTTCCATTAGCTCTGCATATTCTTTGCTATATCCATCAAGTCCCTGTACATTTTTAAATCTTACATATAATTCTGTATATGCATCCATTGATATATCTGAACTATTTAATACTGCAAAATAATCAATACTTCCCTTACCAATTGAAGTTATACCTCTAGAGCCTTTTTCTATGTACATTGGACTTCTTACAATACCAACTATTTTAAACTTTGTCTTATTAAAAGACTTCATTGTATCTTCATCAGTATCAATTACATATTCTTCACCAAGCTTTATGTCACTATTAATCTTTAAAGCTTCTTCATCTATTGCTATTTCTCCACTCTTTTCTGGCAATCTACCTTCAACAACAATAAAATCATTTATATTGCTTTCATTATTATATTCCATAAATTTTACTACATTACTTGTATTAGTAAGATTTACATCTATACTATGTGTAGCATAAAAATCTAATATTTTATCATCATTTCTAAGTACATCAATATCTTTATCATCTATTCCAAAATTTGATACTATTTTGCTATCCATAAGCTTATATTCATCATATAAATTATTTATGGCTTTATTCATATCTGGTCCTGAAGATTTTATACCACAGTAAAAAGCCACCCCTAAAAGAATAATTATTAATATTGAAAAAAATCTTGCTTTTGATGATAGAATTTCTCTTACCGTTAACTTATTACATGCCTTAATTTCCATCACTCTATACCTCTACCATTCAATATTTTCAACTGGAATAGGATTACTATTAACTTCTACACTTCTAACTTTTGCATCATTAATCTTAATAACCCTATCTGCCATTTGTGCTATTGAAGAGTTATGAGTTATAACTATAACTGTTGTTCCCATTTCTCTACATGTATCTTGAAGTGTTTTTAAAACTTGTTTTCCTGTATTATAATCTAAAGCACCTGTTGGTTCATCACAAAGCAATAATTTAGGATTTTTTGCTACAGCCCTTGCAATAGATACTCTTTGTTGTTCACCACCAGATAATTGAGATGGAAAATTATCTTTTCTATGATCAAGTCCTACCAATTCAAGTGTTTTATCTACATCTAAAGCATTTTTAGATATTTGAGTAGCAAGCTCTACATTTTCCTTTGCAGTTAAGTTTTGTACTAGATTATAAAACTGAAATACAAATCCAACATCATCTCTTCTATATTTAGTAAGCTGTTTATTATTAAATTTAGAAATATTAATATTATCAACTATTATCTCACCATCATCACAATTATCCATTCCACCAAGAATGTTAAGTACAGTTGACTTTCCAGCTCCACTTGGTCCTAAAATAACGACAAACTCTCCTTTTTCAATAGAAAAAGAAACTCCATTATTAGCTACAACCTCTGTTTCCCCAACTTTATATTTTTTGTACAAATCTTTAATCCTTATATACGACATTTTATTCCTCCATTATGCTACTGTTATTAAATAGACAGTTTGTTCATTTAATAATATAATATATAGTATAAGTTAATATAATCTTATAGACAATAATCACATATTTTTTCAATGTTATTAATTGTACATAAAAAGCATTTTTGTCTATTAAATAATGCTTGTTCATAAATTATTTAAATTTACTAACAAAGGAGATTATCCATGGCAGGTATTAAAGGAAATCGTAGAATTTTATACACAAAAAAGATTATTAAAGAAAGTTTACTTAAGCTTCTTGAAAATAAAGAAATTCATCAAGTCACAGTTACAGATATATGTAAAGATGCAGATATTAATAGGGGAACTTTTTATACACATTATAAAGATGCTTATGATTTGCTTCAATCTATGGAAAATGAATTATTCTCTCAAATCATTAAATATATTGATGAAACTCCCGTAGAGAATTATCCAGATTTATTATTACTTAAGGTTCTTGAATTAATTGCAGAGAATAAAGAACTATGTAAAATTCTAATTTGCAAACATAACGATACTAAGCTTTTAGATAAATTAATATTTATTGCTAGTAAAGCTAATCTTGATCATATATATGCTGCATCTGATAACTTTGATAAATCCTACTATAACTACTATATAAGATATATCATTGGAGGATGTATTTCAATTATTGAAACCTGGCTTGAAAATGACTTACCAGAATCACCTAGCGAAGTTGTTAAAATAATTAATTCAGTAAGTACATTAAATACTGAATATCTTACAAGTTTAAACAAATGTTGATATTTTGTTGTTTTCTGAAATTTAGGTTATAATATGCTTGAAGTTTGTGGAGACGAAAAAGTTTGTAGAGCCACAGCCATGGATATGCAAATATATCTTTAAACCATAATAAAATATTTTTATAAGGTTTTTTATAGGGGGATTTTACATTAAAATATATTATATTGAGCAAAAGTTACTATCCTTAAATAGTAAGTATTATATTTATAATTCTCATAAGCAACCTTGCTTAGAAGTTACTACAAAAGGGATACTTTCGATTTTAGATAAATTATTCGGTAGCATTTTATCTATAAGGCATAACTTGTATATACATAGATTAGATGGAAGTGAATTTAGTGTTATTAAGAAAAAAACAGGGTTTATTTCAGACAAATATACAATTTATTGTGGTGGTGAAAATTTAGCATCAATTAAACGACATATGACATCTATTAAACCTAAGATATCAATAGTTACTAATAAACATAATTATTTAGTTTCTGGAGATATAATGGCAAATGATTTTACTATTTGTAACAATGGAATTACTGTTGCAAAGATAACTAAGACAACATTCAACATTAAAGACAAATATAGAATTGATATTTTTGACGAAGATAATGCTGACTTATTTTTATCAGCAGTTATTGCTATTGATAATTCAATTCATAACTAATATAAAACTGATAAGTACAAACTTATCAGTTTTATATTAGTTAATTATCATCAATAGTTTAAAAGATATCCTATAACTATATCCTCAAATACTTATACTAATTTTCTATTTTGCCATTTACCACTATGATATCTATAAATAAAGAAAAATGAACGAATGAACCAATCAACAATCATAGCTAGCCATACTCCAACAAGACCTAAAGCTAAATATCTTCCTAATGCAAAACTCAATAAATATCTACACGTCCACATAGAACATATAGATACTATCATTGTATATTTAGCATCATTAGCAGCTCGTAAGGCATTCGGTAATGTAAATGCTATTGGCCAGATAATCATTCCAAATATTCCATGAATCCAAATACATTTCTTTGCAAGTTCTGTTGATTCTTTAGATAAAGAATATAATTTTAAAAGTTCAGGACATAATATAACTGCTAATATACTAATAATCCCCATCCAAATATATGTCATTTTCATTAGTTTTTTCACATAAAATTTAGCTTGATCATATTCATCAGCACCTACACATTGTCCAACAATTGTTATTAGTGAAAGCCCTATGGCAGATCCAGGTATAATCATCATTTGAGCAATATTATTACTAACAGCATTTGCTGCTATTGCATATGTGCCAAAGGTTGCAATTAAGCTTTGAACTAATATTTTACCTAATTGAAACATTCCATTTTCTAAACCAGAAGGTATTCCAATAAATAAAATCTTTTTAATATAAAACCAATTCCACTTAAAACTATGATAATTATTTATATATATAATATTCTTTCTATTTTTTAGCATTATCAAAATAAGTATACTTGTAACTATTCTTGCAATAAGTGTTGCAAATGCTGCCCCAAATACTCCAAGTCCAAAACCAAAAATAAATACAGCATTTAATATAATATTTATTATATTCATAATGGTAGCATTAACCATTGAAATTTTTGAATTCCCCATAGCCCTAAATAAAGCTGCTCCAGAATTATATAATCCAATAAAAGGATAAGAAATTGCTGTTACAAAAAAATATGTTTTAGCTCCTTCCATAACATGATAATCAACGCTACCAAAAATACAACTTAGTAATGGTCCATTTAATAGTAAACAAATTATCATAATAACAACGGATAATAAGCCTGTAATTAGAATTAATTGCTTTCCTGACTCTCTTGCTTCTTTTCTAGAGTCTTGTCCAATAAATTGTGCTGCTACTACTGATCCTCCTGTACCTAGTGCTGCAAATATATTAATTAATAATATATTTATTGTATCAACTAGAGAAACTGCCGAAACTGCTGTTTCTCCCACACTTGAAACCATTATAGTATCAGCAAATCCAACAGTAACTGCTAATAATTGTTCTATAATCAAAGGAATGATTAATTTCTTTAAACCTTTCTTAGAAAATCTTCTTTCTACTTGCAACACGTAATTTTTTTACCTAACAACTCTGATTTCTTATTAATTATCTTTCCTTTGATATATACCTTTGTGCATGCCTCATAAAACCTTAAACAAAATGCTTCCATATATTATACCCCATATTCTTATTACTATTGCCTACAGAATATTATATCATATTTGTAAATTTATGTATAATAATTGTCTTTTATTTTTAGCTAATTACTTTTATTATTTTTATCATTTTATTAAGCTATGTTTAATAGTAATTGAGAATTATCAATACATGGATAAAGAATGGTAAAAAAGAATTAACCTAGGATATGGCTACTATACTTGAATAACAAATACCCTTGTAAAAGATCATCATATTATTTTTAGACTATATAAATAAAAACAAATTTGTAACCATATATTAGTAAATGTTAAAATATAACTAATTATTTTAAAATTCATGGAGGATCAATTATGAATAGGACTGTTGTTGTATATGAGTCTAAATATGGTTCAACTAAAAAATATGCTAAGTGGCTATCTGAAGAACTTTCTTGTGATTTAATTGAAAAGAAAAATACAACCATAGATAAACTTTTAGGTTATGATACCATTATTTATGGTGGCGGACTTTATGCTGGAGGCGTAAGTGGAATAAAGTTAATTACAAAGAATTTTCATAAAATTTCTAATAAGAATTTAATATTATTTACTTGTGGATTAGCTGATACTAGTGATAAAGAAAATATTGCTCATATTAAGGATTCTTTAAATAAGGTACTTTCAACTGAAATGCAAGATAAAATTAAAGTTTTCCATTTACGTGGAGGCATTGATTATAAAAAACTTAATTTTATTCATAAAATTATGATGAAGATGATGTATAAAATGCTTTGCAAAAAAGATCCTAAAACCTTAAAAAATGATGATAAGGAATTAATTGCTACTTATGGTAGTGTTGTTGATTTTACTGATAAATCATTTATACAGCCTATTGTTGAATATGTTAAATTACTTCCATAATTCATTTAAAAATATTAACACAAGCCTTAATTCAAATTTTAAATTAAGGCTTGTGCCACATTATTTAGATAATTCTATTGATTTTTTAGGACATTTATAAACACATTGCTTACATAATATACAATCTTTATCTTCAACCTTACCATTTTTATATTCCTTTGGTGATATTCCCATAGGACATACTTTTGTACATAAACCACAACTTACACATGTATTAGAAACTTCTATATTAACTTTTCTACCTCTAATTTTTGTTATAAAAGCTGATATACTTCCCATAGGACAGAAATTACACCAAGTTCTCTCATTATAAAACATTCCTAAAACTATGGCTACAATAGTTGTAATTACTATTATTCTATAAAATACCATTCCTATTCCGTAAAGATTTCCCCAGTTTTTATATACTCCAACAGTAAAATTAAACATTATAAAAGCAACCATAAATATTCTAAAGCCTGTACTTTTTAAAAATTTAGGTGTTTTCTTTTTACCTGAAAATCTTTTTAAAATATTATCATAAAAATTTCCTCTTGGACAATAATTGCCACACCAATATCTACCTTTACCAATTACTGAAAATACTACAGGTGCTAACATACATATTATTGCTGCTATTGCCCATCTCATATCAAATAGTGATGCTACTAAAAATAATATTAATAATAAATACCCATACTTTTTGTAAATTTTTCCTAACATTAATTCCACTCCTAAAAATTATTTTAACTATAAACTATAATTAAACTATATCACTATATAATTTATTCATTTGTGATATAATCACCTAAAAAAGCCATAGATTTATTTCAATCTATGGCTTAATATCTATAACTAAAATAATTTACTTTTCTTTATTATAATCCATACTTCCAGACCTAAAACCTTCTAAATCAATAGTTACATATATATAACCTAATGATTTAAAATAATCAACTATATCTCTATTCTTTTCTAAAATCTTAAAAAAATCATTTTCATCTACTTCTATTCTTGCAATATTATCATGAATTCTTACTCTAACATTGTATATTCCAATTTTTTTTATAAACTCTTCTGCTTTTTCAACATTATTCATTTTTTCATAAGATAATTCTGTATTATATGGAAATCTTGTAGCAAGACATGGAGTTGAAGGTTTATTATATACAGAAATTCCTTTTTCTAAAGCTAACATTCTTACTTCTTTTTTGGTAATACCAGCTTCTGCAAGTGGGCTTATTATCCCAAGTTCCTTAACTGCCTTAATTCCTGGCCTATATACATGTAAATCATCTTCATTTGTTCCTTCAATAATTGTATTTACATGTAATTCATTTGCCTTTTCTATAATCTTCTCAAATAAGTACTTTTTACATAAGTAGCATCTATTTATCGGATTCTTTAAAATCCCTGCCTTTTGTAATTCATCTACCTCAATTATAAAATGTATAGCTCCAAGCTCTTTGGCTACTTTCCTTGCATTATCTAATTCATTAAAAGGATGAAGCATTGTATGCAATGTAACTGCATATACTTTATTTCCTTTTTTTATAGCACTATCACATGCCATTTTTAAAAGTAAACTACTATCAACCCCTCCAGAAAATGCTATCATTACATCTTCATCAGTACACTTATTTATTGTTTCCTGTAGTTTAATTACTTTGTCATGATATTTGTCCATACTTCCCCCTAGATATTTATCTTTTCACTTACAGCACTTAGTAAATAGAAATTATTCTTAGCTTATAATTAAAGATTAAATTTCATTTTTTATTAGTATATTATCTTTTTCACATTCTTTTCTAATAAGATGATATACATCTTGATAGGACATATTATGTTTCTTGCATAATTCTACTACACTACTGTATTCTGGATAAACCCTTTTACCTAATTCAAGATTACATTCCTTTACTTGTACTTCCCCTAATGATGTTTGCATTGTTTTTATTTCTCTATTTAATACACTACGTTCCATTTTAATACGCCTTATTCCAATTGTTGTTGTTTCCATAAAAATGATTTGCTCTAGTTTTTCTATATCTTCTTTTTTACAAATTACATTTATTTGATAAGCAGGACGATTTTTCTTCATATATACAGGTATATAGTGAACATCCCTAGCCCCTGCTTCAAATAATTTATCCATCACAAATCCTAAAGCTTCTCCTGTACTATCATCAATGTTACTTTCTAGTTTATAAATACACTCTTCTTCTAAAGATTTATCTTCTATAATCATTGCACGAAGAAAGCTTGGTCTATCATAACTTCTTTTTCCACATCCAATTCCTATCTTTTTAATAGTAAATTTTTCAGGTAATTTATCAGAAGTTTTAATTGCTGCAACTATTGCAGCTCCAGTAGGTGTTACCATTTCGCCTTCTGTATTTGTTATGTGAAGATTTAAATTATTATCTGCCACAATATAGGTAACTGCTGGTACTGGAATTGGAATTACTCCATGTCTACAACGTACAAATCCATAACCTTCATGTAGTTGTGGTACTATAACTTCTTTAATTCCAAGATTATCTATACAAACTGCAACCGCTATGATATCAACTATAGAATCTACTGCTCCTACTTCATGGAAGTGTACTTGATTTATTTCTACTCCGTGAGCTTTAGCTTCAGCTTTTGCAATAATAGTAAAAATACTCTTTGCAATTTCTTTTGCATTATCTGTAATATGGGCATCATTTATAATATTGAAAATTTCTAAAGGTCCCCTCTGCTCATCATCGTCATAATTATAATTTATATTAATTCTATGAGGATGATGCCACTTATCATTTCTCTTTATCATTAAGTGCTGCTTTTGTCCATGTAAATACTCCATATCATGGTCATGATTTTCGTGATTTTTATCTAATATTACATTAAAATCACATCCATCTAAACCAGATTTTTTAACTCTGCTTATTTCTACTTCAAAACCACCAATTGGTAAACTACTAAGTGCAGTTTCTAAAACTTCTCTATCTGCGCCTAAATCTAAAAGTGCAGCTACTGCCATATCTCCACTTATTCCAGAATAACATTCTAAATATAATGCTTTTCTCATTGCTTCACCCCTAACCTATTTATCTGCGTTGCCATATATCCTGCACCATATCCATTATCAATATTCACAACTGCAATTCCATTAGCACAAGAATTAATCATAGTTAAAAGTGCTGCTAACCCATTCATACTTGCTCCATAACCTACTGATGTTGGAACTGCTATAACTGGCTTATCTACAAGCCCTCCAATAACACTTGCAATAGCACCTTCCATTCCAGCAACAGCTATTATACAATTTGCACTTTGAATAACATCTAACTTTGATAATAATCTATGGATGCCACTAACACCAACATCATAAATTCTTTCTACATAAGATCCAAAATACTCTGCTGTTTGTGCTGCTTCTTCTGCTACAGGTATATCAGCTGTTCCTGCCGTACAAACTACCACCTTTCCCACCTTTTTCTTTCCCTCTTTTTCAATCTTTATAATACGAGACACTTTATCATACTTAGCTTCTTTATATCTTTCCTTTATTAATTCATACTGATTAATAGTTGCTCTTGTCCCTAATACCTCTCCATCTATTTCATATAACTTTCCAAATATATTTAGCAAATGATCATCAGTTTTTCCACTACAAAAAATAACCTCTGGAAAACCTGACCTTATTTTTCTATGAGTATCTAACTTAGCATATCCCATTTCCTCAAAGGGTTGTCTACGCAAATATTGTTCTGCTTCATCTATAGATATATCTCCATTTTTAACCTTCAATAAAATATCATGTGTTCCCATTTATACCTCCAACTTAACTTTTATATATTTACTAATAAATTATTTTTAATATAAATATTCTTAATGATTTTACTTATCACCTTTACTCTGTTATATCTATTATTTTTATAGTTATATACCACTTTTTATTTATACATTTTTTCCCATAACCAAATCATACACCTTGGAGTAAACTCCAAGTCAATATATTTACAAATAAAAAATCTCTAACTCTTAATTATTAAGAGTATAGAGATTTTAAAACTATTTATACTAGCTTTTATATTAATACTTATTCAAATTCCTTTGCTACTTCCTTTAAAAACTTTGTGATTTTAATATGCTGTGGACAACTTTTTTCACATTTTTTACATTCAATACAATCAGATGCTTTTCCATAGGTCTTTGTATAATTTGTATAGTATACACTTTCTGTTGAAAACATCTTACTATCTGCTCTTTTCTTAGCATTATATAATGCAAAATAATTTGGAATTGCTATATTTTTAGGACATCCATCTACGCAGTATTGACATGCTGTACATGGAATTGCAATTGATTCATTTATTACCTTTACTACATCATTAATTATATCATACTCTTCTTTAATAAGCGGTTTAAAATCTTGCATATATGATGTATTATCAAGTAATTGATCCATATTAGACATACCACTTAAAACCATCATAACATTTTTATTACTTGCAGCAAATCTAATTGCCCAAGAAGGTATTGAAGCATTAGGATTATAATCCTTTAATAACTTCTCTGCTTTATCAGGAAGCTTTACAAGAGTTCCTCCCTTAATAGGCTCCATAACAATAACTGGTTTTCCATGCTTTGTAGCAACTTCATAACACTTTCTTGATTGAATGCTTTCATTATCCCAGTCTATATAGTTAAGTTGTAATTGAACAAAATCCACTTCTGGATGTGCTGTTAATATTTCATCTAACAACTCTGCACTATCATGATAAGAAAAGCCTATATTTTTAATTTTTCCCTCTTCTTTTTTTCTTTGAATAAACTGAAAGCTATCCATTTCTTGTGCTATCTTATAATGAGATACCCCAAGGTTATGAAGAAGATAATAATCAAAATATTCTACACCACACTTTTCAAGCTGCTCATTAAAAATTCTTTCTTGATCTTCCTTTGTCTTTAAAAACATAGTTGGCATCTTTGTAGCTACAGTAAAACTACTTCTATCATGACGTTTAACTAAATCTTCTCTTAATACAATTTCACTTTGAAAGTTATGATACATATATGCAGTATCGAAATAAGTAAATCCTCTTTCTAAAAAAGTATCCACCATTTTATTTACCATTTCAATATCAATACTTGCTGCATCATCTTGATTTTTTAAAGGTAGCCTCATTAATCCAAACCCTAATTTTTTACCTTCCATCTTTATATAACCTCCATAATATTATATAGTGTTATTTCCTTCTTTCTTATACCTTATTTTTCCAAAACAATATAATGGTAGTATATACCTTGGAGTTAACTTCAAGTCAATACCCATTATAAAAATTTTATTGTGGAGGTTTATTTAAAATTCATAATTGCTAAAAATTTTTCATAAATAAAATGTTAACTCACCTAATTTTAATTTCATGTTTCCCCCTTAAATTTACTTCATATATAATACAATTGTTCATAAAATCTCATGGATAAATTCTCACTTATTTCTCTCTTTTTCTAAAGCCTATAATACTAGTTACAACAATCATTAACAGTATTTCTACTATAAATGCTAATGTTAGTGCCAATATAAAACTAAATAATGCTCCAACTGTATAATTTAACTGTCTATATAAATACATACCAACCAATATACCTAAAACAACTGAAATTCCATTTGTTATTCCTTTAATCCTAATTGTTAATTCAGTATTACAGTTGCTACATCTAATACAATTGTCTTTATGAAATAATGATTTAAAAATTTCCATAATCTCTAACTTTGATTTGCATTCTGGACATATTCTCATAACATCCCCCTAAATCCCTTTTATTTAATTACGTTTTATCTAAATAATAATATTACTCTAAAAAACTTACTATAATTGATGATATCCCTAGTATAAAACATATGATTCCACCAATTCTAGTTGACCATATGCACAATTAAAATAAGGTTATCTATTTTGATAACCTTATTTCCTGGGTAATATTAACAATAATACAATTATTATACTACATATAGTTATACCAATTATTATCTTTTCTTCTTAGCAATTAAAGATCCAATAACTGTAATAGTACTTGCAAATAAAAGTGCAGCTACATTTGATCTACCACCTGTATTAGGTAATTTATTCCCCTTGCTTATTGTATTTGAAGTATTACCTTTAGAAGTAGTGCTTGCTATTATATTTTCATTTTTATTTATATTATTATTTACATTGTTTTCAGTAATTGAATTAGAATTATTTTCACTTTCTGAATTATTAATATTACTACTTTCCTTTTCAACCAAATTATTTAAAGCTAATTCAAGATTTTTATTTGCTTCTAATATTTCCTTTTCTATAGATTCTTCATTAGAAAATACACCTCTTGCTTTTTCTAATGCTTTATCTAAAACCTTTAAACTATTCTCTGTATATCTATTTTTATCAATTTTCTCTGCTTTACTTATTAATTCTTGTAATTTATCTTTACTTGGTTTCAATCTTAGTTCTAAGAATGATCTTAGCAATTCTTCATAACTCTTCATAACATCATCCTTTAAAACATTTTCATGTTTAACTATTGATATTGCAAAACTTAATTTTTCTTGTAACTTGCTCCAAGTTTCTGAAATATACTCTTTTTCATTTAACTTTTCAATTCTATCAATTAATGATATAAGAGTTTCTTTATTTCCTTTTTCAAAAGATAACATTTGCATTACTTTACTTAATCTATCAAAAGAATTATTTATTTGTTCTTGAGTTACATTAGATAAAGCTAATAATTCCTCAGCTTCCTTTAACGCTTCTTTAAATTCACTAACAACTGCTGGTACAATATTTAAAAGCTCATCTTCTGTTATATTTTTAGCTTCTTCTACTGCCAATTTTAAATGCTCTGTAAATATCTCTTCAATTTCATTATCTATTGCATCAATAGCTTTTCTCAATTTGCTTTCAATATCTTCAGTATCTATTGAATTTTTAATATATGCTTTTTGTGCTTCAATTAAAGCATCAACCATATTAGAAATAAGAGACTTATTCTTACTTTCAATATTTAACTTTTCAGCTTCAAGTATCATATCTTTTAGTACATTAGATTCTTGAATTTGCTCATAAGTAAAATAAACTTCTGCTATTTGATACCACTTAGATAAATCTTCCTTGATTACAATTCTTACATATTGTACTAAAGTTTCATCAAAGTAAATTGTCTTATCTCTTCCCTCTGAACTACTTAACTCTCCAACCTTTATCCAGTCTCCATTTGCCGATTTTACCTCTACATCAGCCTTAGAAATCATATCTTCTCCAACCTCTTCTGGTTGAATAATTTGAATCTTTGACATATTAAGCTCTTGCGGGAATGAGAATAAAATTTCATCACCTATATTTTGATTATCAGCAAACCAAGCTTTTGTTGATAAATCGCCATCTACCATTCTTTCAACTGCAAACTTTTCAGGTGGGAAATAAGGCCCTTGCCAAGAAGCTCCTGAATGAGTATAGGTTGTATCACTAGATGTAATATCTGGTGTATTTCCATTCTTTTTCATTAAATTACTCTTTGCAACTTGAATCTTTTCAAACTCTTCTCTCATTTTAGCAGTACTAATATCTTCGCTATATAATATAGCTTTTCCATTATTAATAGCAGCTATATAATCTTCATATCCAGAAATAAACCTTAAGAGTTAAGAGTATATTCACATTCCACATATAATGGATAATACTCTAAAAGAATTGACTTTTCCTTAGCAGCTAATAATTCAGTTAATACCTCATCTACTTCTAACTGCTCACTTAATTCATTTTCATAAACACTTTTTGCATTTTCCAAAGCATTTTTATAATCTGCAAAAGTTTCTCTTATATATAAGCTTTCATTTAATGGATTTTTAATTTCTTTTTCTAATTCTGACTTATTACAATATAATTCATACGTAAATGTATAAACTACCTCTTCCTTAGAAAAATTACCTGAAACATTTTCTTCTGATATTACCCTATATCCATAAATTTCTTCAGCATCAAAACTATAATCTTTACCTATAGTTCCATACTTAACAATGTCATCTTTTAATATCTTTCCAGTATTACTTACATATCTTAATGTAACCTTTCCAATATTCTCAGCTTCTAAAAACTCTCCAACTTCTGGTAGTTGTGAGCCCTTTTCAAAACCAGCTACATTACCTAATAAAGCATAATTTTCCCTAAACTTATCTATTGTAGTAATTGAATTACTTTTAGTATTCCAACTCTTAGTAGCTAATGAACGTAACTCCTTTGAAATATCTTCAGTAATTATATCTTCACTTACTAAGTTTGGATTATCACACCAAACTGCTAGTGAAGCACCTTTAATTACACTAGAATCATCAGATATTGTATTAGATTCAAACTTTCCTGGTGTCCACTGTTCAAATATTCTTACATCTTGATTTAAATAATCAAAAGAATGTTGTTCACGTCCATCTGTAGGTTTACTATTACGTAGCACATAATAAAAATAACCTGCATTTACATTATAAATATCAGTATGGCCCTTATTTATAATAGTATTTAAATTTGCAATATCTCTATTCCATCCCATTTGAGACCAAAAATCAACACCAATATAGTCATGCATTTTTACTGTTTGAGGTTTTTCATTATAAGAATTTTCACCATAATAAAGACCATCATTCCACACTCTAGGTTTAAAGCCACCTTCATAAACTAATTCTGCAATTTCATTAATATAATTAGCTAATGCATCTTGCCAAACAGCATTTGAACCAAATTTATCCTTTGCATAACTATCTAACACACTTTTATATTGTGTAGTAAATGGTGCTCTATCAAATTCCATGTATTCATCTCCACCAATATGGAAATCAGTACATCCTTCAAATAACTCCATATACTCTCTATATAAACTTTTAAAATACTCTACAGCTTCAGGATTTGTAACATCTAATCCACCATCAAAATGAGTACCAGTATTACTTATTTGTCCATATTCAGGATGAAACTTTAAAATATGATTTGCATGACCTGGAGTATCAAAAGATGGAATTACCTTTATCCCATACTTTCTAGCCTCTTCTAAAATCTCCCTTACCTCTTTCTTTGTAAGATATTCATCTGAAACTATAGATGGATCTGTTTCACATTCTATTCTAAAACCCATATTTTCAGAAAAATGCATTTGTATAGTATTCATTTTCATATAAGACATTTCTCTAATTTGACGAATAAACCAATCCTTTGAAAAATATTTTCTACCACAATCAACATGAATTCTTCTTTCCTCTACATCTGGATAATCAATTATTGTTCCATATACAAGTCCCTCATTAGTAATCATTAAATTTTGTATTGTTCTAAGTCCATATAAAATAGCATTTTCACTTGCACCAGTTAATCTTATTCCATTATCATCAATATCAATACGATAAGCTTCTAAACTTGTAGATTCTTCAGTAATTTCACTAACATCAGTAATATTAATAAAAACATCACTTTTTACTAATTCACTTTCTCCACCATAAGCCATAACTAATGGTGCAGATACAATTTCCTTTTCTAAAAACTCAGCGTTAACTAGTTTTATAACTTCCTTTAAACGTTCATTATTAACATTTGTCTCATTTGCTAATACAACTAATCTACTATCAGCAGTTAAACTCCAGGTTTTCATAGAAGAATCTGCAGTGTAGCTTTGTACAATAGGATTCACCATAGCTGATAATTCCTCATTTGTAAATACTACTTTATTTTCTCCATAAGCATTATCAATTTCCAATGCAGATATAGTTGTAGAACATAAAACAGTTAAAGTCATTATTGCACTTAAAGTCTTTTTCCAATCACCCTTATACCCATATTTTCTTGTAATCATTCCCCCATACCCCTTTTAAAAATTTATTTTTATTTTAAGTCTTAATATTTAAATAGTATCACATATGGAAATATATGTAAATGTTTGCATTTCATAAATTTATTAGCTTTTTGATATTTTCTCATGTACACATAAACTCTAATATTGATATTAAATAATATAATTATTAGAAGCTTTAATTTTTCATAAATACAAAATCATATATATTCCTATTGTTTTTACGGTAGCATTAATTACATTTAATATTATTATATTTAAAGAAATATAGAAAAATATAAAACTATAAATATTAAAATGGCTATTGTAATATTACAATAGCCATTTTATCTTCCAAATACAGGTTCATTTTCATTTCTAGCATATATTTTTATAAATGCGCCTAAAACAGTTATATTAGCTACAACTCCAAATATATCAGCTATTACCAAAATATTCTGAGCTGGAAGTAATAATTCTTTATTTATATCACTTCCTTCATTTATTAAATGTACTAATGTATAACAACCAATATCATAAAGTACCCCTCTTTGTATAACATAAAGCTCTGCAGCAATAACTGCATCAATATCAGGATTATATATATTCTTTATTCTTTTATCATATTTACTTCTTATTAAATCAATGCTCTTTAAAATAGCCCTTAACCAAAAATAATCACCATAAAATCTTATTAAAAAAGCATATGCCTGCAAATATAATATGTTTATATTCTTTTTATCACATTCTAAAAAATCAATAATAAGACTAGCTTTATATTGCTCATTAACTGCTATTATATTTAAAACATACAAGATTATTGTCAATATAGATGCCTGACTTATTAAATACTCAGGCTCTATAGATTTTTTTCTCTTGTCCTCTCTTTTACTCAGCTGATCATATCTACTAAAATCTACATAAGATATTAAAACACTAGCTATTAAAGCTAATACCTGACCTTGTCCTAATAAGATAAATGGATTTGTATAAGCTTTTTCTTTATTACAGCTTAAATTTATACTTTCAATTGTACCTTCAAAAAGAAATATGTCTGATATCATATATATTAAAGCTATTTTCACCTGAAGATTCAATAATGATAACTCACGTTTATCATATTCAGATATATGTTTAAAGCTATCTTTTTTATCTTTATTCTTTGAATGAGCATAAGACATATTTAGTTCTCCTAATACTTATCTTCCCATGCTTATTATATATAGAACTTTTTCCCTTTTTATATTAATAAAATTAAGCTATAGGAAAATAACTTCTCATATTTAAAATATTATTAATGAAATTAAATGTGCATTATATACCTATAACATTCCTTTTATCTTTTAAATCAATTAAATTAAATAGCTTGAATTTTTGGGTAATTGTAACATATGGTTGTTTTAGAATTGTTAAATTCACTATCTAAATAAAATTTTTCATATTGTCTGCAATTATACTTTATATTTATTAATATACATTTTGGATTTTTTCTTTATATATAAATACTTATTTACGAGTATTTTATTTAAGTGTACAATTTAATTATTTTTACTTCTAAGATAAATATCATTAGATATCTTTGTATAAAATTATACTCTTAGAATAAATATATATAAATTAATAATGTAGGATGGTAATTGTGAAAATTGTTGTTATACACGGACAGCATCATAAAGGAAGTACTTGGCATATCACAAAATTATTATTGGATAGATTGAGTTCAACTGCTGAAGATATTAAAGAATTTTATACAAATGATATACCTCATTGTACTGGTTGTTTTACTTGTATCATTAAGGATGAACATTTATGTCCTCATAGAAATATAGTTGGACCAATTATTGAAGCCATTGAAAATGCTGATGTAATATTAATTGAATCTCCAACTTATTGCTTATCTATGTCAGGACAATTAAAAACCTTCTTTGATCATATGGCCTATAGATGGTTAATTCACAGACCTCATCCATCAATGAAAAATAAAATTGCAGTTGCAATTTCTACTACAGCTGGTGCAGGAGCAAGCAAAGTTACAAAGGATATAAAAAGACAAATGTTTTGGCTTTGTGTGGGAAAAACATATAGACTTGATTTTAGGGTTTTAGCTACTAATTGGGATGAAGTAAAACCTGATTTAAAAGAAAAAATTAATAAATCAGTTACTAAAACTTCAAAAAAGATTATCAATTCCTATAATAGTGTTCATCCATCAATTTTATCTAAAATTATGTTTCAAGTAATGCGAAGTATTCAAAAAAATCCTTGGCTTGATGTTGATGGAGAATACTGGATAAAAAATAATTGGGTATAATAAATAAGTAGAAAATTTTAAAAAATATTACTGGAAATCAAATTTCCAGTAATATTTTTTAATCATCATCTTCATCGTAATTGTCATTATCATCATCGTTATCTTCGTCTTCATCATCTTCATAGTCATCATCATTTTCGTCTTCTAATCTATCTTCAATTTCATCTTGAAGTTCATCTAATGCATCTTCATTTAAAAATACATTGCTATTATTAACTTTTAGTAATTCTAATAGCTCTTGAGTACTTAAGTTTTCAAAGGCTTCTTCAAGTCCATCTTCATCAAGTTTTAAAATAGCCTCATATTTACCTAAGCTTATTCCTTGTTCCTTTGCCATTGATAAACTTTCTTCTGTTCCTTTCATAAAGGCTACATTAGTTTCATTGAATGTAGTTTTCACCATATTTTCTATTCTTTCTTGAAATTCCATATTATCTGTGCCTAAAAAAGAAAATCCAACTAAAACTGAATTACCATTTCCTAAATAATTTTCATTGGTTAATAATTCTTTTAACTTATTAGAGCCTTCTTCTACTGTTAATCCTTTTATACTCTTTATATCTAATATTTTTCCATCATCATTTAACCCTTTAACATTAATTATTTTTCCACCATCATTTAAATCAAATTCAATACTAGGATTAACATCAAAGGTTAAAACTGCATAAGTATTATTTAAACCAGGTGAAAACATATTAAATATTGGATTAATTAAAATAATCATAAGTGCTGCTACTGCCCCTAAAGGAATTAACCATGTTTTCAAACTCCTATTTTTATTATTCCTAGTATCTATATAAATATCTTCATCTAAGCAAAAAATAGTCTCTCCAACCTTTAAATTCCCCTTTTTATTAATTCTTACTACTTCTCCGCCTTCTTTCATAACTATTATATAATTATCTTTTATCTCCATAACGACAGCCTTAAACATATTTTCACCTCCTTATCCATAATTTCAAATTTCTAAGATTTTTATCTAATATTATTACTACTGAAATAATAAATTTCTTGCTTCTTTTAATAATTTTTTCTGTTATAGAAAACTTAACTGATATTTGTTTTATTGGTAATCTCTTTTTCTCATACATAAAACTCTTTAATAATACATCTTTATTTACATTTTCAGAAATATCAATTGCTCTTTCTCTAGTATCAGTATGCTTTGGAGCTTCCTCTACTAAATCTTCAAATGTAAATCCAAATTTACCTATCTCTTCTTTAAGCTTAATTATTTCACTAGAAAGTTCATTACTACTTTCCACTGGTGTATGATGAAGTTCTCCAATATCTATACCATTCTCCTTTAATTGTTCTATAGAATCTACATTGTTATGTTTATTTTCCTTAATTAAATAATTTTTGATTCTACTGCTAATAACAATCTTTGCAAAAGATGAAAAGCTCCCCTTATGACTTTCATATTTATCAACTGCTTCTTTAAAAGCTATTAAAGCAATACTAAATTCATCATCATTTTCAACGGAAACATATTTCCCAGTTGTTGAGCTTATAGACTTTATAATAAGGGGCATATATTCTTTAATGAGAATATTTATATCTTTATCTTCTATACTATTATCTAAAAACTCTTCCATTTCTTTTTAATCTCACCACCTTTAATCATTATTAGATACAATTAATATTTTTATTTTAGGTACTTTTTTAATAGTATCTTTACTAGATAAACAAAATATTCAATAATAGTAATCTTTGAGAAATCAAAAAAGGTAAGCATCTTTGTTTATTTTTATTCTATCTATTTTATATCATTTACGAGTATTTTATTTAAAACTATAATAAAAGTTATAATTGCTTCATTAACTTTATTATAAGACATTAATAAATATTAAAACAAAAATAAGCTTAGATACTTATAACCATAACTTATCTAAGCTTATTTTAAATCTATCTCTATATTATTTTGAATTTCTGCTATTGTATTCACTATTACTTCCATTGCAGATAAACCACATAAGGGTTACTACATAGGCATTACAAATGCTAATGTTACACAGCTAAAAATAAAGTTATTAATCTTATTTACTGTAATCCTAATAAAAAATTGAAATTTACTGTGTTAAGTATATAAATATAACAAAAATAAAATATTGCTATAAGTGCTATATACCTTATTAAAATATCTGTAGTCTTTCCTGTTGTGCATAATTTTAGTCCATAATTCTCCTTTATAAAAGGATAAAAAAATGGTACTCCCATTTTAGTAAAACTATCTGCCACTAGATGAGTAGAATAACCAACAAACCAAAATAAAGCTATAGATTTATCAAATGTACTTAATATAATTGTACTTATAGAAAGTGCTAATATTGAATGTGTCCAAGTTCTATGCTTTATAGGTAAATTAACATCAAAATCAGCAGCTATAGCTCCAATTAAAGCAACCAATATATATTCTATATTATAGGAATATGTTGTAACTAAAGGTGCTGCAAAAGCAACTCCTAAACTCACATGTGTCTTACTAGTCATTAAATCCCCCTATTTAAAGTATTCGATCTGTTAAGTTATATGAACATTGCT
>NZ_KB291673.1 GCF_000320405.1 Clostridium celatum DSM 1785 | reverse complement strand
GTGTTTCCTCTACGCCATCATCACCAGATATTCTATTTTTTTGTTTCTGTTGATTTGTCTCTCAACAAGAACTAATTATATAGACTTATTATACATATGTCAACATATTTTTTAAAAATAATTTTATTTTTCTCTATTTTTTTATTTTTATTCATTATATATTCCAATTATACTCATATAATATATTTTTTTCTATGAATTTATGTCATAAATTAGTTAAAACTATAGCATATATAATTCATTCTTACTATATGCTATAGTTTATATAAGTTTAAATATTATATCCTAACTCTCTTATACAACTTCTTATAAAATTATTAGATTCATTAAATTTTTTCATTTCTTCTTCCAACATCTCTATTTCTACAACTTCCTTAACACCTGTACTATTTAAAACTACAGGTACACCTGTAAATACATTATGTTCACCGTATTCTCCATCTAATAATGTAGATACTGGCATTATTTTATTTTCATCATTTAAGATAGCCTTTATTATAGCTACTGCTGCTGTTGCTATTCCATAATATGTAGTTCCTTTTCTGTTATAGACTTCCCATCCTGCTTTGGCTGTATCCATTACTAAATTATCTAAATCAATATTCCCAATTCTATTCTTATTATCTTCTATAACCTTTAAGAATGGTTTTCCTCCAACATATATATGCGACCATGGAATCATTTGAGAGTCTCCATGTTCACCCATAGAATATCCTTGTACACATCTAGGATCAACTTTTAATAATTGACCTATAAAGTTTTTTAATCTTGCTGAATCAACCGATGTTCCTGTTCCTATTATATGATTTTTAGGTAATCCAGATAATTTATACACATGATATGATATCATATCCACAGGATTAGATATTATTATGAAATGTCCCTTAAATCCACTTTTCATTATAGGATTAACAATAGATTCTGCTATTTTTGCTGAAACATGTAATGTATCAATTCTTGATTGCCCTGGTTTAGGTGGTGCCCCTGCAGTTATTACTATTATATCCACATCTCCACATTCATCATATGTAGCAGCTCTGACTTTAGTATTTCTATTTAAATACTCTATACAATGATTTAAATCCATAGCTTCGCCTAAAGCCCTTTCGTTATTTAAATCAATCATTAAGATTTCTTCACACACACCTTGTGTAATTAAACTAAATGCCGTACTAGATCCAACTAACCCTGTTCCTACTATTGCTACTTTTCTACTTTTTAACGCCATCTTTTTGCCCTCCGTATATTTATTGCTCAATTTGTATTATACAATAAATTAGAGTTTAGTCTATGTTCTAACTTTAAATTTACTAATATATTCATATAAAAGATAAAAATAGATAACATACTTTTCCTAGCACATATATTTTATTATCTTAATATTAAACTACTTTTTCTAAATAACTATAGTTTTTATTATATACAAAAAAAGTCCTAATCATTAAGATTAGGACTTTGGTGCGTCATCAGGGATTCGAACCCGGGA
>NZ_KB291672.1 GCF_000320405.1 Clostridium celatum DSM 1785 | reverse complement strand
CTTCAGCTTCTGCTAACGCGTCGTTAAATTCCTTAACTACTGCTGGTACTACACCTTCAAGTGCTCCACCATCTTTAAGTTCATTAGCATAATCAATAGTTATCTTTAATGATGTCTTATCTACATTTACTTCTGGTTTTTCTTCCTTTTCCTCTAAAGCTCCAATTGCATTTTGTACTGCTGTCTTAGCAACATCTACTTGATCTTGTGTGGCACCTTCATTAGCTACTACTTCTTCTGCTAATTTAACAGCTTCTTTTAATGCATTTATTGTTGCTTCTGTATACTTATCTGATTCATTTTCAATTATATTTTTTTAGTGTCTTCAATAACTGAAGTTAATTCAGATTTATTTACAGCTTCTTTTATATTCATTGTTACAGTTGATGTCTTAGTTGCTTCTTCAGCACCTTCTCCATCTGCAACTTTACCATTTATTAAATCAAATGCTATATTTTCTCCGCTTGCTTTAGCTGTGAATGTTAACTTAACAATGTCTTTAACATTTTCTAAAGTTGTTCCAAGTCCAGCTACTACTACCTTAACTTTTCCATCTGTAGCTTTAGCTTGTACCAA
>NZ_KB291671.1 GCF_000320405.1 Clostridium celatum DSM 1785 | reverse complement strand
GTGCCTTAAACCAACTCGACCATCTCTCCTCGTTACAAGAATTATTATATCAACGGTTATTATTTATGTCAACATATTTTTTAAATTTTTTTTATATTTTTTTATTTACTAGTACCCATTCACTATAATTTCTAATTTTCCAGTAGATGGATCCATTATTAATCCATGTACTTTTATATCTTTATTAATTAATGGATGCTTCTTTATTAACTCAACGCTTTCTTTCACCGATTCCTCTACAGAATCAAATCCATGTAACCATTTTTTTATATCTATTCCTGAGTTATTTAATGTTTCTATTACATCCTCTTTAATTCCTCTATTAATTATTTTCTTAATGGTTTCCTCTCCATTTATATTACTCATACCACATCCTTTGTGTCCAATCACTAATACTTCATCAGTATCAAATTCATAAATTGCCACTATAATACTTCTAATAATACTTCCAAATGGATGCATTATGGTTGCCCCTGCATTTTTTATAATTTTTGCGTCTCCATTTTTTAAATTAAGTGCTTTTGGCAATAATTCTGTTAGTCTTGTATCCATACAAGATAATATTACTATCTTTTTATCTGGATATTTTGTTACTTCGTATTTTTCATATTCTTTATTTTCAACAAACCTTTTATTATATTCCATTATTTCATTTAATTTATTCATATTCTATACCCCAAATTTAAAATTAATATAACAATACTATTTTACCAATAAATATAAAAAATTATATACAAAAAAACCTCTAGCAATTTGCTAGAGGTTTTGGCGGAGAGAGTGGGATTCGAACCCACG
>NZ_KB291670.1 GCF_000320405.1 Clostridium celatum DSM 1785 | reverse complement strand
AGGCCATGCAAAATGCATAGCCTATTATTTTTATATTGCTCCTTGTTCAGAAGTGCCAGTTGTATTTTCAGTTTCTTCAGACTCTGTAACTTTTTCCATTTTTGATATAGAAACTTCATATGCAACTTTTTTAATAACTTCATTTTCACTAATCTTTTTTTGATACTCTCTACTTTGTAGTCTTCCCCATACCCTTATGTTATCACCAACTTCTAAAGTTTGACAGAATCTCGAATTTCTGCCCCATGCAATCGTTGGAATATAATCTGACTTATTATAAGCTCTATTTACAGCTAATAATACATCTGCAATTTCTCTTCCAAATGGAGTCTTTCTATATACTGGTTCTTTACATATATAACCATCTAAGAATATTTCATTTGGATTTTTACTCTTTTCAATACAAGGTTCTATATTTCTTGCAAATACAGTTAAAATTAACTTATTAGATCCATCTACAAATTTATTGTAGGATCTTAATTGACCTAAAACCACAATCTCCTTACCTATAGATAAATCCATATTGCTTATTAGTCTTTCCGAAACTGTAATATTTAATAAGTCTACAGAATCGCTTAATCTTGTTACCTCCATATAGAAAGTGTAAAAACCTTCCCCATACATTTCATGACTAAACTCCATACCGCTTACAATCTTTCCTTCAAGATAAATCTTGTTATTTAACATTAAATTGTCCATCGTTACCCCTCTCTCCCTTTGTAATAATAAAATTTTTATTGTTTTTAAAACCTATAAGGATTATTTCCATTATAATACAAAAACATCATAACTTTCAAGATTTTTCTAATATTTATTTATTTTTTATTTGTTCTCCATTTTCATCTACATAATAATCTTCATTATAAATAAGCTCTCCTACTGGAATAATCTCATATCCTTCCTCATTTATTAATTCATCTAATATTTTATCTAAGTTTTTTGGAGTGTATTTAGCATTGTTATGAAATAGCACTATTGAACCTGCTTTTACATTTTTCATTACTCTTTTATACTCTTCTTCTTCACTACTTTCTTTCCAATCTACTGAATCAACATCCCATTGAATACATTTATATCCTAAATTATTTATAAACTCTAAACTTTTCTCATCAAAATTTCCGCTTGGAAATCTAAATAATTTGGTAGTATAGCCTATATTCTCTTGTATTATAGTCTCTGTTTTCTTTATTTCTTCTAGCATTCTTCCTTCATTAATTTGGGTAAACATAGGATGTACATAACTATGATTTCCTATCTCATGTCCACGTTTTTTTATCTCCACTAATTTTTCCTCATTGCCTTCAGGATAAATAATCCATTTACCCATAATAAAAAAAGTAGCTTTTACATTATATTTATCTAAAACATCTAAAATCTCATATATATATTCATTTTCAGCCCAATTAACATCAAAAGTTAATGATATTTTTTTCTCATCAGTTTGTACCCTATATATAGGTTTTTTACTTTCTAAATTTGCTACTATGTATTTAGAATTATTAGAATTAACTATAGATAACATTATAATTGCTAATATTAAAAATATATTAAATATTACCTTTTTATATATCTTCATTTTTCATCTCCTAAACTTAAGTTTTATTAATTTATATTCATATTTAATAATATTATGACTAGAATATTACATATAGCTAATTTTATGTTATAATTATATAGACACTTTCATAATGGAGGTTTATTATGTACGAAAATTCAGCTGAACTAGCAGAAAATAAATTGCTAGTTTTATATGTTATAAAATCATTAAAACAATCAATATCAAACACTCAACTTACTGAAATTATCCTTGAGAATAATTTTATTAACTACTTTACTCTTCAACAATATATTAGCGAACTAGAAAATTCCGACTTTATAAGATATATTGATAAAAATGGGAAAAGATTAATTGTAATTACTAAAAAAGGTGAAAATGTATTATCTATATTTAATGATAGAATTTCTCCAATAAAAAGAGATATAATTGATAATTATATCTCTTCAACAATAGATAGTATAAAGAAGGAGCTAACTATTAGAAGTGATTATACTATTGAAAAGAATAATTCTTTTATAGTTAATCTTGTGGCTTTAGAAGATGAAATGCTTCTTATCGATTTAAAAGTTTCTGTCCCAACAAAGAAACAAGCTGCAACTTTGTGTTCTAAATGGAAAGAAAATCCTTCTGATATTTACACAAAAATAGTTCAGGTATTATTCACGGATGATAATTAAAATAAAGTCATTGCATTGGGTTCTGACTCAATTGCTATGACTTTTTTTATTGAATTTTCTTCAACAACAATAAGTCTCCCTTTCAAATAATCTCCTATATATAATTTTTTATTATAACTTATTAATCCTCTAGGCATTCCACCTACAAATATACTATTAGTTACTTTTAATTCATTTCTATCTATTACACTTATAGTTCCATCGGTGAAGTTAGATACATATATATTCTCTTCATCTTCACATAAGTCTATTGGAGATGTTCCAACCTCCAGTCTTGTTACTCTCTCCAAATTATCTATAGAAAATATATCTAAATAACCTTCCTCATCACTGCCTAAGTAACTTTCACAAACATACAATAATTTTTCATCACTAGATACTTTAACTTTCGATGGGTATTCTGGAGTTACTAAAGAACTTACAACATTGTTATCATTTAAAGCAATAATACTAACAGAATTTTCCTCTAAATTTGCAACAAAAGATATCATTTTTCTTCTACAATAATCAATGCTATGAGGCCAGCTTCCTGAATGCACTTCAAAAATAACTCTTTCTTCTAACAAATCATAAATTACAACAGCATTTGACTCACCACATATTACATAAATCTTATTATCTACTAATATGAGGTCATTAGGATTAGGCCCTATTTTTATATTCTTTTTTTCAGTTAATTTATTTCCTTCAAATATAGAAATAGAATCAGAGTAATTATTTGCCGTTATTATTTTTTTATTATAACTTTTAATACCATGAGGACCTACAGGACTTTCACTTATGTTAAAATGTATTTTCATCAAGTTATAATTATCCATATTTATTTGAGTTAAAGAATCTGCACCAGTATTACATAAAACTATAGAGTTCAATCCATACACCTCCCCTCAAAAGTTTAAAGTACTATCTAGTTACACTATATGCATAATAGTCATACTTGGGAACTATTCCTTATTATACTTATTTTTTCTTTATTTTTTTTCAATATCAATATATAATTATGTAGTATATAAAAATATTGGAGGGAATTATAATGTTTGTTTATAAAACATCTGGAGTATGTTCTACTGAAATACATGTAGAAGTAAAAGATAATGTTATTGAAAATGTAGAGTTTGTTAGAGGGTGTCCTGGAAATTTATTTGGAATATCTATGTTAGTTAAAGGTATGAATATTGATGAAGCGATTGAAAAACTACATGGAATTGACTGTAGAGGAAAAGGAACTTCATGTCCTGACCAATTATCAAAAGCATTAATTGAATATAAAAATAGTCTTTAATTAGTAAATAAGCATAAGTTAATATTTATTGTATTTCATTAAATAAAAAAAGCTCTTATCACATTAAGTAATATACTTTGTGATAGGAGCTTTAACCTTTTTTATTTTATTAATTGTAAAGCAATTTCCATCATGTCTGTGAAAGTATTTTGTCTTTCCTCTGGAGATGTTTCTTCACCTTTAAAAATATGATCTGATATTGTTAATATTGATAATGCTTCAACACCATTTTTAGCTGCTAATGTATAAAGTTCTGCTGTTTCCATTTCTACAGCTAAAACACCATAATCAGCCCAAGTTTTTAGTGAAAAATGATTTGTATCATCATAGAATAAGTCACTTGATAATACATTTCCAACTTTAACATTTACGCCTTTTGATTTTGCTATATTATATGCATCATATAATAATTCAAAATTAGCACTTGGTGCATAATCTAAACCATTAAATCTTCTTTTATTTATTCCTGAATTTGTTGATGCACTTTGAGCTAAAACTATATCTCTTACATTAACATCATCACTACAAGAACCTGCTGATCCTATTCTTATAAGTCTTTTTGCTCCATAAAATTGAATAAGTTCATTAACATAAATAGAATGTGATGGTAATCCCATTCCAGTCCCTTGAATAGAAACTCTTTTACCTTTATATGTTCCTGTATATCCATACATTCCTCTAACTTCATTGTAGCAAACTGCATTCTCTAAGAAATTTTCTGCAATGAACTTTGCTCTTAATGGATCTCCAGGTAATAATACTGTTTCTGCTATATCGCCTTCGTTGGCCATAATATGTAAATGTTTTGACATAAACATTACCTCCTTTGTTTTGTTATATATTAGTATATTATATTTTCCCTTAATAGTAAATGATTAGCTTTTCAATAAATGTAAAATTAAGGATTATAGTTTTTTGTATATTATACTCATTTACGAGTATTTTATTTTAGTGTATTATAAGAGAAATATTAAATATTTCTTATCATCACTAAAAAAAAGCTGAAAGTAAAAATATTACCTTCAGTTTTTTTTTTTAGCATTCATATATATTTAATTTACATGTTATTGATTACTTTTCTCATATCTCCAATCATATAAAGAGAGCCGCTTGCTAAAACCAAATCTTCATTTTCAGCATCGTTAATAGCATTCATATATGCTTCTTCATAACTATTGAACGCTTGACAATTTTCATTATACTTAATTACTTCATTTTTCAAATCTCCTGCTAATTCTGCTCTTATTGAATTAGGTGTTACTGCGTAGACCTTTTTCGCCATTGGTGTTATTACTTTTATCATTTCCTCAACGTCTTTATCTGCTAGAATTCCTAAAATCAAATATAAATTTTCATATTTAAAATATTTCTTTATATTATTACTTAATGTTTTTATTCCTTGAATATTATGAGCACCGTCAATTACAACATAAGGTCTGTTTGATAAAACTTCTAATCTACCTTTCCAAGAAACATTTTTTATACTTTTCATTATAGTCTCTTTAGGTATATTTACTATTTTTCTATCATTTAAGACATCAATAGCTTTCATTGCTACACTTAAATTTGTAATTTGATGTTCTCCAAGTAAAGGTAATAATATATCTACCTCTTTATCGCACTTATATTTTAATAATTGGTATGGTTTATCCTCATTTAATATACTTATAAACCTTAAATTTTCATCACTTGCTATATAAAGCTCTGAATCCATTTTTAAGCATTTATCTTTAATAACATTTAGAACTGATTCATCTTGAGCATATATTACTGTAGGGATACCTTTTTTTATTATTCCAGCTTTTTCTTGTGCTATTTCCTCCAACGTATTTCCTAATAAATTTGTATGATCAAAACTTATTGAAGTTATAACTTGAAGTATTGGTATAATAAAATTAGTAGAATCTAACATTCCTCCTAGTCCAACTTCAATTACTCCAAAATCTATATTTTCTTTTTTAAAATATAAAAGCATTAATACAGTTATTATTTCAAATTCTGTAGGATGATTGTATCCTTCTTCTATAACTTTATCTACTGCAACTTTAACTTCATCCATTAATGTTGCTAAAATATTTTTTGGTATGTTATTTCTATTTATTTGAATTCTTTCTTCAAATTCCTCAATAAAAGGAGAAGTATACATCCCAACTTTATAACCAGCACCAATTAAGATTTCTGTAATCATTGCAGTAGTGGATCCTTTGCCATTAGTTCCTGCTATATGTATAAGCTTTAAATCTTCTTGTGGATTTCCTAAAAACTCTAACAACTTAAAAGTTCTTTCTAATCCATAATTAGATCCAAAATTTCCAACCTCTGTTATGTATTTCATTGCTTCTTCGTATCTCATTATTTACCTCTTCTTATATTAATTTATGTAATAATTATATACTATATTTTATAAAAGAAAAAGGAAACCTAGATTAGGATTCCAACTTCTAAAATACTTATTTAATTATTAATATTTTTCTTAAAAGTATAATATGTTCCACAAAAATAACTTATATAAACACATACCATTAAAAATAAATATGATACCATCCTTCATGATTTTTTTCTATTACCCAACTTAATTTATTATCAAACCAATACGTATTAAATCCAGCGTTTGTTAAAAAATTTATTCCCTTAACATCTAATATATAAGAATAATTTGAAAGATTTAATTCATATATATATTCATTTTTATAATTATTTTCAATTTCACTATAAATCTTATCCTTATAATCCATAATAAATATTTCTTCTTTTATAGTCTTACAATTCTTAAACTCATTAACTCTATCTAATACAGCTTTTTTCTTTTCTGAATACTCTCTATTAGTTAAAACATGTCTATAAAATAATTGTAGTCCATATAATTTACCATCTTCACTATTTATATTATCAATATAATCATCTAATTTACTTATTTCATCCTTACATACTATATCTATTTTACTTTTCAATTGACATTTATACTCTTTATAATTAATAGTTGATTCTTTATAAATTTCCTTAATGAATTCCTTTGAATTTTTAAATAACTTTTCATTTTTGATATCATATTTTTCTAATGAAATTAAAATACTACTTAAAATACCTATCCTAATACTATCCTTTAAAATTTCATCTTCTAAATAACATGTAATCTTGTAATTTAAATCACTATTTAATTTATCATCAATCTCCTTATATTTACAACGTATTTTATCTATTTTATCAATACAATATTTTCTTGAATAATTATATATAAGTATAAATGCATTTATACTTTCACTAGAGATTTCATTCATAATTCTTCTACTCCTTACTACTTTGACCACATATGAACTTCCTATTTATGTAATAATTATATACTATATATAAAAAAGAACCTAATATCCAAGTAACTCCTTCAATTATCGCCATAACATATGTTTCATAAAATCTCTTATACACTATGAATCTAGATACATCTTAACATATCATCATAGCAACTATCTATATTTTGTATTTCCACACTTTTTATACTATTTAGATTATTTATATAAAAATAACGCCTAACAAAGCTTAAATTATCTTTGTTAGACGCTATTTTAACGTATTATTGTTTATTTTATTATTTAATTTTAGTCTTCCTTAGACATTGATGATAAATTATTTCCTTCAGTTCCATCTGGTTTAGTTCTTAAATATTCTTCGCCTTTTTTAGAATGAGCTATAATTACACCATCAATTTCACCATTTTTAGCTCTTAAAACACCTTGAGCCTTATCAACTCTTTCACCTGTTTCAAGAACATATTCCATTATTTCACCACTACTATTTTTTATAGTTTGAACAATTTTACTACCCATATATTTTTCACCTCTTAAATGTATTTTTTACATTTAAATAAGTTTTATTCGTATTTATATAAGTATGTTCTTTTCTATTAGTAAAAGTAATAAATGGCAAGTAACAAATTATTTTAACTTGTCACTTGCCACAGTTAACTTTTAACTATTTTAAAGTATCTATTCTAACTAATACTGCATCTAACATTTCTTGATACTTAACTAATTTTTCCTTTTCCCCAGCAATTACTGCTTCTGGAGCTTTAGCTACGAATCCTTCATTAGAAAGCTTCTTTTCAATTCTTGTAACTTCACCTTCTAATTTCTTCTTTTCTTTATTTAATCTTTCAAGTTCCTTTTCTTTATCAACTAAATCAAGAAGTGGCATAAATAACTCTCCACCCTTAACAACTAATGATACTGCATTTTCTGGAACTAAAGCTTTATCAGCTATGAATTCAACTTCTGAAGCTGAACCTAGTTTTTCCATATATGGAATACCTGCTGTAAATGCTTCTTTTGCTTCATCTGAAATATAACAAATTACTTTGGCTTTTCTTGATGGTGGAACATTCATTTCAGCTCTAACATTTCTTAATCCCTTAATAGCTTCAATAACAAATTCCATATCTTTTTCAGCCTTAGTATTTACTAATTCCTCAGTAAATTCTGGCCATGAAGAAATTGTTATAGATTCTCCATCAGTTAAAGTAGTGTAAATTTCTTCTGTAATAAATGGCATTACTGGATGTAATAATTTTAATCCTGTAGTTAATACAGTATATAATACATTATAAACTACTCCCTTAGCCTTTTCATCATCGCTAAAGAATACTGGTTTAACAAGTTCTATATACCAATCACAGAATTCAGTCCACATAAAGTCATAAACCTTTTGAAGAGCTATTCCTAATTCGTATTTTTCCATGTTTTCAGTTACTTCTTTAACTAAAGTGTTCATTTGAGATAATATCCATCTGTCAGCTAAGCTATATTCTTTGCAGTCTGAATACTTATTCATTACTTCCTTATCTAAGTTCATCATAACGAATCTTGATGCATTCCACATCTTATTAGCAAAGTTTCTTGCAGCTTCAACTCTTTCTGGAATATATCTTATATCATTACCTGGAGAGTTACCAGTTACAAGCATAAATCTTAATGCATCTGCACCGTATTCATCAATAACTTCTAATGGATCAACACCATTACCTAAAGATTTACTCATCTTTCTTCCTTGAGCGTCTCTTATGATACCATGAATTAATACTGTATCAAATGGAGTTTCTTCCATGTTGTGTAATCCTGAGAATATCATTCTAGCAACCCAGAAGAATATGATATCATATCCAGTAACTAAAACATTAGTTGGATAGAAGAAATCTAAATCTTCTGTTTTTTCTGGCCAACCTAAAGTTGAGAAAGGCCATAATGCAGATGAGAACCAAGTATCAAGTACATCTTCATCTTGTCTTAAGTTTTCAGAACCACATTTTGAACACTTGCATGGAGCTTCAACTTCAACCATCATATGGTTACAATCATTACAGTAGAATACTGGTATTCTATGTCCCCACCATAATTGTCTTGAAATACACCAATCTTGAATATTTTCCATCCAATTGAAGTATATTTTATCAAATCTTTCTGGAACGAATTTAGTCTTTCCATTTCTAACAACATCAATAGCAGGTTTTGCTAAAGATTCCATCTTAACATACCATTGTCTTGAAACTATTGGTTCAACAACTGTTCCACATCTATCATGTGTTCCTACATTGTGAGTATGAGGCTTAACTTTAACAAGTAATCCTTGTTCTTCTAAATCTTTAACCATTTGTTTTCTAGCTTCATATCTATCTAAACCTTGGTATTTTCCACCTAGTTCATTAATTACACCGTGGTCATCCATTACTCTGATTATTGGAAGGTTATGTCTCTTACCAACTTCAAAGTCATTTGGATCATGTGCTGGAGTTATTTTAACTGCACCTGTTCCAAATTCAATATCAACATAATCATCACCAACTACTGGAATTTCTCTATCTGTTAGTGGTAATTTTAATGTCTTACCTATAAGGTGCTTAAATCTATCATCATTTGGGTTAACAGCAACAGCAGTATCTCCAAGTAATGTTTCCGGTCTTGTAGTAGCTATTTCTAAGTAACCTGAACCATCTGCTAATGGATAGTTAATATGCCAGAAGCTACCTTCTTTTTCTTCATATTCAATTTCTGCATCTGATAATGCTGTAGTACATTTTGGACACCAGTTAGTTATTCTGTTTCCTTGGTATATAAGTCCTTCATTGTATAATTTAACAAATACTGTTCTTACAGCTTTATTTAAATTTTCATCCATTGTGAAAGCTTCTCTTGTAAAGTCAGCAGAAACACCCATCTTTTTAAGTTGTTCTCTTATATGACCTCTATACTCATCAGACCATTCCCAAACTTTTTCTAAGAATGCTTCTCTTCCCATTTCTTTCTTTACTAAGCCTTGCTTTAGTAATTCATTTTCAACTTTAACTTCAGTTGCTATAGAAGCATGGTCTTGTCCTGGTAACCATAAAGTACAGTACCCTTGCATTCTCTTAAATCTTATAAGCATATCTTGAAGTGTATTATCAAGAGCATGACCTAAGTGAAGTCTACCAGTTATATTTGGTGGTGGCATTACAATTGAAAATGGCTTCTTAGTTTTATCAACAACAGGAGTGAAATATTTTTTCTCTTCCCATGTTTTATAAATTCTTTCTTCGAAATCTTTTGGATTATACGTTGTGGCTAAATTTTTCTTTTCTTCCATTAATAAAACCTCCTGAATAGTTTTTTATATATTTAAAGTTCTTATATAAAGACCACTTTACAAATTTAAATTTCTTTAACCTCATATAAAAATAACATTACTTTAATTATAATATCCATAATTTTATTTTTAACTCTATTCCCATTACCCCTACCTATTTAACAAAATACCAAAAGTTCACATAAAAAAAGAGCCTTAGTCCTAAAAAAAGGACGAAGACTCGCGGTACCACCTTTATTCCTACTAAGTAAATTAACAATTTACTTCTTATAGGCTCTTATTTAATATAACGACTAGAATGCCGTCTTTGACTACTATTATTTCACCAAAGAAACTCAAAAGCTACCTTCAGGATATTTCATATAGAAGGCTTACAGCCTAGACCTTCCTCTCTTAATACGTCCTATTCCTTACTCCTCTTTATCACTGTTTTTAAATATTTATTTGTATTTATATTATGATATTTTCTAACCCTTGTCAACAAATCTCTAATAAAATTTTAATAACTTTTGACACTTTCACTACATTTATATCAATAAATATGATTTTTTAAGCTTTTTATTTACTTATCCTTTTTAAATTTCTGAAATTTTTATCCTAATGAATAATTATTTATGACTAAAAAAATAGCATTTATTTTCTTATAAATAAATGCTACTCTTAATTTAAAATATATATTAACTTTTAGCTGCTTTTAAAGTTTTCCAATAAACTCATCATAACTTTCCGGCTTACCATTACCAAAAATTATTTTAAACTCGTTTGTTTCTACATTTCTATAGTTAATATAAGTTTTTTTCATATCTAGTCTAGATATATCACTAAAATTAAACATTTTTAACACTTGTTCCTCTGTTAAGTTTTCTCCTAGGCTCCCAGACTTTGCAACCCCACTTAATGTTACTAATTTGTAGGCACCACATGGCTGTAAATATTCTATTATATTTTCAGTATTATGTTGCTCTCCACAATTACAATTATGTTCGTCACTTAAGTTTTCTTTATTATAAAAATATCCACAGAAAGTACAAAGTTTACTAGTTCCATATTCATTATTTTCTATTCTAACTAGTCCACCACAAATTTTACATTTATCAATATTTAATACGTTATCCATTTTTACACCCCCATATATACTTAACTATAT
Organism: Clostridium celatum DSM 1785; assembly: GCF_000320405.1. Lineage (GTDB taxonomy): Bacteria > Bacillota > Clostridia > Clostridiales > Clostridiaceae > Clostridium > Clostridium celatum. Next base: position 18,329 of record NZ_KB291670.1, on the reverse strand, counting down.
TAATTATATTAATAGGAATTAAAACATATGAGGGTATTTTAAATGTAAATTTATCATTTAATTTATTAAGTAATTAACTATATATAAATTTACCGTCAGCAACAGTAACAGCTACTTCTCCCCCATTACTTAACTTACCAAAAAGAATTTCATCTACAAGCATAGGCTTAATTTCTTGGTTTATTATTCTTATTATTTCTCTAGCTCCATATTCTTGTGATACACCTTTTTCAGCAACAAAACAAATACATTCATCATCAAAATCAATGTTTATATTCTTCTGTTCTAATTGATTTCTAAATTTATTTAACTCTTTTCTAGCAATATCTAATGCCATTTCTTTATTCAAATGATTAAATACTATTACTTTATCAAGTCTATTTCTAAATTCAGGTGTAAAGAACTTTTTAACCTCGTCCATTATAGCTGAACCTTCAATAATTCTCTCACCAAATCCTACAACATTTTTTCCAATATCTCTAGCTCCAGCATTAGATGTCATAATCAATATAACATTTCTAAAATCTGCTTTTCTTCCTTGATTATCAGTTAAAGTTGCATAGTCCATCACTTGCAACAAAACACTAAGAATATCAGGATGAGCTTTTTCCACCTCATCTAATAAAAGTACACAATGTGGATTTTTCCTAATAGTATCTGTTAAAAGTCCACCTTCTTCATATCCAACATATCCTGGAGGTGCTCCTATAAGCTTTGAAGCTGCATGCTTTTCAGAATATTCACTCATATCAAATCTAATAAGCTTAACATTAAGACTTTCTGCTAATACCCTACAAACTTCCGTTTTTCCAACTCCTGTTGGCCCAACATATAATAATGAACTAATTGGTTTATTGGAATCATTTAACCCTGCCCTAGACATTTTTATACATCTTACAACTTCGTGAATTGCAGTATCTTGACCAAATATATTTTTTTCTAAATTGTACTCAAGCTCTTTAAGTGATGATATTTCATCTTTCTCAACTGTTTTTTTAGGTATATGACATACCTTTGAAATTACTGCTTCTATTATATCTTCATCAATTACTATATTATCTTCACTCTTAAATTTATCCCTATTAATTGAGCAATATGCTCCAGCTTCATCAATTATATCAATTGCCTTATCTGGCAAAAATCTATCATTAATATATTTACTACTTAATGCTACTGCTGAACATATGGCATTATCCGTATATTTAACATTATGATAATTTTCATAATGAGATTTTAATCCTTTAATTATCTCAATAGTTTCTTTTTCTGTAGTTTCTTTTACTTCGACTATTTGAAACCTTCTACTTAAAGCCTTGTCCTTTTCAAAATATTTCTTATATTCATCATAAGTAGTTGCTCCAATAAACCTTATTTTTCCTTCCATTAAATACGGCTTTAAAAGATTAGAAGTATCTAAAGAACCACCTCCAATAGCTCCTGCTCCAACTATTGTATGAATTTCATCTATATAAACTATAGGTTTTTCATGTTTTTTTATTTCATCTAAAACTTTTTTAATTCTTTCTTCAAAATCTCCTCTATACTTAGTACCTGCTAAGCTAGCTCCTATATCTAAAGAAAAAATTTCTGCATTTTTTAATACCTCTGGAACCATTCCTTCATTAATCATCTTTGCTAACCCTAAAGTTATTGCAGTTTTACCAACACCAGGTTCCCCTACATGAATTGGATTATTTTTTGTTCTTCTACAAAGAATTTGAATTGTACGCTCTAAAATATCTTCTCTTCCTATAAGTGGATCAGAATTTTCATCTCTAACTACTTCATTCAAATTAATAGTTAATGACTCTAATAAACTACTTTTTTTATTATAATTACTCATTTCATTATATTCGTCTACATTATCATTATTTAGTAATTCACTATCTTCACTATTAACTTTATTATCCTCATACTCATTAGTGCTTGCATCATGACAAAGATGATATAGTAAATCTCTTTTTTCTATTCCAGCTTCTATAAGATAATAAACTGCATAACTATCATCTAAATCGTATATTGCAGAAATAATATGCTCCATTGTAATGCTGGTTCTATTTGAAAAAATAGCTTGCTCACTTGCTCTTATAATAACTTGTTGAAAACTATAACTTTCTTGTATTTTAGACCCTTTACTTTCCTCCACATATTCACTAATATAATTAACTAAATTTTCTCTTAAAGCTAAAGCATCACTATTTAATTCATCTACTGCTTCTATAAATCTTTCCTCAAAAGTAATAGCATATAATAAGTGCTCTGCTGTTACAAATTCATCTTTATTACTCTTTGCAAATTCATAAGACTCTACAATAATATTATTGACCTCTTTAGATAATTCCATTTCTTTAAGCCTCCTCAATAGTTATATTAAAAGGAAAACCTTCTTCTTTTGCCATACCTAAAGCAATGGCTACCTTTGTTGTTGCAATATCAAATGGATATAATCCAACTATACCTTTTCCTATTTTATGAACATCCATCATTATTTTATTTGATTCATTTAGATCTTTATTAAAAACCGTCATTAATACATCTACTACAAATTCCATAGTGGTAAAATCATCATTATGCATAACAACTTTATAATGTTTTGGTTTCTTTACTTTTACTTTTTCTTTATTACTAGTTATAATACCATTTTCCATACTACTTCTCCCCTAAGGTTAAAATTTAAGTTTTTGATACTCTTATATTGTAATTATAGTTATCATATTACCTAATATCAAGAATTACATGGATACTTTTATTTTAATATACCTATGTTAATACTAAATGTAATAATTAATCTTTCATAATAAAAAGAAAGCAGATAGATTTATACTTACATAAATAATCTATCTACTTTCTTTATTTATAAATTTATTTAAATTATATATTGTTAGATATATAACTATTTATCTTGCATCCACTCATACGTTTTATAACTCTTTTTGTTATGATCATGTGCTCCTATTTTCTCTCCATTTTCTATTCCTACTTCAGAATTTCCTGTAGGATCAATCTTCCTAAGTTCATTTTTAGATTTTTCTCTATCCTTCATTCTATTTTTATTATTATCCATAACTTTTACCTCGAGTATACTTTAATTTTACATATTATAAGTTTAATTAAATTTTTATTAAACTTTTACTTAATATTTTAATACTTAAATTTATTTTTTATTGCATCAAAAATTGGTTTAAAGTCGTTTTCATTTTCATCAAATAGTTTAGTTAACTCTTCCTTAGCCTTTATATAATTAGCATCTGTTTCTTCATTTTTCACTATTGCTGCAGATGATTTATGAAATTTCATAAAAGTAATTGGATGCTTTTTAGCAAAGGTCTCCATCTCTTCTATATGTCTTTCAGGTTTTGACGCTTTTTTCAACCATCTAAATACATAATCATATTTCTCCATAAAATTTCACACCTTTAGCTAAATTTTAAAATCTGTTGGGTCATATGTTTTTGCCTTAGGTTCACCAAAACAAGCCTTAACACTTTCAACTTGTGGATTATGATTAACATTTTTATGTTGTTTTTTAGTTTTTTTCATTTGATTTCCCATAAAATTATCACCTCATTTATATGGTATCCTTTTTTCTAATCCTTATCCTATTACATTTTTCCATTTTCTTATCATATAAAGAATAAAATTAATGAAAGCGTTTAAAAAATTAACAGGTCACTAACATAATTAGTAACCTGTTTTTTATTTTTAATTTGATTTTAAATTATCTAATTCTTCCTTAAGCTTGTCTCTTTTAGCAGTTAACTCTTCTACTTCTCTATTTATATCTTCATTACTACTATTAAATTCATCTAATTTAGAAGTAAGCACTTCTATTTGTTTTTCCATATCTATTAAATCACTTGTATAATCTTTTGGAAATAATGATACATAAACACTAAATATTACTGCTAAAATAATAATAAATTTATATTCTTTAATTCCAGTAAAAAACTTTTCTTTTAAAGACATTTTTGGAGTAGTATTTTTATTTAATTTATTACTCTTTTTTGATTTTATTTTATTACGTTTACCTTTTCCCATAAATTTTCCTCTATTCCTTAACCTTTTGTATTTCTTCTTCAAGTAAAATTATTTCTGACTTTAACTCTTCTATTTTTTCTTTATTAGCTTCTTCATTATTTTCTGCAGATAAAGTATTAAATTCAGTTTCCAATTCCTTTAATTGTGTATATGCTGATTTATATTCATTCATCATTTTAGGTTCTTTTGCTAAACCTACTACATCAAAACAAAAATATATTGCTAAATATACCCCTAGAAATATACTTAATGTAATCCCTAGTTTAACTAATACTGTTTTTAAATTCCCCATTATATTTCATCCTCTCCGTTAGCTTTATATTTAATATTATACATATTTTAACGATTATGTAAAGGTAATCACACTTTTTTAATATTTTGTTGTTAAGTTATACTTATTTACGAGTATTTCATTTAGAATTATATTTAAAAATATAATAATTAATAAAAAATAAAGAGTCGTATAATACGACTCTTTATTTTTTATAGTGCCTTTAATGCAACTGCATTTAAAATACTCCATGGTTTATTAAAATGAGGTTGGAAGAAGAAATCTGTCATTGCAAGTTCTTCAACAGTCATTTCATTTTGTATAACTACTGATAAAGTGTTCATAAATTGAGTTAAATCTATATCAGAAATTATTTGTCCTCCAATTACTCTTCTTGTATCTTTATCAAATACTATCTTTACAGTAGCTGGTAAATATGTTGGCATAAATTCTGGTCTATAATTATCAGTTAAACTTACTGATGCAACATTCATCTTAGTTGTAGCCTTAGCAACTTCTTCAGTTAATCCAGTTGATGCTATACACTTTTCATAAATCTTAATTCCTGATGTTCCTTGAGTACCCATATACTTAAGCGTTGGCTTCACTATATTTCTTGCAACTAAAGTTCCCATTCTTACAGCATTTGTTGCAAGTGGTATGTATCTTGTATCATGAGCTGGGTTGTAAGTAACTACACAACAATCCCCTGCTGCGAATACATCTTCTCTGCTTGTTCTCATGTATTCATCTATTATTATAGCTCCATTTGGAAGAGTATCTAATTTACCTTGAATAAGTTTAGTGTTTGGTGCAAATCCAATACATAATACTACTAAATCACCTTCGTAGCTTCCTTTTTCAGTAACAACTTTAGTTACTTTTCCATTTTCACCTTCAAACTTAGATACTTTTTCTCCTAATACTAAATTTACACCTTTATCCGCAAACTCTTTTTCTGCAATATCTGTGAATTCTTTATCAAGATACTTAGCCATAATTCTATCTTCTGCATCTATTAAAGTTACTTTCTTACCTTGCATTTCGAAAGCTTCTACAAGCTCAACTCCAATATATCCAGCACCAATTATTACTACATTTTTAGCTTCTTTTGATTTTTCTATTATTTCTATTGCATGGTCATGATTCTTGCATAATAATATATTTTCTAGGTCCCCACCTTCAAACTTAGGAACTATTGGCCATGATCCTAAAGTTAAAACTAATTTATCATAATTATCTTCAAACTCCTCATCAGTTAAAAGATTCTTAACTTTTAAGGTTTTATTATCAAAATCTATATCTAAAACTTCATGCTTCATATTAGTTATAACACCCATTTTAGATAGATTTTCTGGTGAATTATAAAAAAGATTTTTAGTTTCTTTTATAACCCCACCAACATTTAATGCTATACCACATGATAAAAATGATAAATTATCATTTTTTTCATATATAGTGATTTCACTTTCTGGATGAAGTTCTTTTAAATTAACTACTGCAGCTGTTCCTGCATGTGTACATCCAACTACTACTATTTTCATAATTAACACTCCTTAAAATTATTTTTCTTGATATTTTATATTAGTTAATAATTATTATCTTTAAATATATAATACTACTCTTTTATATAATAGTAAATACTTTCGTTAAAATTTGTTTAAAAAATAACAATCTTTAACTTAATTGATTATATTTTAGTATGCTTCATATTTTTTTTCTTAAACAATCATCATTTACGAGTATTTTATTTAAGGTTATAATAATTTTTTATGTTAATGCATAATTAAATACACTAATTAATATAAATTAGTGTAAATATCAAAAGGAGGGATATAAAATGAGTAAACAAAGACGAGGTAAATATATTAAAACACTCCCTGGTTGGAGAGGTACATGTCCTATCTGTGGAAGAAAGCGTGTTAAGTTAGTTTGGAGTAAAAAAGATGAAGAAGGTAATACCATAAATGTATGTAAAGAATGCTCTAAATCTTAATATTTATAAATAAAAAAACTAAGAGTTAAAATTGAAAAATTAAGACTTAAGAATAAATTATCTTTAAGTCTTAATTTTTATTTTAACTCTTAGTTACTTAACTTTTTTTTCTTGCATTTTTAGAATTTCTATTACTATCTCTATTGCCTTTTAAATTACTTTCTTTTCCTCTTCTCGAATTATTTTTATCATTTGATTTCTTATTTCTACTTAAAGAAGATTTACTATTGCTATTAAAAGACTTTGATTTTCCAGTGTTTCCTTTAGCTTTTGATCTAACTAATCCATGAGCTTCCTTATATCTCTGTTCCTTAGACTTAATTAAGCATTTAGGTCCATTTCCTATTAAATCTTCTCTCCCTGCTTTCATTAATGCATCATAAACTATATTATAATTCTTTGGATTGCTAAATTGAAGAAGCGCTCTTTGCATTGCTTTTTCTTCTTTAGTTTTAGGAACATATACTGGCTTCATTGTTATAGGATCTAATCCTGTATAAAAAATAGTTGTTGATAATGTTCCTGGTGTTGGATAAAAATCTTGAACTTGTTCTGGTTGATATTTTATGTCTCTTAGATATTCTGCAAGCTTAATAGCTTCCTTTAATGTACTTCCTGGATGACTTGACATAAGGTATGGAATTATGTATTGCTTCTTACCAAGTTTTTCTGTTATTCTGAAGAATTTTTGCCTAAAGTCCTCATATGTTCTTCCTGCTGGTTTCCCCATATGCTTTAATACTTCTTCAGATACATGTTCAGGGGCAACTTTTAATTGACCACTTACATGATGCTCTACTAATTCTTTAAAGAATGTATCATCTTTATCTGCCATTACATAATCATATCTAATTCCTGAACGAACAAATACCTTTTTAACCTTAGGTAAACTTCTTACACTTCTAAGTACACTTAAGAATTCCTTATGATCTACCTCCATATTTTTACATACACCTGGACTTAAACATTGCTTAGTTTTACACGCTCCTATAGTTAGTTGATGTTTACATGCAGGTTTTCTAAAGTTTGCTGTAGGACCACCAACATCATGAATATATCCCTTAAAGTCTTTCATTTCTGTCATTTCTTTAGCTTCTTTAACTATAGATTCTTCACTTCTACTTTGAACTGCTCTTCCTTGATGGAATGTAATTGCACAAAATGAACAATTTCCAAAACATCCTCTTGATCCAACTATACTAAATTTAACCTCTTCTAGGGCTGGAATTCCTCCCATCTCTTCATATATAGGGTGATATTCTTTAGTAAAAGGTAAATCATAAACCGCATCTAATTCTTCTCTATTTAAAATAACTTCTGGTTTATTAACTACTAAAAACTTATCTCCTTGATCTTGAACTATAGTTTTTCCTCTAATAGGATCTTGTTCTTGATATGTAATTTTAAAAGCTTCACAATATTTGATTTTATCTGTTGATACTTCCTTATATGAAGGTATAACTATATGTTCTTCATAGATTTCATCTAAACTATCTGCTAAATAACATGTACCTGGTACGTGTCTTATATACTTAGCCTCAAAACCTTCATTTAAATAGTTAGCAACTTCAACTATTTGCTTTTCACTCATACCATATATTAAAAGATCAGCACCACTATCAGTTAATATTGATTTTCTAACTTTGTCTGCCCAATAATCATAATGAGCAAATCTTCTAAGACTTGCTTCAACTCCACCAATACAAATATTGATATTTTTATAAGCTTCTCTTATTTTATTACAATAAACAATAGTTGCCCTATCCGGTCTAAGTCCCATTTTCCCACCTGGAGAATAAAGGTCCTTTTCTCTAACTCTCTTACTTACAGTATAATGATTAACCATAGAATCCATATTTCCTGCATTAACCAAAAATGCAAGTCTTGGTCTTCCAAGTTTCATAAAATCATCTGTACTATGCCAATCTGGTTGAGCTATTATTCCAACTTTATATCCTGCATGTTCTAATACTCTAGATATTACTGCTGTCCCAAAACTGTGATGATCTACATAGGCATCACCAGTTACAATAATGAAATCGCACTGCTCCCAGCCTCTTTCTTTCATATCTTCCTTACTTATAGGTAAAAATTTATTATTCATTAAATATCACATCTTTCATTTATCTTTTTATGCTTGTTAAATATTATTATTCATAATTTAATATTTTACAAGCAAAATATTAAATTAATTTCTAAGGACTTAACTTATGTTTCTTTTATTTTTTAATTTTTTCTCCTTACAATTTAACATATATTAATATATCATCTATTTTAAATCTTGTTAATACTTCATATTAATTTACCATAATATTTATATAAATATTTAAAAATCTTATATATCTAATCTCTATTTAAAATATTTATATTAAAATAAAAATGGTGAATTTAATAATATTAAATTCACCATTTTTAACAATTATATTAAAATACAAGTGTATTAGTTAAATAAGTATTTAGTTTTTTTAACATAAATGGATTTTTATCAATTCCATCAAACATGTCTATTATTTGTTTTTTGTTTAATGACATATGACTTTCTAAGTCTGATAGCATATTATCTGCTTCAAATTCCTTAACTAATTCTCTGCCAATAACATTTACATTTTCAAAAAACTCTAAATTACTAAAAATATTATTCTTTATACTATTATTGATATTTACTAGATTTATATATCTTTTCATTTTATCTACAGTAAAATTATTTTTTAAACTTTTTAATAAATTATATTCTTGATTTATCTCTAAAATCACGTCTAATTTATTCTTAATATCACTATCTTCTATTAGCTCAATTGTATCTTCCTCATTTAACGCATCAATAAAGATAGTTTCTTGTTCTTTTCCAAAAACTTTAGTTATATAACTTGATGGTACAACAACATATCTTATAAATCCTATTAAAGCTTCATATGACTTAAATGAATACCAATTACAAAATACATCTTTACTATAAGTGTTTATTAATGAAAATTTTAAAACATACGCATTTGGCTTTATATACATTTCATCTTGTTTACATAAATAATTTTGCCAATAATAAATGGAATCATATTTTTTCAAACTTACACCTCCTAAAATCATTTTAATCTACTTAATTTTAGCTTGTACAAAATGTATCTTAATATTAAATATAAAAGTACTTAGAACTATCTTATAAATTTATTTTATCCAAACTTTTTATTTTTATTACTTTAATTTATATATAATGTATTTATTATGCTAATAAATACATTACTCCCTTCCCCCTAAATTTATATTTTAATTATATTTTTCTGTAACTCTATATTCATCTATTGATTTTGCTACACATTCCATTAGCATTCTTTGATATTCTGGATTACTTAACATTCTATCTTCATTATAATTACTCATAAATCCCATTTCTAAAATTATCACTGGAACTTTAGACCAATTAAATCCTGTAATATCACTTCTTTCAAATATCCCATTTACCTTTACATTACTTTCTTTTAAATTGTTACATAATATAGTTGCATATTTATTACTTTCCTCATAAATAGTACTTGTATATTTACTTTCTTTAGAAGGAACTAATATTGAAGCTCCTACCTTTCCTCCATCGTTAATACTATCACAATGAATCCTTATTGTAATATCCGCATTGGCTTTATTAGCAATTTCAGCCCTATCCACATTACTAATATTTACATCTGCACTTTCTCTTGTCATAACAACTTTATATCCATTATTAACCAAAATTTCCTTTAGTATCATTGCTGCTTCTAAATTTACAACATGCTAAGCTCTTTTAGTAGCAACTCCTGCTGTACCTGAAGATACCCTTGCTTTTTTATTATTTGATCCTGGCGCTACTGGTTCTCCTCTATTATCTCCTTTTCCTTGATGACCTGGATCAATGCAAATGATAAAATTACTTTTATCATTTGCAGATTTTTCATTTGGTTCACAAGCTAATGCAATATAGTTAACATGTATATTTATAAATATTAATAAAAAAATTAAAACTTTCATTATCTTTCTATTCACATTTATTCCTCCCTAAAAACTAATCATGAGGCTATTTTATAACAGCCTCATGATTTTTTATAAAATAATTTATTATATTAAATTTTATTTTGGATACATATTTATTAATAATAAGAATCCTGGAATCCATGCAGTTACAATACCATCAAAAACTGATAAATATCCAACAAATTTACCCAAATCTTTTTTCATTACTAACTCTATAAATCCAGTTAACCACAATAAACCCCATAAAAGCCATATAAATATCCAATATATATTTCCTACAGTAAATTGTATAAATTTTTGTGTACTTCCATCAATAAAGGCTAAAGGAATAGTATTTATTGCCACAAACAAACAATACCATCCATATAATCTTCCATCTAAATTAAATATACTACGAGCTGCAATATATAAATATGTAAATCCAAATAAAAGACCAGTTCCTGCAGCAAAATAATTTCCTTGTATTACTGCTACTATGTTTAATATAAATGATAACATACCTGTAAATACATTAAATACTGCAGTTGATTTTGCATCAATATTGCAAAGTCTTCCTATTCCATTAAGAATAAGAACAACTCCTACATATATTAAAACTACTCCTAACATTTTTTCCTCCTATTTCATATTATTTTTTAGTTATTCTTGCTTAGTTTCATAACTTTCTTGGAAAAACTCTTGATCTAAACCTTTTCTTTGAATTTCTTCACTTACTCTTATTGGTTTAATCTTATCTACAACTTTAAATATTAAAAAAGTAACTACAATTGAATATACTCCAATAATTAAGGCTCCTAATGCCTGAATTAGAAATTGATTTATCCCTGCACTTATATTATTAACTTTTGGATTAGCAAATACTCCTATTAATAATGTTCCAAGTAATCCACCCATTCCGTGAACTCCCCAAACATCAAGTGCATCATCCCATTTCTTTCTTTCATATTCTACACAAAAGAAGCATACAAGACCTCCTAAAGCACCTATTATAACTGCACTTAAAGGCGTAACATATCCTGAAGCTGGTGTAATTGTTGCAAGACCAGCTACTGCTCCTACAATCATTTCTAAAAAAGATGCTCTTTTATTGTTGTGCATTGAATATAGTATCAACCAAACTATCATTCCGGCTGCAGCAGCAATTCCTGTATTAGCAAAAACAATTGCAGCTACATTAGCCGCAGCCAAAGTACCTCCGGCATTAAATCCAAACCATCCAAATAATAAAAGTCCACCTCCTAATGCTAATAAGCCTAAATTAAAAGGTCCTTTTTCATTTTTCACTTTTCTTTCACCTAATACATAAATTCCACCTAAACAACCAAATCCTGATGTAATATGTATTACTGCACCACCTGCAAAATCTACAAATCCTAATTTTGATAGAAATCCTCCACCCCAAACCCAATGAGCTACTGGGAAATAAATAAGTATCATCCAAATAATAAGTATTTTTATCCATCCACCTATAGTAAGTCTATTTGCAAAAGCACCAGTCATTAGAGGCGCTGTTATAATTGCAAACATCATTTGATACATAAAAAATAATATAAATGGAATAGTTTCACTATATTTTAAATCTATTGTATATGTAATATCTTTAAACGCAAAAAATTGAAGTGGATTACCTATAATGCCAATAATATCATCACCAAAGACTAAACTAAATCCTCCAAATATCCATAATAAAGATACAATTCCAATAGCTATAAATACCTGAAACATAATTGTTAAAGCATTTTTCCTTTCAACTAAACCTCCATAAAAAAATGCTAATCCTGGTGTCATAATTAAAACAAGTGTAGTTGATAAAACCATAAATGCTACATCACCATGAATAATCATAGAATCACTCCTCTTAGATTTATCATTTGTTAAATTTAGATATTAATTTTTTCTTATAATTAACTCTTTAGAATCCAAAAAACTTTTTCTCACATAATTGTGACAAACATTCATAACATATTCTATGTGCTGAGTTAAATTTCCTAACACCCTAAGTACAAAACCAGTTGTTTCTAGTTTTGATATACCATAATCTATTGGTAAATCTATCTTTGCCAATAATTTTCTTATTTCTTCTACAACCTCATCTGTAATATTCTTATTAATAACAAGTATTGTTCCAAAATTTAAATATTCTTCAAAAAACCCTAATTGAGTAACATCATTATTGGTAGGATTAATAATTAAATTATCTAGTAATACTATTTTGTCATTTATATATACATTACTTTTTAATTGAACACTATTATATTTAAATTTATCACCTTCTGGAGACCAACCAGCAGTAATTCCATCACTATAGATTAATGTTGATGTTTCATCTAAATATATGTTATTTACTTGTTTATATATTGCATCCTTATATAAAATTACAGAGTCTGTTATATATTCTAATATACTATTTTTCCCTATCCTTATAATAGTTTCTTGCTCCGCTTTAAGTCCATGTGTACATTTATACACCTTAGTTGATGCTTGAGTTGTTATTATTGCTCTTGTTTCATCTTTTAATATAAAAGTATTTTTATATTTCTCACCCTCAATATATCCTCCTCCAAGCCCTATTAAATAGAATGTTGATATATTTTCTCTATCCATTTTAGTTGATGGTGATACTCTTGATAGCCCCTTATAAATTTTTTTAGTTGATATTGTTTTATTGTCTTTATTTTCTAATACTAACTCTATAATACCTGAGTATTTATTTTTAGATACTACTTCGTTAATCATATTAATAAATATCCTCTAATAAACAATTTTTCTTAATCCAATCTATAACAGTATCTATTCCTTCATCAGTTTTAAGATTTGTAAATATAAAACTCTTTTCATCTCTAAAAGCTAATGTATCTTTTCTCATAACCTCTAAATCTGCTCCAACATATGGTGCTAAATCTACCTTATTTATAATAAATAAATCACTTTTTATCATACCTTGACCTGCTTTTCTTGGTATCTTTTCCCCTTGGGCAACATCAATTATATATATAGAAAAATCAACTAAATCAGGACTAAAAGTTGCTGCTAAATTATCTCCTCCACTTTCTAGAAAAATTATATCTAAATCATCAAATCTATTCTTTAATTCTTCTAAAGCCTCAAAGTTCATAGAAGCATCTTCTCTTATTGCTGTATGTGGACATCCTCCTGTTTCAACACCAATAACATGATTTTCATCTAAAACAGAGTTTTTCACCATAAATTTAGCATCTTCTTTTGTATATATATCATTTGTGATAACTGCACAATTATAATTATCATTCATTTTTCTAGTTACCCTTTCTATAAGTAGCGTTTTTCCACTACCTACAGGACCTCCAACCCCTATAACTACTGGTTTCATAAAATCAACACCCTTTCTTTTTATTTATAAATTTATAACTTATGAATTACGATTATCCTTTAAAGAACACTCATAATTCATAAGTTACTATAGAATTTTTATTACGACATAAAAAGCCTAAATTCCATAATTTCATGCTTTATTTGTGAAAGCTCTAAACCTGGACTATTAGCTCCAAAATAATCGTAATCTAAATTAATTACTACATCATAAAGCTTCCCAGCTTCTTCAATAAATTCTTTAAGTAATATCTGACCATCTTTTTGACCTAATGGAATAGTTCTTACTGCATTGCTTATAAGAGTTGAAATTGTACTATACATATGATAAATTATAGCTTCTTCTAAATTAAATCCTAAAGAATACATAAGCATTCCAAATACTAATGCAGGATGTCCAAAGCATTCTTTTTTCCTAAGCTTTTCATCATAATTTTTTAATAAATCTATATCATACAACTCCATGAAAAGCTTTATCATTCTGCTAGCCACTAATTTCCCAGCATTTCTACTTTCTTTAGCTACACATTGAACTGTTATAAGTCTATCTAACTCATAAACTGACCTTAAATTATTATCATTTAAATATTCATAAAGCATTTTTATAGCTAAAGCATCTGTATATATAAATTGTTCCTTCAAATACACATTAAGCCACTCTCTAAAAGTGTTGGCATTATAAACTCTATTTAAACGCAAATAAGTTTCCATACCATATGAGTGATTAAAAGAACCAACTGGAAAATTGGAATCGCAAACTTGAATAACTCTTAGGACATTTAAAATGTCATTATTATTAATTAGCATGAGTATGGGTATGCCCAAATTCTACGTGTCTGAATGCTTTTTTCAATTTTAAATTTTCTCTAGAATAATTTATACCGTCTTTTTTTAATTCTTCTTCTACTAATGCATCATATTGAATTATCATCTTTCCACCTTCAAACTGAGCTTGTAAATGACGATTTCCAAGACTATGAGCTATAATTCCCATTTCAGTTATATCTTTTGGTTTTATAACTAAAACATCATCACCTTTTATTTTTACAACAATAATATTTTTTTTATCTTTATATACTATATCTCCATCTCTTAATTTTTCATTTTTTTCTAATGCAATCCCATATTCCCTATTATGATCAGATGTAACTCTCAATATCCTTTTAAGACTATCTTCACTATTTATATAAATCTTTTCTACATGAAACTCTGATAAATCCTCGATATTATCAATATTATCTATTATTTGGTTAAAAATCATATAACTCTCTCCTTTTTAAAATAAATAATATCTTTGAGCTAATGGTAATTCCTCTGCTGGCTCACAAGTTACAAGCTCACCATTAACTTTTACATCATAAGTTTGAGGATCTACAGTTATTTCTGGTGTTTCACAGTTTAACTTCATACTCTTCTTAGTTAAATTTCTAATTCCTCCTACTGGTAATACTATCTTTTCTAATCCTAGTTCTTCTTTAATTCCATGCTCATATGCATATTTAGAAACAAATGTAATACAAGTTGCTTCCTTTGCTTTTCCAAATGCTCCATAACAATCTCTATAGATAACTGGTTGACATGTTGGAATTGAAGCATTTGCATCACCAATTATTCCTCTAATAGCCATTCCACCTTTAAGTATTAAATGTGGTTTAACCCCAAAATATGGTGGTTCCCATAGTACTAAATCAGCTATCTTACCAACTTCTACAGAACCTATATACTTATCCATACCTTGTGCTATTGCAGGGTTAATAGTATATTTAGCTATATATCTTCTTACTCTATTATTGTCACTATATTCACTATCATCTGGGAAAGTTCCTCTTTGTTTCTTCATCTTTGAAGCTGTTTGCCAAGTTCTTGTTACAACTTCTCCAATTCTTCCCATTGCTAATGTATC
Organism: Clostridium celatum DSM 1785; assembly: GCF_000320405.1. Lineage (GTDB taxonomy): Bacteria > Bacillota > Clostridia > Clostridiales > Clostridiaceae > Clostridium > Clostridium celatum. The sequence goes on along the minus strand of NZ_KB291670.1, from coordinate 2,774 downwards.
AGAACTCATAATACTAAAAATACCCATATCTTGGAATATATCTTCAGCTGCTATTGTTTGATGTCTAATTCTTGAATCAGCAAAAGCTATATCTTCTGGAACTTTTGCATCTAAATGATGACAAACCATCAACATATCTAAATGTTCAGCAATTGTATTTACTGTATAAGGTTTAGTTGGATTTGTTGATGCTGGTAGTATATTTATTTGTGACGCAACCTTCATTAAGTCAGGCGCATGCCCACCACCGGCTCCTTCAGTATGATATGTATGTATTACCCTACCAGCTATTGCTTCTATAGTATGTTCTACAAATCCACCTTCATTTAAAGTATCACTATGCAAAGCAACTTGAATATCATATTTTTCAGCTGTTTCAAGTGAATAATTTATAGCAGATCTTGTTGCTCCCCAGTCTTCATGAACTTTTAATCCAATTGCACCTGCTTCTATTTGTTGAGCATTTACATCAATGTTAGCTCCACTACCTTTTCCTAAAAAGCCAACATTCACTGGCCATCCCTCCGCAGATTGAAGCATTCTCTTAATATTCCATGGACCTGGAGTTGAAGTAACAGCATTTGTTCCGTCTATTGGACCTGTTCCTCCACCAACTAATGTAGTTATTCCATTTTCTAAAGCAACTTCCGCACAGCCTGGATGAATATAGTGAACGTGAGTGTCTATTCCTCCTGCTGTTAATATTCTTCCTTCTCCTGCTAAAGCTTCAGTTCCAACACCAACTACAAAGTCAACATCATCCATTGTATCTGGGTTGCCCCCTTTACCAATAGCAAGTATCTTTCCATCTTTAATTCCAACATCTGCTTTATATATCCCAGTATAATCAACTATTGTTGCTCCTGTTATAATTAAATCAGCAACTTCTGGGTTTTTATTTGTTTGTGTGGCATTTTGCCCCATACCATCTCTAAGTGTTTTACCACCACCAAACTTACATTCATTACCATATCCAGTATAATCCTTTTCAATTTTTATAAATAAATCAGTATCTCCTAATCTAATACTGTCACCTTCTGTTGGTCCAAATAATTCACAATATCTATGTCTGTCTATTTCAAAACTCATTACTTTTCACCGCTCCCTTTTGACATTCCATCTAAGAATCCATCACACATATTTCTAATTCCATAAACTCTTCTGTATCCACCAATATCTATTAAATTTACCTCCTTTTTATCGCCAGGTTCAAATCTTACAGCTGTTCCTGAAGGTATATCTAATCTTTTTCCCCAAGCTGCTTTTCTATCAAAAGATAAAGAATCATTTACTTCATAAAAATGATAATGTGAACCTATTTGTACTGGTCTATCTCCAGTATTTACAACTTGTATTTTTATAGCTTTTTTTCCTGCATTATATTCTATAGTTCCTTCTTGTATTTTTAATTCACCAGGTACCATTTACTACTCCTCCATCCTATTTAATTGGGTCATGTACTGTAACTAATTTAGTTCCATCTGGGAAAGTACATTCTACTTGAACAGTATGTATCATTTCTGGAACACCTTCCATTACATCACTTCTACTTAATATTGTTGTTCCATAATCCATCAATTCCTCAACTCTTTTACCTTCTCTAGCACCTTCTAACATTTCATCTGTTATTATTGCCATAGCTTCTGGATAATTAAGTTTTAAACCTTTAGCTTTTCTTTTACGAGCTACATCTGATGCAACAGCAATCATCAGTTTTTCTTGTTCTCTAATAGTTAAATGCAAAATAAATTCCTCCTTACTTTTTTATGTTTATAAAATAAACTTTATTATATCCGTTATTTTTCCATTAAAGCATTTTTTTATTCACCATTTTTTTACACCTTATCTCTTTTTTCTTATTTAAAGGTCACTTTACCACCTAAATCATAGTATGCTCCAACTATTTTTACTTTTCCTTCATCAATAAATTTTTTTATTGATTCATCTTCTAAAATTTTCTTAATTGTCGCTTCTATATTTTTATTAATGGCATCATCTAAAGTTGCATTTTTATCTATACTTGGTTCAATTTTTTCTACAATATCTTCTATATGACCTTCTAAAGCTTCACCTTTAATTACCTTATTGTACGCTGCAGTTACAGCTCCACAACTTTGATGTCCTATAACAACTATCAAAGGAGTATTACAATGTTCAATAGCGTATTCTATTGAACCTAATGCATCATCATCAACTACATTTCCTGCAATTCTTATATCAAATATCTCTCCAAGTCCTGCATTAAAAATCGTCGTTGGTGTTACTCTTGAATCTGAACAAGAAACTATTACCGCATAAGGATTTTGACCTTCCTTTAATTGATCCCTCCTTTGCTGATTTATATTTCTCAGTTCTGACTTATCATTTAAAAATCTCTCATTTCCATCTTTAAGCATAGTTAAAGCTTCATCACTTGACTTAATATTAGTATCTATATTTAGATTTTCACTAACATTTTCTTCTATTACGGGTTTTCCTTCAGTGTTATTCTCTATTGCAGTATTTGAATTACCTTTACTACACCCATATAAAATTGAAACACTAATCATCGCTATCAAAACTAATTTCTTTTTCATAGATTTCCTCCTATGTATTTATACAATTGTATAGTTTATTTTTTACATATACCATATCAAATATAATATGAACAAAAATTTGATAACATATTCATTTAATATACTATTTTAAATTTATATATATTTTTTAAAGCTACTTGCTACCATCATTGCCTTAATTAAATAAAAAAACATAAAATATGCTAATATCAAATTAGC
>NZ_KB291669.1 GCF_000320405.1 Clostridium celatum DSM 1785 | reverse complement strand
TCATCTTTAGCCATTTCATGAACTGTATCATGGATAGCATCTAAGTTTGCAGCTTTAGCTCTCTTAGCTAAATCGAACTTTCCTTCAGTTGCTCCATTTTCTGCTGCAACTCTTAATTCTAAGTTCTTCTTAGTTGAGTTTGTAACTACTTCTCCTAATAATTCCGAATTTAGCTGCATGTTCTGCTTCTTCGTAAGCTGCTTTTTCCCAGTATAATCCGATTTCTGGATATCCTTCTCTATGTGCTACTCTAGCCATAGCTAAGTACATACCTACTTCACAACATTCTCCTTCAAAGTTTGCTCTTAAATCAGCTATTATATCTTCTGATACTCCTTGAGCTACTCCTATTTCATGTTCAGTTGCCCAAACTTTTTCTTCTGTTTGTTCTTTAAATTTATCAGCTCCAACGTGACATACTGGACATTCTGCTGGTGCAGTTTCTCCTTCATGAATATACCCACATACTGTACATACAAATTTCTTCATAATTTTATTCCTCC
>NZ_KB291668.1 GCF_000320405.1 Clostridium celatum DSM 1785 | reverse complement strand
TTGTTATGTAAAATTATAATTTTAAAGATAATTAACGTTCTACTTTTATACTGGAAGTAAAAATATGTTGTTCTTTTACTAGAGGATTTAGTAGAATATTAAGTATTAAAAATTATCACAACGAATGTCGTCAAGTAGGATAAAAATTGCTTAGAAATTAATCTAAGTATTTTTGTATTATAAATTATCTTATGATGTTAGCTAGAGAGAAAATAAAAGAGATATATGCTTTAAAGAGATATATGCTTTACTTTGGAAATCAATATAAAATTAAATTTCCATGTAAAAATTTATCTAAATGAATGTTATTAGGCAAGAAAGAACACTTAGATTAGTTTAATTTAAGTGTTTTTTTGTGCTTTAAAATACTAGAAATTAGCTTTAATAAATTCTAATTATTGGAAAAAGAAAGCGTTTAACTAATGATAGATTCAAGCATTACAATTTTTATATTTTTCTTTTTTTTATTTATTATAAATTTTATTTAATTTAATAATAATATGATAATAAACATAAATTATAGTGTATATGTATATGTGATTATTAATAATAAATAGTATTCATTTAAAGCATATATGTATAAAAATATCGTCAAAAAGTGACAAGAAAACAAAGTAAAATATTAAAAAACAACTTAAAACAACAAAAATAGAAGCAATGTAAAAGTATACTATAAATTTTATCGTATTATATGTCGCTTAAAAGAAGTTGAAGTATGTAAAAAGTAAATGATAGAATTATAAAATAGAATAGATAAAATTACTTTAAATAGTAATGTTTTGCAAAATATACTATGGTAGGAGGGATAATATGGTGAGGAACATAGGAACTGCAGTAAAGAAAAATAGCCGTAAAAAAACAATTAATGATGTTAATTCAATAAATTCAAATACAATAACAGATATTAAGAATAAGAAATTAGATTCAAATAATATAGATAGTCTAAATATAGAAAAAAGTATAGATAATGATAAAAATATAGAAGAGAATGCTAGAAAAAAATCAGCAAAAACTAAAACTAAGTGTGAAGTAAGTGATATGAACATTTATTTATTTCATGAAGGAAAACATTATGAAGCATATAAATTTATGGGCGCACATTTAGTATATGAGAAACGAAAAAAAGGTGTAAGATTTACAACTTGGGCGCCTAAAGCTAAAAATGTATATATAACAGGAGATTTTTGTAATTTTAAAATTGAACAAGAATACAAGATGGAAAAAATATCAAAAGAGGGATTGTGGAGTATATTTGTTCCTAATATAACAGCTGGAGAAAAATATAAGTATGTTATAGAAACTACAAGTGGAAAATTTAATTATAAGGCTGATCCATATGCATTTAAATCAGAAGTTAGACCAAATACAGCATCTATAGTTGCGGACAATACAAAATATAAATGGAACGATAGAAGCTGGATGATGAAAAGAAAAAGATTTAATATGTATGAAAGTCCTATAAATATATATGAAGTTCATTTAGGTTCTTGGAAGAGAAAAAACAATGAATTTATGACATATAGAGAGATAGCTGATGAATTACCTAAATATGTATCAGAAATGGGATATACACATGTTGAAATATTACCAATAATAGAACATCCATTAGATGCTTCATGGGGATATCAAGCTGTAGGGTATTATTCAGTTACTAGCAGGCATGGAGATATTAATGATTTAAAATATTTAATTGATGAATTGCATAAAGCCGGAATTGGAGTAATACTTGATTGGGTACCAAGTCATTTTTGTAAAGATGCACATGGATTATACATGTTTGATGGAACTCCAACATATGAATATGAAGAAGAATGGAAAAGAGATAATAAAGGTTGGGGAACATATAATTTCGATTTAGGAAAGGCAGAGGTAAACAGTTTTCTTATATCTAACTTATTCTATTGGATAAAGGAGTTTCATATAGATGGAATTAGAAATGATGCAGTATCTAATATGCTTTATTTAAGTTATGGAAGAAATAACGGTGAATGGATTCCTAATAAATATGGGGGCGATGGAAATTTAGAGGCAATTGAGTTTATTAAAACTAATAATAAAGCAATTCATGAAGAATATCCTACAGTAATGACAATTGCTGAAGAATCTACAGCATGGCCTAAAATATCTAAACCAATTGAAGATGGAGGCTTGGGCTTTAACTTTAAATGGAATATGGGATGGATGCATGACACATTAAAATACATTAAAGATGACCCTGTTTTCAGAAAATATAATCACAATAAAATTACGTTCTCTATGGCATACAATTATTCAGAAAACTTCATTTTACCAATATCACATGATGAAGTTGTTCATGGAAAAGGTTCTCTTTTAAATAAAATGTGGGGAGATCAGTGGAATAAATTTGCTGGACTAAGATTATATATAGCTCATATGATTGCACATCCAGGTAAAAAGTTAATTTTTATGGGAAGTGAATTAGGAGAATTTATTGAGTGGAGAGAATATGAGGAATTGGAATGGAATTTAATAGAGAATGATAGTATTCACACTAAGAACCATAAATTCTTCAAAGATATAAATAATTTTTATAAAGAAAATAAATCTTTATGGGAAAAAGATTATGATATTGATGGTTATGAATGGATTGATGCTAATAATGCAGATGAGAGTATATTTTCTTTTATCAGAAGGGGTAAGAAAGAAAATGATTTCTTAATTTTTATATGTAATTATACTCCAGTAGTTAGGTATGATTTTAGAGTTGGAGTACCTACTCTAGGAATTTATAAAGAAACATTTAATACAGATAAAGAGGAATATGGTGGATCTGGACAAGTTATAGAGAATGTTATTGTAGCAGAAGAAATACCTTATAATAATCAACCATATTCAATAAATATAAAAGTTCCACCAATGGCAGCTATTGCTCTAAAGTTAGAAAATATTAATAAATTAAAATAGGGAGTGTGAATAGATGAAAGTATTATTTGCAGCATCAGAAGCGCATCCATTTATTAAGACTGGTGGATTAGGGGATGTAATGGGTGCTTTACCTCAATCCTTAAAAAAAATGGGACTGGATATAAGAGTAGTTATACCAAAGTATAAAAATATTAAAGATGAGTTAAAGCAGAACTTACAATTTGTAAAATGGTTTACAGTTCCTGTAGGTTGGAGAAATCAATATTGTGGTGTATTTCAATATGAATATAAAGGTGTAATTTATTACTTTATAGATAATGAATACTACTTTAATAGAGATGGTTTATATGGTTACTATGATGATGGTGAAAGATTTGCCTTTTATAATAGAGCCGTTGTTGAATTTATAAAAGAAATTGATTGGCAACCAGATTTAATAAATTGCAATGATTGGCAAACAGGAATGATACCAGTATTACTTAATCTAGAATATAAAAAAGATGTATTCTATAAGGAGATTAAGACTGTATTTTCAATTCATAATTTATTGTTTAAAGGGTGTTTTGCACCTAATATATTACCGGAATTGTTTGGATATGATTACATGCCATTAACAAATGGTAGCGTTGAATTAAATGGATGTGTAAGCTTTTTAAAGGGCGGTTTAAATTATTGTGATGAAATAACAACTGTTAGTAAGAGCTATGCTGAAGAAATTAAAACAAAACAATATGGTGAAGGATTAGAAGGATTGTTATATCAAAGAAGAGATCAGTTGTTAGGTATAGTAAATGGTATAGATTACGTAGAATTTAATCCTAAAAAAGATAAATTTATTTTTAAAAACTTCGATAGTAAAAATTTAAAGGGAAAATTAGAGAATAAATTGCAATTACAACAAGAGTTAGGTTTACCTCAAAAGGAAAATACACCTGTTATTGGATTAATATCTAGATTAACACATCAAAAAGGATGCGATTTAATTGTAAATATTATAGATAGATTACTTCAAAAAGATGTTCAAATTGTAATTTTAGGTACAGGCGATTATTGGTATGAGGAAACATTTAAAAATTTACAATATAGATATCCAGATAAAGTTTCTGCAAATATAAAATTTGATGATTGCCTTGCTCATAAAATATATGCAGGATCAGATATTTTCTTAATGCCATCATTGTTTGAACCATGTGGTTTAGGACAACTTATAGCATTAAGATATGGTGCAATTCCTGTAGTAAGAGAAACTGGTGGATTAAAAGATACAATAATTCCATATAATGAATATACAAAAGTAGGAAATGGCTTTGGATTTAAGAATTTTAATTCAAATGAATTAATGAATATCCTAGAATATGCAATAGAAGTTTATAACGATAAAGATTCTTGGAAAAATATTATTGACCAAGCTATGAATTCTGATAACAGTTGGGAAAAATCAGCTAATGAATATAAAAAATTATATGAAGTAGTTGTTAATAGCCATAAATAGATACAAGCTATTAGGAGGTAGATGTATGCTATCAATTGATAAGAATTCATTTAAAAGAGATTATAACAACAAATTCGTTCAATTACATGGGAAAGAATTAAAAGAAGGAAGTAATCAGCAAAAATACGAAGCATTAGGAAGTTTGGTAAGAGATTATGTTATTAGTACATGGATGGAGACTAATAACAAATACAATCAAACAGGAGAGAAACAAGTATACTATTTCTCAATGGAATTCTTATTAGGGAGATTATTAGGAGATTGTCTTTTGAATCTTGGAATAAGGGATATTTGTAAGGAAGCTTTAAGTGAATTAGGGATTAACTTAGAGGAAATTGAGAACTTAGAACATGATCAGGGGTTAGGTAATGGGGGATTAGGAAGACTTGCAGCTTGCTTTTTAGATTCGATGGCTTCGTTAAATATTCCTGGACATGGTTGTGGGATTAGATATAAATATGGATTTTTTGAGCAAAAGATAGTAGATTCTCAACAAGTGGAAGCATCAGATAATTGGTTAAGGGAGGGAAATGTTTGGGAAATAAAGAAACAGGATAAATGTGAAATAGTTAAGTTTGGAGGAAGTGTAATTTCTGGGGAGGTAGACGGAAAGTTAACATTCACTCATGTTAATTATGAACCTGTTTTAGCAGTACCATACGATACACCTATAGTTGGATATGAAAATGAAGTAGTAAATACATTAAGATTGTGGAGTGCAGAACCTGTATCTAATGAATTTGATTTTTCATCATTCAGTAGAGGTGATTTTATAAAAGCAATTTCATATAAAAATTCTGTAGAAGCTATATCGTTAGTTTTATATCCAGAAGATTCATTTTATGAAGGAAAAATGCTTAGATTGAAACAACAATATTTCTTTGTATCAGCAGGTATCCAGAGTATTGTTAGACATTTTAAGAAGCATAATGGAAATATAGCTATATTTGATGAGAAGATAGCCATTCATATTAATGATACTCATCCAACATTAGCAATTCCTGAATTAATGAGAATATTGCTTGATGAAGAGGGACTTTCATGGGAGACTGCATGGAGAATAACACAAAATACTATATCTTATACAAATCATACAATATTAGCAGAAGCTTTAGAAAAGTGGCCTGTAGATATGTTTAAAAATTTACTTCCAAGAATTTATATGATTGTAGAAGAAATAAATAGAAGATATTGTGAAGAGTTATGGAATAAATATGTAGGTCAATGGGATAAGATTGCAAGAATGGCTATAATATCTGATGGATATGTTAAAATGGCTAACTTAGCTATAGTTGGGAGCCATAGTGTTAATGGTGTTGCAAAACTCCATACTGAAATATTAAAGAAGAGGGAAATGTCTGATTTTTACTATTTATATCCATCAAAATTTAATAATAAAACTAATGGTATAACACATAGACGATGGTTGCTTAAGAGTAATCCTAAACTTACTAGTTTACTAAAAGAGACAATAGGAGATAGCTTTATAAAACATCCAACAGATTTAGAGAATTTTAAAAACCACTTAGATGATCCTAATGTAATAAATAGATTAGGTGAAATTAAAAAGTATAATAAAGAAAATTTAGCTAAGGAAATTTACAAGTCAAATGGAATACTTGTAGATACGAATTCTATTTTTGATGTTCAAGTAAAGAGAATTCATGCATATAAAAGACAAACTTTAAATTGTCTAAGAATAATGGAGTTATATAACAATTTATTAGAAAATCCTAATTTAGATATAATTCCAAGAACATTTATATTTGCAGGAAAAGCAGCACCAGGATATTATCTAGCTAAAAATATAATAGAGTTAATATGTAGGGTTGCTAAAACTATAAATAATGATAAGCGAGTAAATGACAAAATAAAAGTTGTTATGTTAGAAAATTATAATGTTTCATTAGCTGAGGATATAATACCAGCCACTGATTTAAGTGAACAAATATCAACTACCACAAAAGAAGCTTCAGGAACATCAAACATGAAGTTTATGATGAATGGTGCAATTACAATTGCTACATTGGATGGTGCTAATATAGAAATTAAAGATGAAGTTGGGGAAGATAATATAATTATTTTCGGGCTAAATGCAGAAGAGGTACTTAATTATCATAAAAATGGTGGGTATTCAGCTTGGGATATATGGAACAAAGATAAAAGGTTACAGAGGGTAACTGATGATTTAATAAATGGTAAGTATTGCAGTGATATTGATAGATTCAGATCTATATATGAAAATTTATTAACTTATAATGATGAATTCTTTGTATTAAAGGATTTTGATTCATATTTGAAAGCACAAGAACGTGTAAATCAATTATATATAGATAAAAATAAATGGCAAAAGATGTGTGGAATTAATATTGCACATTCAGGAATTTTTTCATCTGATAGAACTATTAAAGAATACGCAACAGGTATTTGGGGATCAACTGTAATATATAAAAATCTATAGGGGGAATGTGGAGTTGGGAGAAATACAAATTATCCATAATTCTCACGATACTGAATTTAGAAATCCATTTGGAGCTGTAACAGTAGGAACAACAGTAACATTGAGATTATGGACAAATAAAAGATGTTCAGCTTATATCAATCTAATAAACTTCTATAACAATCAGAGAGAAATTCAAATGAGAGAAGTAGGGTGGAGAGATGATATAAATAAATGGGTTTATGAGATTAATATAGATACTACTAATTCTATAGGACTTATATATTACTACTTTAGGGTAAATTATTATGGGAATGTTATTTATGGTAATAATATTGAGTCATTAGGAGGGGTAGGACAAGTATATTACAATGAGCCTATTAGCTATCAAATAACTATATATCAAAATCAAGATGTTCCTGAATGGTATAAAGAAGGAATAATATATCAGATATTTGTTGATAGATTTTTTAATGGAAATGATGATGGAAAAGTACTAAACCCAAAACGTAATACTTTTATATACGGAAATTGGAGTGATAATCCTATGTATATAAAAGATAGTTCTGGGAATATAGCTAGGTGGGATTTTTATGGTGGAAATTTATTGGGGGTTAAGAAAAAGCTAAAATATATAAAATCATTAGGTGTGAGTACAATATATTTTAATCCTATATTCGAATCTCCAAGCTGCCATAAATATGATACTGGGGATTACAAGAAGATAGATACTATGTTTGGTGATGAAAAAATATTTAGTGAATTATGTGAAGAGGCAGAGAAGTTAGGAATAAGAATCATATTAGATGGGGTTTTTAGTCATACAGGAGCGGACAGTATATATTTTAATAAATTTGGGAACTATGATTCTTTAGGAGCTTATCAATCTTTACAATCACCGTATTATAGTTGGTATAGATTTAATGATTATCCTAATGTGTTCGAATCTTGGTGGGGATTTTATAATATGCCTAATGTTGATGAACTTAATCCAAGTTATCTAGACTATATTATTAGGGATAAAGATTCAGTAATAGAGAAATGGTTGAAACTTGGAGCAAGTGGCTGGAGATTAGATGTGGCTGATGAATTACCAGATGAATTTATTAAGCTACTTAAGCAAAAACTGAAGGCAGTTAAAAAAGAAGGGGTATTAGTTGGAGAGGTTTGGGAAGATGCATCCAACAAAGTAAGTTACAACAGGAAAAGGGAATACTTATTTGGAAGGGAATTAGATTCGGTTACTAATTATCCACTTAGACAGATAATTTTAGATTTAGTTCACAATCGAATAGATACAAAATATTTTGTAAAAAAATATATGTCACTTGAGGAGAACTATCCAAAGGAAATTTTTTATTCAACAATGAATATACTTGGAAATCATGATACAGAAAGAATTTTAACATTATTAAATAATAATATAAAGTTATTGATAATGGCTGTAACAATTCAAATGACTTTACCAGGTGTTCCATTAATATACTATGGAGATGAAGCAGGATTAACAGGAGGAAAAGATCCTGATAATAGAAAGGCATATCCATGGGGAAAAGAAAATAAAGATATATTAGATTTTTATAAAAAAATTACTAAAATTAGATGCAGTGAAAATGCTCTAAAGGTTGGGGAAATCGAATTTATAGATAAAAATAATTCAATATTATGTTATGAAAGAAAAAAAGATAAAGAAAAAATAATAGTAGTTGTTAATATTGGAGAAAAAGAAGAGATATATTCTTTAAATAAAATAAAAGGAAAATTTATAGATTTATTATCTGAAAATGAATGTTATGAAGATGATAATGAAATTCTAGAAATAAGATTAAAATCACATGAATGTAAAGTATTAAAATTAGTTTAGTAGAAAGTAATAGCACTTTAAATTTATTAAGTGCTATTGCTTAAACAAATAGATAGAATAAATCACAAAATATTATTAATTGATAGGGTATGTACTCTATTTTAACATAAATTAAAAAATGTAAATCACGCTATAGTTTTAAATTAATATATAGATAAAATTCAAGAGGGGATGTGGAGGATAGTGAGAAAAAAAGAAATGGTTGCTATGATTTTAGCAGGTGGTCAAGGATCTAGATTAGGGGTGTTAACTAAAAAATTAGCAAAGCCAGCAGTTCCATATGGGGGAAAATACAGAATTATAGATTTCCCTTTAAGTAACTGTTCTAATTCAGGAATATATTCAGTTGGGGTACTTACTCAATATAAACCTTTAGAGCTTAATGCTCATATAGGAATAGGTAGCCCATGGGATTTAGATAGAAGAGATGGTGGAGTTAGAATATTACCGCCTTATCAAGAAGAAAAAGGTGGAAATTGGTATAAAGGGACAGCAAATGCTATATATCAAAATATAGAGTTTGTTGATAATTATGATCCTGAATATGTATTAATTTTATCAGGAGATCATATATATAAGATGGATTATGATAAAATGTTACAATTCCATAAGGAAAAGAATGCTGAAGCTACTATTGCAGTAATAGAAGTTCCTATGGAAGAGGCTTGTAGATTTGGAATAATGAATACTAATGAGGATTTATCAATATATGAATTTGAAGAAAAACCACAAAATCCAAAGAGTAACATGGCTTCTATGGGAGTATATATATTTAACTGGAAAACTTTAAGACAAGCATTAAAGGAAGATGAAAAAGATAAAGAATCTAGCAATGACTTTGGTAAAAACATAATTCCTAAAATGTTAAATGAAGGTAGAAGATTAGTTGCATATCCATTTAAAGGATATTGGAAAGATGTTGGAACAATAAGCAGCCTTTGGGAAGCTAATATGGATTTATTAAGTAGAGATAGTGGATTAAATCTTTATGAAGATGATTGGAAAATATATTCAGTTAGTCCAGTAAGACCAGCACAATATATTGGTAAAGATGCTAATGTAAAAAATTCATTAGTTGTTGAAGGTTGTACAGTTCATGGAACTGTTGAAAACTCAGTTCTATTTGAAGGAGTTTATGTAGGAAAGAATACAATAATAAGAGATTCAGTAATAATGACTGATGCAAAGATTGGAGATAATGTTGTTATTGAAAAAGCTATTATTGGTGGAGAGGCAAAAATAAGAAAAGATTGTAAAATTGGTGATGGTGAAAATATAGCTGTTATAGCATCAAAAGAAGATGTTAAGAGTGGAACAGTATTAGAATCACTAGAAGCTTAATTAATATAGGGGGGTAGACAGAATAATGATGAATAATTGTATTGGGATAATTAATTTAGATGAAAATGAGCAAAAGACTATTGAGTTGACAAGACGTAGACCATTAGCATCATTACCTATAGCAGGTAGATATAGAGTAGTAGATTTCATATTATCAAATATGACAAACTCAGGAATTGAGGGAATAGGCATATTTACAAAAAATAAGTCTAGATCATTAATGGATCATTTAACAAATGGAAAGCCATGGGATATTCATCGCAAGAAGGATGGATTAAAAGTATTCAATTTTGGAGATGTTGATCCAGTTCATGACGATGTTCATAATTTCCTAGATAATATAGATTACTTTGAACACAGCAAAAAAGAATATGTATTAATATGTTCTTCATATATGATTTGTAATATAGATTATAATAATGTATTAAAATATCATATAGAACAAGGAAATGATATTACTACAGTATATAAAAATGTAAAGCATGTTGAAGAAGATTTTATTGATTGCCAAGTTTTAAACTTAGATGAAAACTCTAGAGTTATTGGTGTTGGAGAAAATGTTGGTCTTAAGAATAGTGCTAACATAAATATGGAAATGTATATAATGAAAACTGATTTATTCTCAGATATTATATATGAGTGTATAAGAAGTGGAGAATATAAGAAAATAAAACAATATATAAATGGAAACATTAATAAATTAAAAGTTGGAGCTTATGAATTTAAGGGATTCTTAGCTTGCATTAATTCTGTTGATGCTTATTTTGCTGCAAATATGAATTTCTTAAATGAAAAAGTGAATAAAGAGTTATTTTATAGTAATTTCCCTATATACACAAAACCAAAAGATGCTTGTCCTACACAATATACAGAAACAAGTAATGTAGTTAATTCAATAATAGCAAATGGATCATATATTGAAGGTAATGTAAAGAACTGTGTTATTGGAAGAAATGTTTATATTGGAAAAGGTAGTGTTATAGAGAATTGTGTTATTCTTCAAAATACTGTTATAGGGAATAATGTAAATATGAATAATGTTATTACTGATAAGGGTACTTTAATAGATGATAATGAAGAGGTAAAAGGATTAAAAGATAATCCAGTAATTATTCCTAAAAAAAGAGTTGTTTAATATAATAAATTAATTTATATATAATTTATATAATTAATGTTAAAAAGAGCTGTTTTGAAACAGCTCTTTTTATTTATGGTTATATATTTTAATAGTCTAAATTTAATATTTAGAGGGCTAAATGTAATATTTAATTGAAAATATACAATAATAAGCATATTAACGTATCCACGCGTATCAATAATAGATTTATTAAGAAATATATAGAAAATAAGAGAAATATGAATATAAATATATAAAAATAGAATATATTATTTTAGAATAATATATAATTAGTGATAAGATAAATGACGACGCAAGTAACAAAATGTAAAACTTGATTAAAGCAAGATATA
>NZ_KB291667.1 GCF_000320405.1 Clostridium celatum DSM 1785 | reverse complement strand
ACTTCAACTATATTCTGTTCAATTTTCAAAGATCATTTGTTAATCGCTCTCAAGCGACTTCTTTATGTTATCACTTTGTCTCTTGTCTGTCAACAGTTTTTTTAAAACTTTTTTTCAAGTTTTCAACTCATTTGAGTTGTTTACTGTTTTCCCTCAAGGACAATGACTATTCTATCATAGCTTCTAAAATATACCTATTATATATTAATCATTAAATTAATTTATTATTATTTTTCTAATATTTTTAGACATTTTTCTTCTTTTTTCTATTATTGATACACGTGGTTTCGGGTATGTTGTTTTACATA
This sequence comes from Clostridium celatum DSM 1785, assembly GCF_000320405.1. Lineage (GTDB taxonomy): Bacteria > Bacillota > Clostridia > Clostridiales > Clostridiaceae > Clostridium > Clostridium celatum. The sequence continues at coordinate 11,786 of NZ_KB291667.1, read as the reverse complement.
TATTTATAGTATTTTTATATTAAGTTTTATAGATACTCACTATAAAAATTCACTAACTAAATCATATTTTTTTACTTTATCCTATAATTTATACTATTTTCTAAAAGAAACTAATATAATAAATAAACACTTATTTTTAATAATAAAAATATTAATTTAATATATATTCTTTCTTGTATCATGAATATAGCTTCAAATTTTAAGAATATAATCCATTAATTTAACTTAAATATACATATAAGATAATTTAGGAGGTCTATTAATGAATAACTATTTAACAGAAGAAGCTATTAATATTCTTAAAAATGAAATTGAACACAGAAAGGTTGTAATTAGGAAAGAGATAAATGATGATTTAAAAGAAGCTAAATCACATGGTGACTTAAGCGAAAATTTTGAATATAGAGTAGCCAAAAGAGAAAGAGCAAAAAATGAAAGTCGAATTAGATTTTTAGAAAGAATGATTAAAACTGCTATATTGATAAAAGATGATTCAAAAGCTGATGAAGTTGGATTAAATAAAGAAGTTGTAATAAAATTTCTAGAAGATAATACTTGTGATGAATTTTTAATTGTTACCACTATAGAAGCAGATCCATTAAACAATAAAATCAGTATAGAATCCCCCCTAGGAAAGGCGATATTTAAGCGACGAATTGGAGAAAAAGTTTTAGTAAGATCTCCTAATGAAACCTACACAGTTGAGATTTTAAATGTAAAAAAAATATTTAATAATAATATATAGTAATTTATATTTTTAAATACTATACTTAATATATATATCCTTGCATCTATAGCTCAGTTGGATAGAGTGCTGGACTTCGAATCCAGGCGTCGGGGGTTCGAGTCCCTCTAGATGCGCCATTACTCACATAAAAGTGTCAGCATTTTTAATAAAATCTAAAAATGCTGACACTTTTTATATCTATTGTTAAGTAATTTACTTCTTAAAGTATAATATGCTTCTATTATTTCTATATATAAATGAGAAGTGAGTATAAATAATAAACTCACTTCTCATTTATTAATTTATTTAAAAGAGAGAATTTAGCATAATAACTTTAACAATTAGCTAAAATAGCATTTTTTAAACTTGGCTTTGTTTTGCAACCAACAAACAATTTTTTCCCATCTGAGTATCCCTCTTCTGAATTTTCTAATTCCTTAATAAGTATATTTCTTAGCTCACTAATACGCTCTTGTTTATTTTTATCATTTATAGAATTATGTGCTTCATTGGGATCATTAATTAAATCAAAATATTGTTCTTCTCCTGTTTGCGAAAACCATATATATTTATCTTCTTTAGTTACAATAAATTGATGTGATTTTTGCTTAAAGTCATATAAATGTTCCCCATGAATGTAATATCTATCATTTCCTTTTAACATACTTTTCCCATCTAAATGTTTTGGAATATCTGCTCCTACAATATCTAAAAAAGTTGGCATAATATCCCTTAATTCTACAAGGCTCTCATCTACTCCATATTTTCTTCCTAAAAGTTCTTCATTACCTGAAATAAACATAGGTATTTTTATACTTCCTTGATATGGTCTTGCTTTTTGAATATAATTATGATCTCCAAGCATCTCTCCATGGTCAGAAGTAAATATAATTATAGTATTATCCATAACTTGATGTTCAACTAATGCTTGAATTAACCTACCAATCTGATGATCTATATGGGTAATACAAGCATAATATCCTATCTGCATTTCCTTTACTAATTCTTTATCTAATGGTCCTGTTGTTGCATTATATCTATAACCAATTTTCTTTATTAACTCTTCATCATTCCAATCACCCTTAACAGGCTCACGTAAATCTTTATTTTTGTATAAATCAAAATAATATTTAGGTGCATCAAATGGTGCATGTGGTCTAACAAAACTAGTCATTAAAAAGAATGGTTTACAAGGATCTCGTCTTCTTAAAAAATCAATACTTTCTGTTACAACCCAATTTGTTGGATGACTCATTTCATCATAAATCCACGGACGAGCAACCCATCCATTACAATCTAATCCTGTATTTATAACATCTGCATTTATTCCCTTTGTATCCTTTAACCAATAAAAATAGTCATCTGCAATTAATTGATTTTCGCTATATTCAACATTTGGATATCTATATTCATGTAAATATCCATCATGTAATTGAACATTATTAAAACCAATATAATTACGTAAAGGATGTACATGCATTTTTCCTACAGCTTGAGTATAATATCCAGCTTTAGATAATTCCCCCGCCATAGTGCATCCGTAATTCCAATCAACTCTATCTTCATAACCTACTCTTCCAGTATGCCTTTGAGATAAACCAGTATGTAATATTGATCTTGCTGGTACACATGTTGGGCATGAAGAGTATGCATTTGGATAATATATTCCTTTTGAAGCTAGACTATCTAAATATGGTGTTTTAATATCAGGATGTCCTGCAAAGCCCATACAATCTCCACGCATTTGATCAGTCATTATTAATATTATGTTAGGTTTATTCTTCATTTATTTTCACCTCATTTATATAAAAACTTATCTAATTTGTTATTTCGTAATAAAATAACAAATGGCAAATTAAAAATTTGCCATTTATGTCTCTACCTCTTACTAATCTTATATTTAATTTATATACTTTATCCTTTTATTCCTCCACCAGTAACACCAGCGATTATCTTTTCTGATAAGAAAATGTATATTATAAATGTAGGTAAGAACACTATAATAACTGCAGCGAAAAGACTTCCATAATCTCCAACAGATTTAAGTGCTGCAACCATTGAGAATAACCCAACCCCAACAGATTTCATTTTATCTGAATTTGCAAATATAAGTGCAATAAAATATTCATTCCAAACTGCTAAAAAGTTAAAGATACTTACTGTTACTATCCCTGGTTGAGCTAATGGAAGCATTATTTTCCAGAAAGTTTTCATAGGACTACAACCATCAATAGCTGCAGCTTCTTCATAAGTCTTACTTAAAGTACCAAAGAAGTTTAATAAAAATGTTGTTGTAAATGGTACATTTAAACATATATACAATACTATAAGTAAAGTTCTACTTCCTGTTAAATGAACTTTAGTTGCTAAAGCAAATAAAGGTAATATAATCATTATTACTGGTGTACTCATTCCTACTAAAAAGCTAGTTTTAATAGTCTTATTACCTAAGAATGTATAACGAGATAAAACATATGCAGCTGGTGCTGAAATAGCTATGATTCCTATACATGAAACAGTAGCATATAATAATGAGTTAGCAAAGAAAACGCTAACATTTTGTGTTTTCCAAGCAGTAACATAATTTTCCCAATGAAAACCTGATGCAAACTTTAATACATCACCTTTGAATATTTCACGTGAAGTTGATAAACTTGCTGCAAAAATCCATCCTAATACTAATGCTGTGAATAAAACCCAAAGAGCTAGTATTAAATATCCAGGTAAAAGCTTCATTTCTTTTCTTAAGTTAAAAGGTTCTCTTACTTTTTTTTTCTTTATTTTTAGCCATAGCTTATCCCTCCTTCTAATACTCTACCTCTTCATCTTTTATTATAAAGTTCATAACAACAAATATTAATACAACTATAATTGCAAGTGTAACACCAACTGCTGCCCCTTTTCCTGCATCACGATTACTAACCCCAGTTGTACCAAACACAGTATTGTACATATATACTACAGGTGTTATAGTTGACTCTTCACTTGTTAACGGCGAGAACATTTTTGACCAAACAAAGAACATAACTGTGTTTATACTCCAGAAAGTTAAGTTAGTCTTAAATACTCCCTTTAATAAAGGCATTGTAACATTAGTGAATTGTTTCCATTTGCTTGCTCCATCTATTGTTGCCGCCTCATAATATTCTTCTGGAATTCTTTCAATACCACTTAAGAATATAAGCATATAATATCCAACAGATCCAAAACAGAATGCAATAAGCATAGCCCAGAATTTCATATCACTAGACAACCAATTTATTTTTGCTAGACTTTCTGCTCCTATTGCTTTAAAAAATCCATTTATTAATCCATACTTTTGTTGGAATACAAATTGTAACCACATAGTTGCTAATGCAACTGCACTAATAACGTTTGGTAAGTATATAGCTGCACGCCAAAAGCTCTTAAAACGCACACCACTAGTTAATATTACTGCAAATAGTAAAGAAATTGACAATACTATTGCTCCTCCAATTAACCACACCTTAAATATGTTAAACATCGAAACTCTAAACGCATTATTTTGCCATATTTTGATATAATTATCAATTCCAACTGAAACCCATTTATCAGTAGGCGCTGTTACACTCTCTACTGAAAAAAAACTAATAAAAACTGTTCTTAAAACCGGATATAAAAAAACATAATGGCAAAAGAAAGGATTGCTGGTGTGATAAAAGCAATAATCATAGTTTTATTTTTTTTCATATCTGTCCTCCCCCAAAATTAGTAGATATAATAAGGGGACTATTGCAAACTACAATATCCCCTCATAATTCTACAATATTCCTTTTATATTATTTAATTTGTTGCTTTTTCCATAGCATCTACGAATTGTTGTGCAGTAAGCTTTCCTTCAAATAATTGTAAACAATTTGTTTGAATTGTTTCTGTAATATCTGGATTTTCATTTAATCCCATATTCCAATCATAAACATCTGTTAAAGCATCAAATGCCACTTTTGTTCCTTGTAAATCTTCTGGCCATTCAGTATTTCTTGTATCTGATGGGATACCTGTACAATCTAAAGCCATTTTTTGATCAAATTCACCTGAAGTTATCTTCATTATTAAATCAAATGTAGCTTGAGCATTTTTACTATTTTTATTAATTGCAAATCCTTGTGCTCCAACGTTTGCTATAGTATTTGGATCTTTTCCTCCGTCAACTGATGGATAGTTAAACATTCCCCATTCTAAATCACAATTTGTATTGTTAGTAATTTCAGCTGGCACCCAAGAAGCATTTACAACCATTGCCGCTTCTTCATAACCAACTTCATTTTCTCCTTCTGGATATGCACCTGGAGCATATTCAGATAAGTATCCATTTGAAATTAAATCTACTATATCTTGAGCAGCCTTTAGTACCGCTTCATTTTCAGCCCAGTTTCCATTTGTAACAACATCAGTTACTCCATCTTGTCCAATATAACGAGCTAAGTGATAACCAAATGTATACATTACATAAGCATCATCTTGTGCAAGTGGTGCAACCCCTATTCCTTTTAACTTTTCACAAGCAGCTAAGAATTCATCCCAAGTTTGTGGATCTTCAGTTATTCCAGCTTCTTCGAACATAGCTTTATTATAGTAAATTCCTGATGTATATGGTTGATATGGTATAGCTATTAAATCTCCAGCCCATTTTCTAACTGCATTTGGGAAAACTGGTGCTGCATAATCATTATACCCAGCAGTCTCTGCCATATCTTCTAAACTCATTACTTTATCTTTATATTCATATGCTATTTTTTGGTAATCCCAATCAAAGAAATCGATTTCTTCCCCGGCCTCAAGAGCTGCTTGAAGAACTGTTCCAAGATCACGACCTTTCCATTCTACATTAACTTTAATCCCTGTTTCTTCTGTATAAGCATCAATTGCTTCTTGAATTACTTTAGCTTGTGGTTCTGTATTGCTCCACATTGACCAATAAGTAATTTCCCCTTTTGCTTCACTATCTACAGCTACACTTTTATTATCGTCTTCATTTGAAGCATTATCATTATTTGAGCCACATGCAACTAAAGAAACTGACATTGATGCTGCTAATAAAATCCCTAAAATCTTTTTTGTTTTCATAAAAAATTCTCCCCTTTTTTACCCAATTTAAGCAAAATATTCACTTGCTATATATATAATATACCTTCTTTTGGTATATAAAATCAATTTATATATTGTCTTTTATTTTAGTTATGTTGCGTTTGTTCTTAATTTTATTATATTTTTTGTGAATCGCCATTGTGATTCACCAATTTATGTTATAACATTGTATTTTTGTAATTTTTTTAATTTAAATTTATTATCTTTTTAATTGTAATATTAAAACTTTTTAACTATTCTTATTAACCTTACTTATTTCTATCTTTTAATTTAGGTTCTACATATATCTTTCTATAATTTTATTTAATTCACTCCATTTAGATTCCATATCTTTTACTAATTTAAGTTGTGTTCTTGTTCTATCTAAATTTTGATTTTCATAGCTTGTTTTATAATAAATATCTCCGTTTAAGTAATCTGTTAAAAACCTAATGCCTTGTTCTAATGTTATTACCTTTGCACCCATCGGCAACATTTTAACTTCATTCTCTGTTAAAGTAGAATTAGTACCCTCTAAAAACCCCTTAGTGAATGATTCAAAAAGTTTTAAATCAATATATACTTTATCTAAATTCACTTCATCTTCTTTAGCATAAGTAGAGCCAGTTCTTATTGCATCTCCAAAATCATATAATGATAAACCTGGCATTATCGTGTCTAAATCAATAACACAAATACCTTCTTTACTTTCCTTATCTATAAGAATATTATTAAGTTTTGTATCATTATGAGTTACCCTAAGCGGTAATTGTTCACTTTCTAACATGTCTATCAAAACTGTAGTATCTTTTTCTCTAGAAAGAATAAACTCTATTTCCTCTTTAACTTCCTCAACTCTTCCAGCTTTATCATTTTCTATAGCTATTAAAAAAGTTTTAAATCTTTCTTTTGTATTATGAAAATTAGGAATAGATTCATATAATTTTTTTGCATCATAATTTGATAACATACTTTGAAACTTACCAAAGGCTTTGCCTGTTTTATAAAAATCATCTGATGACTCTATAGTTTCATAGGTTATTGTATTCTCTATAAACTTTGTGGCTCTCCAATAATTCCCTTTTGAGTCCTGTAAATAACTCTTGCCTTCTTTAGTTGGTATAACTGTTACTGTCTCTCTTTCTATATCTCCACCATTTTCTTTTACTATTTCTTTTAAGTAATTACACACATTACAATAATTCTCCATAAGCTTATCTACTTCTTTGAATATTGAATGATTAATTCTTTGAAGAATAAATTTTTCTTCATTACCATCATTTAATTTACTCTCTACTAGAAATGTATCATTTATAATTCCACCACCAAATAACTTAACCTCTGAAATTTTACCTTCAAAGTCAATAGCATCTAAAGCTTCTCTTGTTAAATTTAAATATTCATTGTACATTTTGGTTTAATTTCCTTCCATATATTAGTTGTATAAATACCATCTTTTATTAATTTCTCTATGGCTGACCTAACTATATGTTTATCCTCTTGATAAGTAACTCCATACCACTTATCTTGTGAAGGTATAACCTTAACAGTTATTCTATTGTTTTTTAAAAGCGAATTTACAATCGAAGGAATATAATATTCACTCTTTAATGGATCTATTTTCACCTCGGTATCTAAAAATCTCCTAAATCCACTTTCAATTTCTTCAAATACATTTTTATTAAATGCCCACATATTCATAGAAACCGTACTATTATAATTTAATTCTATCCAGTTAACTTCATCTTCTGTATAGAATGCAGCTTCTCCTTTTTTAATTATCTTAGTTCTTTCAACTACTTCTTTGAAATATTCATTTTCAACTTCACAAATACCTCTTGCCACATGTCCATACTCCGACAAAGTATTTGCTAATGTATATCCAATCATTCCATATTGATTTTCATCATTATTTTTAATTAAAAAGTTATATATATTTTTAAATGCTTCCCTTCCATAGAAATCATCTGCATTTATTACTACAAATGGACCTTTAACTACATTTTTAGCACATAATACTGCATGTCCTGTTCCCCATGGTTTATTTCTGCCCACTGGTACACTATAGCCTTCCGGTAAAATATTCTTATCTTGAATGACATACTGTATATCTGCATACTTTTCTAACTTATTGCCAATTAATTCTTTAAACTCTGTTTTTATTTCTTCTCTTAATATAAAAACTATTTTTTCGAATCCTGCTTTTATTGCATCATAAGTAGATAACTCTAATATTCTTTCTCCATTAGGACCTATTTTATCCATTTGCTTTAATCCACCATATCTACTTCCCAACCCTGCTGCCATTATTACTAATACTGGTTTCATCTATATAACCTCCAATTTTAGTTACTAACTTAGCTATTAAATGGCAGATAGTAAAATATTATAAGTTATAAACATATTAATTTACTATCTGCCAATTTTAATATTTTAATCTTTTTATTTAAAAATCTATTTACTAATTATTAAATTTTAGTTGATGTAACCCCACTTAATTTCTCCTGGTTTTAATTCCATTGTTGTTACATTTCCATCACCATCATATACATTAGTAACTTGAGTTTCATGTGAGTTATTTATTACTGCATACTTCTTGCTTTCTAAGTATGCTGATACTTCACAATAAATATTATCTGCATACCATTTCTTCATTTCGTGTTCTTTATGTGCTGCATAGAATAAACTTCTCATAAGAATACGAGTATTTTGGATTGAATATGGTAATCCAGCAATATAAACAGCTCTTCCTTTACCATAATCATTAGAAGACATTAATAAATCACCATCTCTATAGCAAATTATTTCTGTATCTTTGCTCTTAGCATAGACATCTTTTTGTCCTTCTCCAAAGTTTAATTCTTCTACTACATCTTCTGTAATGAAATGTTTGTCCAATTCTGTTTTAAAGTATTTATCTGTGCTTAATGAGAATCCTAATTCTTTATCTACTCCTAAAGCTTCAGCTAATTGGAAGAAATGTCCTCCATCAAGTGCTGCAGATGGTTCACCAACACCTACAAATCCACCACCATTATAAATCCATTCTCTTAAAGTAGTGATTATTTCTTTATCTAACCATTTTTCTCCACCACTGAATGCTGTACCTGCATCTCCTGCATTAATGATTACATCTATATCACTTGGAATTCAATTTTCTTTAATATCATCAAAGCTTATAAATTCAACATCAACACTCATTCCACTTAAAGACTCTATAATTCCTAAGTAAGTGTATATCTTTTTATACCATAAAGCATGTGCAACCATATGTGTTTGCCATGTTCTTAATTTTCCCCAACAGTTTAATACCGCTACCTTTAATCCACAATATGGTTTATTTCCTGCTATGTTATCATAAATTTCTCTAAATTCATTACATACGCCTTCAATACATTCAACAAATTTAGGGAACTTATAAGCTAATGATAAATATCCACCATATCCTATTCTATCTACTGGTTTTCTCATAATAGCTCTTCTAGCTGTTACCCAATTTTCTATAGCTTCAATAGTTGGATCATTTCCTTCATAGAAAGTATCTGGGAAGAAATATGGTAAGAATCTACCTTCTGTATATTTAACACCTGGTATATCTGAAATCATTCTAAGTGTTGCTCCACCACCAACAGATCCAACAACACCATCTAATCCTATTGATTCAAAATATTTTCCATATGGTTCAGTTCCTATCCAGTTATCACCTAGGAACATCATAGCTTCTCTTCCTTCTTGATGAACTATATCTACAAGTTTCTTAACATTTTCAGCTACAAATTTTTGTTGGAAATCTATATAATCCATATATTCTCTTGATGGCACTCTAAATGTTGAGTTATAGTACCCTTGATCAACAATATGTTCTGGTCTTAATGAATATCCTTTTTCTTCTCTAAATGCTTCTAAAGCTTCTGGACTTACACTTGAACTATATCCGAACCAATCTACAAACTTTTCTTTAGCTAAATCATTAAATACTAATGTAAAGTGATAGAAGAATGTTGTAAATCTAATTACATTTGCTTCTGGATGTTCATCAAGCCAGTTATGCATTGCCTTAAATATATACTCATTAGTTTTTGGCTTTCTTGCATCAAAAGGCATTTCATGAGGCTTATCCCCCCAATTATTTGTAATATGATTATACATTTGAGTTGGATCCCAAATACAATAAGCTAAAAAAGTTACTGTATATTCATGCCACTTACAAACATCATTTATAGTTACTTCTTCTGTTTCTTCATTGTATGTCCATTTATCTGTATCAATAACTTCATCAGTTGTTCTATCTATTACCTCCCACCATGTTTTTATATCATGGTATGTATCTGGTCTAACTTGCTCAGCAAAGTAGCCATCCATTATTTTTATTGTTAATTTATCTTCAACAGCGACATGATGCTTTGTCATTAAATAAGTTTGCTGTAATTCTTCTTTATTAGCCTCAGCCCACGCATTATCACCACGTGCAACAAAATAAGTAGAATAAATTCTTTCAGCCATCCCCTTAATTTCTCTTGGAAGCTTAAATCCATCACAATCTCTTATTCCATCAGCTCCCCATTTCTCTGCTATCTCCATTGTTTCTTTTAAAAAATTATCATCTGTTGGTATTGTAACTCTACCCTTACTCATAATAAATCCTCCTGTTTTGTTTCTTATTGCCCTCTTTAATCATATTTTACAAATATCTAATCCTTTACACAATTAAATTATTGCTTACTTTTTTAGTTATATTGCGTATGATAACAATATAATCAAAATACTTACATTATTTTATTTTTTTGGTTTTAATGTTATAATTAATTAAAAGGGTAAAAAGAGGTGTTTTATGAGTAATACTAGGTACATAGTAAATGAGAGAAATATTTACAACATAAATTTTGAACTACTTTACATTAGCAAATCTATTTATGGTAAAGATTGGCATAGCACAGCACATGTGCATCCATTCACTGAAATATTTTTCATTACTAAAGGAAAAGGACTTATGGAAATAGACGATAAAGTTGTTTCCGTTAAAGAAGGAGATTTAATTATAATTAATCCAAACTGTCCTCATACTGAAAAATCATCATTTGACAATGATGAAGCTTTAGAATATATAGTTTTTGGTATTAATAATTTATCTTTAGCAAATAGGGGGATAACAGAGCTAAAAGATGAAGTAATAAACTTAACATTTTATAAAATTTTAAATTTTAATCATAATAAAAATGAAATTTTATATTACTTAAATAGACTTATGAGAGAAGTTGAAAGCAAAGAAGAAAATTATGAGTTGGTATGTAAAAGCATATTAACATTATTTATTATTTACATTTCTAGAAATTCAAAATCAACTCTACTTATTACAGATACTTCTGAAAAGCTTAACATAGAGTGTATTAAAATAAAAAATTATATAGACTCTCATTATTCGGAAAATATAACATTAGATATTTTATCTAACTTAACTTATATTAATAAATTTCATTTAGTACATCTATTTACAAAACAAATGGGTATTTCCCCTATCAATTATTTAATAAACAAGCGGATTAATGAATCAAAAAATTTATTAACTACAACTAATTATTCTGTTAGAGACATATCTACCATTGTAGGTTTCTCTAATCCTTCATACTTCAGTCAAATGTTCAAAAAGGTAACTGGTACATCCCCTAAAACTTTTAAATTAAATAATACATCTAAATTAAAAGTTACTATTTAACTATTAATAAATTATGTTACTATTTAGCTATTAATAAATTATATGAATAATAAATAATATTTATTAAAGATATTTAATTTAAAATTTAAAGCTTGCACTATCTCACATAGTACAAGCTTTTTTTATTTTTAAAATACTTTTTTATATTAATTTAAAATTTCTATTTATTATAATTTTTATTTTTTATATTAAAAATAAAAAAGACAACTTAAAAAGTTGTCTTTTTTTATGGAGCGGGTAGTGGGAATCGAACCCACC
>NZ_KB291666.1 GCF_000320405.1 Clostridium celatum DSM 1785 | reverse complement strand
TTTAAATTTCATTTACCATTTATTTTTTTATTTAAAGTACTTTAGAAATTATATTATGAACTTGCTTTGGAAGTAAGTCTTGCTCTTCTTTAGTTAGATTTTCAGTTTCAATTGCTTTATGGAAATAAAGGTTAACAGTAGCTGGTTTTATCCATTTGCCATTTGCCTCAAGTATTTTATAAGAACCATCCATAGTAACAGGAATTATAGGACATTTTGCTTTAGTAGCCAATTTAAAGCTACCTGCTTTAAATTCCTTCATAGGGCCCCCCTTACTTCTAGTACCTTCAGGGAAAATAACCATAGGAGTTTCCGGCTTTAAGGTTTTTAACTCCCTCTATTATAGCTTCGCCAGATTTTCTTAAATTACTTCTATCCATGAATACACAATGCATAAATGACATCCAAGTTTTAACTAGAGGAATCTTTTCTATTTCTATTTTGGCGATAAATCCAATAAGCTGAGGTATTTGAGTTATATAAATAGGAATATCGAAATTACCTTGATGATTACCTACAAATAATACAGCTTTATCTTTAGGTATATTTTCAACGCCGTGTACATTTACTTTAACGCCAGCAATTTTTAATAGAGATTTAGCCCAAATATTAATACATTTATATATTAGTTCTTCGCTTTCTTTTATTTTATTTTTCTTGATTAAATATTTAACTCTAAACATAAAAGGTATACTTATTATTAAGCTTAAAGCAAACCATATAAACCAAATTATAGTTCTTATCATAATAATGTCACTCCTAAATTTTAATATATAAGTAAAGTATACTATAAACATACATTCAAAGTAAGATATTACAAGTATAAAATATAATAAACTAATTATAAGGTTATTCATATATTGATTTTATAAGTATTTATATATGAGGTGCAAAAACTTGTTTAAATTTAATCCTAAAGATTTAAAAGTGAGCTTAAAAAATGGAATAAGTATAATGGAGCCTGCAGAATTAAGAAAATATACATTAACTCATTCAGATGAAACGGGAGAATTATTTTTAACTATAGGGAATGAATATGATAATGATAGTATTGATTATAAAGTAAGAGATGAAGTTTTAGGTATATGGGTAAAAAAGGATAAATATTACTTGCTTTTATCTGTTCAGCTTGATAATGGTGAAGGAATTTTAAATACAACAATAAGAGATAAAATATTTAGAGAAGAACTTCCAATAGCAATACAAGCAATTATTTGTGGTGATAATTTATTTATAGAAAATAATAAAGAGTTATATGATGCTAAAGTTTTAGTTAAATTTAACTCGGGGATAAATGAATATAATTGTGTAGAAGATTGGGGATATATAAAGGATTATAATTATGATAAATTGAGAAGTGATGGAGAAAATCAAGATATTACTTCCTCATATAATCAAAATGTCTTTCCACTTCCAGGACCAGTAATACCAATTCCACAACCTCCAATACCGATACCAATACCAAATCCTTATTCATATGATAAAAATAAAGCTAAGAATAGAATTATTGAAAATGCTTTAATTACAATTTTAGATAGATATATAAGGAATGAAGTTTTTACTTTGTTTGGCAAAAATACGCCTTATTGTTTAAAAAGAGCTGAGGTTATAAATGCAAGAGTTACAAATAACTATGGACCATGCACAGAACAATATGAAATAACTATAGGATTAAAAGTAGGAAAAAACCCACCATTTTATAATAATATGATTATTACATTTGTAATAGATGAAAAAAATATAAAGGTAAAGAATGTAAAAAATCCAAGGAAAATATAGTAGAAAAAATTGACATAGGATAATAGGTGATAAAATATAAATATAATATGTGCTCTCATAGTTCAATGGATAGAATAGTCCCCTCCTAAGGGATAGATACAGGTTCGATTCCTGTTGGGAGTACTGTAAAAAGCGATAAGAAGTTAAACTTCTTATCGCTTTTTACATTTTTATTATTTAGATTTTTTTTCTAAAAGATCTTTTGATTTTTCAAGTAGTAATATTAAAGCTCCACCTATTATAAAGAATACCCAGCTAAAGCTTTGGAAGTTCATAGCCGCTTTAGGAATTTCTAATGTAGTAGGTCCCATAAATACTGCATATATTGAACCAATCATTAAACCTAAAATTAAATAAATCATTGCAGATCTATATTTCTTTAGTAGGAATCTAATTAATTTGATAGTAGTTAAGATTCCTGTAATTACACCTAGTCCAAATATTATAAGGATTGGTAGATATGAAAAATTCAATGTTAAGACTTCTTTTACCGCATTTATTATTCCTGTATATAGACCAAATATTAATAATAATGTTGAACCAGATATTCCTGGCAATACCATAGCAGATATAGCAATAGCACCAGCTATAAATACAAATAGTCCTAATCCAAGATTTAAATTATCTAGTGAAAGATTTAAACCACCATTACCACCAGATGGGTTAAAGTAAGTTATTAAAACTACAATTAGAGCACCTATTACTGTAAAGATAATATTTTTATATTTGCCCATTAAAGAATCTTTTTCTTCTTTAATAATTAATGGTATTGCAACGATTATAAATCCAGTAAATAATGAACTAATATTATAAATCTGTGAATCAAATATAGATGATAGGAACAGAACTGATAATATCATTCCAACGATCCAACCAATTCCTAATTTTATTAAAAAGAATAAAGAGTGTTTTTAATTATCCATATTATCTCTTGAAATTAATGAATTTAATGAACCTATAAAATCATCATAAAATCCCAATATAAAAGCAATAGTACCACCTGAAACTCCAGGTACACTATCGGCTAATGCCATGAAAAAACCACGGATAAAATTAATAATATACATAGTTATCACCTCAAAAATATGTTAAGTTAAAATATAATACTAATTAATAAATTTGCATAGCCTAGATATATAAGTAGTATTATATTATAAAAAAATACTATCAAAATAAATTGAAAGTAATTGTAAAAATTGTGTTTATTTATTGGTAAATTATATCATATAGTATTAACGTATGATATAATAAATATCAAAATATTTTATTAAATTTCTAGGAGTGTGATTTTTTTGGAACCCAGTCAAGTGTGGCAGATAATGATACTTATAATTTTACTGATATTGTCTGGATTTTTTTCGATGTCAGAAACAGCTCTTACATCCTTAAGTAAAATAAGAATAAGGCATATGGTTGAGGAGAAGGTAAAGGGAGCTAAATTAGTTGAAAAATTAACGGAGGACCCAAATAAGTTATTAGGAGCCATATTAATAGGAAATAATATAGTTAATATTGCTGCATCAGCACTAGCAACAACAATATTTGTTGACATATTTGGCGCTAGTGGAGTTGGAATTGCAACGGCTGTAATGACTGTATTAGTACTTATATTTGGAGAAATTACTCCAAAATCAATAGCAAAGCAAAAGTCAGAACAAGTTTCTTTAAAGGTTAGTAAACCAATAAGTATAATAGTAAAAGTATTTAAGCCTTTTATAGGGATATTTACATTTATATCAAGTGGATTCATTAGATTATTAGGTGGAGATCCAAAGGCAAATGAACCATTTATAACAGAAGAAGAGTTAAAAACAATGGTTGGAGTTAGTGAAGAAGAAGGCGTATTGGAAGACGTTGAAAAAGAAATGATTTTTAATGTTTTTGATTTTGCTGATGCTCAAGTTAAGGATGTAATGGTACAAAGAGTTGATATTATAGCTGTAGATATAGATGCTAGTTATGAAGAGGTTCTTGAAACAATAAAAACAGAACAATTCTCTAGAATTCCTGTATATAATCAAACTATAGACGATATTGTTGGTGTATTAAATGTTAAAGATTTAATAATAGCAGGACAAAATAAGGAAGGATTTAAGGTTTCTGATTATATGAGGGAACCACATTATACATTTGAATTTAAGAAGATTAAAGAATTATTTAATGAAATGAAAAAGAGTAGAAACCATATGAGTGTTGTGTTAGATGAGTATGGTGGAACTGTTGGTATAGTTACGATAGAAGACTTAATAGAAGAAGTCTTTGGTGATATAGAAGATGAATATGATGATTATAACGAAGAAATTGAAGTTGTAAAAGAAGATGAGTATATTGTTGATGGAAGTGCAAGGTTAGATGATATTAGCGATTTAATTGGAGTTAATATGGAGTCTGAAGAATTTGATTCTGTCGGAGGACTAATAATAGGGGAACTAGGAAGATTTCCTGACAATAAAGAAGAAGTGAACTTAAATAATATTAGATTTGTTGTTGAAGAAATAGATAAAAATAGAATTAGAAAAGTAAGAATATATACTTAAAATAAATTTGTATAAAGGTGATATTATATAAGCAATAAATTTAATTAGTGCTAAGAGTTGTAAAGACAAATTTTAAAATGGCAGGTGGCAAATATATTTTAATTTGTCACTTGTCTTTTTTTATTCACATAATATTTTTTATATAATGTAAACTCGTTGGTAAAATAAAGGAGAAATAGGTAATGGATTATATGAAATTAGCTTTAGATGAAGCTAAGAAAGCATATTTGAAAGGGGAAGTACCTATTGGTGCTATTATAGTAAAGGATGGAGAGGTAATAGCTAAATCACATAATATGAAAGAAACATTAAAATCAGCAATAGCTCATGCGGAAATATTAGCAATAGAAGAGGCTAGTAGAGTATTAGGTGATTGGAGACTTAGCGGAGCAGAAATGTATGTAACATTAGAACCTTGTTCTATGTGTGCTTCAGCCATAGCACAGTCTAGAATTTCAAAACTATATATAGGTACATTTAATAGAGATATGGGATCTTGTGGAACCATTTTAAATATTTTTGATTATGATATTTTTAATACCTATGTGGAAGTAAAATGGTGCTATAATAGTGAATGTAGTGATTTAATGAGTAATTTCTTTGAAAATAGAAGAAGAAAAGTAATAAGCAAAGGGGAGAGATAAAGATGAATCCAGTAGCATTTGAAGTTTTTGGGCAACCAATAAGATGGTATGGAATTATAATTGCTGGAGGAGTGTTAGTAGCTTTTTTAGTTTCATATTTATTATCAAAAAAGAAAAAATTAGATTTTGATTTAATTATCGATGGTTTTTTATGGAGTTTTCCATTTGCCATTATAGGAGCAAGATTATATTATGTTGCATTTGAATATAAAAATTATCATTCTTTTATGGATGTAATAAATATAAGAAATGGTGGAATGGCTATTCATGGTGGTCTTATTGGCGGATTAGTGGTTGCATATATATTTACAAGAGTTAGAAAGGTAAATTTCTTTGAATATATAGATGTGATAATGCCAGGAGTTATATTAGCTCAAGCCATTGGGAGATGGGGAAATTTTATGAATCAGGAAGCTCATGGTGGACCTGTAACAGAAGCTTTTATAAGTAAATTTCCAGAGTTTATTCAAAATGGAATGCTTATAAAAGGAACATACTATCATCCAACATTTTTATATGAATCAATTTGGGATTTATTAGTTTTTGTTATATTAGTATTCATACTTTACAAAAAAAAGAAGCAGCATGGTATTGTAATTGGAAGCTATATGATACTATATTCTTTAGGAAGATTTTTTATTGAGGGATTAAGAACAGATAGTTTAATGATATTAGGCTTAAGAACAGCTCAATTAATAAGTATAGCTGGTATAGTATTTGGAATAATAATTATTATTATGTCAGTTAGAAAAACTAAGAAAGAAGTTTAAAATTAATACTAAAAGATTGAAGTTATATTAACTTCAATCTTT
>NZ_KB291665.1 GCF_000320405.1 Clostridium celatum DSM 1785 | reverse complement strand
TTGCTCTATCCAGCTGAGCTAAACACGCTTATTAAAATCATTATTAACCGTATTACTACTGATTCCTAATGCTTTAAAATGGAGCGGGTAGTGGGAATCGAACCCACCTTGCTAGCTTGGAAGGCTGGAGTATTACCGATATACGATACCCGCGCATCGACTACGTTGTTTAGTATATTATCTTTAATTTATTTTGTCAACAATATTTTTATATTTTTTATAAAAAAATTTATTATTGGACTATATAATACAGTAAATGTATAATGTAAATGATTAACTTATATGAGGAGATTTACTATGAAAGAAATAATTATGGCAAATGGCAATATTAAAGCATCTGAAATTGCTCTTGGATGTATGAGAATTGCTGAACTAGATAAAAACAAAGTTAATAACTTAATAAACACTGCTCTTGAATGTGGAATTAACTTCTTTGACCACGCAGATATTTACGGTAAAGGAAAATCTGAAGAAATATTTAGTGAGGCTATCTCTCTAACTCCTAGCCTAAGAGAAAAAATAATTCTTCAATCTAAATGCTCTATTAGACCTGGTTTTTATGATTTTTCAAAAGAGCATATCTTAAATTCAGTAGATAATATTTTAAAGAGATTAAATACGGATTATTTAGATATTTTATTATTACACAGACCAGATACTTTAATGGAACCCGACGAAGTAAGCGAAGCTTTTGAAAAACTTTATAATGACGGTAAAGTTAGAAACTTTGGTGTTAGCAATCATAATGCAATGCAAATTGAATTATTAAATAAGTACTTAAAAAATAAAGTTACCATTAATCAACTTCAATTTAGTATTATGCATACTGGAATTGTTGATTCCGGCTTAAATGTTAATATGAAAATAGATCCTTCTATTGACAGAGATGGCTCTATTTTAGAGTATTGTCGCTTAA
Organism: Clostridium celatum DSM 1785; assembly: GCF_000320405.1. Lineage (GTDB taxonomy): Bacteria > Bacillota > Clostridia > Clostridiales > Clostridiaceae > Clostridium > Clostridium celatum. The sequence goes on along the minus strand of NZ_KB291665.1, from coordinate 54,255 downwards.
AAGATATAAATATTCAAGCTTGGTCACCTTACCAATATGGATTCTTTGAAGGAACATTCTTGGATAATCCTAAATTCCCAGAACTTAATAAAAAACTTGCTGAAATATCTGAAAAGTATAATGTAAGTAAAACTGCTATTGCTACAGCATGGATACTTAGACATCCAGCAAAAATTCAAACAATAGTTGGTACTACTAATGAAGAAAGACTAAGAGATATTTGTACTGCATCAAATATAAACTTAACAAGACAAGAATGGTACGAAATATATCGCTCTGCTGGAAATCAACTACCTTAATTGTTTATTACTATAACAACTTACAATACAAAATTTTCAGGGTACTAAAAACTTTTAGTTTTTCAGTACCCTTTTTTACTTTAGTCATTCTTTTATATTTTAATAAGATATAATTACTCTAGTATTTTTTTCATAACTTCTTGTATATCAATATTATTAATTATGGTATCTTTATTTACATCATATATTTTTATTTCATTCCAATTTTTATCTTCACTATTTTTATTATAGTTTTTACTTACCAAAGCTAAATCTGCAATAGTTATAATACCATCCTTATTCACATCGCAACCATAATCTACTTCATCCTCTTCAAAAGATCTTAATGATTCATTTAAAAAGTTAATAGCATTAGATACTGTTACTATTGTAGAGTTAGTTTTCTCTATTTCTCTTTCTGCTGCTGCTATATCTGCAACTAGAGCTGATTTTAAATGTTCTATATATAAATTATCTTTATTATCTTCTATTGACTTTTTAGCTTTGTTTATTAAATCTAAAAGTTCGTTTTTTAATTCAGTTGGATTTTCTGTTTCTTCATATTTCATATCTACTAAAGCACCACCAGATATACTATTAGAATCAAATACTTTTAATGCCTTCATCATATCTTGTGCTACCCTTAAATGCCCTCTATGATTTAACCTATAATCTTCATTTAAAAATGTTTCTTTAATATGAGGATTACTTTTTTCCAATTCAATCCATGTGTTATAATGATCTACTACAGGTACATTAAATTCCTTAGCAACTTTTAATATAACATTTACATATTCAGTTATATCATTTTCTTGTAATACCGGTGTTTGCAACATTACAAGAGCCCCAATATCTCTAACCTTTTCAATTATTTCCTTTAAATTAGCTTCAAATTCTTTAGGAGTACCTTTTTCACTTCCCCCAATCATAATAGATACTATTTCAGGATCAAATTCTGCTATCCACTTATCAAAGTTAGTGTTTATACTCTCTGAGTCAGCTCCATCAACTCCGGAATTAATAACATATCTTTCTCTATTTATCATTGGGTTTCCTCTTAATTCCCAACGAATTCTCTCTTCAAAATATTCCCCATAGTTTTTATATCCATAAGTAGCACCATTTCCACTAGTCGAATTATCCCCAACTAAAACCCATGAATTTGCTACACCATTTTCAAGCGCTTTATTTCTAATTTCTGCAAAATTATTGCTGCTATCTATTTTAGAACTTATATTATTTATTTCATCACGACTTAAAATATTATCATATATTTCAACATAAGATATAGCACCATTAAAAAACCACTCTCCACCAGTATCATGAACATTTCTACCAATACTTAAATGCGTAGGTAAATTTAAGCTTGAGAAAAATATTTTATTAGTAGTTGAATGAATATTTTCTCCATCAACATAAATATTTATTGTTGATTCATCTACATTCATAACTAAAGTGTGCCATACCCCATCATTATATCCCGATCTAGATGTTGTAAAGCTAGAATTTCCATTGTCCGTTCTTCCATTTAAGAATATAGTTCCATTTGCATTAATACCAATTGCTACTTCTTTACTTGAATCTTTTGAATCTGATAAACTTATTATAGTTTGCGCAGATTGGCTTGATGTTAAATTAAATCTAGTTACAATAGAACCTGTATTCAATGATTTAATTTTATCCATATCATCAGTTCTATCTATGAAATCACTTCCATAAAACTCTCTATTAACCTTGTATGAAACAACAGGTTCTTTATTTTCAATATTTGAATACTCTGGATATTTTTTTCTTGCCGTATCTAATACAGGTTTTGCAGTACCATTTCCAGCCAATGGATAAGATAAATTTTGAGTATAACTATCATCTGTATCTAATTGAAGCTCTCTAAATATAAGCTTAGCAATCTCTAGATGTCCCTTTTCATTGGGATGAATAGCATCTCCTAACCACGCATTTGTAACGCTTTTTCCCAAATCACTCCAATACTTATTATGGTCTATTAAAAATACATCTAACTCATTAGCTACAGCTCTTGCCCCTTCCATAAATATCGGTAATTGCTCTTCTCTAGATCCATTTGTTGTATTTATAGTTTGAATTATTGGAATAGCACCCATTTCTCTAATTTTATTAACTAACGTTTTTAAATTATTTTTATATTCATCAATCGTTATAGTAGCACAATCATTCATACCAAAAGTTAAAAATACAATTTTAGGATTATGTGTTTTTACCCAAGTTTCATAGCTAGCTAATACATGTGTTGTATCAGCACTAGATACGCCCGTATTTATAACAAAATTATCACTTTTTAAATTACCACTAACAGCTTCTCCACGAATTCTCTCATTAAAATGCTCACTATAGCTTCTATACCCTTTTGTATGAAGTGGACCATGTGTTATACTATCTCCCGCAAATAAAATATTGTTACTTTCTTCACCATGTATTATATTCAAAATCTCTCTGTAATCGTTTAAGCTGTATTTACTGCTGTACTCATGGCTAAATTGTTTATTATATACTTCTACATATTCTATTTCGCCATCAAAATATGAGCTTACTTCATTATTTTTAACTATTCTTCCAATATTCATATTGTTTAAATCTTTTACTAAAGATATAAATTTATTAGGATGATTTGTAAATTCAACTAATTTTTCACCATCCATATATAATATTCCACCTAGTTCGCCACCACTTATAACTACTGTATGCCATTTATTATCATCAAAAGTTTTATTTGGTACAGTATATGACATTACATTATTTCCATTTTCTTTTGTTTCTAATCTAATTTGTCCATTTAATAGCTTTATCTCAAAATAGCTATTTGTATCATTCTTATCAGAAATTGAAAATAGTGTCTGTTCTTTATTTTTAGCACTTGTTTTAAATTTAATTGCAATTGTTCCTTAACTTAAGTCCTTTATATTTTCAACTTCATCACTTATATCAATAAATTTATCAATTCCATTAAAACTTTCTCTAACGTTAAACTGTAACAGTGGCTTGTACTGAAGATAAGATTCATATGATTGTGATCTATTACTTTCTTCGATTAACATATTCATAGTATTGTTATTTTCATATGCAATTATATTATTAGCTGGAATTATATTACTTACTAATAGACTTGATACTAGCATATTTATTAAAATCTTTTTCATAATCTTCCCCCATAATCTCGTTAATTAGCCCTTCAAGTTTTTACACTTTAATAACATACTCTTATAATATAGGGTATTGATTTAATCAATACCCTATATTAATTTTATTAATTTATTTTATTCTTTTTTGTAAGAATTCCTCCGAAAAATGCCACTATTGCTCCGAATAATCCTACTGAAACAGCCGGTGCTCCTCCAGTTTTAGGTAAGTTCGTATTACCTACTGAACTATTATTTGTACTACTATTACTAGCTACATTATTATTACTTGAGTTTCCTATGATTGAATTTTCTTTATCTTTAAGATTACTTATAGCAGTTTCTACTTCTTTTTCAGCTTCCTTTATTTGCTCTTTTGTAGCTTCTTCATTTTCAAATACTGCTTTTGCTGCTTTAATTGCATCATCAACTACCTTCCAACTTGCCTTAGTATATTTACTTGAATCTAATTGTTCAGCTTTATTTATTAAATCTTCAAGTTTATCCTTATTTGGTTTTAATCTCAATTGTAAATATCCTTTTAGTAAATTCTTATATGCTCCATCAACCTCTTCTTGACTGGCATTTTCATTAGTTGAGACTTTTTGTGCTACTTCTAATACATCTTGTAAGTTTTGCCATGTTGATAATATATACTCATCTTCCACTAATCCTTCAACTGTTACTATTAAATTATTTAACATATCTTTATTAACAGCTTCTGATACTGCCTCTAACTTGCTGAAGGCATCATATAAAGAATTATATACATTTTCAATATCAGCTTCTAAAGCATTTTCATCATTTATTACACTTTGAACTTCATTACTATTTAATACATCTTGAAGTACATTCCAACTTTCTTTTGTGAAGTCTCTAGCATTTAACTCATTAATTTCTTTAACTAAATTCAATAAATCTGTTTTATTTCCCTTATGCTCTAACATATGAATTGCTTTAGATAATCTCTCAAAAGAACTATTTACTAATTCTTGACTAATATCATTACCTACTTCTAATTGAACCAAAATATCTTTAGCTTCTATAAGTGCTTCACTAAACTCTTTCTTAACTGCAGGCACAACATTTATCATATCTTCTTCAGTTATATCCTCTGCCATTTCAATTGCAATTTCTAAATGCTTAGTAAATATACTTGCTTGCTCACTTCTCTTTAAACCTGCAATAGCTTCTTCTAATAACTCTGTAGCTAAATCTATTTCTTCTTGACTAGCATCAGTTTTGCTTATCACTGATTTTGCCATTTCAAAAGTTTCTATAAATTTACTCCAACTTTCTGATGTATACTCTTTTTCTTCTAACAATTCCCCTTGAGATATTAAAATTTCTAATTTACTAGTATCAATTACTATATTTTCTTCTACGTTAATAGAAATACTACTTCCTAGTATATTCTTATAAACCCCATCACCATCAGCACAACTACCTTCTATTTTTATCTCACTTAATCCTAAAAGTTCTTTAGCTTTTAAATTTATATTAATTATCTCTTCTCCTGATACGATTGGTGAACCTAAAGACGATATAATAACTCTAATATTTCCTGGTTCAATCTCTCTATATGAAACATAAGTCTTTTCACTATTAATAGCCTTTATACTTTCTTCACCTAATTCAAATTTTGTAGCATCATAATTTAAATTGGCATCTATAGCGAAAATGTCTTCTGTTTCTGATATATCACTTAAAGCTAATTTAATATCTAAACTTTTTCCTGATTTAACTGATTCTACTGAATTTAAAGAGAATTTTATTTCTTCTTCTAAAGCTTCTTCTTCAACTATAATAACAGATTCTGTTTCAATGTTATTTGATAAATCCATTACCTTTCCAATAGTATTAATTATTTCTAGTCTACTATTATCCTTTACTGCAATTTTATGGCTTCCTTCTTCTATATCTTCTGGTAAAATTACTGTAACTTTATATTCATTTCCACTAATTCTAGATACTTCTCCTGATATTTCTTTACCATTAATAATAAATGTTAAGCTTCTTTCTCCAATAAGACTAACTGTTTGATCAAAAGTAACTTTTAAGTTAAGTACGTCTCCTGGATTATAACTTTCAATAATATCAAGACTTGTAATTGACTTTATTTCTGCAGTTGGAGCATCAGCTAAAAGATCTGCCTTTAAATAATCAATATTCATTTGAATGAATGACATTTCTTGGTTTGCTGTTCCCTCATAGAATAATCCTATATTTCCATTATCTAATTGACTTAAGCAAGAATATGCATAATATCCTGGCTTAACTAACTGCTTATACTTCCATTCAAAATCCCAGACTGGATTTTCTTCTGTACCAATATTATTTATTAATCCAATTTGTACAGTTCCCTCTGCCCTTGAGCTTGAATTTGGATTTGCAAATATTAATGCTGGTTTTCCATCAATTTCACCTTCATAGTTTATTACGCTTAATTGACAATAAGGCTCTCTTAAATCGTTTTCATATTCTATTATATTTTCCCACGTTTCTCCACCATCTTTACTTGTTGCAACTGCTGGGTTTGCTTTTGATGGATTTCTCATAAACATTTTCAATTCTCCATTTGGCATCTCAACAACTTGAGCTTCTGTCATCTCTTCTCCTGAAGCTCCAGTAAATGTTTCACCTTGGATAGTTACTCCATTAACTATTCTATTGTCATTAACTGATTCTCCTAGTTGCCAAGTGATTCCATGATCATCACTATATATAACAGCACTAGATTGCTTTTGATTCCTATTTAATGAGTATACTGGGAATATTAATCTGCCTGCTTTTTCCCCATTTTTAATTTGATATCCTCTTCCTGGCCCAGTACCAAGGAAACTCATCCATTCTTTTTTAAATTGTCCTGAAATTAGTTTAGGTTTACTCCACGTTACACCATCGTCCTTACTTGAAATAAGAGCTAAATATGAAGTAAGATATGCCTTTAATTCACAGCTTGCTGCAAAGGTATTTCCAATCTTTACATCATCTTTATATAAATTATTTTCAGCATCTACCTTATAGTTAGTAGAATTTCCTTCTGAATCCACAACTAACCCAAATTCTGATCCAATTTCACCAGGTATTGCATAGTATTTACTTCCATCTGTATGAGTTAAATTCATAGCTCTAACAGTTTCACCATTTACCTCTATATCAGAGAAGCCACTACCCCTTTTAGCTTGGAAAGCACCTCCACCTTGTGGGAATGCATCTACCAACATAAAAATCTCACCTGTTTCTTCATCTTGTACTAATGAGCTATCTATTCCTGATGCACTATCTGGATAGTTTAATACTATTTGTCCACTATCCCAAGTCTGTCCATTATCAGTACTTCTTTTTATCCCAATATCTATATTGTTAGGTGAATCATTTCCACCTCCAACTCTTACGTCTATTCCAGCTATTACAGTACCTTCCTTTGTAGTAAATAATGATGGTATTCTAAAATTGTTTGATCCTAATTCTCCTGGAGTAAATACATCTATTGGATCTGTTTTAATAGCTCCTTCTGGTAATGGTAATTCTTCTGTAGATGTTTGGCCTGTTATTTCTTTAAGATATCTATCAGCTAAAGGTTGATCATAAAATTCAAAAAAATCTATTTTCCCTGTAAAATTATATTCATTCGATCCTGTACTTCTATCAGTTGTGCCTAATTTTAGTGTATTAGCATCATCTAAGCTTTCTAAAAAATTAGCTGTAGCTACAGTATTCTCTAATACTTTTTCACCATTTAAATATATAGAATACCCACTATTCTTTTCAGCTTTAAAAGCAATAGTATTTATTCCTTTATTTAAAGTTTTATTTACTACACCAGTAGAAACATTTCCACTTTGCTTCCTTAGTTCATAACCTACTTGTCCACTATTTATATATACATGAAAATGTTCATTTGCCTTATTGTTATTACTTATACTAAATAAGCTTTGTAATCCTGAGTTAGTGGCTTGAAATCTAATAATTGCAGTACCTTCACCTATTCTTAAAACGTTTTCTAATCGATCGGTTAAATCACCACCAACTCCATTATTTATTTGTAAGTTTTCTGATGAAACTAGTTTTAATGGTGCTTCAGTTGCTTCATATATATCTATTTCTGCTATACTTGCATATTTATTATTTGTGTCGCCTATTGTAGAAATCGCTTCTACTCTTATACTATCAGTTGCTACTGGCTCATTTAAAATTATATATTTTGTATCTGAGTCAGATTTCCATGTTCCTTCCGCAATTATAACATCACCAGCATAAATTTTATAATCTTTTATTTTTCCATTATTCCCTGATTGCCTTGGTGTTATATGAATTGATGTTACATTTCTAACCTTTCCTAAGTTTAATGTTACACTTTGTGGATTTTCCGATATATTAAGTCCGTCCCATGGTGTATGCCATAATGTTGTTGTACTACCATCAATAACTTTCTCTGCCTCTTGACCTGATTGTGCTGATGTAGCTGTTGCTATTATTTCTGATTTTGATATTAATTTTTCAGCAATAGGTTCTGATTGATACATTTGCACATATTGGCTCTTGTATTCCTTATCATTAATATCAGCCATAGCCATATTAGTCCCTAAATTAGTAACTAATAATGATGTCACTAAAAGTGCCATTATCTTCTTTTTGTTCATTACTTTTCCCCCTTAAAATATAATTTAAATATTTTTAATAACATCTTATTAAATTATTTACCCATTGCTTAATACATAAAATGTTATTATAAAAACATTTTACCTTTTATTTTCTTTAATTACAATATTTAACTTAAATCTATATGCTTTTTATCATAATAATTGCTAATACTAATAAATTTTATTTTATTTTTCATAGTTTTGCATATATACTATTAATTAAATGAAATTTGATTATCTAAAGATAACTATTAATTAAAGGAGTAAAATTAAAAATGAAAATAAAAGAAAAATCATTGTTTTTTATAATATTCTTGACATTATTTAGCTCTCTTACATTTAATATGGCTCATCCAGTAACGCCCATGTTTATAAATAAGCTTGGATTGCCAACCTTTATGTTTGGATTATTTTTTGCAACTATGTCTATAGGAAATTTTATAGGCTCACCACTTTTTGGATCTCTATCTGATAAAAAAGGAAGACTAAAGTTCTTAATATTAGGTGCTGTTGGATATGGTATAAGTCAGCTTGGTTTTGGATTTAATACAAATCCATTTATAATACTTATATTTAGATTTACAGGTGGATTTTTTGTAGTTAGTTATTTAACAACTTCAATGGCTTATTTAACAGATGTAACTACTAAAGAAAATAGAACTAAATATATTACATACTATGCTGCTGCAAATACAATTGGTGGTGCCTTAGGTTCACTACTTGGTGGTGTAATTGGTAATAATAATTTTAAAATTGCTTTTTTTAGTCAATTTATACTTTGTCTTATTTTAGGAGCTTTAGTATTCTTCCTATTAGAAGAGCCTCATAGAGAAAAATCGCTTAATTCCAAAACTATTAAATATGAAAAAATAAGCTACTCTAAATTTTTAAATAAAAACTTATTAATTATGTTTATAGTTGTTATCGCATTTTACTTTGCGGCTACAAGCTACAACTCAAGTATTAATTACTATATAGAAGATGTACTTAATTTATCTCCCACATTTATAGGTGGATTCTTAGCCTTTACTGGAATATTAGGTTTTACTGTAAATTTAATTTTCACACCATTAATGGCAAAATACTTTAAAGAAATAAATATTTTTAAAGTTATTACTATTTGCCTTAGCATAGCTTTAGGACTTATGGTTTTATCTAACAATGTTATTTTATTCTTAAGTTGTGCAGTTATATTTTCTTCTTTTGCTAGTATTCATATTCCACTTCAACAAAGCATAATAACAAAGCTTTCAAATGGTAATTATGGGTCACTTATGGGCATATTTAATTCCTCTAAAGCAGTAGGGCAAGTAACAGGTTCATTGCTTTCAGGTTTTATCTTTGATTTAGGAAATAAATTACCTTTCCTTTTATCATCAGTAATAATATGTATAGCTTTTATTATATTATTACCAACAAAACCAAATGTACTTACTGATAATAAAGAAATAAAGATAAGCTAAATAAATAGCATCTAGTAAGAAGGTTTAAATTACTAGATGCTATTACCATTAAAAGCTCAAAAAAAACTGCTTATTAAAAATATATTTAATAAGCAGTTTAAACTTAAACAATTTAAATTTTATATCTTACATCATTATTGCTAATTTAAGATACTAATTCGTTTTAATTATAATTTCATCATCCTTACCATCAATTGTAACATGTGAACCATAATTAACTTCTCCTGCAATAATAAGTCTTGCTAATTTATTTTCTAAAGTATTTTGAATATATCTCTTAAGTGGTCTTGCACCATAAACTGGATCATATCCTTCAACCGCTAGTATATGTTTAGCCTCCGGTGTAATTTCTAGAGATATATTTCTATCTTTTAATCTATTGGAAACTTCATTTACAAATATATCAATAATCTTTGTAATTCCACTTTCAGATAATGGCTTAAACATTATAATATCATCTACTCTGTTTAAGAATTCCGGTTTAAATCTCATCTTCATCTCATTCATTACTTGTTCTCTAATTTGTGGATCAATAGTATCTTCTGACGTATTTTCTAAAAGATAGCTACTTCCTATATTAGAAGTCATAATGATTATTGTATTTTTAAAGTCAACTGTCTTACCTTTATTATCTGTAAGTCTACCATCATCTAATATTTGTAAGAACATATTGAATACATCTTCATGTGCTTTTTCAATTTCATCAAATAAAATTACACTGTAAGGTTTTCTTCTAACTGCTTCAGTTAATTGGCCACCTTCTTCATATCCTACATATCCTGGAGGCGCTCCAACTAATCTAGATACAGCATGTTTCTCCATATATTCAGACATATCAATTCTTATAATATTCTCTTCAGAATCAAATAGATTTCTAGCTAATGTTTTTGCAAGTTCTGTTTTACCTACACCTGTTGGCCCTAAGAAAATAAATGAACCTATTGGTCTATTTACATCTTTAAGTCCAGCTCTTGCTCTAAGTATTGCAGAAGTTACAGATGTAATTGCTTCACTTTGACCAATTACTCTCTTTTCCATTTCATCTTCAAGTCTTAATAATTTTTCTCTTTCACCTTCAAGTAAGTTTGATACAGGAATACCAGTCCATCTTGATAAAACTTGTGAAACTTCTTCTTCAGTAACCTCTTCTTTTAATAAAGCACCCTCATAATTTTCTTTAACCTCAACTTCCATTTGAGAAATAGCTGCTTCTAAACTTGGAATTTCCCCATATTGAATTTCAGCAGCTTTATTATAATCATATTCTCTTTGAGCTGCTTCAAGTCTTCCTCTTGCTTCATCAAGCTTACCTTTTAATTCTTTTAATTTTAAGATAGCTCCTTTTTCTCTTTCAAACTTAGCAGTCATTTCATCATTTTTAGCTTTAAGTTCTGAATATTCCTTTTCTAAAGCTTCTAACTTCTTTTTAGATCCTTCATCTTTTTCTCTAGTTAATGCTTCTTTTTCTATTTCAAGTTGCACTATTCTTCTTCTAATTGCATCTAATTCTGCTGGAAGTGAATCTATTTCTGTTCTAATCATAGCTCCAGCTTCATCAATTAAATCAATTGCTTTATCTGGAAGATATCTATCTTGAATATATCTATCAGAAAGCTTAGCTGCTGCAACTATAGCAGAATCATGAATTCTAACTCCATGATGGATTTCAAACCTTTCCTTTAAGCCTCTTAATATTGAAATTGCATCTTCTACTGATGGCTCATCAACAATAACTGGTTGGAATCTTCTTTCTAGAGCTTTATCTTTTTCAATATATTGTCTATACTCATCAAAAGTAGTTGCTCCAATACAGTGTAATTCACCTCTTGCAAGAAGTGGCTTAATAAGATTTCCTGCATCCATTGCACCATCTGTCTTACCTGCACCAACAATAGTATGAATTTCATCTATAAATAATATAATCTTACCTTCACTATTTTGAACTTCCTTTAAAACAGCCTTTAATCTTTCTTCAAATTCACCTCTATATTTAGCCCCTGCTATAAGGGACCCCATATCTAGTGAAAAGATAATTTTATCCTTTAACCCTTCTGGGACATCCCCTCTTACTATTCTTTCAGCTAATCCTTCAACTATAGCAGTTTTACCAACCCCTGGTTCACCAATTAATACTGGATTATTTTTTGTTCTTCTTGAAAGAATTCTGATAGTTCTTCTTATTTCATCATCTCTTCCTATTACAGGATCTAATTTATGCTTTTTAGCTAAATCCACTAAATTAGTACCATATTTAGCTAAAGCATCATAAGTTCCCTCCGGATCTTGAGTATCTACTCTTTGACTACCTCTAACTTCTGATAATACCTTCATGAAACTATCTTTAGTTATATTATATTTTTTTAATATTTGTTTAGTTGGTCCATTTTTATCTACATCTATGATGGCTAACATTAAATGTTCAACACTAATATAGGAATCTCCAAACTTTTTAGCTAAATCATCAGCCTTAACAAGTACTTCATCTACTTGTCTAGTTATATAAACACCTGAACCATTAGCTCCTTCACCAGTAACCTTTGGCATTTTATCTAAGGCATTATTTATATCAATTTTTATCATCTTCACATTAATTCCCATCTTAGTAAAGATATTAGGGATTAATCCATCTTCAGCCTCTACTAATGCAGAAAATAAATGAATTATATCTATTTGTTGATGATTATATTTCACTGCAGTTAAATTAGCATCATTTAGTGCTTGTTGCACTCTAAGTGTCATTCTTTCAACGTTCATTTATTATCACCTCTTAATAGTATTTTTAACTTTAATCTAATTTTAATACAAAAGTCAAAGAAAGTCAAAGTAAATTTTATTATTTATTTAATTTATTATATCGCCAATATATTTTACCACAATTTTACTAATTTTAAAATTCATTAAATTCAGTTATGCTTTGTATTTAAATGTAGTTATTGTTATAATTAATACAAGAAATTTTTAATAGACTTGAGGTGAAAATTTGAGACGAGAATATATAAATTATCCTTCTGATTTACCTATAAAAATAACTTATGCTAAAATAACTAACTATCCAATCCATTGGCATAATTCAATTGAAATTTTATATGTAATAAAAGGATCTTTAAATATTTCTATTGATACTGATTCATTTACAATTAACGAAAAAGAAGTTGAAATAATAAATTCAGATGAATCCCATATGCTCCATAGCGATACTGATACTAGAGTATTAATATTCAATATCGATCCATACTTCTTTGAAAAATATTATAAAGATATAAACAATATATTCTTTTATACTAATTCTAATGATAATGAAGATCAAAGTGGAGATGAATATGATGAACTTAAAACCATCCTTTCTCAAATACTTTGTGAATATGTTCAAAAACTTGAAGATTATGATGAAGAAATTGAAGAGCAGCTTATTACTCTTCTTTATCATTTAATTAACAATTTCCACTACTTAACTCATGAAAAAGAAGAACTTAAAGAAAAAACAGAACAACTAGATAGATATCATAGAATTTCAAAATATATATTTAATAACTATAATAATAATATTACATTGCAAGATATCGCAAAAAAGGAATTTTTAAGCCCTCATTATTTATCTCATGAAATTAAATATGCAACTGGATATAGTTTTACAGATTTAATTAACTTAACTAGAATTGAAGAATCTATAAAGTTATTATTAGATAGTGATTTAAGTATTTCTGATATCTCTGATGAAATTGGATTTTCTCACACTCGATATTATAACAAGAACTTTAAATATTACTATAATTGCACACCCCTTCAGTATAGAAAAAAACATACACTTTCTGAAAAAGAATATGAAGCTTCTAAAATATTAGAAGAGTTACCTTTAAGTGATGCTTTAGATTTTTTATCTTACAGCTTAGAAAATTATAGTAGATTTAATTTTGAAAACAAACTTTGGAAAATTCATATAGATATGGATGAAGAAATTGAAACATTAAAACCTGAATTTAAAAATGCTATTAATTTAGGTGAAGCTTTCGATTTACTTATCGAAGATAACAAAGATATATTAGAAGAAATTCAAGAGGAAATTCATTTTGAATATGGTAGACTTGAAAAAATGTTTCATAGTGATATGGGAGTATTTTTAGATTCTGATTTTTATAATTGGAATAAAGCTAAAGGAGTTTTAGAATTTTTATCTGATATTAATCTAAAACCTCTGATTTTATTAGACAACCTTAATTATTCCGTTGAAAAATATATAAATATTATAACTAGCTTTTTAAATTATTTTGAAGATGTAGACTTAGTTGATACTGATGATTTTCAATTTCAATTTTCATCAGATATATCACAAGATATTAAGGATGAAATTACAAACTTTATATTATCCAACTACAATTTAACTGTTATATCTGAAAATTTTAATGTATCTTCTAATCTTAACCCCATATATGATACAGCTTATATGTTACCATATATTATTCATAATTCTATTTTTAAGAAAAATTCACTTAATTTCTTAAAAGCTTTTGATGTTTTAGAAAAAGCCATAAATATTACAAATGAAGTATTTATTGGTGCTCCAGGGATTGTTAATGATATGGGTATAAGAAAACCTTCATACTATGCTTATTATTTACTTAGTAAACTTAGTGAAAATATAGTATCTTTAGACGATGGTTATATCGTTACTAAATCTTTAGATTACTATGCGATACTTCTATATTCCCATAATGAAGATATTTACAGCTTAGCTTCTTACGAAGATATTTATCAAAAAGGAGCTGTAAAAAAATCTTTCGAAAGAAAATACTCTCTTAATATTGTAAATATTAAAAGTTCAACAAGAATTATAACTTACGAAGTAAATGAATTTATCGGTTCTTCTTATAATTATTGGCTTTCTATGGGATCACCTGATAGATTAAGTAAAGAAGAAAAAGAAATACTTTATAAAGCTTCTTATCCTAAAATTGAATTTAAATATTCTAAAAAAAGTTCCGTACTTAACATAATTACAGAATTAAAAGGTTATGGAGCTAAGCTAATAATACTAAAACCAGCTAAATAATGTACCGAAAACACCTTTTTTAGGTGTTTTCATGCTTTTTTATAGTTATTATACTTTTCAAAAATAAAGTTTATTGTACCTATAACTTAAGCATACCTATGAATATTATAATTATTTATTTAGGCTATAATAATATTATAATCGTATTTGAAAGGAAGTATTTTATGAGAGGCCTATTTTTTAATCCATCATTATTAAATGATACTAAAGCTAAATGGTCATTTTGGATTTGGATGTCTAACCTTTTACATCATAACTAAAACTAATTATATCAATTATTAAGGTTACTAAAATGAGAAAAATTAAATATATAAAAAGATAGAACTAACTTATTGTTAATTCTATCTTTTTCTTTATAATCTTTTTTCTATGTTCATTGCCAAAGTAAAATATTTTATAGATTCCTTATACTCTTTTAAATTATAATAAAGCAATGCCATTTCATTATATCTTTTATATTTTTGATCTTTAGTTGCATCTCTTAATAATAAATCAGTAGCTAAATTCATATACATTTCTGCCTGGAAATATTGTCCTTGCTTTTGATAAATCATACCTTTATAATAATATGCTTTTTCTATTAGTTTATCCTCTTCTAAATCAATAGATAAATTAAGTGCTTCTTCTATTATATTAGATGCTTTTTCAAGCTCCTGGTTTTCATATAAGGTTGCTATACAATTAATTAAAAATTCACAGTATTCATGCTTATTATTTTTAGGAAAAATACTTATTCCTTCTTCTATTTCAGTTAATGCCTTATCATTTTCACCAATCTCAAAATAGCATTTTCCATTTCTCTCCTTAGAATTAGCTAAGGCAATTTTGTTATCTTTTTGATACTCATATGATAACTCTATGTATTTTTCTGCTTCAACCTTATGAAGCAATATATTTATAATAGCAAATTCATGATAAAATTCACCCTTATCTTTATCTCCAGTAAATTCATCTACAAATTTTAATATTTTCTTTAATAACTCATATGCTTTTTCTATATTGTTAATATTCTTATAACAAACTGCTTCATGGAAACATGCATAAATATATTGTTTCTTAGTTCCAATTTCATCTTCTTCAATTATTAGTCTTAGCCTTTTATAGTAATTTATAGCTTCATTATACTCACAAGTTTTATCGAATAATGTGGCCATATCATTATAATAAACTAATATATTATCTTTACAACAAGTATTTTGATATATTTCATAATATTTAGATATTAATATTTGTATATTTTCAATTTTATTTTTCTCTAAATAATATGAGAAGAGAATATGAGTTAAATCAAATGCTAACTGATAAAAATTGTATTTTTTTGCAAACTCCAAATTATAATCTATAACATTTTCTATTTCATCTTCTGGAATAACTTTATTTCTAATCGCATTTAAATTGTTGCTTATTTGTTCATATACATCTTGAACTAAATATTCAAAATCTATATCTAACTTATCAGCTATAAACTTAAGAACATCTTCATCAGCCTTAATTTTACCATTTTCAATACAACTCATTTTCGAAATAGAAATTTTTTCCCCACATAATTCCTTTAATGTAACTCCCTTGTATATTCTGGCTCTTTTTATTTTTTCTCCTGTTGATAATATTTCCATTGGTAACCCCCAGCTATATTAATTATTAAGTATGCCTATTTCTTTAAAAATGTTAACACCTTCATCAAGGTATTTAGCTGCTTCAAAATCTCTTTTAAATTCTATATAAAACTTACCTATCATTATAGCTATTTGAGCCGCCTTATTATATAATCCACTATTTTTTGCCAAGTTAAAAGTATCTATTAGCACATATTCTGCTTCACTGTACATCTCTCTAATAGTATATACTCTATACCAAAGTAAGTTTTTCTCAACTATATGCTCCACATTACTTTCATCAATTAATCTTCCAATATCAAATAATACTTCTTCACACTTATGAAGTTCCTTTATTTTAATATATCCTTCACATATATTAAATAAAGTTTCTACTATATTGCTGTCTTTTCTTCTTAATTGAATTTCCTTAGCTATTTGATAATGCTTAAATGCTTCTTCCACATTATCAAACTCAAAAAATAATTTTCCTAAATTATTTTCTATAGTTGAAATACTTTTTTCTTCCTTTAACTCAGTATAAACCTCTAATGTCTTTTTAGAATATTTTATAGCATTAGCTAAATCACCATTTTTATTATAATCTTGAGCTAATAGCAATAATGCTTTTCCATACTCTTCCTTGTTTTGTAATTGTTCAAATTTTTGTTTGGCAAGAAATGCATAATCCATAGATTTCTTTATATTATCGATTTTAAAATATCCCTCAGCCATTATATAGTATATTTCACCAAGCATAGCATCATTTCCAATATTATTATCTAAATATACTTTTTCAGCCTGTCTTAAATAACTTGTGGCCGAATGGAATGCTTTTAACTCTAAAGTTATCTTACCTAAATTTAAAAATGTATTAACTACTTGCTCACAATTATTATTTTTTATAAAAATTACGTTTGCAGATAAATAATATTGTTGTGCTAAAACCAATTCATCTTTTTCTTTTATGTATAGTTGCTCTTAAATGTAAGTTTTTTGCTTTTCTATATTCTAAATTATATTTTTCAGCATAAAACATAGCATTTTCTATGTACTTTTCAGCAGTAATATAATCTTCAGTTAATATATATGCTTCTGCCATTTGCTCATAATACATACATATTTTTTCGGCTTGAGTCTCTTCTGATTCCATTAAATATTCTGTCGATGTTTTAAGTGCTCCTGCTAAATACTCTAATAAGTCCATTGAAGGATTTGATCTGCCCGATTCTACCAAACTTATTTGCCCAGGAGTTATTCTATCAGCAGCTAAGTCCTTAAGTGTCATATCTAATTCTTTTCTTCTTCTTTTGATTTTTTCACCTAAAGTTAGTATCTCCATATATTAGTCATCCTTTACCCCAAATATAGTATTAAAAAATTACTTAATTTATTTTATTATACCATAAAAATTTGTAAATAAATATAGATTTTAGTCATTTTTTTCAATCTTATTTAATATAAAGATAAAAAACTGTTACAGATTTCTATAACAGTTTTTATATTGTACTTACTTTATTCTATTTTAAATTTGGAATAATTAGCTAGAAACTTCCTCCAATATAATCTAAAACATTGTCGTAAACATCCCCAGCAGCTCCCATAATTCTTTTACTTGTTTTTCTTATATTTCTTTGTGTTTTTCTATCAAGCTCTGGTAATATCATTACACCAATTGCAACACCAAAAGCAGTACCAATTGCTAAACTTTTAATTACTTTTCCCAAAATAAACACCTCACATTTCTATTTCTAAATGTAGTATGCGTAATTTAAGAAAATTTACTCTAATTTTTGCTTTAAATCTAATAACTTCTAATTATTAACTAATTCCTAATGCTTCTTTTGCTAACTTATCTGCCATATCATTAAATTTATCTCCACTATGACCTTTAATTTTTTTAAATTTAATTTTAATATCTTTCATTCTATTCTGCATAAATTCGTGGTATTCTGAAGTTATTCTATTGTTTCTCTTCCAAGTTCCAAGAGCCCAATATTCAACACCTTGATAGTCATATGCTATAGTAACTTCTTTATATCCTTTATTTATAGCAAACTCCACAGCCATTTTAGCCCCTAAAACCTCTCCACTAACATTTCTAAGTGCCACTGCTTCACTATCAAATCCTTGCCCTTTATCTTCATGAATTATTTTTCCATCTAAAACTGCCACTAATCCAAAAGAATAATTCCCTTTCTCCACAGAAAAGCTTCCATCAACATAAATAAATAATCCTTCTTCATTTTCTTCTACTATATCTGAACCAGTACTTTTTCCTTCTGAATTTAAAGCAATAAAATTAATAGCTTCTTTTTCGCTTGTGAAGCTTTTATATATAGCTCCCTTAAACCCAATTACTTCTTTTTTACATTCATCCCAAGAAGTAAAAATCTTAGGTGCTCCAGATTTTCCTCTATAAACAGCATAATACTTCAAAATCTTCATCCTTTCCTACAAACTAAGCAAATTTTTTAAATACACTTAATTTTTCCAACTTTATTTTATAAAACTTCTTTTGTATCCTATCACTCTAAACAGATAAAACTTCTTCTACAACTCTATAAAGACTATCAATATTTTTTGCTCCTGTAAAGTTAGTTGCATATTCAATTAAATTCTTAACAACTAAAATTATATCATTTTTACCTTGCCAGTTTTCTAAAACTATATTTAAAGGTACATCTGTCATAATAACATTTAAAGCAAAAATTCCTATTGCAATATCATCTATCTTCCCTACAAAAGGCACCTTATCTGGAATAATATCACTTGGTACTGCAATATAAGCTACAGCAGCTGAAATTACAACTTTTGTTTTCATAGATACTCTCTTATCTTTAAGAAGTCTATATATAAGCGCAACTATATCTGGTAATACAAATATATAATCACTATACTTTTTAGCCTTTTCAGGTAATTTGTTTTCTACTATAGCCCTACCACTTGTATATCCATCTGAAGCTTTTTTAATTTCTTCGTTAACATCAGCTTCTTCCTTTTTATTAAAGCTTAATAACTCTACTTCCTTTTTTAGTTCTCCACCTAAAGAAATTTGTAAATTTTTAAGTTCTAGCTGTAATGCCTCATGTGAACAATTAATATCATTAATATCAAAGTCTACATATGGTATATCTTTTAATAAGTACTTATACTGAACTATAACCTTTCCCTTATCATAAGATATTCCTTTATCACTTAAAGATTTAAGCGCATATTTCAATGCTACCTTTCTTAAGAATGAAGCTATTCCTATGTTTAAAATTTTAAATCCAGTTACCATTCCTAATATTAATCCATCCTGCATAGAACTTAACTTTACTCTACACTCAAAATTAATTACTACACCTTTAGTAAATTTTCCTACTATTATTATTTCATCCTTTATTTCTATTTTTTCTAAGCTTAACTCCTTTATTTCAACAAAATCATTATACATACTCATTAAATCTTGTCCAGTTACGCCTATATTTATCTTTGAAATATTCATATTAATTTTCCCTTCCCCCAAGCTATATATTAATTATATTTTCTTTATATATTAAACAAATTTTCTTACTTATTAAAATAATAAATACCTTTATTAACTAATTTGATTTTGAAATCTCACTTAAGTATACTTTATTTTTTACCATTTTTAAAGTTTGTCTTTTTATATATAAAAAAGTAGTATAAAATATAGCCTCTACCTATACTTTATACCACTTTACGAGTTTATATTTTACTTACTATGGTTATTCATAAAAACAAACATTTAAAACACTTTATCTATAACTTATCATATTCATTATATATAATATTAGATATATTAGATATAACTTCATCTGCATTATCTATCCCACAAGTATAAACAACAAGTATATATGGATTATCTTTAACAAATACTATTCCGACATCATGTATATACATTCCATATGTTCCTATCTTATGTGCTACAATCTCTTGTGGTAAATCTTTATCTATTCTTTCATGAAATATTGTTTTTTCCATTGTTTCTATCATATGACTATAATATTCTTCGCCTTTATTATCATATATAAATTTTAATGCTGCAAACATCTGATTAGGAGTTATTATATTATCACTTACACAAATACTTTCATCCAATATCTCTCCTACAGTGTATAATACTGTATACATTCCGCCTAAATATCCAGTTACCATATTAGTTGCAATATTATCTGAATAAATTATTGAATAATCTAGTAGAGTTTGTACATCTAAACAACTAAAATTTTCTGATTGAAGTATTCCTGTACCGCCTTCATAATATACATCACTATAATAAATTACATCATCTAAAGAGCCATATCCTGACTTTATTGTTTCATATGCCGCTATATTCATAAACACTTTATAAGTGCTAGCTCCAACAAATTCCTCATTCTCATTAATCTTAATAACTCTCTCACTATTAATATCATAAAAAACTAGTCCTATTTTATCATCATATTCATTTAAATACTCCACTAATGATTCTTCTATTTTATCTATATTAGGTCCGTCTTTTATTTTCTCTGCATTATTATTTGCTTCTTCTATATCATATTTCAAATTTTCAGCAGTATATTTATATATATGATTTTTATTTTCTATACTATAATCATTTATTTCAATGGCATTCCTACTTGTCACATTAATTGTTTTTTCATCTTTCATAATCAAACAAATTAAAAATATTTCTCCAAATAATGTTATAGTAATTAAGCAAAAACAAATTAATCTCCAGCCATATTTATTTTTTTTCACAACTGCACTCCACTAACTCCCTACTCTTCTCTATATATTTTATTATTTACTTTTCTAATTTAATTACATTCTAAAAAAACTTCATCTTTTATTCACATTTAAAATGTATATTCATATAAAATTATCTTCCCTCATAAGGTATTATGTGTGCATTTTTTACTCCATTTTTATGCTCTTTTATCATAGCTTTTACAGCTTCATCGTAATCACTATAATATCCTATACAAAGTCTCCAATATCTCTTTTGTGTTTTTTTAGGTTCTGTTACTGGAGATAATAATAAAACTTTATCTCTAAAAGCTAATGCTGCCTTCGCTACCATCATACCATATGATTTTGCATCAAATTCATTCATAGCTTCTTTATTTGATAAATATTCACCATAAACTATAATCCCTATGCTTTTTAAATTGTTATATATTTTATACTCATTATTTTTAATTACCCCTAAATCATTAGTTCTAAGATCACTAAAAATTTCATCTCTAACAAGCCTACCTAATCTATAATTTTCCTCATTTTCATTTACTACTAATACCTTTACCCCTCTTTTGCTTTCATCTTTACTAAAACTCATGTGGAAGCTTATGAAATAATCTGCATCTGTATTATTAGCTATATCTATTCTTTCTTCTTTACTTAATGTTTTATCTTCATCTCTTATTAAAATAACCTTTTCACTATTACGTTCTAAATGCTTTTTTGCCTCTAAAGCAGCTTCAAGTACAAATTCAGACTCTTTTATGCCATCTTTTGAAATAGCTCCAAAATCCTTCCCACCATGAGCTGCATCTAATATCCATACTGCCACAGGCATTATCTCCTTATTAAATTAGCTTCATATTCTATTATATTAGATTATTTTTTTATTGTGCTTACAAGTATCTTCAATTATGTTATATTCGTATCTATATACAAATCTATAAATACAAAAAAAGAGGTTAGAAATTTTAGTTTCTTCCCTCTTTTTACTATTTTTAATAGCCCCCTATTTTTATAATATTACTTTGCCCCTATTAATATTATATAAATAATTTCTCTATATATTATTATACTTATTTGCCCTATTTTTAATACTAATCTTTTAATAATACTTACAACTTAACTTTTTTATTAAAATACAGGAACTACAGCCCCGTTGTATTCTTTTTCAATAAATTCTCTAACTTCATCAGAAGTAAGTGCTTCTGTTAAATCTTTAATTTTTTGAGTATTTTCATTACCTTCTTTAACTGCTAAAACATTTCTTCTACCTTGTAAATCATCAGCATCTTTATCTTCTTTACAAATTGTATCATTATTAACATCAAGCCCTGCTTCTAATGCATAGTTACCATTTATAACTGCAATATCAACCTCTTCTAAAACTCTTGGTAATGTTGCTGCCTCAAGAACTTTAAAATTTAAATTTTTAGGATTAGAAGTTATGTCTGCAACTGTTATTAAATCACCATCATTTATTTCAATAAGCCCAGCTGCTGCTAATACTTTTAATGCCCTTGCTTCATTTGAAGTATCATCAGGAATTGCAACTGTTGCTCCATCCTCTACTTCATCTAAAGATTTATACTTATTAGAAAAAGCTCCCATTGGTTCTAAATGAATCTCTGCTGTATAAGTAAGATGAGTATCTTTTTCATCATTGAATGATTCTAAGTATGCAATTGTTTGGAAGTAGTTTGCATCTAACTCACCTTCTTCTACCGCTGTATTTGGAAGAACATAATCATTAAATTCTACTATTTCTACTGTATATCCTTTTTCCTCTAAAAGTGGCTTTGCAACTTCCACTATAGATGCATGTGGTTCTGGAGAAACTCCTATTTTTATTATTTTATCATCACTTGAATTACTTCCTTCATTAGATGTAGCTCCATTACTTCCACATCCTATAAGACCTAATGATAATACTCCTGCTAAAATTCCTGCTAAAATTTTTTTCTTCATTTTAAAATTCCCCCTAAAATTTATTTTTAATATTACTTATTAACTTATTTATTTAAATAACTTTTAATTACTATTTACATATTTTAATTAATACTTCTTACAACTTAAATTTATATTTATTTACTAATAATTTATATATAACATAATTAACTTAATTTCTTATATAAGTAATTACCTAAGCTTTGAAGAGCTTGGACTATTATTATAAGAATAACTACAGTAACAATCATAACTTCCGTGTTAAATCTTTGGAAACCATAACTTATTGCTAATTTACCAATTCCACCTGCTCCAACACTACCTGCCATTGCAGAATAACCAATTATACTAATTACTGTTAATGTTAATCCTGAAATAATTGATGGTACTGCTTCCTTAATCATAACTTTAAATATTATTTGAGTATTTGATGCTCCAAATGATTTTGCAGCTTCTATAACTCCTGGATCAACTTCCTTTAGTGCTCCTTCTATTATCCTTGCCACAAAAGGTGCAGCTGCAATTGTAAGTGGTACTATTGCTGCAGTTTCACCAATAGATGTTCCAACTATAGCTCTAGTAAATGGAATTATAGCTACTATTAAAATTATAAAAGGAAAACTTCTAAGCACATTAATTACTACATCTAAAACTCTATAAATAACCTTATTAGGTTTTAATCCAGAATCACTTGTAACTGTTAATATTATTCCTAATAAAAATCCTAAAACACTTGCAAATAATGTTGAAAAAAACACCATATAAACAGTTTTTCCAAACTCTTCTATTATTATATTAATCATTTTACTATCCATTATAATAACACCTCCAATATAACATCTTTAGATGAAAGATATTTCATAACTTCCTCTCTATCCTTTTCATCTATATTTATAGTCAAGCTACCTAATACCTCATCTCTAAACTTTTCAAGCCTTCCTCCAACTATAGAAAAATCTATATTAAGTTCTCTTGCCATCTTAGTTATAAGAGCATTTTCTGAAGAATTACTTGGGAAAAATAACTTAATATTAACTCCGGTATTTGGTAGTGCATCTTCTTCATCTTCTCCTAAGAATTTTTTAAGCGATACTTCTGGTCTTAAGAATACCTCCTCTGCCTTTCCTTCTGCTACTAATACTCCACCTTGAAGCAATGCAACTCTTTGGCAAATTTGCTTTACAACCTCCATTTGATGGGTAACAACAACTATTGTAATTCCTAATTTTTTATTGATATCGTCTAAAAGTGAAAGTATATCTTTTGTTGTTTTAGGATCTAAAGCTGATGTTGCTTCATCACAAAGAAGAATCTTTGGTTCTAATGCTAATGCTCTAGCTATAGCAACTCTTTGTTTTTGTCCTCCACTAAGCTCTTTTGGTTTACTTTTTGCTTTATCTGAAAGCCCTACAATCTCTAAAAGCTCATTAACACGCTTTTTTATACAAGCCTTATCCTCTCCCCACACTTGTAATGGAAGTGCTACGTTATCATATACAGTTTTTCTATTTAAAAGATTAAATCCTTGAAATATCATTCCTAAATCTTTTCTGAATACTCTCTTTTCTTTTTCAGTTAATTTGTTAACTTCCTTATCCATAACAACTATAGATCCGTCATTATAATCTTCTAAGGCATTTATACATCTTAAAAGTGTTGATTTACCTGCCCCACTATGTCCAATAAGTCCATATATTTCACCTTCATTTATATTTAGTGAAATATCCTTTAAAACCTCTATATCTCCAAAACTCTTTTTTACATTTTGCATTTTAATCATGTTTGTCCACCTCCATTTAGTTAATAATAAAAATCATAAATTTTAAGCTTACTACTTAAATACTATACTTTTTATTAATTTAAGAAAAAATATAAAAAAAACGCACTAGAGAATAAACTCAAGTACGTATAAATACACTTATTAAATTTACCCTCTCATCACTCAGTTAAAAAACTGCAGGAATTAGCACCACATTAATAGTTATTAGTTGATTGTTAAGGTTAAAATTTCTTTAAAATCTCCAAATTTTAAAACACCATTGAAGTTTTACCTTAACTACTAACTTTTAACTGTTAATAGGTTGCTGGGTTTCACAGGGCCAGTCCCTCCACCACTCTTGATAAGATTATCTATTAAATTTTCCAATATTTTCTGCTGTTGATATTAATATATATTACTTGAAGATTTTTGTCAATAACTTCTATATACTTTTTTTATTTTTTATACTAAATATTCTTTCTAATAATCCATAACCTCTTCTTCTATTTTTAAAAGTTCTGCATCAGTATTATCTTCAATAAAATCTAAAATCTTTTCCTTTAAAGCTTGAAGTACATCTCTTGAAGTTCCAACGCTACATATACCTATTACTATACTTTGATGTACATCTTGATGATCAACTTCAGACACTGACACATTAAACTTATTAGTAAGCCTTTTACAAAGGCTCAAGACTATCATTCTTTTTTCTTTTAATGAATGCACCCATTCTGCCCTAAGTTCAATTTTTATTAATAATATTTTCATTTACTTCACCTCTAAACTTTATTTTTACTAAAAAGTAAATTTTAATATCAATGTCTAAAATAATCTTCTTTATATAATATATGATATATCAACTACTTTATTTCTTGATATAATTACCTGTTCTTATAATTTTATCATAACAAACTATACTATATTTATAGTTTATATAACTTACAAAAGAATAAATAATTAAAGGTAAGTAATTATAAAAAAATTAATTCCCTTAAAGAAATAATATAAAATAACATTAAGAGTTAATCCAATTATTAGATTAACTCTTAATTCATTTTATTGTTTTATTAATTCTATATAATCACCTTTAACACTATCCTTCATTATCCAAAATATTTTAAGTTTTACTTCATCTAGTATTGTATCATTTAATTTTAAATATGACTTAACATAATATTCATTGTTTTCTTCATCACTTATACAAGATACCCCACTTTCACTAATTAAACTTTCTCCATTTTCAAGTATAATATTGTCAAAAGAAATACTTTTAACATCCCTTGCTTTTAAAGTAAGATTATTTCCTATAAAACTTACAAATTCAATATTGTAATCGTTAGGTTTAACTCCCTTATTTTTTAAGTCTATTATAATATTTCTATTATCTTTTCTAGCATAATACATTTCATCAAAAACAAAGGTTAAAGATTTAATACTTTCCTTTATTTCACCTTGAAGTTCTATAAAGTTATTTTCAAAACCCTGACTTTCATAAGATGAACTTACTTCATATTCATTTCCTTCATTATCTATAAGTCTAGGATTTTCAAAGGTCATATAATCATATATATCACTATTAAGCTTAAATTCCATAATAGTTCTTGTTTTACTAGTTTTTAAACTTACTACTTCTATATCTCCAATTTCAGTGTTAATAATTGTATTATCTAAGGATATATCCATTAATTCACTATTAAATATTTCTTTTTCAAGCTTTATCGGTACAGAAAAACTTGCTAGATACTCCTTGCTTAAATCATCTTTTCTTCCTTTTTCCTTGTCATAAACATTAAACTCTAAAGTAAATTCTTCATTAAATTCTTCAAAGGCTATCTCTATATATGATTCCTGTTCTCCTTCTTCATTTTTAATACTATATGGTTCTGTATAAAATGTACTCCATGATACACCTCCTGTTTCAGTAACAATACTAATATCAACCCCTAAATTTTTTTCTCCTGATATCTCATATCCTAACCAAAGTCTCTTCCAATCTCCAGCAATAGTATTTACTTTAAGCTTCACTCCATTCTTTTGCTCTTGAAAGTTAATTTCTTTAACCAGCCCCTCTTCTACAGCATTATCAAAGCCTTTATCAAAAGTCACAAGTTCTATCAGTTTATCAAGACCAGGAACTTTGCTCATAGCATAAGCTACATTTGGAAAAATGTTTACTAATACTACAAACAGCAAAAATGTGCATGCTATTCCACTTCCATATTTATAAAATTTCTTTAAATTTCTTTTTCTTCTCCCTTCTTTCAATGTCTTTCTCACCATAAAATCAAGTTCCTCAGGAATTTCTATATTTTCATATCTTAATTTTTCATCATCTAAATAATTCTTACTCATAACTCTCCTCCTTAATTTCTACTCTTAATATTTTTAATGCCTTATGCATTCTATTTTTAACAGTAGAAATAGAAATACCTAAAACCTCTGCAACTTCATCAATTTTATATCCATGAAAATATTTCAAAATTATAACATCCTTAAGCTCCTCTGGAAGAGTATCAATAACTAAACCTATTTCCGATTTTTCATCATCTACAGACTTATCCTTTAAATAATCATTCTCTACAACTACAACTTTAGAATTTTTGCTTATAAAATCTACTGCTGTATTAACTATTATCCTACTAAGATACTTATCTATAGCATTTTCATCCTTTATCTTAGATAAATTAGAGTATCCTTTCAAAATACTTTCCTGCAATATATCCATTGCATCATGATGATTTTTCACATAATAATAAGCCAACCTATAAAATTTTTCTTTATTTTCTTTTACAGAGTCTTCAAATCTCTTTTCTAAACTCCTACCCCTAATTTTAATCATTAATGTATTCTCCCATCTAAAATTATGTAAATAGTACTATTTTATTTAATTCTATTATATAGACGTATGAACAACCTATTTTGTTTAAATGTTTTTTATCGCTATTTAAAATTTTTTAAATTCTTCTATAAACTATAAATCTTAAAAATTAAGCATTATATTTTTTAGGTTTTTCTAATAAAAACACCTCAGAGGAAATTATTTTTCACTTCCCCTGAGGTATTATTAAATTTCACTTAGACTTTCAATTAAATTAATAAAGTCACCTTCATTTTTCTTATCAAGGTATATATCTATTAATGCTTTTGTTGGCATTTTATTATATCCCTTTTTCCCATAAATAAATATATACTCTATTTTTTCTCTAAATATTTCTTCATCACTTTTTAAATCTTTAATTAATTCATTAGTTTCATATATAGCAAGTTCATCTATAATCTTTTCACGTAAAGTCTCATTAAAGTTCTCGGCAAATTCACGCTCTTCTTCATTAAGTCCTTCAATATCATTATTTAATATTTTAAAAATATCCATATTATTTACTCCATATTTCTTATCTCTTCTAAACTGTTTTCTATCCTATTCAATCTTATGCGTAATTCCTCAAAATGCAATCTTTGTTTTTCATCTTGCTCTTTTAATTTATTTGGAATATGTATAGTAATATTATATATCATAAGACCAATTAAAATTATTAATAGTATTTCCATTATACCTCTCCTCTTATTTAATTATCCTTTAAACTAATAATTCTTTTCATTTTTATAATAATCTCTATTAGCGAATTTGATATAAACTTCTTTCTATCAAGTTTATTGTTCTTCTCCATCTCTATATTGCTTCATTTTAATTTTATAATTTCACTTTTCCACACATCTTCATTACCATAATTATATCTTACATTAACTGTATCTTCATCTATCCAATTTATTTCATATGAGTCAGTTGAAAATGGTCTAAATCCATCATCTATATTTATTTCAATATCTAGCGGTTTAATAAATACTCCAAATTTTTTCTCATAAAATGTGCTAATACCACTTAAAAGAAAACTTTTTTCTTCTATAACTAAATCATTAGTTCTTTGTGGAGATTTAAAAGTAAAATATTTATTTCCACTAAATAAAAACATATAAATAAACATACTTATTGCTATAATTAATACCATAGTTATAGTATAAATTAACTTTCCTAATAACATATCTTCTTTTTCACAACAGAAAAATACAATTGGACATATAATAATAATGAGAAATAAAATATAATATAAAAAATTTGGATTAATTCCAAATATAAAAAATTTTATTTTAAAAAAACAACTTAATATAATCACAGTTATAAAGATAATTATTGATATTAACCATATCTTCTTTATTATAAATTTGGACTCTCTCTTCATCTCATTTTCTTCTCTCTCCTTACTCTTTATTATCATTTCTATATTCTAAAATATCACTTCATTAGTACTCTAAAGTATTACATATTTTATATAAAATTAAAAAAATAATAACTTTTGATTTATTATTTTTAAGTACTGAAAGATTTGTCTTAGTTATTCCACCCTTTTTTAGATAGCTCATTTGTTCTAATTTTATCTTTGTCATCATAAATCTAAATTTACTATAATCATCTGGATATTGCCTTTATTATTGTATAAAAGGTCCTAATATTAGTTTTACAAAACTATACTAAGACCTTTATCAAAAACTTTATTTATTATAATTACTAAAGCTATAGATATTATTGGTTTGATTTTCTTCTATTTCCTTAGGTTTTACTTCCTTATTTGGTACTCTACGCTGACTAGAAATATTAAGTAATACTCCCATAGCACATAAATTGAATACAAGTGAAGTACCTCCATAACTTATAAACGGAAGAGGAACTCCCGTAACAGGCATACTTCCTGTTACAACTGCAATATTTATTATCGCTTGTATCCCAACTACAGAAGTAATTCCAATAGCTAATAATCTTCCATATTTATCTTTAGCTTTTGCTGCTACATTTAAACCTTGGAATATTAAAATTAAAAATAATCCAATTACAACTGTACATCCAACTAATCCAAACTCTTCACCTATAATTGAAAATATAAAGTCATTATGTGGTTCTGGCATATATAATGCCTTTTGCTTTGAGTTACCAAGACCAACTCCAAATAACCCACCTGAACCTAATTGCATAAAAAGAATGAACTAATTGATATCCATCTCCAGATGCATCTTTAAATGGATTAGTAAAATTCAACACTCTCGCAATTCTATAAGGTTCTATAAGAATAGCTAATACTCCTAAGACTCCCCCCATAGCAAATATATTTGCTATATGTTTTCTTTTCATCCCAGAAACATAAAGCATTATAAATGCAACAAACATTATAACTGCTGTAATACTTAAGTTTCTTCCTACTAATACTAACCCAGCTAAAATCCCTACAAATACTAGATAAAACATAGGCCCTTTCCAAAAACTTTCTTGCATTCTACCTCTTTTTTCAATCATATATGCTAAGAAAAATACAGTTGCATACTTTGCAAGCTCTGATGGTTGGAATGATATTCCAAAAATATCAAGCCAACGTTTAGCTCCATTTACTTCAACTCCAATAAATGGCGTTACAGCTAAACATAAAATTGCTACTACATATAATAAAATTGTCGCCTTTTTATATTTATGATAATCAAATTGCATAATAATTAATAATGCAATTAACCCACCTACAGCCCAAATTATTTCTTTATATAAGAAATGAAATACATTTTCTTGTTCATATAATGCATAATATGAACTAGCTGAAAAAACCATCACAACCCCAATAGCTACAAGTGCTAAAATAGTATAGAATAAACCAAGATTTACTTCACCCATTTTAACCTTCTTCTTTTTTAAATTTTTTTTCTTAACTCTTTTAGATTTACTTACTTTTTTTCTTTGAGTTGTACTCTTATACTTATTCATATTTCACCTCCCACTTGTAGAATTAATATTCTGATTCCTCTTTAAGGATAATTTCTACTTTAGTATCTTTTTTAACTACAGTTCCACTTGGAATACTTTGTTGATATACTGTCCCAATTCCGGATATTGTATAATCCAATCCTAAATTATCTAAAATTGAAGCTGCAAATTCTACTGTAGTTCCCTTTAAATCTGGCATATTTATATTTTTTTGTATTTGCGTAGTATCTTTTGCTGTTAAAGTAATTTTAGCACCTTCTTTAACTGTTGTTCCTGGATAAGGTTCCATAGAAACAACTGTCTTTCCATTACCTTTTACCTCAAACTCTAAATTATTAGCATTTAATATTTCCTTAACCTCATCTAAAGATTTTCCTCTTACTTCCGGTATTATTACATTTCTTGATAACCCAAATCTTTCTTTTGCAAGAGGTGTATCCATATATTGGAATATTTTTGTAAATAATTCTTTCATCAATGGACTAGCAACTTGTCCTCCATAATAAATCCCTGTACTCGGTTCATCAACAGCAATAAACGCTGTAATTTGAGGATTGTCAACTGGTGCTAAAGCAACAATTGATGCAATATACTTATCTGCTGAATATCCTCCAGTATTAAAATCAACCTTTTGTGCTGTACCAGTTTTAGCTCCTACATCATATCCTTGAACAAAAGAACCTGCTGGTCCATCTTGTGTTGCTGTTCTTTCTAAATACCCTCTTAATATAGCTGTGTTTTCCTCTGATAATACATTTTTCTTAATAGTAGGTTTAATTGTTTCTTCTATAATTCTAGTTCCA
The DNA here is from genome assembly GCF_000320405.1 of Clostridium celatum DSM 1785. GTDB lineage: Bacteria > Bacillota > Clostridia > Clostridiales > Clostridiaceae > Clostridium > Clostridium celatum. Next base: position 23,037 of record NZ_KB291665.1, on the reverse strand, counting down.
TTTTCATTAACTGAAGTTATTTCTTTAACTATATGAGGTTGTATTAAATCACCACCATTAGCTACAGCATTAAAAGCAGTCATAAGTTGCATTGCATTTACTGTATTAGTTTGTCCAAAAGAAATTGTTCCAAGATCTATTGGCGTTACATCTTCAGCTGCTTTTATTATCCCTTCTGCTTCTCCTGGTCAATCTATTCCTGTTAACTTACCAAAGCCTAATTTATAAATATATTCATTTAATTTTTCAATTCCTAATCTTTCTCCAAGTTCTATAAAACCAACATTACATGAATTCTTTAATATCTCAGGTAATGTTTGATTACCATGTCCTGCAGTATTCCAACATTTTACGTAAGTATCGCCATAGTGAACTCCGCCTGTACAATTGAAAATTTCATTTTCATTAACTAGTCCTTCTTCCATAGCAGCAATCATTGTAATTATTTTAAATGTAGAACCTGGTTCAAACGTATCACTAATTATCTTATTTCTCCACATATTTTGAATTTGATCGCCTTCTGTTTCACCTTCAAAAGTTTCATACCCTTCATATGGTTCATTAGGATCATAATCTGGTTTATTTACCATAGCTAATACTTCTCCATTATTTGGATCCATAATTACTACATATACACCTTTAGCTTTGTGTTCTTCTAGCCCCTTTTGAGCTACTTCTTCTGCTATTTGTTGTAATGTTCCATCTATAGTTAAAACTAAATCTTTCCCATCTACTGCTGGTGTAAGCTTATAAGGTACAAATGGCAATGTATTGCCCCAGTTATCAAATCCCCCAACTTTCATTCCTGGTATACCAGATAATTCATCATCATATTGTAGTTCTATACCTGTTAATCCATTTCCTTCTGAATTAATTCCTCCTAAAGTAGTTGCAAGAAAATTATTATTTGGATAATATCTTTCTATCTCTCTAGAAACCATAAGACCAAATATTTTTAAACTTTTCGCCTTATCAGCAAGTTCTTTACTTATAGCTCTAAGTAGATTTGGATATTGATTAACCTCTCCATTTTCAAGTTTAGCGTTCAATACTTCTAAAACTTTATTTTTATCTATTTCTAATGTATCTGCTATGGTTTTAGAAATATCTTCTTTTGTCAACTGATTTTCTTCTAAATAACTATCAATAGCACTTAAATCAAAATCAATTCTATAAACATTTGCAGATGTTACTAATGTATCACCATTTCTATCTAAAATATCCCCTCTTTTAGCAGTAATACTTAACTCATTCTGCCATTCTGAATTTGCTAAAACCTTATATTCATTACCCCTTACTAAAGTTATCCATGCAACCCTTACTATTAACCCAACTAAAATACCACAAATTATCTTTTCTACTAATCCTAATCTTTTAACAACTGATATCTTTCCATTATTTTTTTTAATCCTCTTTTTTTTCTTCTTTTTCTCCATAATTTGATTCTCCATTCATTTAACCTTAGCTTACATTACATAACTTATATTTTACTACATTTTGATTCATACCAAAAGTATTTTAATGGTAAATAAATTTAATTTTGGTATAATTCTAATATGAAATTTTTATGAAACTAACTTTAAAATTCAATATTTTTTTACATTATATTTACCACTTCATCAAAATACTATTTAATATAGTAAAAAGTGTAATAATAATATATAATAATATATTAACCTTAGTTTTTTCAATAAAAAAAGCCTTATAAAAATAACTCTGCTTAAAACAACTTACAGTTTATTTCTATACGGCTTTTTAATTTGATATTTAATTTACTTTATATATTCAGTTAAAATTTAGATATAACTTATGAGTTTTTAAATTTTTCTTTATCTATTTTATCAAAACTCTTTCCAACTGTTACTGCTGTAACCATTGTTCCGTTAACATTTAACATTGTACGTCCCATATCTAATATAGGGTCAATAGCAATTATTCCACCTGCAAGAGGGAAATATGCTCCCATTCCCATACCTGATATAACTACTGAAACAGCCATTGTTGCACTCCCTGGAAGTCCTGCTATTCCAAGTGAACCTATTACAATAATAACTACAAGCATTCCATAAAAACTTAAATCCTTAGGTGTTCCTGACATATTTGCTAATGTAACTGCCATTAATGCTGGATAAATAGCTGCACATCCATTCATCCCCATATTAGACCCTAGACTTCCAACAAATGATGCTATACCATTTTCAACTCCTACTTTATCTGTTAAAGTTTCGATTGTAACAGGTAAAGTTCCTAAGCTTGAACGTGATGTAAATGCTAATAATAATGGTTCTGCAACATTTTTAGCATATTTAAATGGATTTAATCCATTTAATGCAATTATTATTAAATGAATTACAAATACTACTGCAATACTTACATATAATGCAATTATAAAATCTACAACTTCCCAAATAGCAGCAATACCTCTACTTGCTATAGTATTTGCAAGTAATGCTACTACAGCAAATGGCATTAGTTTAATAACAGTCATTGCTATACTTGTGATAATCTTGTAAGATCCATGTACTAAATCTGTAACTGGTTTTATTACATCTGAATATTTTTTGTTTAATATTTTCATTGAATTTCCTATAAATGCAGCGAAAATTACAACTGCAACTACATTTCCACTAGCCATTGCTTCTATTGGATTTGATGGTAATAAACCTCTTAATGTATCTACAACTGGGGTAATTTCTCTTATTTCACCTGTTCCAGTAACTACTGTTTGAGATACTCCAAGCTTAAATAAATTTCCTATAACTATACCAACAATAGCTGATAAAGCTGTAGTTCCAAGTAAAACAAAAATTGATCTTGTTGTCAATTTCCCTAAGTTTTCACCTGACTTCATGTTTATTATTACTCTTATTATAGAAACAAATATTAGTGGAACTACTAACATTTTTAATAAATCCATGAAACCATAACCTATAAGGCCATACCATTTATTAACTTCTTTTATCCATGTTACATCACCTGGATTATCCGGAAAACCTGCAACTACTTGAACTAATAACCCTAATGCTAATCCTGCTAAAGTTGAAACTATCATTCTAGTTGAAAACTTTACTTTTTTCTTTGCCATTAAATTAATACCAAATAATACAATTGCTAATATGGCAATAAAAAGTATCGTTTTAAAATTTGTTATCATTATAAACTCTGATAGAAATGTACTGTTCATTTTTAAACTCCTCTTATGTTATTTTTTATATAATTATCAACCTAAATTTATTATTTAATTTAGGTTTATTATATTTCTTAATTATTTATTATACTTTAAAATACCTATTTTTCTTATATTAAAAGCTTTCATTATATGTAGTATATGATTTCTTCTTTTTCACTTTTATATTTTTCAACAAATTCTTTCAATGTAATAGAATTAAAATAATTATTAATTTTAGTATTAATTTCACTCCATAGATTGTTATTGATAAAGCTTTCTATATCATTACACTTTTCATCATTAATATCTATTAAAAAGCTTTCGCCCTCTAACGCTCTTAATATTTCACCTATTGTTATTTCTTGTGTGCTTTTCGCTAAAGTATATCCACCTTGTGCACCTTTTCTTCCAATTATTATTGATGCTTTTCTAAGAAGTGAAAATATTTGTTCTAAATATCTTTCTGATATTTCTTGTCTTTCCGATATAGCTTTTAAAGTTACACTTTCATTTTCTGAATTTATAACTAAATCTATCAAAGCTCTTAATCCATATCTTCCTTTTGTTGAAATCTTCATAATTCACCCTACTTTTTCACATTTGTATGATTTTTTAATACAATTTTTCTTTTCCTAGTATTCCTATCGGTAATATATATTATATATTAGGTTTTTTTTTTATTTTTGTCAATAAAAAGTCTAAATACACCTTAATTATTGTGTATTTAGACTTAGTGTATATTTTACAATACCTACTTCATTACCTTCTCTATTTCCTGAGGAGTATATATTATATAGTCTGCTCCTGCTTCCTTAAGCTCTCCTGTACCTCTAAATCCCCATGAAACTCCAACTGCTTTAACATTTGCATTTTTTGCAGTATTTACATCAACATCAGAATCTCCAACATAAATACATTCATCTTTATTAACACCTAAATACTCAATAACTTCATACACAGTTTTAGGATCTGGTTTAACTGGATGGTTAGGTCTTTGTCCATAGGCTATATCAAATGTCTCTCCAAAATATTTCTTTACTACACTTTCTGCAAACTCATGAGGTTTATTCGAAACTACTGCTAGCTTTATGTTGTTTTTCTTTAACTCTTCTAACATATTAACAATCCCTGGATAAGGTTTAGTCATATCCATCATATGCTTTCCATAGTATTCATCAAACAAACCTAAAACTTTATTTATTACTTCCTCACTATTTTTATATTCTGCAGGAACTATACGCTCAATTAATTTATACCTTCCGCTACCAACAAATCTTTTATAATCATTAACATTATGGATTTTAAAACCACAAACTTCAAGAGCATAATTACATGCATTTGCTAAATCCTCTAATGTATCTAACAATGTACCATCTAAATCAAAAATTACTGCTTTAATCATTTTATTCTCCTTGATGTCTCTAAACTAATACTTATTTAATTTTCATTATATTATAATTTATATATATAAGGAAAGATTAAGTTTCTAACGCTACACTATTATATCAAAGTATATCTATATTTTTTCTTTCACCTTTAAAATTATTTATTTTATCTCGTCTTTTTACTAATTCATTATTTATATCTTCAATATCAATTTTTTTATTAACCATAAGAACTAATAAATGATAAGCTAAGTCACAAATTTCATTTACTATTTCGTCTTTATTATTTTCTTTAGCTGCAATTATCACTTCTGTACATTCCTCCCCAACTTTTTTTAATATCTTATCAGTTCCTGTATCTAATAAATATTTAGTATATGACTTATCCTTGCCATTAATTTCTCTATCTTTAATAACTTTATATAAATCATCAAATATCACTTTACTCAATCCTCCTAAAAAAACAACTTTTTTCACCTGTATGACAAGCTGCGCCCCTTTGAATTACTTTTATTAATAATGTATCACTATCACAGTCTACCCATATTTCTTTTACTTCTTGAAAATTGCCTGATGTAGAACCCTTGTTCCATAACTCATTTCTACTTCTACTATAAAACCAAGTCTTTTTTTCATCACATGTTAACTTAAAACTTTCTTCAGACATATATGCTAACATCAAAACCTCGTTAGTTTTATAATCTTGAATTATGGTAGGAATAAGCCCTTTTCCTTTTTCAAAGTCTAAAATAATCCTATTAATATTAGTCATATTAATCCCTTCTATACCCCTTATTTTTGTTGTTTTATCTATAATACATCTTTATATATTCTTATTTATAACTTAAATATTTTATAAATTAAACTTTAAATTTATTTGTTAGTTATTAAAACTTCTAACATTAATGCCATTTTCCTTTAAATATTTTTTAACCTCTTGTATACTTATCTCACCATAATGAAAAAGCGATGCTGCTAATGCTGCATCAGCCATCCCATCTTTAAAAACCTCTAAGAAATCTTCTATTTTACCACATCCACCAGATGCAATTATTGGTACATTGGTTACTTCATTGGCTCTTTTTATAAGTTCAATATCAAAACCATTTTTAGTTCCATCTGCCTCCATAGACGTTAATAATATTTCTCCTGCTCCAAGCTTTGTCGCCTCTTCAATCCATTTTAAGACATTAATTCCTGTATCTATTCTTCCTCCATTAACAAATACATTCCACCCTTTGTTATCTTGCCTACGTTTTGCATCTACAGCAAGTACAATACATTGGTTTCCAAAATAATAAGCTCCTTCCTTTATAAGCCCTTTATTTCTAACTGCTGCTGAATTTAAACTAACCTTATCCGCTCCTGCCCTCAATATTCTTTTTATATCTTCAATATTCCTTAAACCTCCACCAACAGTAAAAGGAATAAATATTTTTTCTGCTACCCTTTCAACAACTTTTTCCATTATTCCTCGATTTTCATGACTAGCTGTTATGTCTAAAAATACTAATTCATCTGCTCCTTGATTATAGTAATATTCACCTAACAACACAGGATCTCCAATTTCCTTTATCCCTACAAAGTTGATTCCTTTAACAACCTTTCCATCTCTTACATCTAAACAAGGAATAATTCTTTTAGTATGCACTTAAGCACCTCCAACTACTTCTATTGCTTTTTTTAAGTTTATATTGCCACTATACAAAGCCTTTCCAATTATAACCCCATAAATATTAATTTCTTTAAGTTTTTTAATATCATGGATATCTCTTACTCCACCAGAAGCAGTTATTTTTATATTTACTTCTTTTTGTAACTCTTTCAACATTTCTATATTAGACCCCATTAATGTTCCATCTTTACTTATATCAGTTACTATTATGTTTTTAATACCTAGAGATTCCATATCTCTTGAAAACTCAATATAATTTATATTACTTTTCTTAATCCAGCCTCTTGTACATAAGTATCCATTTCTACAATCTACTCCTATTGCTATCTTATCTTTAAAATCAGTAATAATTTCTTTAAGAGCATCTTTATTTTCAATAGCCATAGTCCCTAAAATTATCCTACTTACCCCATTATCTACCAAATATTTTACATCATCATAACTTCTAATTCCTCCACCAACTTCTATAGGTATATTTATACTTTTTGCTACATTAATAATTATTTCTTTGTTAATAAGTCTTCCGTCTTTAGCTCCATCTAAATCAACTAAATGTATATACTTAGCCCCTGCTCTCTCAAATCCCCTTGCTATATCTAATACACTTTGTCCAACTATTTCCTTTTTCTCATAATTTCCTTGATAAAGTCTAACAGGCTTTTGCTCTATAATATCTATTGCTGGAATTATAATCATTAAATCATCTCCCCAAAATTTCTAAGTATTTTAAGACCTATTTCTCCACTTTTTTCTGGATGAAATTGTGCTCCATAAATATTATCTTTATTTACTAACCCAGGAATTTTTACTCCGCCATACTCTGAATATGCTACTAAATTTACATCCTCCATATCTCTTGCCATAAAACTATGAACATAATAAACAAAGTTTTCTTCCGAAACTCCATAAAGAATATTATTATAATTGTTAGTCTCCAATCTATTCCATCCTATATGCGGGAGTTTTACATATTTCTTTGGTTCTATCCTTTTTATTTTTCCTTTAATAAAACCTAATCCATTTCTAATTTCGCCTTCATATCCTTCTTCAAAAAGCATCTGCATCCCCAAACATATTCCAAGTAGTGGACATCCATTATTAACTTTATCTTTTATTGCATCTATTAATCTATAATTACAAAGGTTGTCCATAGCCTCATTAAAAGCTCCAACCCCCGGTAATATTAATTTTTCAGCATTCTTTATATCACTTATATCGCTAGAAATTTTACAAGGTAAATTTAATGTACTTAACGCATTATAAACACTCTTTAAATTTCCCATTCCATAATCAATAATAACAATCATCTCCAAATGCCCCCTTACATATTAGCTGTAAATTCAAAATTATATTTTACCTTTAGATGATGGTATATTATTTCCGGATATCTCTATAGCTTCTTTTAATGCCCTTCCAAAAGCTTTAAATATCCCTTCAATCTTATGGTGATCATTTTCTCCATACAGGACTTTAATATGCAATGTTATTCCTGAATTAAATGCTACTGCCTTAAAAAACTCCTTAACCATTTCAGTTGAAAAATTCCCTATAGATTCTCGCCTAAAATCCCCTTCGAAATATAAAAAAGGTCTTCCGCTAATATCTAAAGAGACCATTGTTAAAGCTTCATCCATAGGTATAAAACAAGTAGCATATCTCTTTATCCCACGTTTTTCTCCTAAAGCCTTATTAATAGCTTTTCCCAAGCATATACCAACATCTTCAACTAAATGATGATCACATACTTCTATATCGCCTTTTGCCATTAAATTTATATCAATACCACTATGAAAAGAAAAAAGCATAAGCATATGATTAAAAAAACCAATATTAGTTTCTATTTTATTAGTGCCATTACCATCTAAATTAATTTCCATATTTATATTGGTTTCATTAGTATCTCTTTTTATTTCCCCTATTCTTTTACACATTATTTTCCACCTCATATCCTAATGCCTTCTTAATAACGGTTATGATTAAATCATTTTCCCAACTTTCCCCAATTGAAATTCTAAAAGTATCATCATTAAAATATCTAATCAATATTCCTTGTTCTTCCATCTCAGCCTTAATTTTATCTTTGTATTTACTCTTAGCAAAAATAAAATTTGCCTTTGATGGATAAAAAGTAATTATTTCTTTGTTTCGTAATTCTATTTCTTTTAAATTTTTATATAAACGTTCTCTTTCACTTACAATTTCCTCAACGTTTTTTATCACCTTCTCTGGATGATTAATAATATTACATGCAATATCTTGAGAAAGTTGATTTAAATTATATGGAACTTTATATTTGTTTAATTCTACTACATTATCTTCATTGGAAATTAAAAAACCTACCCTAAGAGCAGCTAATCCCCATGCCTTAGATAAAGTTCGTGTAATAATTAAATTTTTATATTCATTTACATATTTAAGCATTGTTTGTCCGTAAAATTCATAGTAAGCTTCATCTATAAGAATTTTACTTTCTCTAAACACATCTAAAATTTTTAATATTTCAATATTATTTAATGTATGTCCTGTTGGATTATTAGGATTTGAAATAATTATAAGATTAGGATTTATCTCTTTTCCAAATGCTATGAAATCATCTAAAGAAAAACTGCCGTCCTCCCTTGTTTCAAACTTTTTAATAACTCCATTATTTAGAGATACATAAAAATCATACATTGAAAAATCAGGCTTAATTGTCATAACTACACTTTTTCTTTTAACATATACTGCTATTACTAATGATATCATTTCATCTGATCCATTGCCTGCTATAATATTTTCTAATGGCATATCTATTAATCTTCCATACTCTTCTCTAAGCCTCTTAGAGTCACTATCTGGATATCTATTAAACTTAGTGTTTTTGGTACTTTCAAGTGCATTCAACAAATCTTCATTATCTAAATTCTTATAACTCTCATTTCCATTTACTCTTATACCTATCTTATTATTCATAATATTTTTATACGTATTAATTTTCTTCATATTCTAATCTAACCTTTATAGAATTTCCATGAGCTGTTAATCCTTCTTCTTTTGCAAATTTTACAACTTTCTCTCCGCAATTAAGTAAAGCTTCCTTTGAATAATATAAATAGGATGATTTTTTAGTAAATGTATCTAAAGATAGTGGTGATGAAAATCTAGCACTTCTACATGTTGGTAATACATGATTTGTTCCTGCAAAGTAATCTCCCATTGGTTCCGGTGTATATTCTCCCAAAAATATAGAACCTGCATTTTTTATTTTTTCTAAGTATTCTATAGGATTTTTAAGAAGAATTTCTAAATGCTCTGGCGATATTTTGTTTGAAATGTCTATACATTCATCAATATTATTACAAACTATTATCTTCCCATAACTTTGTAAGGATTTTTTTACTATCTCTTTTCTATCTAAATCTTCAACTTTAACTTTCACTTCATTATTTACTTTTTTTGCAAGATTCATAGATGTGGTTATTAAAATTGAAGATGCCATTTCATCATGCTCTGCTTGAGCCATTAAATCTGCTGCTATAAACTTTTCATTTGCAGCTTCATCTGCAATTATTAACACTTCACTTGGACCTGCAATCATATCTATTCCTACTTTTCCATAAACCTGTCTTTTTGCCTCTGCCACATATGCATTACCTGGTCCTACAATAGTACAAACAGCTTCTATAGTTTCAGTTCCATAAGCTAATGCAGCTATAGCTTGTGCTCCACCTACCTTAAATACTTCATCTACTCCTGAAATTTTTGCTGCTGCTAAAATATTCTTATTTACTTCTCCATTTAAACTTGGTGGTGTTACCATTACTATTTTTTTAACTCCTGCTATTTTAGCTGGAATTACATTCATCAATACTGATGATGGATATGCAGCCTTTCCCCCTGGTACATATACACCAACACTCTCTATTGGAATTATTCTTTGTCCCATATATACTCCATTTTCTTTAGTATATATATAATCTAACTTTTTTTGCTTTTCATGATATGCTTTAATATTTTCTTTACTTTCCTTTAATATATCAATAAATTCTTTATCTACAGAATTATATGCTTCTTCTATTTCATCTTCCGTTACTCTTAAATCTTCTAACATTATATTATCAAATTGTTTAGTAAAATTTATTAATGCTCTATCTCCATAATCTTTAACCGTCTCTATAATATTTCTAACTTTATCTTCTATGTTGTTTGACTTTGTATTATTTCTTTCCTCAAGGATTTTTAGTAGATTGTTTTTTTCATATTTTGAATACTCTATTACATCTATCATAAAATTCGCCCCCTTATAGCTATAATAACTATGTTTATTTAATACATCTTCTTATTTTATTTAGGAATCTATTAATTTCATTGCTTTTAAGTTTAAAGCTAGATTTATTTATAATAACTCTTGTACTAATATCACAAATTTCAGCTAAAACTATTAATCCATTCTCTTTTAAAGTAGTACCTGTTTCCATAATATCTACAATAGCATTGCTAATTCCTAGTATAGGTGCTAACTCTACAGAACCTTCTATTTTTATTACTTCAACATCCATACCTCTACTTTGAAAATATTTTTTTGTTACTGTTGGATATTTACTTGCTATTTTTATATGCCCACCATTATTAAATATATTGGAATCTGGAAGTGCTGCTACAATAAATTTACATTTACCTAATCCTAAATCAAGTACCTCATAATAATCCTCTTCCCGCTCTAGCAAGGTATCTTTTCCTACTATAGCTATATCTGCAACACCATGTTCAACATAAGTTACTGTATCATTAGCCTTAACCAAAAAATACTTTATATCTTCTTTAGTATCATTGAACACTAATTTCCGCCCCTTATTTTTCAGCTCATCTATACCAAAGTTTGATTTTTCTAAAATTTTTATTACTTCTTTTTCAATTCTTCCTTTAGTTAATGCTATGCTTATGCTCATACTCCACCTCCTACTTATTTTTATATTTAATATTTACTCTTTTTCCTTCATTTGTTTTTATAATAGCTTCTTTTAACATACTGATAGGATTATTATTATCAATAGTAACTTCAAGATATTTATTTTTATTATTATAATTAATATTAATTAATTCATTTATATCAATTGAAAAACCTATTGCCGGTTTATCTTGTCCAAAATTTTTTAATAACCCATTATATCTACCTCCCCTTAATATAGCCTTTCCAATACCATCTATATACCCTTTAAATATGATTCCTGAATAATAATCAACTCGTGGTACCATACTTAAATCTACAGTTATATACTTTTCATATCCTAACTCTTTTAAGGATAGATATAAATCTTCTAAATATATAATACTCTCAGTCATATTTTTATTAACTGATAATTGTTTCGCTTTTTCTATCATTTCATATCCACCAAAAAGCCAAGGTAATTTATTTAAAAACTCTTTATTTTCTTCACTAATATCAAGTAATTCTAAAGCTTCCTTTAAACTAATTAAACTCTTATTATTTATAAGATTCATTATTACTTTTTTCTCTACTCCATTAATTCCTATTCCACTTAAAGCTGCTTTTGAAATATTAACATTTCCAATTTCTATTTTAAATTTTTTATTACCTATAGCTTTTAATGTTTCAATAGCTGTAACTAAAACTTCTAAATCAATATTTTTTCCATCTAATCCTACAAATTCAATACCACAATCTAAATATTCATTTTTTTTTCCTTCTAAGATTTCATGAACTCTAAATACTTTTTCTGAATAATAAAGTTTTACAGGTAATGATATATCCCTAAATTTAGTATTAATCATTCTTGCAACTGGTACTGTCATATCTGGCCTTAATACTAAAATTCTTCCTCTATTATCAAAAAACTTATACATTTCTTCTTCTTTTAAGCTTTGTGACTTATGATTAAAAGTTTCATAGTACTCAATAGTTGGTGTTGATATTTCGCTATAACCCCATTTATCAAATATATCTGTTACCTTGTCAACTATTCTCCTTCTTTTTATGCATTCATCAATTGTAAAATCCCTTGTCCCTTCTGGTATTACATTGCTTATTTTAATCACCCCTTTTATTTTATAAACTAGCTTATTGCACTTTATCATACTAAAGTTAATAACAATATACCCTTTATGGATATATTTGTCAATTATTATTTTGATTATTATTATTTTATTTTTTTAATAAATTAGTAATAAAAAACTCTTTTATTTAATAAATATAATTTTTATTAAATAAAACTTTCTCAAAATTCATTTAAGAAAAATAAAAAAAACCATAATATATAAGATTTTTAATCTAAATATATATTATGGCTATTCCTATATAAAATATTAAATTTACTTAATTGCGGAATCCACTTCTTCTACCATTTTCATTGTAGATGTAAATCCACCAGTTGAAGTGTACCAAATTGCAGGATCTAAATAAACAATATTATCATTTTTATATGCATCTGTTTTCTTCATTAATTCATTATCAAATAATTCTTTTGCAGAAGTAGTTCCACCAGCAATAGCAGCTCTATCAACTACAAATAAATATTGAGGATTTTTTTCAACAACATACTCAAATGATGCTTTTTGTCCATGTGTTGAAGATTCGATAGTTGTATCAACTGGAATTACTCCAAACCCATTGTGAATTATCCCAAATCTTGATTCTGCACCATAAACACTAAATGAACCATCATTGGCTAATGCTATAAGACCATTAACATTCTTTTCTGTAACTTTTTTATTTAAAGCTTCTATTGCTTCTGTTATAGTTTCAAGTTCCTCTACAACTGACTTTTCTTCGTTAAATATTTTACCTAAGGTATTCATATTAACTGTAAAAGATTCTAAATAATTTTCATTATCTACTCCTAAATGAATTGTAGGAGCTATTTTATTTAACTCTTCATAATAATCAGCTTGTCTACCTGATATTATTATTAAATCTGGAGATAATTCAAATATTTTTTCCATATCTGGTTCTTTTAAACTTCCTATACTTGAATATTCTTCAGTAGAATATTTAGTTAAATATTCTGGTAATCCACTTTGAACTACCCCTACTATTCCATCTATTCCTAATTTATCTAAAGAATCTAATATACCATAATCAAATACCACTATTCTACTTGGATTTGTAGTAACTGTAGTTTCTCCAAGTTCATGAGAAACAACAATACTTTCTCCTGCTCCTTTATTTTCTGCACCTACAAATTTAGTAACTCCAAATACTCCAAGAACTACTACTAGTAATACTACTATTGATAAAATTGTCTTTTTACTCATTATTATTACACCTCTTTTAAATTTTATTTATATTTAAACTAATCTCTAAATCCACATTTTATTTAATATTGATATTCATTATCAATATATATTCTTAATATAAGCAAATTTAAAAATTTGCTTATATTAACTTCAAAATTAAATTTTATTTATAGATTTATATCATTAATTTTAAAAATACACACAAATATTTCTATTATTAATATTTTCAATATGGAAGTCTATTTCATATATATTTTCTAGTTCTTCCTTTTTTATTGTTTCTTCAGCTTTACCATTTTTAATAAGCTTTCCATCTTTTAAAGCAACTATATTATCTGAATAACATGATGCAAAGTTTATATCATGTATAACTATTACAACTGTTTTATTTAAATCATCACAAAGCTTTCTTAAAATCTTCATTATTTCAACTGAATGTTTCATATCAAGATTGTTAAGTGGTTCATCTAAGAAAATATAATCGCTATTTTGAGCTATTACCATTGCAATATATGCTCTTTGTCTTTGTCCCCCACTTAATTCATCTAAATATCTATTTTCAAACTCTTTAAGTTGCATATAATTAATTGCTTCATCTATATATTTATTATCTTCCTCTTTTAAATTACCTTGAGAATGTGGAAATCTACCAAAACTAACTAACTCTCTAATAGTTAATCTAATATTTATATTGTTAGATTGTCTTAAGATAGCTACCTTTTTTGCCAACTCTTTATTGTCCCATTTTAATATATCAACACCATCAACTAGTACTTCGCCACTATCTCTTTTTAATAGTCTGCTCATAATAGAAAGAAGTGTACTTTTTCCTGCTCCATTTGGTCCTATAAAAGAAGTAATTTTTCCTTCTTCAATATTTAAAGATACATTATCTACAACTTTTTTATTACCATAACTTTTTGTTATATTTTTTACTTCTATCATCTATTTCTCTCCTTCATAACTAAATAAATGAAATAAATTCCTCCAACAAAATTAATTATTATACTCACTGAAACTCCAAAATCCATTAAATGTTCAACAAGTAATTGTCCACCTATAAGTGCTACTATACTAATTAATATTGTTGCTACACCTAAAATATTATGCTTATATGTAGTTATAAGCTGTCTCGCAATATTTACAACAAGTAATCCTAAGAAAGTTATAGGCCCAACTAATGCTGTTGCTACAGATGTTAATACTACTACTATAACTAGCATTTTTTTTACCATTTTATCATAGTCAACACCTAAATTTATTGCTTCATCTCTTCCTAGTGCCATTACATCTAGCACCTTTAAATAATCATAAGCAAAACCTATACAAAGTATTATTATTATACTTGAAATAAATAACAACTCTGTATTTATATTATTAAAACTTGCTTGCATTTTATCTTGTACCACTTGAAACTCTACCGGATCAATAAGAACCTGCATAAATGTAGTTAAACTTTCAAACAATGTTCCACAAACTACACCAACTAATAATAGTGTAAATATATTTTTGCTACCTTTTTTAAATATAAACTTATAAATTAAGCTTGAAAATATAAGCATAGCTACTATTGTTATAATAAAATTTATATTACCATTACTTATTATTACAGAAGAAGATCCTAATAAGAATACTACTGATGTTTGTAATAATACATATAATGAGTCTATTCCTAAAATACTTGGCGTTAATATTCTATTATTTGTTACAGTTTGAAATATTAATGATGAAAACCCTATAGCTCCACCTGTTAATATCATTGCATATATTTTAGGTATTCTTCTATACATTGCATATCTTATATTGGCACTATTTACATTAATTAATAAGAATGTTCCTATTAATACTAAAGCTAATAATGACAATATAATTATGCTTCTTTTATCTTTAGTCCTCATCCTTATTCCCCCTTAATATCATATAAAGGAATATAACACTTCCTATTACTCCAACAGTTAATCCTATTGACATTTCAAATGGAAATATTATTATTCTTCCAAATATATCGCATATTAGTAAGAATATTGGCCCAAGTAGTGCTGTGTGGTATAAAGTTCTTTTTAAATTATCTCCACTATATATGCTTACTATATTAGGAATTATAAGTCCTAAAAATGGAATATTTCCTACTGTGATAAGTGTTACAGCACATATTAAAGAAACTATAGCTAGTCCAACATTAACAACTACATTATAATTTACACCTAAATTTACAGCGAAATCTTCTCCCATTCCTACTATAGTAAACTTATTAGCATATAAAAATGCTATAATTACCATTGGTATACTTAAATAAAGTAATTCATAGCTTCCTTTCATAATTAATGACATATCTCCTTCCATCCAAGAAGAAATATTTTGAACTAAATCATATTTATAAGCAAAAAATGTAGTAATAGATCCTACTATTTTCCCAAGCATCATACCTATTAACGGAACAAAAACTATATTTTTAATTTTTATCATTTTTATCATTTTCATAAACAAAACAGTACCTAACGCAGCACAAACAAATGATACAATCATTTTTTGCATAATAGTTGCCGATGGAATTACCATTATACAGAATAGTATTCCAAGCTTTGCAAAATCAGCTGTTGCTGCTGTTGTTGGTGATACGAACTTATTTTTACTTATTTGTTGCATTATAAGTCCACTAATACTAAGTCCTACTCCTGCTACTAATATAGCAATTAATCTTGGTATTCTACTTACTAATATTATATGAATCTTATCTATATCAAAATTTAATATATCTTTTATACTTACATTAGATACACCTATAAAAATAGATATAACTGATAAAATAAGCAACAAAAGAAATAGATATCTTTTTTTCATCTCTTCCTCCGTAATTATCTTTTTAATACATACAGTAAATTATTTTTTTATTTGATAGCAATTATCATTTTCATTAGTATGTTATCACCATTTTCTTCTTCTGTCTATGCTAAATTTCATTTTTTTCATATTTTTTCAAAAAAATTAAAATTGAAACATAATATTTATAGTTCATCAATCCATTGTAAACATTTTACTTGTTATATTAATGGAAATCTTTAAATAATTTAATGTAATTTTATTTCTATTTATCTATAAAAAAGAACTTTTGTTAAGAGCTAATTATATAACCATTGTTATATATAAAAATTATATTTTGGCTTGTTTGCCTACTTTTTAATAGATTATTTAAATCTTTTTTACATAACATAATAGTGTAAAGTAAATATATACTTTATAAAAAAATATATTAGGAGGGACTGATATGTCACAAAAACTAGTTCCAGAAGCAAAAAACGGATTATCAAAATTTAAAACTGAAGTAGCAAGTGAAATGGGTGTTCCTTTCACTGATTACAATGGAAATCTTACTTCTAAACAATGCGGAAGTGTTGGTGGAGAAATGGTTAAAAGAATGGTAGAACAATACGAAAGAGGAATTTAATTAAACTCTTAAGTTTATAAATTAATTTTAAACAGGGGGTTTTTCAACAAACTGAAAAATAATAGGTAAAAAAAGAAGCTCATATTTATAAGAGCTTCTTATTTTTATGCTTCTTATTTTTATGAAAGCTAAATTTTTCTTAGTTTTCAATTTTATTAAAATTTATAAATCACAACTTATTTATTGTTAAATTTTTAACCATTTATTATTATTTAGCCCTTTTTTTTGCATTTTGTTAATATTTTTACCAAGTTACTACATATTTAATCATATATATGACAGCATTACCCTTTGCTTATAAGATAATACTATGATATTATAATCTAGGAACTAAAATTTAAAGTTTTCAGTAAAAATTTTCATAAATATATACTTGAAAAATTTAAATTTTAGTGCTATAGTTTAGATATGCCATTATTGGATAATAATTATTATTAGATAATTATTCGTGTCCAATATAAAGGACAATACTTAATAATTTTAGAAAATTAGAAAAGAGGCGCTATGATGAGAGAACAATGGAATGATTTCAAAACAGGTTCATGGACAAAAAGTATTGACGTAAGAAACTTTATTCAAACTAACTACACTGCATACGAAGGTGATTCTAGTTTCTTAGCTGGAGCTACTGAAGCTACTACTAAACTTTGGGCAGAAGTTAGTGAATTATTCAAAAAAGAAAGAGAAAACGGTGGAGTTTTAGATGTAGATACAGAAACTATATCTGGAATTAACGAATATAATGCTGGTTATATTGACCAAGCTTTCGAAAAAATCGTTGGTGTACAAACTGATGCTCCATTAAAGAGAGCTGTAATGCCATACGGTGGTATCAGAATGGCTGAAAATGCAGCTAAAGCTTATGGATATGAAGTAAGCCCAAAAATTTCAGAAATATTCACTAAATACAGAAAGACTCACAACCAAGGTGTTTTCGATGCTTATACTTCAGAAATGAGATTAGCTAGAAAATCTGGTGTTATCACTGGTCTTCCAGATGCTTACGGTAGAGGAAGAATCATAGGTGACTACAGAAGAGTTGCTTTATACGGTGTTGATAGATTAATCCAAGATAAAGAACAACAAAAATTATCTTTAGAAGTTAAGACTATAGATGAAGATGTAATCAGATTAAGAGAAGAAATTTCTGATCAAATCGTTGCGTTAAAAGAATTAAAAGGATTAGCTGCAACTTATGGATTTGATATATCTGAACCAGCTAAGAATGCTAAAGAAGCTATTCAATGGTTATACTTCGGATTCTTAGGAGCTATCAAAGACCAAAACGGTGCTGCGATGTCTCTAGGAAGAACTTCTACTTTCTTAGATATATATATAGAAAGAGATTTAAGAAATGGTGTTATCACTGAAGAAGAAGCTCAAGAATTAATGGACCACTTCGTAATGAAGTTAAGATTAGTTAAATTCTTAAGAACTCCAGAATACAACGATTTATTCTCAGGAGATCCAACTTGGGTTACTGAATCAATCGGTGGTATGGGATTAGATGGTAGAACCTTAGTTACTAAGAACTCATTCAGAGTACTTAACACACTTTACACTTTAGGACCATCACCAGAACCAAACTTAACTGTTTTATGGTCAACTAGATTACCTCAAGGATTTAAAGATTTCTGTTCTCAGGTTTCTATTGATACATCATCAGTTCAATATGAAAATGATGATTTAATGGCTCCATACTGGGGAGATGACTATGCTATCGCTTGTTGTGTATCTGCAATGAGAGTTGGTAAGCAAATGCAATTCTTCGGTGCTAGAGTTAACTTAGCTAAAACTTTACTTTACGCTATAAACGGTGGTAAAGATGAAAAGTACGGAATGCAAGTTGGACCTAAGACAGCTCCATTAACTGGTGAATACTTAGATTACAACGAAGTAATGGACAGATTCGATGTTATGACTGACTGGTTAGCTAACCTTTACGTTAATACATTAAATGTTATCCACTACATGCACGATAAATATTCTTATGAAAAATTACAAATGGCTTTACATGATAGAGACGTATTCAGAACAATGGCTTGTGGTATAGCTGGTTTATCAGTTTGTGCTGACTCTATCTCTGCAATCAAATATGCTAAAGTTAAGCCAATAAGAAACGAAGAAGGTATTGCTGTAGACTTCGAAGTTGAAGGCGACTTCCCTAAATACGGAAACGACGATGACAGAGTTGATGAAATTGCTGCTTGGTTAGTTGAAAGCATGATGAATAAGATCAGACAAAACAAGACTTACAGAAATGCTTACCACACTCAATCAGTATTAACAATCACTTCAAACGTTGTTTATGGTAAGAAGACTGGTACTACTCCATGTGGAAGAAAAGCTGGAGAACCATTTGCACCAGGAGCTAACCCAATGCACGGAAGAGATAATAGCGGAGCTTTAGCATCATTAAACTCAGTTGCTAAGATTCCATATGAACATTCACAAGATGGTGTTTCTAATACATTCTCAATCGTTCCAGATGCATTAGGAAAAACTGCTGAAGACAGAATCCACCACTTAGGAACAATGATGGACGGATACTTCTCTCAAGGTGCTCAACACTTAAACGTAAATGTATTTAATAGAGAAACTTTATTAGATGCTATGGAACACCCAGAAGAATATCCACAATTAACTATCAGAGTTTCTGGATATGCTGTTAACTTCATTAAATTAACAAGAGAACAACAATTAGACGTTATAAACAGAACATTCCACAAATCAA
This sequence comes from Clostridium celatum DSM 1785, assembly GCF_000320405.1. Classification (GTDB taxonomy): domain Bacteria; phylum Bacillota; class Clostridia; order Clostridiales; family Clostridiaceae; genus Clostridium; species Clostridium celatum. The sequence continues at coordinate 3,396 of NZ_KB291665.1, read as the reverse complement.
GATAATATATAACTCTATTTTTAAGAGGATATTAGATTTAAATCTAATATCCTCTTATTTTATATATTAGGTACTCTTTTATAATAATTATCATAAAATATTTATTAATAATTTTATTTTAATAATGGGGTACATAAATATGTCTGAAACTATTTTTAATATGTTTAAAATAAATATGTTACATTCCTTTAAGTTTAAATATCCTAAATATACTATTATTAATAATATTAAAATTAATAATTTGAATATATTTTCTAAAGTACTTTCTAAAGGAAGAATTTCTATTTATGGTGATTATGAAATAATAATAACTTATAATAATAAAATTTCATATAAATCCGTTTCTAAAAATTTAACTAAACATAAGACTTCCTCATTTTATAAAGTATTTCATTGTAGAGATATAGCTAAGTATGGTTCTCCTAAAAATTTAAAATCTACTATGAAATTTTTATCTACTCCTAAATGTTTATACTCAACTCAAAACTACTTAAGACCTTATTATTTTCTTAAAGATAAAAATATTTGTAAAATATTATTATTTTATCCTCTTTCTATAAATATATGTACTAAAAAAACACCTAATAATAATACTAATAATAATATTAAAAATATTGATGATACTATTGTTAATGAAGATCTTATTTACAAAGATACACTTCCTTTTACTCCTTCTTTAGAAAACTTAAATAATTCTACTTTATCTAAAAGTGAATATATTAATTCTAATTCTAGTTATGAAGATAAAAATAACAATAAATTTAATTTAAATCTTGATTATACTGATTTACCAATCACTATATTAGAAAAATCAAACACTATTAACAATACTATAAATGAACATTCACAATCTAATAAACAAAATAATGATTATAAAAAAAACTCTAATAAACCACTACCTAACTTTAAAAATTTAAAAACTTCATATAATAAAACCTTACCTAGCATTACACCTTTTAAAAAACAATTTCAATCAAAATCAAAAAAATTAATTGAATGTAATCTTATCTTAGGTCGAGGCTTCACTAATGTATTTCTTCAAAAAGATATAATTTTAACTCCTCCAACTGAACCTATTTGGAAAATTACTGATGTAATTACTAGTGCGGAAGTTACAAAATTAGATTTAAGTGGTGAAAAAGCATTTGCATCTGGTTTTGCTTATATAGATATTAATTATAAAACACTTATATCCTCATCATCTGAAAATACTATTAATGGTGATCTTCAATATATTAATTTAATTATTCCATTTTCAACCTGCATAAACTTAATATCTGATTCAAATGATAAAATAAAAAAATCTGATCATTGTCAAGTAAGCAATATATATATATCAGAAACACATAAATTGAAAAAACCTTCTACAACTTCATCTAAAGATATTGTATATAGTGAGCTTATAGAACAATTTGTAATACAAATTACTCTTTTAGTAACAAGGAGTGTTGAATTCCATATATAAAAATTCAAGGGGGTATTAAAAATACCCCCTTATTAAATGGTACTAGCATCTTTCTTCTGTTTTTATTTGAACATGCTCCCATCTAACAACTTTAACAGCTATCTTAACACACATTTTTTCATGAAGTTTTTTATATTCATATATAGGTGGTTCTACTTTTGCTGTTGCTGTTCTTAAAGCTGATTTCTCTAATGGCTCCTCAACTTCACCTATAACATAAGCATCCAATACTTCTGCTATATCTTCCTTTGGATTAATTTTCTCTTTTGATTTAATGTCAATACATCCAGCAAGAGGTATTCTTTTAGTAATATGCCTTATTGCACCATTAATTGTTACTTCACCATCTGGTGATTCTTCTAAGAATCCATTTACCATTTTATAAGTTACATTTTTATAAATCCAAGCATTAAATATAACTTTATTTCCCTTTATTACTTGTGCATCATAAACATCTACCCAAGTATCTATATCTACAATTTTTAGAAATGGTTCAGCATCTGGTATTTTATCAAAATTAAAATCACTTTCTAAGAAAAAATCTTCTTCCCCTTTACCTACTATGACTTTTGTTTGGATTATCTTTTTATCTGGATATTGTCTGTTACAGTCAATATCTTTTTCATCTTCATTAGGCATTATAAACTTCTCCCTATCTATACTCTTCTCTCTATCCATAACTTTCTCCTTACAATAAAATTCTTGGCTTTTAGACATTTTACTATATAATATGTACTTTCTTTGTTAAAATGTTACTCTTTTATATTTTATTTGATAAAAGCTATTTTAAACTAAAATAAATAAGACCATAATATATAGTAGTTTTCTATTTTAACTACATATTATGGTCAAATATTGATTTAAATATATTTATATTTTAAATCAAGCTAATTATAACAATTATATTTTTTATTTACATTCTTTATCTTCTGCATAAATAGTTACGATTTCATCTCTTACAACCTTAACCTTAATTTTAATGCATACCTTATCATTTAACTTTTTATAGTTGTATATTGGTGTATCAAATTTCCCTATCTCTTGTGGTCCTATTAAAGTGTTATGACTTCCTTCAATACATGCATTTACTACCTTTGCAATATCATTTTTATTAAAGTGTTCTTTTGATTCACGATTAATTTTAATACATCCTCCAAATGGTATCCTCTTTGTCATATGCTTAATATCCCCACAAATTGTTGCATTACATTTTGTATCATTTCCAGTATATTCAGCTAACTTATATGCTACATTTATATATATATATGCACTAAATATTACTGAATCACAATCTATAGGTACTACATCATAAACATCAATCCGTTCATCAATATTCTCAACCATAAAAATTCCTTTTATATTAGAAAAATCAAATTCTACCTCTTTAAAAAAGTTATCTTCCCCTACACCTAATACAACTTCAGTTTCAATTTTTTTCAAAATAGCCATCTCTTTATTTATCCTCCTTAGTGCCTTATTATTTCTCCATTAGAATATTATTTATGGTATATATTATTCATAAATTAATATTTATGTTAAAACTTTTCAAAATCTTTAACTTTATGTATACCTTAAAATTATTCTAAATAAAAAATTAAAAAAGCATCTAATTAAAATATTAATATTTCATAATATCTACTACTACAAGATTAGGTCTATTAAATAATCTTATTGGAAATCCACTATTACCAAGTCCTCTGCTTACAATTAGCTTATTTTTATCTTCATAAAGCCCATTATAATATTTAGGCAGAACGCCCTGACCTGGTGCAAATAATCCACCTATAAAGGGTAATATAAATTGTCCTCCATGAGCATGCCCTGAAAGCATTAAATCAAATTTATATTTGCTATATGATTCTTTGCCGATAGCATTAAAGTTTTCCGGATAATGTGACAATAGAGACTGTAGATAATTTTGTGTAATATAG
>NZ_KB291664.1 GCF_000320405.1 Clostridium celatum DSM 1785 | reverse complement strand
TATGAATAATGGAGATAACTCAATGCAAATGCCTCAAAGTATGCCTAATGGCATTGGCGGTGGTATGGGTGGAAACTCTAATGGTGCTGATTTGGTATGGAATGGTGATGATGTTTCAAATTATTCTTCTATTTTTGATAATGCTATCTTTAAAACTACAGATAGTGATGATTATACTAAAATATTAGATATGATAGAACATCTTGATAGCCTTGAAGATATAGAGTCTTATTTAAATGTAGATGAAGTTCTTAGATATTTTGCTGTAAATACTTTCTTAGTTAATCTTGATAGTTATGCATCTAATATGAAGCATAATTACTATTTATATGAAGATGATGGCTTAGTTAGCATATTACCATGGGATTATAACTTATCATTTGCAGGATTCCAAGCTGGTTCTGCTTCAAATGCAATAAACTTCCCAATAGATTCTCCTGTTTCTGATAGTTTAGAAGCAAGTCCGTTAATAGGAAAGCTTTTAGAAGTTGATAAATATAAAGAACTCTATCATCAATATTTAAATGAAATAGTAGAAAACTTTATTAATAATGGAACTTATGAAACTTTAATTACTAAAGTTAATTCATTAATTAGCAATTATGTAGAAAATGATGCTACAGCTTTTTATACATTTTAAGAATATACTAATTCACTTACTCATTTAATCAATTTTGGATATGATAGAGCGACTAGTATAACTGCTCAACTTGATGGTTCTCAACCTTCAACAAGCTATGGTAATATTGATACAACTGTTGATTTAACAGCCTTAGGTCAACAAGGTGGTGGAAACGATAAAGGTGGCATGTTTAATAAGGATAATCAAAATGGTAATCTTATTAATAATATGTCTATAGATCAATCACTTATGATTCAAGCAATACAAATAATTCAAAATTCTGGTGATAGCCCAATTACCGATGCTGTTAAGGAAGAATTATTAAATATCGGTTTAACAGATGAACAAATAAATGAAATTACCTCTTTCCAAGCTCAAAATAATAGCGGTAATAAAACTCAAGTTATTAATAATAACTTTGTAATGGGCCCTAAGCAAAACTCTACAACCAATTTTGAAACATTAATATTATCTTTTTCATCAATTTTAATACTAATATGCTCACTCGTATTTGTATTGTTATTTAAGAAAAGAAAATATGTAAGTTAGCTCCTTCTAATTTTTAAATTTATATATAATAATAGAACTGCTTAAAATAGTTACAATATCTACTTAAAAATTTCTCTTTTAATGCAGTTCTATTTATATATTACCATTCAATATAATTTGTGATTTAATCCTTACTTAACACTCTTAACTTTGAATTCTTAAACCTGTATTTTTGTCCAGTTGGATTAACTTTTCCTTCTGGAACTTCTTCAACAAACATATCATATGGTCTTACAAATAATCCACACTCTCCATATAACGCTCTATATAAAACCATGACTTCTTGTGTTTCTGAATGCTTAACAAAATCTTCTACTAAATATAAATCGCCTTTAAAGTGTCTAAAAATTTTTCCTTTACTATTTGTTATATCTCTCATTACATTTTCTCCTTTTTAATACTTTTATAAATAAATTTAACCTTAATTTTATCATACTTAATTTAAATTTGCATAAAAAAATTGGTAGATATCAATAGATATCTACCATTTT
>NZ_KB291663.1 GCF_000320405.1 Clostridium celatum DSM 1785 | reverse complement strand
AAGTTATCGGTTTTGACCTTGATAGTATTTCTCTAATTTTATCTTTATATCTTTTTAATGATTGTTTAGATATAGTAGTGCAAGCTTTTCCAAATGATAGCATTATCGTAAATCCTAGAAATTTTCTTTTCCATGGTCTCTCTACTGCACTTTTGCTTCTATTTACTTTTAATTTCAATTTACCTTCTATGAAATTTGTTATGTTATCCATAACTCTTTCTCCGGCTCTTTTACTCTTAACGTAAATGTTACAATCGTCAGCGTAGCGACAGAATTTATGCTCTCTTTTCTCTAGTTCCTTATCTAATTCATCTAACATTATATTAGATAGAAGTTGAACTTAATGGACCTCCTTGAGGAGCTCCTTCCTCACTTGTTGCTACTATTCCGTTAATCATTATTCCAGCCTGAAGATATTTTCTTATTAACCTCAATACTCTCTTATTTTATACTCCTTGAGAGTTTATACATAAGTATATCGTGGTTAACTCTATCAAAGAATTTCTCTAGGTCTATATCTACAAACCAATCTATAACCTTCATTTATATAAGTTTCTGCCTTTTGTATAGCATCTTTTGCCCCTCTTCGAGGACGGAAGCCAAAACTATTTTCTGAAAAGTTCTCATCATAGATATAATTTAGCTCTTGCGCAATTGCTTGTTGAATAAACCTATCCAAAACTGTTGGTATTCCTAACAATCTAGTTCCACCATTAGGTTTGGGTATCTCATCTCTTCTAACAGGCATTGGTTTATACTCATTATTTAAAATACTTTCTTTTATTGATAACCAGTTATCTTTAAGAAATTGTCTAAGTTCATAGACTGTCATTCCATCAACTCCATGGCTACCTTTATTTGAGATTACTCTTTTCATTGCTAGAAGTAAATTTTCTCTTGATAGTATTCTTTCTAATGAGCCATATTCAAATTCACTTGTTTCTCTATTTGAAGTTGCCGAGAATCTTCTATGCACTCTTTGCTTATATTCAA
>NZ_KB291662.1 GCF_000320405.1 Clostridium celatum DSM 1785 | reverse complement strand
TAAAATAATTATTTTCCTCCTACTCGATTTAAATAAATATTATATGAAGTAAATTAACTATATATTACATAGTTTTAATTAAAAATAGCGATAGAAAATGAATTTTTACGACAAAAAAATATTTTCTATCGCTTTTTTTATTAAACACAAAAATGGAAATAATAGTAAATAATGAATTGTAGATGAAAAATAAAGATAATTTAATCATAAAAGAAGGATTGGTGTCTTACGAAAAAATAATATAAGGACAGTAAGTGACAAAATAATTTTACATAAAATGGTATTATTTAATAAGAAAAGAGAAGGGCGGGTGGACTTATGCAATATGGAGTTGATATACCTACATATAAAAGAAAAGAAAATAAAAAAAGTAAAAAGAAAACTAATGTTAAAAATATCTCAGTAAAGATAGGTGCAATTATTATTCTAGGTTTTATGCTTAGTAGAGTTGGATTTGGATTCATAGATGGACTATATTTAGCTCCATTTGGATTAGGATATTTAATAAGTGTAATTAAGAAAAGTAATATAAAAGAATCTACAATAGCTTTTTTATCTGTAGCTTTAGGATATTTAAGTCAATACTTAATAAATAGAGACATAATAATATATATATCAATTGCAGCTGCTATTTTAGGTATAAAATATATAAGTAGCTTAACCAAAAAAGAGGTACAGATTAAAAATTGTTTTGCAATTGTAATTGCAATGTTTGTAGGTTTACAATGCCTATTAGGTAATCAAGATATTAGTATAAATATATTTTTTTCATTAGTAAAATCTTTAATTGTAATACCGGTATTCTTTATGATTAATTACGGTGTTAATTGTATGAAAGAAATTAATAGTAATTATTTTTATTCTACTGAGGAATTAATAAGTTTAGCAATATTAGTATGTTTAATTATAACTGGAGTAGGGGAATTTAATATAGCAGGTATTGCTATAAGAGATGTATTGGCATTAGCAGTTATAATAACAGTTGCTTATGCTGCAGGAAGTAATGCTGGAGCTGTTCTTGGGGTTACTATGGGATTAATAATAGGAGTAGGAAATAATGATATAATGATATCAACTACTTTATATGGAATTTGTGGATTGGTTGTTGGGCTCTTTACTGAAACAGGTAAGATATTTTCTATACTGGCATATTTTGTTGTAAGTTTTATTGTAATGACATATTCTAATAATCTTAATTCAACTATGATTATTCAAATAGCAGCATCAGCATTGATAATGGCGTTAATACCTAAAAATGTAATAAAAAAATTGTTATCAGAACTTAATAATGATGAAAAAAGTAAAGTAATTAGTGATGCTCAAATAGAGGGAATTAAATCTGAATTTGTAGATAGGCTAGAAGTGTTAAGAGGTTCATTAGTAGCTATTTCTAGTTCGGTAGAAAATTTATCAGGAAATGAAAAGTTATTATTAAAAAATAAAGGAACGGCATTAGTTGAAAATTTAGCTGATAGAGTTTGTCAAGAGTGTGAAATGAATAGTAAGTGTTGGGGAAGAGAATTGCATACTACATTTAGTCAGTTTGGAGAGCTTATGCAATCATGTGAAAATAAAAATGCATATTTACCAAAAACACTTGATAAAAAATGTGTAAAGAGAAATACTTTATTGAAAAATGCTGAGGAGTTATATTCAACTTATACTGTTAATGAAGCTTTAAAATCAAGATTGATGGAAGCTAGAAGTATTTTAGCAAGCCAAATGTCTAATATGTCTTTTGCTGTTACAAATATATTAAAAGACTTTAATCAAAATGTTGATAGTTGTTTAGAAGTAGATAAACTTTTAAGAAAGACTTTAGCAAAAAATAAGATTAGATATATTAATATATATTCATTTGTTGATACAAATGGAAGACTTAAAATAAAAGTTAAGGTTGATAGTTATGATGGTGAAAATTATTGTAGGAAGCAAATTTTACCTGTAATTAGTAATTTGATTAAAACGCCATTATATATAGGAGAAAAGGGATGTGTAATTGATCCAAGTACAAATGAGTGTTCTGTAATTATAGAAGAAACACCTAAATATCATATTTCTTCATATGTTGCATTTGAAATTAAAGATGGGGAAAAGTATTCAGGAGATAGTTATAGTTTTGGAGATAATAAGTCAGGGCAATATGTAACTATAATAAGTGATGGTATGGGATCAGGACCAGAAGCAGGATTAGAAAGCGGGGCTGCAATAGATTTAATTGAAAGATTTATAGATGGTGGATTTAGTGAAACTACAATGTTAAATACCGTAAATGCAGTTATGGGAATGAAGTTTAGCGAAGATGAAAAATTTACAACTTTAGATATGAATATTATTGATTTATATACTGGAGATGCTAAATTTATTAAGGTTGGTGGATCCATGAGCTTTATAAAACATGGAAATGAAGTTGAAGTAATAAGTAATTCTACATTACCTTTTGGAATAGTAGATACAATAAATGTAACGCCTATAAAAAAGAAGGTTAAACAAGGTGATATAATAATTACAGTAAGTGATGGAATTGTTGATGTAGATAGAGATAATTTGGGAGATTATAATTGGATAGTAGAATATTTAAAGGATGGACCTAACAATCCAGAAGCATTATCACGAGAAATAATAGATAAAGCTAAAAAAATAAGTGGTGGAAGAGTATTAGATGACATGACTATTGTAGTATCTAAATTATATTCTTCATATTAATAAAAGTGCTCAATAGAGCACTTTTATTAATAATAATTGTATTTATTATGCAAAATATAGAAAGTAGTGAGTTATAATATTTACATTGAAAAAATGTAAATGTATTATAAAAGATATAAGAAACGATTTATAGGAGAATATAAAAGGTGTTAAAAAAAGTAGAAGAATACGTTATAGAAAATAAATTAATAAAAGCAAAAGATAAGATTTTGGTTGCACTATCAGGTGGACCAGATTCAGTATGTTTATTACATATTTTATATAAATTAAAAGAAGTATTGGATATTGAAATTGGTGCTATCCATATAAATCATCTTTTAAGAGGTGAAGAATCTGAGGGGGATGAAAGGTACATAAAAGATTTATGCGATAAATTAGGAATAAAATATTATGTAAAAAGAATAGATATAGAATATATTGCTAATAGCACAGGAGTATCTTTAGAGGTTGCAGGTAGAAATGAGAGATATAAAGCTTTTGAAGAAATAAGAAATGAGTATAATTACAATAAAGTAGCAGTAGCTCATAATGCCAATGATCAAGCAGAAACTGTACTTATGAGAATGATGAGAGGAACAGGACTTGAAGGATTAACAGGAATAAAGGCAAAAAGAAAAGATGGAATTATACGACCTATATTATGTTTAAATAGGTATGAAATTGAAAAATATTGTGAAGATAATGAACTCAAACCAAGAATTGATGCCAGTAATTATGAAAGAGTTTATAGTAGAAATAAGGTTAGATTAGATATATTACCATATATGAAAGAGAATTTTAATAAAGACATTATAGAAACTTTAAATAGAATGGTTTTATTATTACAAAAAGACAATGAATTTATAGAAGAATATTCCAAAAAATGTTATGATATATATTGTAGTAAGAAAAATGATGCAATTATTATAAGAAAAGAAATTTTTAAAGATGAACTTGAGGCTATTAATACTAGAGTTGTTAAAATGGCATTCAAGAAAGTTTCTAAATCTGACCAGAACTTTGAAATGAAGCATATATACAAAATTATAGAATTATCTAACGGAGAAACTGGTAAGCAAATTTCACTAACTAATAATATAGTATGTGAAAATATTTATGGGGATGTACTTTTAAGTTTAAAAGATAATAATAAGAAAACATGCAAAGATAAATTTATAAGTATTAATAAGGAAAAAATATCAGATAATATTGAGTTTGAAAATTACATAGTAAAATTTAATGTTATTGATTCGCAAAAAAAAATAGAATTTTCTAAAGATGACTTAATAAAATTTTTTGATTATGATAAGATAAAAAAGGAAATTATTATAAGAAATAGGAGAGATGGAGACAAAATAATTCCACTTGGTATGAATGGAAGTAAAAAAATAAAAGATATATTTATTGATTTGAAAATACCTAGAGAGGAAAGAGGAAATATACCAATAGTATGTTTTGATGACAAAATTGCTTGGGTAGTAGGACTTAAAACCTCTCAAGAATATAAAGTTACTAATAGTACTAAAAAGATATTAAAAATTATGTTTGACAAAAGGGGATAGAAAAATGCTACAAGATATTGAAAGAGTATTGTATAGTGAACAACAGATAAAAGATAAAATTTCAGAATTAGCCAAAAGGATAAGCAATGACTATGAAGGTAAAGAACTTTTAGTGGTTGGAGTACTTAAAGGTTCTGTAATATTTGCAGCTGAATTGATAAAAAATATAACTATACCATGTGAAATTGATTTTATGGCTGTTTCAAGTTATGGAAATTCTTCAGAAACAACAGGTGTTGTTAGAATACTTAAGGATTTAGATCATGAGGCATGTGGAAAAGATATACTTATAGTTGAAGATATTGTAGATAGTGGAGTAACATTAGATTATTTATTAAATTATTTAAGAGCAAGAAAAGCAAATTCTGTAGAAATTGTTTCTCTTTTAACTAAGCCATCTAGAAGAAAAGTTGATATTGATGTTAAATATGTAGGGTTTGAATCGCCTGATGAGTTTTTAGTAGGATATGGACTTGATTATGCAGAAAAATATAGAAATGTACCATTTGTTGGGGTCTTAAAAAGAGAAGTATATGAAAAATAAAAAATGATATAAAATAAGTACTAGAGGAAAGGGGGGCCTTGAATGAAAAAATATTCAAGTGCAACAGTTTGGATAATAGCTTTTGTATTATTATTTTTATCAGCTTCATTTCTTTTAAATGGAAATAAAGCTTCAGATAGAATAGTATTCAGCGATTTCCAACAAAAATGGATAAATGATGAAATTGAGAAAATAAGTGTGCAACCAGATAAGATGCTTATAACTGGTGAAACAAGAGATGATAAAAAATTCACTGTATATGCACCAGACACTATGTTAGAAATGCTTAATAGTGAGTATACAAAAGATGATGTTAGTATTGAATATATACCAGCATCAAATAATAGTTTTTTATTTAGTATAATACCAACGATATTAATTGTTATAATGTTTTTAGTATTTATTTTTTACTTTACTCAACAATCACAAGGTGGTAGCAGTGGAAAAGGTGTTATGAATTTTGGAAAAAGTAGAGCAAAAATGATGTCGCCAGATGCTAAAAGAGTTACCTTTGATGATGTTGCAGGAGCAGATGAAGAAAAAGCTGAACTAGAAGAAATAGTTGACTTTTTAAAATCACCAGCAAGATACACAGAAATGGGTGCAAGAATACCTAAAGGTGTTTTATTAGTTGGTCCTCCGGGAACAGGTAAGACATTACTTGCTAAAGCAATTGCTGGAGAAGCAGGAGTACCTTTCTTTAGTATTTCGGGATCAGATTTTGTTGAAATGTTTGTAGGTGTTGGTGCATCAAGAGTTAGAGATTTGTTCGAGCAAGCAAAGAAAAACTCACCAGCGTTAATATTTATAGATGAAATTGATGCAGTTGGTAGACAAAGAGGTGCAGGTCTTGGCGGAGGTCACGATGAAAGAGAACAAACTCTTAATCAATTACTTGTTGAAATGGATGGATTTGGTGCAAATGAAGGCATAATAATGATAGCAGCAACAAATAGACCAGATATATTAGATCCAGCATTACTTAGACCAGGTAGATTTGATAGACAAATTGTAGTGCAAAGACCAGATAGAAAAGGTAGAGAAGCTGTGCTAGAGGTTCATACAAAGAAGAAACCATTATCACCAAATGTTAGCTTAGAAATTTTAGCGAAGAGAACTCCAGGATTTAGCGGAGCTGATTTAGAAAATCTAGCAAACGAAGCAGCGCTTTTAGCTGTTAGAAAGAATAAAAAAGATATTGGAATGGATGAATTTGAAGAAGCTATAACTAGAGTAATAGCTGGACCTGAGAAAAAGAGTAGAGCAATTAGTGAACACGATAGAAAGCTTACAGCTTATCATGAAGCAGGGCATGCAGTTGTTATGAAATGCTTAAAGCATTCAGACCCAGTCCATGAAATAAGTATTATTCCAAGAGGTATGGCTGGTGGATATACTATGCATTTACCAACGGAAGATAGAGCATATACATCTAAGGAAAAATTACAAGATGAAATGGTAGGTCTTCTTGGTGGAAGAGTTGCTGAAAAGTTAATTTTAGGGGACATAAGCACAGGAGCTAAAAATGATATTGATAGAGCTAGTGCTATAGCTAGAGCTATGGTAATGGAATACGGAATGAGTGATGAAATAGGGACTATCTCATATGGAACTGATAGCAATGAGGTATTCTTAGGAAGAGATCTTGGAAGAGGTAGAAACTTTAGTGAAGAAATTGGAGCTAAAATTGATAAAGAAGTTAAATCATTTATAGAAATTGCATATGATAGAGCTGAAGACCTTCTAAAAACAAATATTAATAAGCTTCACGCTGTTGCTAATGAATTATTAGATAAAGAAAAAATTGATGGAAAAGAATTCGAGATGATTTTTGATGCAAATTAAAATAAAGAGGTAGCCAAAAGGCTACCTTTTTTATTTATATTTCTAGTTATAAAAACTTATATATTACTATCGATATAAATGAACAGTGAATTTAGTTTTACAAATAACGAATTTAAATTAAATAATAGATATAAAAATATGAATATATACGAATATTTAAATTTGAAAAATCAAAAATATTCGATTTATGTTTAAAAAATACATTTCTGGTGATATAATTAGATATATTATTAAATTAGAATTAAGGAGGTTGTCATTATGAAGAGTGATATTCAAATAGCTCAAGAGGCAAAAATGGAGCCTATAGTAAAGATTGCAGAACAATTAAATTTAGGTGAAGATGATATAGAGCTTTATGGCAAATATAAATGTAAAATTTCATTAGATGTTTTAGATAAAAATAAAGACAAAAAAGATGGGAAATTAGTTTTAGTAACAGCGATAAATCCAACACCAGCAGGTGAAGGGAAATCTACAGTTACAGTAGGTCTTGGGCAAGCATTAAATAAAACTGGGAAGAAAGCAGTTATTGCATTAAGAGAACCATCATTAGGACCTGTATTTGGAATAAAAGGTGGAGCAGCAGGTGGTGGATATGCTCAAGTTGTGCCAATGGAAGACATAAATCTTCATTTTACAGGTGATATGCATGCAATTACTACTGCTAACAATTTATTATGTGCAGCAATAGATAATCATATTCATCAAGGCAACACTTTAAAAATAGATTCAAGAAGAATTATATTTAAAAGAGTTATGGATATGAATGATAGAGCGTTAAGAAGTGTAGTAGTTGGAATGGGTGGAAAATTAAATGGTTTCTTAAGAGAAGATGGATTTATGATAACTGTTGCTTCTGAGATAATGGCTATTCTTTGTTTAGCCACTGATTTGAATGATTTAAAAGAAAGAATGGGTAATATTTTAATTGCATATGATTTAGATGGAAATCCAGTCTATGCAAAACAATTAGAAGTTCAAGGTGCTATGGCTTTATTAATGAAAGATGCTGTAAAGCCTAACTTAGTTCAAACACTAGAAAATACTCCAGCTATAATTCATGGAGGACCTTTTGCAAACATAGCTCATGGATGTAACTCTATTTTAGCTACTAAAATGGCATTAAAACTTGGAGATGTTGTTGTAACAGAAGGTGGATTTGGAGCAGACCTTGGAGCAGAAAAGTTTCTAGATATTAAATGTAGATATGGTGATTTGAAACCAAATTGTGTAGTAATTGTTGCTACAATGAGAGCTTTAAAGCATCATGGAGGAGTTAAAAAGGAAGAGTTAAATACTCCTAATGTTGAGGCTTTATCTAAAGGAATAGTTAATTTAGAAAAGCAAATAGAAAATATGCAAAAGTATAATGTACCAGTAGTTGTTGCTATAAATAAATTCTTGACAGATTCAGAGGAAGAAGTAGAATTTATTAAAGATTTCTGTGGAAAATTAGGGGTGAAGGTTGCACTAAGTGATGTATGGGCAAAAGGTGGAGAAGGTGGACTTGAATTAGCTAATATAGTTAATGATGTATTAGAAAATGAAGAGTCAAACTTTGAAGTATTATATGATGAAAAGCAGAGTATTAAGGATAAAGTATTAACTATTGCCAGGGAAATATATGGGGCTAAGAATGTTTTATATACACCAGCAGCAAATAAGCAAATTGCAGAAATCGAAAAATTTAATTTAGACAAATTACCGATTTGTATGGCAAAGACACAATATTCATTATCAGATAATCCATCACTTCTAGGAAGACCAGAAGGATTTGATATAACTGTTAAAGAAGTAAGGGTTTCAAATGGAGCAGGATTTATTGTTGTATTAACTGGTGATATTATGACAATGCCAGGCTTACCTAAAGTTCCAGCAGCTAATAGAATGGATATTCTAGAGAACGGAGAAATAGTAGGATTATTTTAGGTTTTAAAATTTACAACACTTGACAAATAATATGTAATTGTTAAAATTAAAGTATTAGTTTTAATTACTGTACAATATTAAAATAAAGGCAGCTTTAGGGCTGCTTTTAATTATGTTAAGGTGGTGCGTTTATGATTCTACTGGTAGATGTGGGGAATACTAATATAGTTATAGGTGTATATAAAGATAATAACTATATAGCAGGATGGAGACTTTCAACAGATTCAAAAAAAACTTCGGATGAATATGGAATTCAAATGATGCAATTATTCCATCAAAATGATTTAAATCCTAAAGAAGTAGAAGGTATAATAATATCTTCAGTTGTGCCAAATATAATGCATTCTTTAGAAAATATGGTTAAAAAGAATTTTGATATAAATCCTATAATAGTTGGACCTGGGGTAAAAACAGGAATCAATATAAAATATGATAATCCAAAAGAAGTTGGAGCAGATAGAATAGTAAATGCAGTTGCTGCTCATGAGATATATAGAAGAGATGTAGTAATAATAGATTTTGGTACAGCAACTACTTATTGTGCTGTTACAGAAAATGGGAATTACTTGGGAGGATGTATATGCCCAGGAGTAAGAATCTCTTCAGATGCTTTATTTGAAAGAGCTGCAAAGCTACCAAGAGTTGAATTAGAATTACCAAAGAGTATTATATGTAAGAATACGGTTTCAAGTATGCAAGCAGGGATTCTTTATGGATATATAGGGCAAGTTGAGTATATAGTTAATAAAATAAAAAGTGAAATGATTTCTATGGGATTTGAAAAGCCTTATGTTATTGCAACTGGTGGATTAGCAAATCTTATAGCAAAATCTACAGATGTTATAGATAAAGTAGATTCAAGTTTAACATTAGAGGGGTTAAGAATAATTTACGATAAGAATAAGGAGTAAAATTTATGAAAATAGGAAACCTTAATTTCGAAAAAAGTGTTTTCTTAGCACCTATGGCAGGCGTTACAGATATTTCTTTTAGAGGATTATGTAAGGAAATGGGATGTGGACTTGTCTATACTGAAATGGTTAGTGCAAAGGCATTATATTATGGAAGTGAAAACACCCAAGCACTTCTTAGAATAGCAGAAGAAGAAAAGCCAGTAGCTGCTCAAATTTTTGGAAATGATCCCAAAATAATGGCTGAAGTAGTAGAAAAGCATTTTAATCCAATGGATGATGTGTGTATATTAGATATAAATATGGGATGTCCTGCACCAAAGATAACTAAAAATGGTGAGGGATCAGCATTGATGTTAAATCCCAAACTTGCCGGTGAAATAGTTAGCTCTATTAAAAAGGTTTCTAATAAACCAGTTACTGTTAAGTTTAGAAAAGGATATGATGAAAATAATATTAATGCAGTAGAATTTGCAAAGATGATGGAGTATTCAGGAGCAGATGCAATAGCTATACATGGAAGAACTAAAAAACAGATGTATGAAGGTAAGGCAGATTGGGATATAATAGCTAAGGTAAAGAGGTCTGTTGATATTCCAGTTATAGGTAATGGAGATGTATTTACTCCAGAGGATGCTTTAAGAATGAAGGAAATAACTAACTGTGATGCTATAATGATAGCAAGAGGTAGTATGGGAAATCCTTGGTTATTTAATCAAATAGAGAAGACCCTAAAAGGAGAGGAAGTTATTCCAGTTACAGCTGAAGAAAAAATAAATATGTGTATAAGACATTATGAGTTAGCTGTTAAATATGATGGTGAATATAAAGCTGTTAGAGAAATGAGAAAACATGCATCCTGGTATATTAAGGGTCTACCGCAAAGTAGTGAGGTTAGAAATATAATGAATACTCTTACTACTACTAATGAAGTTATTAGTATGTTAGAGAAGTATAAAAAAGAATTAATTAATTTTTAAATTTATAGGAATAAAAAGTTAATTAAAGGAATAATATAATGAAAATTAGATGATTATTAAATAGTTAGTTATTTTGTTGACAGATGAAATAGGCTGATTTATAATATTTAAAATGATTTTAAGATTATTAAACTAAAATGTTCAATAAGATATTGAATATAGTTAAGTTTGAAGGGGAGAAAGATATGAGTCAAACAAAAAAATTCATAATGACTTACGAAGGTGTTAAAAAACTTGAAGAAGAGTTAGAATATTTAAAAACAGTTAAGAGAAAAGAAATTACTGAAAAAATAAAAGTTGCTTTAGGATACGGAGATTTAAGCGAAAACTCTGAATATGATGAAGCTAAAAACGACCAA
Source organism: Clostridium celatum DSM 1785 (assembly GCF_000320405.1). Lineage (GTDB taxonomy): Bacteria > Bacillota > Clostridia > Clostridiales > Clostridiaceae > Clostridium > Clostridium celatum. Next base: position 2,024 of record NZ_KB291662.1, on the reverse strand, counting down.
GCTTTTACAGAAGGAAGAATAATTCAATTAGAAAACATGCTTAAAAATGCTGTTGTAGTTGATGAAAGTGAAATTCCAAAAGATAAGGTTTCAGTTGGATCAATAGTTAAGGTTATGGACTATGATTTTGATGAAGAAGTTGAATATTCAATAGTTGGTTCAGCAGAAGCTGATCCAATGAATTTTAAAATATCAAATGAATCACCAGTAGGTAGTGCATTATTAGGTAAAAAAGTTGGAGATGTAGTTGAAGTTGCAGTTCCAAATGGAGTAAGTAAGTTTGAAGTCTTAGAAATAAGAAGAGACTAATTGGAGGTATAGTGAATGTCAACGGAAGAAATGAATATTCAAGAACTAGAGTCACAATTTAATGAGCAAGAAAGATTAAGAAGAGAGAAACTAGTTCAATTACAACAAGAAGGAAAAGACCCATTTGATGTATATAAAGTTAATAGAACACATAGTTCTCAAGAAGTAAAAGATAACTTTGATACTTTAGAAGGTAAAGAAGTTACTGTTGCAGGTAGAATTATGTCTAAGAGAGGACAAGGAAAAGTTGTTTTCTCAGATATACATGATAGAGATGGAAAGATTCAATTATTCATAAAGATAGATGAAGTTGGAGAAGAAGCTTTAAAGCAATATAAAACTAATGACTTAGGTGATTGGGTTGCATGTACTGGAGAAGTTTTCAAAACTAAAACTGGAGAAATTTCAGTTAAAGCTAAAACTATAGAATTAATATGTAAATCTTTAAAACCACTTCCAGAAAAGTGGCATGGATTAAAAGATCCAGATTTAAGATATAGACAAAGAGAAGTAGATATAATAACTAACCCAGAAGTTAAAACTACTTTTATGAAGAGAACTCAAATTATAAAAGGAATAAGAGAATTCTTAGATAACAGAGGATTTTTAGAAGTTGAAACTCCAATGCTTGCAACTATTGCTGGAGGAGCTTCTGCTAGACCATTTATAACTCACCACAATACATTAGATTTAGATATGTTCTTAAGAATAGCTCCAGAGTTATACTTAAAGAGATGTATTGTTGCAGGATTTGAAAAAGTTTATGAATTAGGAAGAACTTTCAGAAACGAGGGAATGTCAGTAAGACATAACCCAGAGTTTACTATGATTGAATTATATCAAGCATTTGCAGATTATAATGATATGATGGAATTAACTGAAAATATGGTTGCTGAAGTTTGTAAGAAGGTTAATGGAACTACTAAGGTTACTTACCAAGGTACTGAAATTGACTTTATGCCACCATGGAGAAGAATAACTATGGTTGATGCAGTTAAAGAATATGCTGGAATAGACTTCAACGAAATCAAAACAGATGAAGAAGCTCAGGCTATTGCTAAAGAAAAACACTTAGAATTCCCAAAACCATTAAATACTGTAACTAAAGGTGAAGTATTAAATATGTTATATGAGGAATACTGTGAAGAACACATGATTCAACCAACATTTATTATAGATTATCCAGTTGAAATTTCGCCTCTTACTAAGAAGAAGAGAGGAAATGAAATGTTCACTGAAAGATTTGAGGGATTCGTATTTGGTAGAGAGTTATGTAATGCATACTCTGAATTAAATGATCCAATAGTTCAAAGAGAAAGATTTGCTCAACAAGAAAAGGAAAGAGAACTTGGTGATGATGAAGCTTACATGATAGATGAAGAATTCATGAGCGCATTAGAAACAGGGATGCCACCAACAGGTGGACTTGGAATAGGAATAGATAGATTAATAATGTTCTTAACTGACTCTGCTTCAATAAGAGACGTTATATTATTCCCAACAATGAAACCAATAAACTAGTTAAAAGGCCACCTGAATAGGTGGCTTTTTGTATATGTAAACTAAATATATACTAATTAGATTTAATTTAAAATTTAATTATTAAGTTGATTAATAATAAAAATAAAAAATATATAAAAAAAGTATTGCATTTTACATAAAAACTGTTATAATTAATTATGCAATGATATTCCGCGATAGCTCAATGGTGGAGC
>NZ_KB291661.1 GCF_000320405.1 Clostridium celatum DSM 1785 | reverse complement strand
TAATAATAATAATAATAATAATAATAATAATAGATGTTGTCCTAATAATTATTATCAAAATTATGGATATAATAACTATGGATATAACAATTATGGATATGGCAGATGTGGAAATTTTGGATCTGGAAACTGCTTCTGTGGCTTATGGCCATTATTATTCTTATTCTGCTTCTAACAAATTTTATTTTTTTTTTAAAAGAGTTTATAAAGTTTTTTTATATTATGAAAACTTCTCATAAACTTAATATTTATTTGTCCTCTAAGTATTGTAAAACTTCAGTGTAAATTTTCAATTATTAATTAATCAAATAAAATATTATTAATATAGAAAAGCTATTTTAATTTATACATAGCTTTTCTATATTAAGTATTTTCTATCTTACGTATTTTACATACAATATATAAAATAAAAATTTTAACACCTTATAGTGACTCATGCTTACTATTTATTGTTTTATTTTTCTTATTACTTTTTATCTTATTTGATAGTTCCTTTGTATAATTATATAGTTTATACAATTTAGGATTCTTTCTTTTCTCTTCATCCTCGCTGGCAAAATTTGTAAGCAGCATTATTGGCTCAAGCTTATTCATTGCATCATTATATCCCTCAATAATTCTTTTCCTTTTAGCTTCCGATTCTAAATTCAACGTTCCAGTAATTGTATTTTCAAATAAATTTTCTGGTGCTATAATTATTAATTTTGAATTAGGATAAAGTGATCTATCTATTTGTGCATCCTTTGAAAGTAAAACAACAATAATTATGTCACAATTTTCTCCATATACAGGTTGTATAGGTACATTATCAACTATTCCTCCATCTATATACTTTTCTCCTAACACTTCTGTACTATCATATATTAATGGCAATGAAGCTGAAGCAAGTACAATATTTTTTCCCGTTTCTTCATCAAAATCATTTATTTTAAAATATTTAGCACTAAAGTTTGTTAGCTTAGTACATGCTGCATAACATATTTTATTATTTTCTTTAATTTTAGCGCAATCAATATATTTATTTATAATATCGATAGCACCATCCTTTGCAATGGCTCCTCGCTCAACATTATCATTTAAAAACTTCTTTGCTAACTGTAGATTTTTTCCACCTAGATATAAACCTATACCTCTTGTAATTAATTCCATCTTACTAATAGGAACTATTTTGTCCATAGTTACTTCTTCCCATAGTTTTTCAGCCTTTTCCATATCATCCATTGCAAATAAAATTGCATTAAAAGCACCTATAGATGTACCTGCAAAAACAGATATATATTGGCTTAAATTTAATTCCTTTAAAGCCTTCCAAACTCCAAGTTCATATGCACCTTTACCGCCACCACCAGCTAATACTAATCCTACTTTCATAACTTCCTTCCCTATCTTTGATATTTTTATCTAAATGAATTTATATATTTTCTTATAATAACTCTCGTCTTAATTCTTCTCCACTTTTTGGTGATAAATAACTAAAAGGAATATCTAAAACTGTATAAGCTCCTGATTTTCCTTCTTTAAATAATTTATATACAGCTCTTGCATAAGCTACTAATATACTTCCTGTAAACTCTGGATTACTATCTAACTCCAAACTAAATTCCATTCTTTGCTTTACATTAGCACTTGTGTTACCACTTCTAACTACAAAACCTCCATGGGGCATCGCACTATGTTTATCTTTTAATTCTTCTTCTGTAATAAAATTTACTTTAGTATTATAATCACTAAAATAATTTTTCATATTAACAATTTCATTCTCAATTTTCTTTAAGTCTGCCCCTTCTTCAGCAACTACATAACATATTCTTTCATGCTTTTCTCTAACAGTAAAATCAGGTGTTTGTCCATTACGTATTTGTTCTATAGCACTTTTAATTGGTATTGTATACTGCACAGCATCTTTTACCCCATTAATATTTCTTATGGCATCTGAATGTCCTTGACTTATACCTTTTCCCCAAAATGTATAATCTTTCCCATCCGGTAAAATAACTTTTCCTAACAATCTATTTAAAGAAAATAATCCTGGATCCCATCCTGCTGATATAAGTGAAATTGTTTTTGCCCTTTTTGCTACCTCATTTATACTATTAAAATGATATGGTATATCTGCATGTGTATCAAAACTATCTATTATATTAAATTTTTCTGCAATCTTAATACTTTGTTTCGGTAAATCTTTAGCAGAACCTCCACATAATATCATTACATCAATTTTATCAATATAATTATCAATTTCTGATATATGAACTATTTTTGAATTTATAGTTTGTACTGTTTGTGGATCTCTTCTTGTAAAAATAGCCTCTAATTCTAAATCAGTATTTTTATTCAAAGCTAACTCTACACCTTTACCTAAATTTCCATATCCAACTATTCCTATTTTAATCTTATTTCTCATGATAAATTTCTTGGTTATTCCCCAAGCTCCTCCCTTCAACAAGTTGCTCTAACTGAAAATATCTACATGAAAATAGTATCATATTTTTTCTTATTTATCCATAATATGGTTTTAGTATAAAACTATTTCATATGTGTAAATCTAGCTATAAAAATACTATGATTTTATATTATAGGGCAGTGTATAAAATTATTCTCTATAAATAATTTTATAAAATAAAAAATAACAAATTAGAAGAACTGTACTATCAATTTCACTCTAATTTGTTATTAAATTTGTTTTAAAATTTTATTAAATTATTAATATTAAATTTTTCTGTAATTTATTCTCTTTAGAGAAAATAGTTAATTTAATTACACTTCTATTATAAGATCATATTTCGCTAATAATATTTCTTTATCAAAAGCTGTATTCGCTTCTTTTAGCAAATCTTCAATATCTCCATGATGTGGTAAATGAGTTAATACTAAAGTATCAACATTACCTTCTTTAGCAACAGTAGCTGCTTCAATTGCCGTCATATGCCCAGACATTCTTCCTCTTTCATATTCATAACAAGAAGCTTCTGCAACTAAAATATTAGCATCCTTACAAAACTCTGGTAATTCATTATAATATCCTGTATCCCCTGTATAAACTATAGTTTTTCCTTCCTCATTAGTAACTTTAATACTATATGCTTCAACTCCATGCTTATTAATATGAGTTGAAAAAGTTAAGCTTCCTATAGTGAATTTCTCTTCTTTCTTAAAATTCTTTCCTATACAAAACTTTTTATATGCTAATATTTCTTCTTCTCCAGGTCCGTATATAACAAGTGGTTCTTTTCTTGCTTCACTAAAAGTATCAAGCATCGTTGCAAAATGCATACATTCTAAATCAGCATAGTGATCTCTATGATAATGGCTTATTATCACTCCATTAAGTTCACTTAAGTTTATATGATTTTGAAGTCTTGCTATTGATCCACTTCCACAATCTAATAATATCTTTGTTTTCTTATCTTCAATTAAATATGCAGATGTAGCTCCATTAACTCTAGGATAAGCTCCATCACATCCAATTATAGTAATTTTCATATCTTTCTCCTTTGTTATTTATTCGATCTGTTAAGTTATATGAACATTGC
>NZ_KB291660.1 GCF_000320405.1 Clostridium celatum DSM 1785 | reverse complement strand
AAGAGCAATGTTCATATAACTTAACAGATCGAGAATGGATACAGGGGGGAAATAAGAATGATTCGTAAAAAGGTTCAAAAGATAATAGCTTTAGCTCTTAGTATGTCTTTTATTGGTCAATTAGTTATTGAAAATCAAGCTTTTGCAGCACCATCAGTTAATAAGATATCAATGATAAATAATGAAAATATTGTACAACCATTGGCAATAGAGCCATATGTGCAAAATTTTGATAATGGAGATATTAGTGGATGGTCTAAAGTATGGGGAGGAGGCACCATATCAGCAGAAGAAGGTGGATTGGCTGTCCAAGGCGGAAATTGGAATACATCATCTGATGGAAAGCAATTTACTATGATAGTAGATAACAATTCACCAGAAATTAAGGATGGACAATTAGAGACTGATCTTAAAGTAAGAAGTCATGCAGGAAGAATGTCATTAGTTATAAGATATGTAGACAATAAAAATTATGAATGTATTGGTTATGATGTTGGAGGAACATGGGTTTATCATAGGAGCACAAATGGTAGTGAGACTAATACAGTATTAACAAGTAGTGGACCTTCATTAGCACAAAATACTGAGCATAAAATAAAGGTTCAATATGCTGGTACAAATTTAAAACTATTCGTAGATGATGAAAAAATATATGAAGGCAATGTGTTAACAGAAGATAGAACGGGTAAAATCGGAATTAGAGGATGGGGATATACTGATAATTATTCCTATGGAATATATGATAATTTAACATTATCACAATATAAAGAAGTTTCTGTTACACCTAATAAACAATATGTATTATATTCAAAAGCAGGAACGTATGATATTCCTATAAATTTATCTAATAATGAAAATGTTTTAATTGATGTAAACGTTAAAGATGAAGCTTTAATTAGGAATGTGGACTACACATTAGAAGGTAATGTATTAACTATAAAGAAAGAATATATTACTAAAGTTAAAGAGAATGGAACGACTAATATGGAACTTGTTTTTGAAGATGGATTTAAGAGCAGTTTTATTTTAGATGTTCAATTACCACCAGAAGAGTATATTGAATATACTCGTGATTTTACAAATGGAATAAATGGAATGAGTGTGGTTGTTGGTAGTGCCAATATTTCATCTGAGAATAATAAATTAAGTATTCCACAAACATCTAATGCAATTGTAATAGATGAAAATTCACCAGAACTTTATAATAGTGAAGTTGAATTTACAGTTGACCCATTAAATGATAATGCTAATTTTGGAGCAGTTTTAAGATATGCAGGAGAAAATTCTTGGACATATATAGGTGTTGATGGATCAAGTAGTGAATGGGGTTCAACTTGGTATGTAACTAATAGTAATGGGGCTAGAAGAAATTTATTTAGAGATAGTTCTAGAATTTATGCAAATCGTGTAAAACCATATACAGTTAAAATAAAATTAGTAGATAAGATTGTAACTGTATACTTAGATGGAGTTGCTATATACAATTCTACAGTAGATGAAGTAACAACTGAAAAAGGAAAAGCAGGTATTAGATTTCATAGTAGTAATGGAGGAAAAGTAGGAACTTTCTCAGTAACAACAGCTAGTAATATAGAAGAATCTAATATAGAAGAAGACTCAACTAATATTGAATCAGGACAGCTTAAGGTAACTATGGATAAAAATTTCCCAAGAGTAATAAGTTATGAAATGAACTCTAATAAATTATATGGTCAAGAAATTCCTAATTATGTTGTTGATATAAATACAAAAAGGTATGTACCAAAAGTAACTTCTGATTTTGAAGAAAATAAGGCAATTTACACTGTATCAGTGGATGAAATAGGTGTATCTTTTGATGTTATTTATGAAGTTATAGATAATGTTCTTAATATGAATATTGTTAATATAAATGAAGATATAACTAAAGTCTATACAATTAATTTCCCACAAAATAATTTAGTTTCAGTACGAAGTACTCAAGAAGGTGCTCATTTTAAATCTCAAAGAGTTAATCAAAGTCATACAAGCCATTTTCAAGCTAAGATTGATAGAGATTTAGCTAATACAGTGGCAGATACAACTTATGATGTAACTAATATAGCTATAGTTAATGATAATAACTTAGCAGCTTCAATTACAAACAGCTGTATGAAATCTAATCAGGAAGTAGCATATCAGACTGTAGATATAAATGGGGAGTATACTTCAACTGGTATATGGACTAATGAGTATAGTTATAGAGGATTATTAGATAGTGAAGTAATAGCAGAACCTTGGGCAAAGGTTGTAATTACAGGTGATAGAAATTCTGATAGTAAAGTGGACTATTTTGATGGTGCTATTGCCTATAGAGATGATATAAGAGAAGAAAGATTAGGAACGGAAATAGTACAAAATTCTTATTCTTCAGTAGCTATGAATGTTGGTAGCGTTGCTCAATATCCATTCTTAAGAATATTAGATAATATAAAGAAGTTTGATTTAGGTACAGATGGATTTGGACAAAATATCATTATAAAGGGATATCAATCAGAAGGTCATGATAGTGCTCATCCAGATTTTGCGAATATAAGTGAGAGAGCTGGTGGGGAAGATGATTTCAGAACACTTTTAGAAGAGGCTGAAAAATACAATGCAACAATAGGGGTTCATATAAATCATACAGAAGCATATCCTGAAGCAACTCAATATGGTAGTGTAGTATCTAATACCGCAGGTTGGTCATGGTATGATAGTGCTAAACAAATAATAAGAGAAAATGATATATTAGATCAAGAAGAGGGTATGGAAAAACGTTTAGATGATTTAGCAGAGATTGCACCAGGAATAGATATGGTTTATGTAGACGTATATAGTGATGATAGATGGCCAGCACATAAATTATCTTCTAAATTAAATGATTTAGGTTGGGCAATAGCAAGTGAATATCCACAAGCATTTTCATCAACAAGTGTATGGGCACATCATTTAACATCAGAGTACAATAATGCAGGTGATCTATATCACTTTGTAAATCATCAAACTCAAGAAACATTTTCGTATAGTAATTTATTTAGAGGACTTAGAGATAGAGTTAATGGATTCTTAGGATGGCAAGGAGCTAGTGACTATAATGAAACTATTCAAGAGTTCTTTACAGATGTATTACCTAATAAATATTTAATGAACTTTCCACTAATGCAATGGGAAAGTAACACAAAAGCTATACTTGGAGAAAATAATGAAGTAGTTACTACTTATGAGAATGGTAAAAATATAATTACTAAAGATGGGAAAGTTATAGCTGATGGAAATAAAATATTTATACCTTGGAATGTTGAAACAGAGGATAAAATTTATCACTGGACAGATGCTACAGGTTCTACTACTTGGGAATTGTCAAGTAGTTGGGAAGGACTTAATTCAGTAGTATTATATAAGCTTTCTGATGAAGGGAAGACAGAAAAGACTCTTATTGAAGTTATAAATGGAAAGATTACTTTAAATACTACAGCTAATACAGGATATGTTATTTATAAGGAAGAAACAGAAGATACAAGAGATATGGAGTGGAGCACAGGTAGTCCAGTAAAGGATATGGGATTTGATAGCCATAGCTGGGAATATTCTTGGAATAAGTACAGTACTTTTGAAAACACTAATCATATTAACTTTGTAAATAATAGTAAGGGGAATACTACTATAAGAGTGGAGGGTAATAATGGTGCTGATGCAATTATTACTCAAACGATGACAGGTCTAGTAGGTGGACAAACCTATTCTGCATCTGTTTGGATGGAAGTTTCAGAGGGTAGAAAATCAGAAATATCTGTTACTACACCAGATGGAAAAACAGTTTCAAATTATACAGATAGAAGTAATGTGAAATATGGATCAACTCATAATGATAAGTTAAATACTTATTACCAAAGAGTTAAGATTACATTTACTCAACCAGAGGGAGAAACAACTGCTGAAATTAAATTAAGTATTGAACAAGGAGAAGAGAATTCATGGGTAAATCTTGATGATGTTCGTGTAACAGAAATAGGAGTTACAGAAAAAGGAGATCATTATTACTTTGAAGATTTTGAAAATGTTGATCAAGGATATGGTCCATTTGAATCAACAAAGTAAGATAACAGTCATTTGTCAGAAACTAATGCGCCTTATACAAACGATACTATTGATGGAAGATATTCATTAAAAATTCGCTCAGGTGATTATATGAGAACTTTACCTCATAGAATTAGATTTGAACCAAATACAACTTATAGAATTGGATTAGATCATTTATCATGGGCAGATAATGCTTTTATATTAGGTGTTAAATCAGATAAGGCTAGTGAAGCAGGTGATAGAGATAATTCAGTATTAGTAAGTAAAAGTATAAGTAGAACAGGTACTGTTGAAGTTGAATTTACAACAGGTAATTATGATGATTACTATATTGATATAACAAGAAATGCAGCAACAGAGTACATTGTGGATAATTTATATGTAGATAAGATTTCTGTAGAAGAGGCAGATAAAGCAGAACTTCAAAAACTTTATGATGATAATAAAGATAAAGAAGATAGTTACTATTTAGAAGATGCCTGGAGAATATTCACGGAAGCATTAAATAGTACAAAAGCTGTACTAGATAATAAAGAAGCAACAGAAGAAGAGATTAATGCAGCAAATATATCACTTCAAATAGCTATAATTAATTTAAAGACTTGTGATTTAAATGGTAATAGCAAAGTTGATATAGGTGATGTAGCTATGATTTCAAAATATTATGGAGAAGCAGAAAAAAATAATAGTGATATATGGGAAATTTTAAAGGATTATGATATTAATAATGATAAAGTAATAGATGCAAAAGATATAAGTTTAATAATTAATAAAATAATGAATAAATAATTATTAAAATATAATTGAAAATATAAAAACCGTATTCAATTTGAAAATATATATTCTTATTAATTAAGAAATATTTAAATTGATACGGTTTTTTATTAAAAATAAATATTGAAAATAAATTGGAAATATTATACAATTAAGTAGGAAAGTAAATGTTTACCTTTACAAGATATATATTATATTAAAAATTAGAAACGGTTCCAGAAATGAATAGATGATTATGCATATAAATTATTTATAAACTACATAAATAATTTTATATAAAAAGTTAATTGTTTAAAGGGAGATGGGAGTTTTATGAAGATTAAGAAATTATTAGCACTTACTCTTGCAACTGCATTTGTAGTTGGTTCATTTGTTGGTTGTGGAAGTAATAATACTAAGGAAGAAACAAATTCAAATGAATCTACTAATGGAGGAGAAGAAATTTATTTTTTAAATTTTAAGCCAGAAATAGCAGATGTATATAAGAAAGTAGCTGAAGAATATGAAGCTGAAACAGGAGTAAAAGTAAAAATTGAAACTGCAGCAAGTGGTACTTATGAGCAAACATTAAAATCTGAAATTGCGAAAAAAGATGCTCCAACAATTTTCCAAATTAATGGACCAGTTGGATATGAATCTTGGAAAGATTATTGCTTAGATTTAAAAGATACTGAACTTTATAGTCATTTATTAGATAAAACTTTAGCAGTTACAAGTGGTGAAGGAGTATATGGTATACCATATGCTGTTGAAGGTTATGGAATTATATATAATGATGAAATTATGCAAAAATATTTAGCACTTGAAAATAAAGATACAGATATTAAATCAGTTGAGGACATTAATAATTTCGACACGTTAAAAGCTGTAGTTGAGGATATGCAGGCAAATAAAGATGAACTTGGAATACAAGGTGTATTTGCATCAACTTCAATGGCTGCAGGTAATGCTTGGAGATGGGAAACTCATTTAGCTAATATACCATTATATTATGAATTTAAAGATAATGCAGAAGAAGGGCAAAATCCTTTACAAGTTGGATTAGCTGCAGAGGAAATTGAATTTAAATATAATGAGAATTATAAAAATATTTATGACTTATATACTAATAACTCAGTTTCAGAAAAAGGTGTTTTAGGAAATAAGAGTGTTGATGATTCAATGGCTGAATTTGCTTTAGGTGATTGTGTTATGGTTCAAAATGGTAATTGGGCTTGGTCACAAATTAATGGTATAGATGGTAATACTGTTAAGGAAGAGAATATTAAATTCCTACCAATATATACAGGTATGGAAGGTGAAGAAAATCAAGGTCTTTGCATTGGTACAGAAAACTATTTAGCAATTAATAGTCAAGTTTCAGAAGAAAAGCAACAAGCTTCTATAGACTTTATAAATTGGTTATTTACAAGTGACACAGGTAAAGCTTATGTTACAGGTGATTTAGGATTTATTTCTCCATTTGATACATTTAATGATGATGAAAAACCATCAGATCCATTATCTAAAGAAGTTATAAATTGGATGGAAAAAGATAATATTGAAACAATTAAGTGGACATTCCAAGCATTCCCAAGTCAAAACTTTAAAGATACTTTTGCAGGTGCATTACTTGAGTACGTACAAGGAACTCAAGATTGGGATTATGTTGTTACAACTGTAAAAGATTCTTGGAAATCTGAAAGGGCTCAATAGTATTTAAATTTTAAAAAAGGGGATGTATCTTATGGTACATCCTTTTGTGACTAAAATTAATTATTTTAATATGAATTAAAAATGGTTATAGAAGGGGGAGAAAATTTTGCAAAAAGGTTTAAAGAAATATTTTGGAATATTTGCTTTACCTACATTAATAGCATTCAGTATAGCATTTATAGTCCCGTTTATAATGGGGATTTATTTATCATTTACAAAATTTACAACTGTAACTAATGCGAAATTTGTAGGTCTTGAAAATTATAAAAAGGTATTTGCAACACCTGAATTTACAAATGCTTTAATTTTTACAACTAAGTTTGTTATTGTTTCTGTAATAACTGTTAATGTTTTTGCATTTGCACTTGCATATCTTTTAACAAGAAAATTAAAAGGTACTAATTTCTTTAGAACTATATTTTTCATGCCAAATTTAATTGGAGGAATAGTATTAGGATATATCTGGTTAATAATTTTAAATGGAATATTAAATTATTTTGGAGTTAATTTAACATATGATCCTAAGTATGGATTTTGGGGGCTTGTCATATTGCTTAATTGGCAGCAAATAGGTTATATGATGATTATATATATTGCAGGTATTCAAAATATACCAAATGATATTATGGAAAGTGCCAAGATAGATGGTGCATCTAAGTGGATGACATTAAGAAAAATTACAATACCGTTAGTAATGCCATCAATAACTATTTGTCTTTTCTTAACTATGTCAAATGCATTTAAATTATTTGATCAAAATCTAGCATTAACAGATGGAGCACCAGGTGGAAAAACTGCAATGCTTGCACTTGATATTTATAAAACTTTTTATAACAAGGTAGGTTCAGAAGGTGTAGGACAAGCTAAAGCAGTTATATTCTTTATAATAGTTGCTGCAATTATGTTACTTCAATTGAGTATAACTAGAAAGAAGGAGGTTGAAAATTAATGGAAAGTAAAATAGATACAAAAAATGAACTTAAATATAAACCTAAAAAGAAAAATAATATTTTTTTATATATTATATTAGTACTATTAGCAATATTATTTTTAGCACCTATTTTTATTGTTTTATATAATTCATTTAAAGGAAAATTATATATTAGTAGAGATCCATTTGCATTACCGAATTCAACTACTTTTTCAGGAATAAGCAACTATATAAATGGAATTGAAAAGACAGGATTTCTTAGTGCAATAGGATATTCTTTATTTATAACTATTAGTTCAACGGTGGTAATAATATTATTTACCTCAATGACAGCATGGTATATTATAAGAGTAAAATCTAAGTTCACTACTTTTTTATATTATTTATTTGTATTTTCTATGGTTGTACCATTTCAAATGGTCATGTTTACTATGAGTAAAATTGCAAACATATTAAATTTAGACAATCCACTTGGAATTATAGTAATATATTTGGGGTTTGGAGCTGGACTTTCGGTATTTATGTTTAGTGGATTTGTTAAATCAATACCTATAGATATTGAAGAAGCAGCAATGATAGATGGATGTACACCAATAAAAACATTTTTTTTAATTGTATTTCCATTACTTAAACCAATAACTATAACTATATCAATTTTAAATGTTATGTGGATCTGGAATGACTACTTACTTCCAACTTTAGTTTTAAGATCTGATTATAAAACATTAACTATGGCAGTACAATATTTAAGAGGTGGATATGGAGCTGTTGATATGGGGGCTATGATGGCAGTTTTAGTTCTTGCTATTATACCAATAATTATATTCTATTTCACTTGTCAAAAGTATATTATTGAAGGAATTGCAGCTGGAGCAGTTAAGGGTTAATAAGCTTTATGAAGAAATAGGAATATTAATCAATTCATTATAATAATAATATAAAGTATTCTTAATGAAAGAGGGATTATAATGGAGCAATTAGTATTTAATGTTTTATCAAGAAATGAAAAAGGTAAAAAGGTAAGAAAAAACGGATATATTCCATGTGTTATTTATGGAGATGAAACACATAAGGCTATTTCTGTTAAAATGACTAAAAGAGAAATGTATAGATTATTAACTTATCCTAAGAGTTCAATAATTTCTTTGAAATTAGATGGAGATATAAAAAAATGTATAGTTAAAGATTTGCAAAGAGATACTTTTGGACATATAGAGCATATAGATTTTAACAGCATAAGAAAGGGAGAATCAGTAAACTTAAAAATGCCTATAACATATATTGGTGAAGGCGATTTGGAAGCAAGAGGGTTAAGATTAGAAGTATTATTATCAGAAATAGAACTTCAAGGAGAACCAACTAAGTTTCCTAAATATATACATGTAGATGTTTCAAACTATGAAAAAGGCAGAGAAATATTTGTTAATGAACTCTTAGAATTAAGGGGATTGATTCCGGAAAATGAAAAAGATTTAGAGATAGCTAAAGTTTTAAGTAATTATAATGGAAAAACTGAAAGTGAAGAAAGTACTGAAAAATAAAATTTTAAATAAATATAAATTTTTAAAGGTCATAATTAGTAAAAAACTAATTATGACCTTTAATTAATTATTAAAAAGTTAATGATGTATATTTCCATTTTGTATACTTGGATTTAATTTTAAATATAGGAGGCTAAGTATGCTTTAGGTAGACTTATTATAAAAAATAAATATCTTTTCCTATTGTAAAATATGTGTACGGTATATAACTTAGACTTTCTAAATAAAAATTTGAATCTATAATAAATTTTTTAGAAAGCAAACTTTAATGAAACTAATAATACAATTATTATTGTAGTTAAAATTGGAATAACTACGGATGTTACAAAGATATCTTTATAGCTTTCTTTATGAGTTAATCCACAAATAGCTAATGTAGTTATTACAGCACCATTATGAGGCAATGTATCTAATCCACCTGATGATAATGATGCAATTCTATGAAGTATTTCCGGGGAAATAGATAATTTTTGACTCATTTCAACAAAGGTTGGAGCATGTGCAGATAAAGTTATACCTAATCCTCCAGAGGCTGAAGCAGTAAGTCCATAAATTATATTCACAGAGATAGCCTCTGAAATAATAGGATTAGATGATATATTCATTATACTAGTTTGAATAGTAGTAAATATAGGCAATGCTTTTATTAAACTACCATAACCTACTATTGCACTAGAATTAAGTAATGGAAGAAATGAATTTTTAACTCCATCACTAAGTGATTCATTTAAATTTTTCAATTTCTTATAATTTAATAAAATAATATAAATTATTGATAAAACTATTGCTATAATAACACTCCAAGTTCCAGCAACTTTATCTAATGTAACTCCATATTCATTTAAATAACTGCCATCAGTATTAGGGAAATAAAATTTTGAAAGTGTAAAGTTAGCTATAAAAATTATTAAAATAGGAGCAATAGAAACTATTATGTTAGGTAACTTTTCACAGGAGGAATTTTTAAAGTTGTTTTTATGATTACCATAGCCTTCACCATTAAGCTTTGCTTTTTTAGCTCTTCTTGTAAGCCATATCATACCTAAAGTAAACATAATGATACTTGCAATTATTCCAATTAGTGGTGCAGCAAAGGTATCTGTTCCAAAATAGCTCATAGGTATAACATTTTGAATTTCTGGAGAGCCTGGCATTGCTGTCATTGTAAAAGTAAATGCACCTAAGGCAATAGTACCAGGAATTAATCTTTTGGGGATATCTGCTTCTTTAAATAAAATATTTGCTAATGGATATAAAATAAATGCAACAACAAATAAAGAAACGCCACCATATGTTAGAAATGCTCCAGATAGAACTATAGCAAGAATTGCTTTATCTTTTCCAAGCTTATTACTTATAAATGAAGCTATAGATTTACCATAACCTACTTCATCTATAAGTTTTGCAAAAATAGATCCAGTTAAGAAAAGAGGAAAATAACTTTTAACAAATCCAGCAAATCCATTCATATATACTTCTGTATAATTAGCCATTAAATGACTATTAAGACCAAATGAAATTAAAGTAGTTAATAACCCTATAATTGGAGCAGTTACTATAGTTGAATATCCCTTATATGCTAAATACATAATTAGAGATAAAGAAATTATTAGGCTGATTAAATTTAACATTTGTTTTCTCCTTTGTAATTTACTAAATTTATTATATGTACTTAAATTTAAAATTATTATATAATACATATTAAAAGATAGTAATTATTATATAATAAAAAATATTTAGTAAATAGTAAGTTTTTAAGTAATATATTTAAGGAGATTATGATATGAATACAAAAGAATCAAAAGAAAAGAAAGAAGTAGAAATAGAAGCACCAAAAAGGATTAAATATCAATGCTTACATACTGAAGAAGCAAGAGAATGCACTTGTATAAGAAGTAAAGGATTAGTTTTAAAAAAGTAAGAAATTGAATTTATAATACTATAGATAAAAATTATTATAGTATAAAAAATACTGTGCTATCTAATTAACACAGTATTTTTTATATTTAATTACATAGCAACATTAACTATTTGATACAATATAATTAACAATATCCTCGCATAATTTATGTGTTTTAAGTGAATCTTCTAAATCTATAGGAAGCTTAGAATTGTTTTTTATAGCATCTAAAAATTCATTTATTATACTTACAAATCCTCTTTTATATAAAGTATTATCCCAATCACCAAAGCTAGTTATTGATTTATTATTATTACAATATGATGTAGTTTCAACTAAAGAAGTTACTAAAGCTTTTTTTCCAGAAGCCATATATTCTATAGTTTCTTCTGTAACTCCATTATCTCTATTCATAATTGCTAATGACGTAGTTGTAGAATTACTTAATTTTAATACTACATTATTTAAAAGATTTTTATCTGTTTTAAAATCTACTGTAAAGTTTGTATAGTCATCCATCATTAAAAATCTAACAGTATCTATAACATGAATAAAATCATCAAAAATAAAAGTTCTAATATCACCAGGTAAATTGACTCTGTTTTTTTCCATAATTATAATATCAGCATGTCCCAATGCATGTAATTCTCTAACTTTTGGACAAAATCTTCTATTAAAGCCTATCATAAGCTTTACATTATTGTTCTTAGATAAATTATATAATTCTAATACTTCAGCATAAGTATAGCAAAGAGGTTTATCAACATATACATGTATTTTATTTTCAATTAATGTTTTACATATCTCAAAGTGAGATTCTGTAGAAGAATGAACAAAAGCAACATCAATTTTAGAATTTATTAGATCTTGTATGCTCTCGACAGCTGAAGATAATCTATAAGTTTTTTTTACTTCGTTTAAAGTTTCAGTATTTCTAGTACATAAAATTATTTCGATATCATTTCTAAGTGTTATTACAGGTAAATAAGCTTTTTTGCATATATCACCTATACCAATTATTCCAATTCTCATAAATATTTCTCCTTATCTTAAAAGTATATAAATTCATATTAATTATATAATAGGGAGTAAAATAAAAATATAGAAAGTTTATAATATTATTAAAAGTTACTAAGAAAAATTATAAATAATAAGGTATTAGAATAATATTGCTTATTTGTATGCTTTGTATTATAATATATAATACAAAGTATACAAAGGGAGTGAGATAATGATTATAAAACTAGATATGACTAGCAATATTCCTATTTATGTTCGGCTTAGAAATGAAATTGTTATGGGAATTGGAAGAGGTGATCTTAAAAAAGGGGAAGGCCTTCCTACGGTTAGACAAATGGCGGAAGATATTGGAGTTAATAATATGACTGTAAATAAGGCATACTCTATATTAAAAAATGAAGGATATATAGAGATAGATAGAAGACATGGAGCAAAAATTAATCCATCTTTAGATACAACTAGAGAATTTAAAGAAAAGCTTGAAAGTGAACTTGAACTCATAATTGCAGAATCTGGACTAAAGGGAATTGAATATAAAGAGTTCATGAGAATGTGTGAAGAGATTTATAAAAATATGAATGGTTTAAATAAGGTATGGAATGAGGGGAAAATATGATATTCAATTTAATTTGGGGAAGTGTAGCAATAGTATTCTTAATAACTATTTATTATCAAAGTAAGTGTATTACAAATGGAAATAAAAACATATTAATCGGAGTAACTATTCCCTATTTAGAGCTTAAAAATGAAAAAGTTTTAAGTATATTAAAAGAATTTAAGAAAGAAAATTTTATAATAATGGTGATTGATTTAATATTGTTTATACCATCATTTTTTATAATAATGAATTCAATACAAACTATATATTTATTTTTATGGATATTTATTGTGTTATATTTATCTAGAAGATTATTTATTAAGTATAATAAAAAGCTTATGGATATGAAAAGGGAAAACCAGTGGTTATTACCTAGTAAGTATTTAGTAACTATTGATACTGAAGTCACAAGAGTAAAAAATAAAATGCCTGTTTCTATTCTTTGGTTTATTCCAAGTATAATAATTTCTTTAATTCCAATAGCGATTATATTTAAAAGAATAAATATTTATGGATACTTAGGAATATCAGCTTGTAATGCCTTAATTGCCAATATAATATTTATAATTATGTATAAAATATATTCAAAGGGAAAATCAGAGGTTATAAGTGAAGATTCTAAAATAAATATAGCTTATAATACTATTTTTAAAAGAAATTGGACAGCTGGAACAGTAATTGCTGCTATGATTCAAAGTATTAGTATGTTATTTATGTTTTTACTTTTAATAAATAGTAGTAATAGTGAAATATTATTTATTTTAGCAATAGTAGTACCAGTAATATTAATAATAGGTGGTATATTTTTCATAAATAACAAAATTAATAAAGAGCAAAGTGAAATTTTAAAAAATTGTGAGAAAGTAATATATACTGATAATGATGAGTACTGGAGTAAAGGTGTTTATAATAACCCTAATGATAGAACAGTATCAGTACCAGATAGGACAGGCTATGGGATGACTTATAATTTAGGTACTAAAAAAGGAAGATTAATTTATTATGGAAATTTAACATTTGCAGGTATTTTACTATTAGGACTTACTTCAATGATGATGGTATTTGATTTTTCTACATTTACTTTAAAAGTTGACAATAATACTATTGTAATTAATGCACCAATCTATGGAACTGAAGTTAAAACTAGTAACATAGAATCTATATCAATGGAAAATGGAATCCCAAGTGGAATTAGAACTAATGGAGTTGGGGCATCAACTTATAATTTAGGTAATTTTAGTATAAATGGATATGGTAAGTGTAAATTATATGTTTATTTTGAAAATCAAGAGTATATATGTATTAAATTAAAGGATAATAGCTATATATTTTTTAATAGTAAAAGTGTAGAGGAAACCAATAAGTATTATAATGAATTATTACAGGAAATTAAATAATAAAGAAATTATATTTGAAATGGTAAAAAACAACTATAAAGATTTAAATAGTATGTTAATAAAAAAAGTTAATAACTTTGTAACAAGTAAACAAAACTATGTAAAAACTTTCACGTATTATATAATTAAATAATATGTGGAGGTTTTTTATTTATGAAGAAATTAATTATAGCAATACTAATAGTGTTTAATATATTTATTATAGGATGTACGGATGATACTATAGTTTTAGAAAGTGATGCAAGGATAGAGCAGAGTCTAAATAAATATGAAATAACAGAAAAAGTTATAGAAGATAAAGAAGAGTATACTATTTTTGAACCAGTATTTTTCAATGAAGATAAAGTATATGGAACACTATCACCTACCAAACTTAATGTTGGATATGAAAGTGATGAGATAGACATGCCATATTTAATTAATTTAAATGGTGAAGTAGAGAAGTTAGATGAAAATTATTTTACAAGGGCAGAAAAGAGTAATTTAATAGATGTTGATAGAAGCTATGGAATTTATAGTGAAGGATTACATTTAAGAGATCGAACTTATTATTATGCTGATATCAAAAATAATATAAAGATAAAATTAGATAATTATGAAACTCTTATTTATGAATTAGAGGATAGTAAAAAAGACTATTATTACATAGGTTTTAAAGTAAATGAAGATTATTATGTAAACTTGCTTAATATAAACAATACTGGAGATACAAGAGGGTTTGGAGAAGAAGAAAAAATTACTATAATAGATATAAAAAACAATAAAGTTTATAATACTTATGTAATTAAAGCAAACTATAGATATTTTTATTATGATATTAAAGAAAATAATATAATGGCTATAGATGAAACTGGCAAAGTTAGTAAAGTAGAAATTATAGATGATAAAATAGTATTTGAATATTATAAAACTATTGATTTGAAAGGGTTAAGATTTGATATATGGTATTTAAATAATTATACAAAAGGTGATAATATAATTTTAAACTTATATGATGATAATACATTTCATGAACAGGTTATATACAATATATATTCTAATGAAGTAATTAAGTTAGATAAATTTATAGTTAATAATATAGATAATAGTGATTATATAATTAGTAGTTATAATGGTGATATTTATTTATCGGAAATAAATGATGAATTAAAAATAGATTTAATATATAAAATTGCTAAGGCAGAGGAGTATGATAATTTTGATGGAGTAATAAATGATAAAGGAAATACTATTTTTTTAAGAAAGGTTCTTTATAATGATACGACAGTAGATGAATCACCAATATCTTATATTAAAAAGGTAGAGTATTCTTTTATTGAAATAGAGAGATAAGAGAGTTGCTTATACAATATAGTTAGATTTTATATAAATATATATAGGGGAAGGGGAAACGCTTAATTTAAGCTTTATATAATTGATTATGGATAAAAGAAAGATACTAGTAGTTGAAGATGAATATTCAATAAATGATGGATTAACATTTGCCTTAAGAAAAGAAGGGTATGATGTTAGAAGTGCATTTAATGGGAGAGAAGCCCTAGAGTTATTTAAAGAGTTTAATCCAGAAGTTGTACTTTTAGATTTAATGTTACCTGATATTGATGGATTTGATATTTGTAGAGAAATATCAAAAAGTACTTATGTAATAATGATAACAGCTAGAGGAGATATTTTTGATAAAATAGTAGGATTAGAACTAGGTGCTGATGATTATATAGTAAAGCCTTTTGAAATAAGAGAAGTCTTAGTTAGAATAAAGGTTATTTTTAGGAGAAAAGAAAAGCATTTAAAAAATACTTTGCCAAAAGAAAGTCCGGAGGTTATAAAGGGAATAACAATTTTATCAAAAGATAGAATTGTTTTAAAGAATAAAAAAGAAGTTCCATTAAGAAAAAAAGAATTTGATTTGCTAAATTTTTTATATGAAAATAGAGGCATAATATTTTCAAGAGAAGATTTGTTGGAAAAAGTTTGGGGATATGATTATGGTGGAGATACACGAACTGTTGATGTTCATATAAGAAGGTTAAGAAATAAGCTCAATGAAGAAAAAGATAATTCTATAGTTGAAACTGTTTTTGGAGTAGGCTATGTGGTTAGATAGAGTTTTATTTAATACTTTGAAGGGAAAGCTTTTATTTGGAATTATAAGTAGTATAGTACTTATAAATTTGATATTTACAGTTTTTGTAGCAGGTTTTTTAGAAAACACTTTAAAAGATGATATTATTTTAGAAATGGAAAAAGTAAAAAATTTTTCCCTAGATAGCATTAAGCAAGGGAAAGTAACTGAAGAGTCTTTGTGGAAAATATTAACAATAATACAGGGGCTATCGGATTCATATGTTGCTATTGCCAATAAGAATATGGAAATAGAAGTATTTGTCAGGGATACATTAAACGAGAAAGAAATTAAGAGAATTTTAAATGAAAGTAATAATATAAGTTCAATAATTAAGTTTAAAAGGTTAAATAATAATTATTATATCACGTATAATTATCCTGTATATTTGGATGGAAAATTTTATGGTAATTTAATTATTCAAAAGGATTATAGTGATAAATATAGTATAAATATTAAAGCTATAGGAATAATTTTATTAGGACAATTTATTATAGTAATTATAATAATAAGTGTAGTTTCAATTTTAATAAATAAAATTACAAAACCAATTAAAGTGTTGAAAAACTCTATGGAGAAATTTATAGAATCTAAAGATGAAAATGATGTATTAATAAAAACCAATGATGAAATAAGTGAATTATCTAAAAGCTATAATTTAATGAAAAATAAAATAAAAAATCAAATGAATATAATAGTTGAAGAAAAAGAAAAGGTAGAAAAACTACAAAAAATTTCGAGAGAATTTTTTAACAATGCAACTCATGAGTTAAAAACTCCTATTACTTCAATTTCGCTTTATGCACAGATTTTAAGAGATGAGGATGTAAAGAAGTTAGATGAAGACTTTATTTATAGAGCAACAAATAGAATGGTGCTAGAAAGTGAAAAAATGAAAACTTTAGTTGAAAAGATACTTGAGGTTTCTAAAGGTGAAGTTAAGCCAAATAAAAACAAAGTTGAATTCTCAATTACAGAGATTATAGGAGAAATAATTGAAGATTTTGAAGTAAAGATACATAATAGAAAGTT
This sequence comes from Clostridium celatum DSM 1785, assembly GCF_000320405.1. GTDB lineage: Bacteria > Bacillota > Clostridia > Clostridiales > Clostridiaceae > Clostridium > Clostridium celatum. Next base: position 50,896 of record NZ_KB291660.1, on the reverse strand, counting down.
AACAATAGATGCTGATTTAGATGAAATAAGATTAATAGCAGTTTTAAATGATATAGAACAAATAATAAGTAATCTCTTAGATAATAGTATTAAATATAGTACAAGTAGTAGTATTAATATTAAATTATATAAGCGTGAAGAAAATATTATATTTGAAATAAGTAATGAGTGTGGTGAATTTCCAGAGGATATAAAATATAGATTATTAGAGCCATTTATAAAATATAATACTTATGAAAATATTGATAAAGAAGTTAGTAGTTCAGGATTAGGCTTATACTTATGTAATGAGTTAAGTAGAAAAAATAATGGAAGCTTATCATATGAAATTAAGAATAATAAAATAAAATTTACTTTGAAATTATTAGTAGAGTAAAATTTGAATAATAGGATGCAAAAAAATATATTAAATGTTTTTTGAATCCTATTATTTTTTATTTATACTTTTAAAATATAAAATATTATATTTAGTTTATTAAAAAAATGAAAGCTGTTCCTGTATATAACCATTTTTGTAATCATAAATGATATCATTGATTTTATAAAGAATTCCTAATTTAGAACATCAGCGGCTAATATTCAATTATACAACAAAAGTGGTTTCATCAATCCAAGAATATTCAGATTTTAATGCTTTAATATCCTCTGTTAATTTGAAAAGAGCAAAATCTTTTTCCTTACATTCAAGCATTACATCTATATCTATATCAAATACTTTAACTTTTTCTAAAAAGCTCACAAAATCATTGGCATTAATAAAGTCAGAATGTTTTCTATCTTTTTCTCCATCTCTAGGTGAAGAAAAGTGAAGCTTTGGAGGAAGTTTTTCATTTTTCCAAGTAGAAAATATATCAGGTATTAAGCTATAAATATCTTCACCATTATTATTACAATTATGATGGTGTATGTCTAAAACCATAGGTAATTTAAGTTCATTACACAGATATAAAGTTTCTTTTGCTGTATATGTCTTATCATCATTTTCTATTATAAGTTTTGATTTTATCTCTTCAGGAAATGTATTGAAGTTAGTAATAAATCTTTCTATACCAGCTTCTTTTCCATTAGTAGCACCACCAACATGGATAACCATTTTTCCTAAATTATAATTAAAATCTTCAAACCATTCTGCTTGCCGCATTAAATTAATTTTTGTATTTTCAACTACTTTAGGATTTATACTATTAATTACGTTAAATTCATCGGGATGAGTATCAACTCTCATATTAGAATTATTAATTAATTTTCCTACATATTCAAAATCTTTTTTTAGAAATTCTCTATGTCCCCAATAACCAACTTCAGGATGGGTAACAAGAGGAATAAGAGCAGATGTTATTCTATAAAAATGAATATTATTAGCTATATTATACTTAATAATTGTTTCTAAATCTTTTAAGTTGGATGATGAAACTAATTTAAGCTTTTCAAGTTTTTTTTCTGGAGTAGTTATTTTATTATAATTAGTAAAAGTAACTGTACTAGAGGATGTAACTTTTTTACCTAATTTTTTTGAGATAGCAACATAGCCAAGTCTAACTTTCATAGTTTTCCTCCGATAATAATGTAGAATTTTATTTTATAAAAATAGTATGTCCATATAAGTAAAAGCATATGTTTATTAATAGATTGTGAGAGTTTTAATAATAAAAATATTTTAATTTATTTGTTATAAATTTCAAACTCCACCAACAAAAAAATTAAACTTATATAATCAAAAACAAAAAAGTGATGTATAATAAATAGTGTTAGAGTTTATTTAAAATTTTAAATCTTTAAAACTTCTAACAAGGGAGGGCTTAATGTTAATTAATTCTCACTTAGCTATAGGTTCATATTGTTATAAGATTTGTAATGAAAAGTATAATTTAAATTTAAATAAGAGAAATTTTCTATATGGGTGTATAGAACCTGATCTTCATAAAAGAAAAAATAAAATAAAGCACACATATAGTGTTTCAAAAGATAAGATGGGTGAATATAAGAGATATATAGAAAATAATGATTTAAGCATAGATGAAATATCATTTATTGTAGGGCAAATAGCTCACTATATTGCAGATTGTTTTTGTAAATACCATCTAGAAGAGTATTATGGTAAAGATATGATGGAACATTTTAAGTATGAAGTTATTCTTCATAGAATATTAAAGAAAACATTAAGTAAAAATGAGCAATTATTTGAAAACATTTTAGATGACATTGAAGAAACAGGATGTTATTTGGAAAAGTTAAAAAGTAATAGAAAAGACTATCTGGATTTAGATGAAGATTGTATTAATGATATTTATTTTACAATAAAAACTACTTGTGAGCTTTTATATGCAACGCAAGGTTATTTTGTAAAAGTTATGGAGTTATATGGATAAAATTAAAATAGGAGTTATTTCATTATTGGAAATAGCTCCTATTTTAATTTTAAAGTATAAAAAATAAATTATTAAAGGTGTTAAGTAGCTATTGTTTTTAGTAGATGATAGATACTATGTGGAAATTTAAGTGAAAAATTATATGTATAAGCTTTAGTTAAGAATTGAATTTTAACCTAGACAGCTTAAATATAAAATTTTAAGTTTTACTTATGATATAATATTAAATTATAAAATTATTAATGAGCAAAGAAGAAAAAGCTATTATTTAAATATTTATAAGTGAAATATAGATTATTTATTTGTATTAAGATAGTATAAATTAAAATAAACAATTAGATAGAAGGTGGATTTATGAAAAAGTGCATAGGAGTACTTGCACATGTTGATGCGGGAAAAACAACATTTTCAGAGCAAATATTATATCATACAAAAAGTATTAGAAGTAGAGGAAGAGTAGATCATAAAAATTCTTTTTTAGATAACCATAATATAGAAAAAGAAAGAGGAATTACTGTATTTTCTGATCAAGGTGTTTTTGAAATGGGAGATTCAACATATTATTTAATAGATACTCCAGGGCATATAGACTTTTCATGTGAAATGGAGAGAGCTATAGGGATAATGGATTATGCAATACTTATAATAAGTGCAGTAGAAGGAGTACAAGGACATACAGAAACAGTATGGAATTTACTTAAAAAATATAATGTACCAACTTTATTTTTTGTTAATAAATTAGATAGAACTGGAGCTGATTTAGAGAGGGTTATTAAAGAAATACAGATTAATTTAACTAATGACATATGTTATATAGATAATCTAAACAATCTTAATGAAGATGCAATAGAATTTATTTCAGAAAGAGATGAAGAACTATTAGAAAGATATTTTAATGGAGAATATCAACAAGAAATTTGGATTAATAAATTAAAAAAATTAATAAAAGAAAGTAAGCTTTTTCCTTGCTTTGGAGGTTCTGCTCTTCAAGATGTTGGAATAGTAGAATTTTTAGAAGCATTAGATAGGTTAACTTATACTGAATATGATGAGAATACAGAGTTTTCAGGAAAAGTTTATAAAATTCGTCATGATGATAATGGAACTAGAATTACATTTATTAAGGCTTTAAGTGGAATACTAAAGGTGAGAGATGAAATTAATGTTTTAAATGATGATGAAAATATAGTAAAAGAAAAGGTAAGCAGTATTAGAACTTATAATGGAAATAAGTTTGTTACTGTGGACAAGGTTGTAGCGGGGGATATATTTGCAGTTACAGGAATTTCAAAAATTAATTCTGGTGATGGGATAGGGAATTTAAAAGAAAAAACTAATTTTCAAATGGTTCCTACTTTAATGTCTAGTGTACTATTTGATAGGTCGTATAATATTAAAGAAGTTTTAGGATATTTTAAAATATTAGAGGCAGAAGATCCATCTTTAAATGTTTTATGGAATGAAGCATATCAAGAAATTCATGTTCACATTATGGGAAGAATACAGTTAGAAGTTTTAAAAGAAGTTGTGTTCGAAAGATTTAATTTAAAAGTTGATTTTGGACCATGTGAAATAATGTATAAGGAAACTATCAATAATAATGTTAAAGGATATGGTCATTTTGAACCATTAAGACATTATGCTGAAGTACATTTAATGATAGAAAAAGCTAAACGAGGGGCTGGAATAGTATTTAAAAATAAATGTCATACAGATCATTTAACAACTGGAAATCAAAATTTAATACGAAGTCATATTTTTGAAAGAGAACATCATGGAATTTTAACAGGTTCACCACTTACTGATGTTAAAATTACGTTATTAACAGGAAGAGCTCATAATAAACATACAGAAGGTGGAGATTTTAGAGAAGCTACTTTTAGAGCGTTAAGACAAGGATTAGAAAAAGCAGAAAACATATTGTTAGAACCATATTATAAATTTAAAATAGATGTAGAACTAGATTATATGGGGAGGGTACTATCTGATATTCAAAAATTAAATGGTACATTTGATTCACCAAATACTAGCTTAAATAAAGTTAGTATATCTGGAAGAGGACCGGTAGCAACATTTATGGATTATAGCATGGAACTTATAGCTTTTACAAAAGGAAAAGGTAGTATTAGTTTAATATTTGATGGATATGATATTTGTCATAACACAGAATATGTAATTGAAAAAAGGGGATATAATAAAGATGCAGATATAGAATATAGTTCAAACTCTGTATTTTGTTCAAAAGGGCAAGGATTCATTGTACCTTGGAATGAAGCAGAGAGCTATATGCATTGTGAAATAATATAAGATTAAATTGGAGGTTAAGATGGTAAATAACAATGAATATTTGAATTTTATTTCTGATGCAAAATTTCCTAAGGGAAATAGAGAGGAAGATTTGTGGCTTATATTTAAAGATAAACAAATACTTATTAAAGAGAATAAAGGAAGAATAATAACGCCAACATTTAAAGATGTTAAAAATTTTATTGATGGATTAGAAACTAAATATCATTTAGGAGAATTAAATGGCATTCATTGCTTTTGTGGAGAAATAAATTCTTGCGTTGAAACAGATGGAGAGTTTGAACTTTTATCATTAAGGCAAGGAGCTGCAGTTATAGATAAAGATATTTTCCCTATATGGGGTAGAGCGTCCCAAATAATACATTTTCATAAAACTAATAAATATTGTAGTGTATGTGGAGCTGAAAATAAGATTTCAGAAAATGAATTTTCAATGGAATGTTCAAGCTGCAAATATACAACTTATCCAAATGTTTGTCCTGCAATAATTGTTGGAATAACAAATGGAGATAAAATATTGCTTGCTAACAATAAAAATTTTCCAGAAGGATTACATAGTGTAATTGCTGGTTTTTTAGATGTTAATGAAACTTTAGAAGACTGTGTAAAACGCGAAGTTTTAGAGGAAGTTGGGATTAAGGTCAAAAATATTAAGTATTTTGATAGTCAACCATGGCCTTATCCAAATTCCATAATGATAGGTTTTACAGCTGAATATGAATCAGGTGAAATAAAAGTTGATGGAGATGAAATAGTTCATGCAGCTTGGTATAAAAAAGATAATCTACCTATGATACCTGATGAAACAACAATAGCAAGAAGAATAATAGATTCACTTTTATAAGTAAATTAAAACCATTAGTAATGAAAGCTATATCGCCATTAGTAATGAAAGCTATATCTTTAAAAAGATATAGCTTTCATTACTAATGGTTTATATTTTGAATAACAATAAGAAGAATTGCAAATTATATAAGTAGATATTAATTAATATTATTTGGAGGTATAGGAAATGGATAAAAATAAAAAAGTTTGTTATTGCTTTAATGTATCAGTAGATGATATTGAAAGAGCTATAGAAAATGGTGCAGATTCTTTTGATGAGGTTCAAGAAGCAACTAATTGTGGAAAAGGTTGTGGTTCATGTTTAGCAGAAGCTAAAGCTGTTGTTGAAGAATTATTAAAAAATAAGAGAGATTAGAATAGAATTTTATTATATTATTAATGGAGTGATAAAATGAACTTTCCAATAACATTTAAAGCACAACATCAAAATCATCATCCAGGCTTTGAATATGAAATGACACCAACACCTATATATTATGATGAAAATTATACACAAACAGGAGATTTATTAAAAGATAAAGTTGCTATAATAACAGGTGGAGATAGTGGAATAGGAAGAGCAGTTTCTATAGCATATGCATATCAAGGAGCTGATATAGTAATAATTTACTATAATGAAAGCAAAGATGCCGAAGATACAAAGAAACTTATAGAGGCTATAGGAAGAAAATGCACACTTATTTCTGGAGATATTTCAGATGTTAATTTTTGTAGAACTTCAGTAGAAAAGGTTATAAGTCAATATAATAAAATTGATATACTTGTAAATAATTCAGCAGTTCAGTATGAATGTAAGGATTTTAAACAAATAACAGATGATCAATTTGATAAGACTATAAAAACTAATATTTACGGTACATTTTATATGACTAGAGAAGCTTTAAAACATATGAAATCAGGTGGATCTATAATTAATACTGCATCTGTTACTGCATATGCAGGAAATGAAAAGTTAGTAGATTATTCAATGACTAAAGGTGCAATAGTAGCTTTAACAAGATCACTATCAACACAATTAGCAAAAAATAAGTCTGGTATACGAATAAATGCAGTTGCACCAGGGCCAATATGGACTCCACTTATTCCTTCAAGTTTTGCAGAAAATGAAATACCACAGTTTGGTTTAAATACTCCACTAGGAAGAGCAGGTCAACCAATTGAATGTGCAGGGGCATATGTTTTTTTAGCATCTGATTCAGCATCATATATAACTGGTCAAACTATACATATTAATGGTGGAGAAATAGTAAATTCATAAAATAAAAAGCAAGAAATGTTTTATTTAATTATTTCTTGCTTTTTATTTTTAATATAAAGTAACCTCTTATTGCTAAGTAATAAGGTGCTAAATAAAATTTATATAAAAATTTTAGATGTTTTTATATAAGTATCTAAGAATTTCAATAAAAATGTGAAGAATTTCGTATGGAGTAAAGATTATGAAAACTATATAATTATAAATGTAAACGATATACAAAATTTAAGAACATATACAGGCTTTAAAAAATGGGAGGGAATTTTTATGAAAAATATAAAAAAATTAGTAGCACTTGCGGTTACTACAGTTATGGTAACAGCTTTAGTTGGATGTGGAGGAAATGATGCAGCTAAAGATAATACAAGCAGTAATGGATCAAATGCAACAGATACAGAAAAAGATACAGCTGAAAAAACTTTAAAGGTTGGAGTATGCTTATATAAATTTGATGATACTTATATTTCTACAGTTCGTCAAAACTTAGAAAAGTTAGCAAAAGAAAGTGATGGAAAAGTTGAATTTACTTTCTATGATGGAAAAGGTGACCAAGCTACACAAAATGATAGTATAGATACATTAATTCAAAAAGGAGTTGACTTATTATTAGTTAACTTAGTTGATACAGGAGCTGGACAAACTGTTGTTGATAAGATTAAAGATGCAGATATTCCAGTAGTATTATTCAACAGAGAACCATCAGAAGATGTAATAAAATCATATGATAAAGCAGTATTTATCGGAACAAATGCTATAGAAGCAGGTGTTATGCAAGGAAAGATTCTTTCAGATGTATGGAACAAAGATTCTAGTGCTATAGATAAAAATGGCGATGGAAAAATGCAATATGTTATGTTACAAGGTGAACCTGATAATCCAGAAGCTGTAGCAAGAACAAAATATTCTGTTTCAACTATAAATGATAATGGAATTGAAACTGAAGAGCTTGCATTACAAGTTTGTAACTGGGACCAAGCATTAGCTCAAAATGCTATGGAAGCATGGTTTGCTAAAGATGGTGAAAAAATAGAAGTTGTAATTGCTAATAATGACGGTATGGCTCAAGGTGCAATAGCAGCACTTCAAGCTCAAGGATACAACAATGGAGATGAATCTAAATTTATTCCAGTTGTTGGTGTTGACGCAACTGCAGCAGCTCAAGATTTAATTTCAAAAGGATATATGACTGGATCAGTTCTTCAAGATGCTGAAGGTATGGCAAAAGCATTATATGAATGTGGATTAAACTTAGCTGAAGGTAAAACTGCTATAGATGGAACTTCATATGAATTTGATGATACAGGGGTTGCAGTTCGTATACCATATCAAGAGTTTGTTAAATAGTATTAAATAGTGATATAAAACTGCATGGTAAATTAATTGCTATGCAGTTTTAAAGATAAAATTAGTAACTTTTAGAATACATAAATTTTATATAGTAACTAAAAGTATAAATAAAAATAAATGGAAAAGTGGTGAAACAAAGTATGGCTGATACAAAATATGTACTTGAGATGATTGGGATAAGTAAAAGCTTCCCAGGTGTTAAAGCATTAGACAAAGTTCAATTAAAAGTAAGACCAGGAACTGTTCATGCTCTTATGGGGGAAAATGGGGCTGGTAAATCCACTTTAATGAAGTGTCTTTTTGGTGTTTATATTGAAGATGAAGGTGATATATATATAAATGGTGTAAAAAGTAATTTTATAAATCCAAAGCAAGCCATGGATAATGGAGTTGCAATGGTGCATCAAGAACTTAACCAAGTGCTTCAAAGAAATGTAATGGATAATATCTGGCTTGGTAGATATCCAAGTAAAGGTGGAGTTATCAATGAAAAAATAATGTATGATGAAACAAAAAAGATTTTTGATGAATTAGAAATTAATGTTGATCCTAGAACAAAAATGGCTAAGTTATCAGTTTCAGAAAGACAAATGGTTGAAATAGCAAAAGCTGTTTCATATAATGCGAAAATATTAGTACTTGATGAACCAACATCATCATTAGCAGAACAAGAAGTTAGGCATTTATTTAGAATTATTAATAAACTTAGAAAAAAAGGCTGTGGAATGATTTATATATCTCACAAGATGGAAGAGATTCTTGAAATATCTGATGATGTTACAATCATGAGAGATGGTAAATGGATAGATACTATAGAAGCTAAAAATTTAACAACAGATAAGATTATAAAGCTTATGGTTGGACGTGATTTAACAAATCGTTTCCCACCTAAGACTAATAAACCAGGAGAAGTTATATTAGAAGTTAATAATTTAACTGGTGCTTACGAGCCAGCAGTTAAAGATGCATCTTTTAAGTTAAGAAAAGGTGAAATATTAGGTGTTGCTGGATTAGTTGGTTCAAGAAGAACAGAATTATTAGAAACAATTTTCGGTATTAGAAGTAAAGCTTCAGGTGAAGTTAAATTACATGGAAATCTTGTTAATAACTCAACTTCAAGACAAGCTATAAAAAATGGTTTTGCTTTATTAACAGAAGAGCGTAGAGCAACAGGTATATTTGGACAACTTGATATAAAATTTAATACTATGATTGCTAACATAGATGGATATAGCAAATTTGGAGTATTAGATAATAAAAAGATTACAGAAGACACAAAATGGACAATAGATAGTATGAAGGTTAAAACTCCAAGTCAAAAGACTGCTATAAGAACATTATCTGGTGGTAATCAACAAAAGGTTATTATTGGAAGATGGTTACTTACAAAACCAGAAATACTTTTACTTGATGAACCAACAAGAGGTATAGACGTTGGTGCTAAATATGAAATATATCAATTAATAATTGATTTAGCTAATAAAGGTAAAGGGGTAATTGTTGTTTCATCAGAAATGCCAGAATTAATAGGTATATGCGATAGAATTTTAGTAATGTCTAATGGTAGAGTGGCTGGTGTAGATGATACAGACAAGCTATCCCAAGAAGATATAATGACATTAGCTGCAAAATATATATAGATTAGAGGTGCAATATTTATGGAAAAGTCAAAGGTTAACAAGCAAAGCGTACAAAATTTCTTCTTGAATTATGCTTTATATATTGTTTTATTTATAATGATAATATTCTTTATAGTAAAGGAACCATCGTTCCTATCATTTAAAAACTTTACAAATATTTTAAGCCAAGCTTCTACTAGAGGTATTCTAGCACTGGGGGTAGCAGGACTTATAGTATTACAAGGTACTGACCTTTCAGCAGGACGTATTTTAGGTTTAACAGCAATAGTTTCTGCTTCATTATTACAATCAACAACTTATGTTGCAAGAATGTATCCAGATTTACCAGCATTACCACTAATAGTGCCATTTATAGCTGCAATTGTAATAGGTGGAATATTTGGTGCAATTAATGGATTTGGTGTGGCCAAGCTTAAGGTTCATGCGTTTATCATAACATTGGGTACTCAGCTTATAGCGTATGGTATTTCTTGTCTTTATATTGATAGACCTCCACTAGGAGCTCAACCAGTTGCTAACTTAGACGAAAGATATACAAAATTCGTTAATGGATACTTGAAATTAGGTCCAGTAGAAATTCCATATTTAATATTCTATTTAGCAATTGCTGCAATTATCATGTGGTTTGTATGGAATAAAACTAAACTTGGTAAAAATATGTTTGCTATTGGTGGAAATCCAGAAGCAGCTGCAGTTTCAGGTGTTAACGTAGTTAAAAATATAATGATAATATTCATTATATCTGGTGTTCTTTATGGTGCTGCTGGTTTCTTAGAAGCTGCAAGAGCGGGTTCTACTACTACAGCTACAGGATTTAACTATGAACTTGATGCGATTTCTGCCTGTGTTGTTGGAGGTGTATCATTTACTGGTGGTATTGGTACAATTCCAGGGGTATTAATCGGAGCAGTGTTATTACAAGTAATTAACTATGGATTAAACTTCATAGGGGTTAATGCTTATTGGCAATATATCATAAGAGGTTTAATAATCATAACAGCTGTGTCACTTGACGTAAGAAAATATTTATCTAAGAAATAATTAAAGAATATAACAAGACTGTATCAAAAGTATATTGATTTGATACAGTCTTAAGTACATAAAAATATCAGGAGGAATAGTAATGGAAGATGTAGTAACAGATAAAGAACACATAGAAAATGATATAGAAAAAGCTGAAGCTTTAAATAATGAAGCTGAAGGAAATAAAGAAGTTCCTAAAAGAAACATGAGAGATTGTATATATGGGAATATAGATGTATCAGTAAAAACTATGGATAAAGTAATAATGGTATTATTAATAGCATTAGCGGCCTCATTTATTTTTGGTATAATAGTTTAAAATTAAGGATTATTAGAAAGTCAGGATCACTTTTTGTGGTTCTGGCTTTTTTTGGGAACAAGTATGGAATTATAAAGTATAAACAAAAATAGAAAAATGTGTTATAATGGGATATACTTAAAGTATATTTGGGTTTTAATCAGGAGGAATAACATATGGGTCTATATCGTATTATGCTAGTAGACGATGAAGAGGAAATAAGGTTAGGAATAATAAAAAAAATAAAATGGGAAGATTATGGATTTGAGATAATTGCTGATGCTGAAAATGGTAGGGATGCATTAGAAAAAGCAGAAAAACTTAAGCCAGATATAATAATAACAGATATAAAAATGCCTTTTATGGATGGGATAGAATTAGGGAAAAAAATTACAGAGATAATGCCATCTACAAAGTTAATAATATTAACTGGATTTGATGATTTTAAGTATGCAAGAGAAGCTATTAAAATTAATGTAATAGATTACGTATTAAAACCTATTAATTCTGCTGAATTTAGTGAAATATTAAGTAAATTAAAAATTCAGTTAGATAGGGAGTATGATGAAAAAAGGAATATAGAAAGCATTTATAACAATTATAAGAAAAGTATTCCTGTAATTAGGGAGCAATTTTTAATTGGTGCAATAGAAGGCCGTATAAATGATGATAAATGGAATGAAGAAATAAAAACATTAGATATAGATTTAAATTATAAGTATTATTCGGTAATCAGTATTCGTGGAGATGGAAGCTTTTTATTTAATAATTTAGAAAATATAGCTATTGAAAAGGATTTATCATTAATATCAATATCTATAAAAAATATTGTTGATGAGGAATTGGGGAAGTATTGTAAATTTATTAGTTTTCCTTATTATGATAATACTGTTGTTATAGTTAATTTTAATACTAAGGAGGAAATTTTAAATATAATAAAAGGAATAAATGAAATATGTAGTATTTATAAGCGTATTATGAACTTTAAGATATCTGCAGGAATTGGACATATTTTTATGGAAATAGCTGAAATGAAATCATCATATAAAAGTTCTCAAAATGCATTGGAATATAGATTTATTTTAGGTAGTGGTAAAGGTATATATATTGAAGATGTTGAACCAAATACAGTAATAAAGCTCCAACTTGATGATAGTAATGAAAGAAATATGTTAAATGCAATTAAAATAGGTGGGCATATAGAAATAAGAAATGAAATAAACAATATCTTTAAGAAGGCAGAAGAATCATTATTGCCTTTTAATCAATATAGAATATATTTAATGGAAATTATGACATCACTTTTAAAATTAGTACAAGCTTATAAATTCGATATAAATGATATTTTTGGAGAAGATTTTAATTGTTATGCTAAATTAGAACATTTTGAATCAATACAATTGATGAAGGAATGGTTTATAAGTAAAGCTATTATAGTAAATGATTTCATAAAAAAAGAACGAGTTAATTCAACACATTTATTAGTTGAAAAAGCAAAAAAATATATTTATGAGAATTATTCTGACTCTGAACTATCTGTTGAAAAAATGTGTAAGGAATTACACGTTAGTCCAACTTATTTTTAAACTATATTTAAGAAAGAAACAGAAATGAATTTTGTAAACTATCTTACAACCATTAGATTAGAGGAAGCTGTAAAATTACTAAATACAACAGATGATAAGACTTATGTTATAGCAGCCAGTGTAGGGTATCCAGAAGCAAATTATTTTAGTTATGTATTTAAGAAAAAATATGGAGTTTCACCATTGAAGTATAGAAAGAGATAAATAAATGAAAAAGTTTATCAAAAAAAGTAAGTTTAAGAATATTAGTTATAAAAATTTTAGTATACAAAATATTTTATCTGTATCATTTACTACAATTGCTGTTAGTGGAGCTATTATTGTTGGATTAGCATTTTATTTAAGATCTATACATTCAGTGGAAAAAATGGCATCTGAAAATAGTATTGCAATGTTAGAGCAAGCAAACATGAATTTAGATAGATACTTAAGAAACATTATGAAAGTGTCAGATACAATTTATTATAAAGGAATAAAAAAGAAAGATTTGGAGAATGAAAATATTACTACTGAAATGGATTTATTATATGAGGCAAATAAAGATTCTTTAGTTAGTATATGTTTATTTTCAGAATATGGGGAAGTTTTAGCTGCAACACCTATATCGCAACTTAAGGATTCAATAGAACCAAGAGATAATGAATGGTTTACAAATGCTATGGAAAAAAAAGAGAACTTTCATTTTTCTACGCCACATGTTCAAAACCTCTTTATAGATCTTAATTATAGATATAGATGGGTAGTTTCATTAAGTAGATCTGTAGAAATAACTAAAAATGGGAAAACAAGCTCAGGAGTTTTACTTGTAGATATGAGCTTTAGTGGAATAGAACAAATATTTAAAAATATAAATTTAGGAAAATCAGGATATACATATTTGATAGATGGAAATGGTGAGATTATATATCACCCAAGGCAACAGTTAATTTATTCTGATTTAATAGAAGAAAACAATATAGTTGCAGCTAGCTATGAAGATGGTAGTATCATAGAAAGCTATGATGGTATAAAAAGGCTAGTAACAGTTAAAACAGTAGGATATACAGGATGGAAAATTGTTGGAGTTATAAATGTATCAGATATAAGATCAGATCATAACCAAATTAGTGGATTTGCAATTTATATTATGATTTTTGCTATATTTATGGTTATTTCAATAAATATGTTTGTTTCTACACGTATAGCAAATCCAATAAAAGAGTTAGAAGAGTGTGTAAAAAAATTTGAAAGTGGAGTTATAGATTTAAAAGTTCCTATTAGTGGCTCTAAAGAAGTTGAACATCTAGGAAAAGCTATTAATTCTATGGTAAAAGAAATGCAAGTACTTATGAAAAATATAACTAAGGAACATGAAGCTAAGAGAAAAAGTGAATTAAATGCACTTCAAGCTCAAATTAATCCACACTTTTTATATAATACTTTGGATTCTATTATATGGATGATAGAAAATGAAAATTATGATGGAGCAATAACTATGGTTACCTCACTAGCAAGATTATTTAGAATTAGTTTAAGCAAAGGAAAAAATATTATTTCAGTAAAAGATGAGCTAGAACATGCAAAAAATTATTTGACTATTCAAAATATACGTTATAAAGATAAGTTTGAATATTATATTGAGTATGAAGAAGAAACATTAGAGTTAGCTACAATTAAGTTAATAATACAACCGTTAATTGAAAATGCAATTTATCATGGAATGGAATTTATGTCTGGAGATGGAGAAATTTTAGTTAAAGCATATATAAAAAATAGTAATTTATATATTGATGTTATAGATAATGGATTTGGAATGACTGAGGAGGTTGCTAAAAATCTTTTAACTAATAATAGCACAAGCAAGGGCTCAGGATCAGGAATTGGACTAAAAAATGTTCATGAAAGAATACAATTATATTTTGGAGCAGAATATGGATTAGAAATTTATAGCGAACCAGATGAGGGAACTACAATAAGAATTCATATGCCGTGTATAAATATTAATGATTGTTATGTAAAAGAGGTGGACAAGATATGAAGATAAGAAAAAAGTATGTGTTTATTATATTATTTATTATAATGGCGTTATCTTCTATATTGTTACTTAATGAAGAAATATGGGCTAATAATGATGTAATAATATATGAAATTTCAGTTATAACAAGTGGAAAAAGTAATGAAAGTTTAATGATAATGAAGGAGGGGATAGAACAAGCTGCTTCAGAGATGAATGTAAATATAAGTTTTATAACTTTATCTGAAGAAAATAATGTTGAAGAGCAAAAGAAATTATTAGACAGAGAAGTTAAAAATGGAGCAGATGCGATTTTAATTGCTCCCGCTGTATATGAGGGAATGAGTGATGAAATAGAATCAGCTAGAAAGAAGACCGCAGTAATTTTAATAGATTCTAATATAAAAACAGAAGAAAATATACCATATATAGGTTGTAACAATGAAGAACTAGGAGCAAGTCTAGCAGATGAAGTAATTAAAATGGGTAATACTCGTGGAAAGATAGCAATTGTAAACGGAAATTTAGAGTATAGCACTGTAATGGAAAGATATAACGGCTTTATGAGTGCTATATTAAAAAGCAATAATTACGTTGAGTTCATAGATATATTACTAGATGAAAAAGATTCGTATGATAAGGTTTTAGAAGTTTTAAATAAGAAAGAATTTGATGCTATTGTAACTTTTGATGTTAAAACATTAGAATTATTAGCACAATGTAAAAAAGATATAAATGCTTTAAATGAAGAACAAATACAAACAGAGATTTATGGTACTGGAGGAACTAGCAAGGTTACATCTTTTTTAGAGGATGATATTATTAAAGCAACTGCAATACAAAATGAATTTAATATAGGGTATTTAGGAGTAAAGATGGCAGTTGATATAATTAATAATAAATATGTAGAAAATACACTTATTTATTCAGCAGTAATAGATAAAAGAAGTATGTATACTGAAGAAAATGAAAGATTATTATTTCCATTAATTAAATAATTGGATTATTGGAGGGTAAAATGAAAACATTTAAAAGGGTGTTGAATATAATTATGGTTATTTTAACAGTAACTTTATTATGGTCATGCAACAGTGAAGGAGCAAAAAAAGCACAAAGGATTAGAGAGATAAAGATAGGAGTAACCTTATATAAAGAAAGTGATTTGTTCATATCAAGCATAGCAGAGAATTTAATAGATATTGCAAAGGAAAAAGAAAGCTCTGAAGATATAAAAATTATTTTAAATATAGCGGATTCAAATGGAAGTACAGTAAATGAAACTAAGCAGGTTGAAAAGTTTATTAATCAAAAATATGATGTAATTTGTGTTAATCTTGTTGATAGAACAGCAGCATCAACAATAATTGATAAAGCAAAGCTTGCTAATATTCCAGTAATATTTTTTAATAGAGAACCTGTTGAAGAAGATATGCAAAGATGGAATAAAATTTATTATGTTGGAGCTGAAGCAGAAAAGTCAGGTAAAATGCAAGCGGAAATAATATTAGACGCATATAAAGAAAATAGTAATATTGTAGATAAAAATAGTGATGGCAAAATTCAATATGTAATGTTAGAAGGTGAAGCAGGCCATCAAGACAGTTCTATAAGGACAGAATATTGCATTAAAAGTATGATTGAAAATGGATTAGAGGTAGAGAAATTATCAGATGATATAGCAAACTGGGAAAATTCACAGGCACGTGAAAAAATGATTCAATGGATAAAAAGCTATGGTGATGATATAGAAGTAGTTTTTAGCAATAATGACGATATGGCATTAGGAGCAATTAATGCATACGATAGTTTAAATATAGATATAGTGGATAGGCCATTAATTGTAGGAGTAGATGGTATTCAAGAAGCTTTACAGCAGATAAAAGAAGGAAAAATGATAGGAACAGTTATAAGTGATGCAAAAGAACAAGCGAGTGCTATTTTTAATATAGCGTTTTCTTTGGGGAAAAATGGTGATATAGATGAGTGTATCGACTTATTGGATGGTAAGTACTTTAAGGTTAAACATACTAAGGTTTTAAAGGAGAATGTTGAATTATTTTATAATTAAATATAATTATATTTACCCTGTAGGATAGACATTAAAATAAGTTTACTCTACAGGGATTTTTATATTTATGATAAGCTAAAAATGTTTTGTTGGTTTATCAATTTCAAATGGAGTTTTTTCATTTGCTTTATTTTTTACTTTTTCGGCATAATTTTTGCATGTAGGGTCAGAATTAGTTTTACATTTACTCATTAAATTCACCTCTTTAAATAATTTAATATTAGTTTGTACTATGTTTTATAAAATATTACTGGCAATATTAAGGCATAATATAAATAATTTATATTGACTTATAAAAATGAAGACTTATAATATTAATATACCCCCTACCCGGGGGTGGTGTGGAGGAAGTTATGGAAGAAAGAAAAAAAGCAGTTCAAAATTTAAAAATAGCAAAAGGTCAAATAGAAGGAATTATAAAAATGATTGAAGATGAAAGATATTGTATAGATATTTCTAATCAAATAATAGCAGTTCAATCTTTATTAAAAAAGGCAAATACTCAAATACTAAAAAGACATTTAGATCATTGTGTTAAAGATGCGATTTTAAATAATAACGGTGATGAAAAAATAAATGAAATAATGAGTTTATTTGAAAAAATTTCTAAATAATAGAAGGTGGATTTAATGAATAAAAAATATAAAATTGGGGGAATGACATGTTCTGCTTGTTCAAATAGAGTAGAGCGTGGTATAAAAAAGATGAACGGCATATTAGATGCCAATGTAAATTTAACTACTGAAACTCTAACTGTAAATTTTGATGAAAGTAAATTATCATCGGAAGATATAGAAAAAAAAGTAGAGTCATTAGGGTATAGTGTTATAAAAAATATTAAAACACATACGTATAAGGTTGAAGGCATGACTTGTGCTGTTTGTGCTGGAAGAGTTGAGAAAGTAACAAAAAAAATAGAGGGCGTACAAAAGTCAGTTGTTAACCTTACTACAGAAAAATTAAGTATAACAGTTGATGATGATATAGTAACATATGGAGATATAAAGAGAGCTGTAGAAAAAGCAGGATATAAATTAATTAGAGAAGAGGAAAAGGAGAATAATGAAAAAAGGCTAAGTGATAAAGATAAATTATTACGCAGGCTTATATTTTCATGTATATTTACAATTCCATTACTTATAGTAACTATGGGACATATGGTAGGAATGCCATTGCCTAAGATAATAGACCCTATGACAAATCCAATGAATTTTGCATTATTTCAAATTATATTAACAATTCCAGTTATGGCAATTGGATATAAATTTTATTTAGTAGGCTTTAAGAATTTAATAAAATTAAGTCCTAATATGGATTCACTTATAGCAGTAGGAACAAGTGCAGCATTTATTTATAGTGTTTTTGGAATGTATAAGATATATGTAGGGGATAATAGTTATGCAATGCATTTATATTTTGAAGCGGCTGTAACAATATTAACTTTAATAACTCTTGGCAAATATTTAGAAGCTATTTCAAAGGGAAAAACTTCAGAAGCTATTAAAAAGCTTATGGGATTAGTTCCTAAAACAGCAACAATAATAAGAGATAATAAGGAAACTATTATTCCAGTAGATGAAGTAATAGTTGGAGATATAATTTTAGTAAAACCAGGAGAAAAGCTTCCGGTAGATGGAGAAGTTATTGAGGGAAGCACTTCAATTGATGAATCTATGTTAACAGGTGAAAGTATTCCAGTGGAAAAAGTTGCTGGAAGCAATGTAATAGGAGCTAGTATTAATAAAACAGGATTTATTAAATATAAAGCAACTAAGGTAGGTAAAGATACAGCACTTGCTCAAATAATTAAACTAGTAGAAGATGCTCAAGGATCTAAGGCACCAATTGCAAAATTGGCAGATATTATATCATCTTATTTTGTACCAACAGTAATAGGACTTGCAATATTTTCAGCAGGAGCTTGGCTAATAGCTGGAGAAACACCAGTATTTGCTCTGACTATATTTATTTCAGTTTTAGTAATAGCATGTCCTTGTGCTTTAGGATTAGCAACGCCTACAGCAATTATGGTTGGAACTGGAAAAGGTGCTGAAAATGGAGTGTTAATTAAAGGTGGGGAAGCTTTAGAGACAACTCATAAGATAGATACAATAGTATTTGATAAAACAGGTACTATAACTGAAGGAAAACCAGTAGTTACAGATATAGTTACAAATGGAATAGATAAAAATGAGTTATTAGCATTAGCAGCTAGTGCAGAAAAAGGTTCAGAACATCCATTAGGAGAGGCAATAGTAAGAGAGGCAGAAGAAAAAAATATAGACTTAAAAAAAATAGAAAACTTTAATGCTATACCAGGGCATGGGATACAAGTTGTAATAAATGGAGAAACTATTTTATTAGGAAACTTAAAATTAATGAAAGAAAATTCAATTAGTATTGGAAATTTAAATAAGGAATCAGATAGATTGGCACAAGAAGGTAAGACACCTATGTATATTACAATTAATAATTCCTTAGAAGGTATTATTGCCGTTGCAGATACAGTAAAGCCAAGTAGCAAAAAGGCTATTGAGACTCTTCATAGTATGGGAATAAAGGTTGCAATGATTACTGGTGATAATAAAAAGACAGCAAATGCTATCGCAAGACAAGTTGGAATAGATATAGTTTTAGCAGAAGTATTACCACAAGACAAAGCAAATGAAGTTAAAAAACTACAAAATGAAAATAGAAAGGTTGCTATGGTTGGAGATGGAATTAATGATGCACCAGCTCTTGCACAAGCAGATATTGGGATAGCAATAGGATCAGGGACTGATGTAGCTATGGAAAGTGCAGATATAGTTCTTATGAGAAGTGATTTAATGGACGTTAGTACAGCAATTAAATTAAGTAAAGCAACTATACGAAATATAAAGCAAAATTTATTTTGGGCATTTGGATATAATGTTTTGGGAATACCAGTAGCAATGGGAGTTCTTCATATATTTGGTGGACCACTACTTAATCCAATGATTGCAGCAGCGGCTATGAGTTTAAGCTCAGTATCAGTGCTTGCAAATGCATTAAGATTAAAAAGATTTAAAGCATAAACTAAGTTATTAGCTATTAAATAAATATAAAAATAGTTTTTAATTTTTAAATACAATATATGACTATTTTAATATGGGTAGTCTAGTATAAAAGGAGAGATAAGATATGTTAAAAAAAATATTTATTGAAGGTATGAGTTGTAATCATTGTGTAAATCATGTTAAGGAAGCTTTAGCAACGCTAAAAGATTCAGGAAAGATACAAGTTAATTTAGAAGAAAAATATGCAGTAGTAGAAACATCATCTAACAATGATGAAATAAAAGAAAAAATTGAAGATGAAGGATATGATGTTGTTTCAATAGAGGAAGCTTAATTATAGTTAAGGTTTATAAGTAGAGAATAAATAAAAAAAGTCGCTTTAGAGCGACTTTTTTACTTAGCTAAGATTTTTGTATTAGAAGTTTAAGCTTACAATTTTTTAATATACTTTGGTAGGTTATCTTAGCCTATTACTACAATTATAAATTCCTTATTTGTATCGGAGAACATGCCTATAATTGAAGACAACATAATTATAACCAGCAATCCAATAAGATAGCAGTTTAGGATTATAGGAAATTAAATGTTTTAGGAACTCATCAAATAAATTAAGCTTTAGAAGTATTTTTATTATGTCTTTAGGATAAGGAGTAACTTTAGTAAAAGATTTTCTAGGATCTATAACCATTAAATTTTCATTTTTATCTATAAAAAGATGAGCATTTCTGATATTAATTCTTTTAAAATTTAAAGATTTAAGATCTTCTATTAAATCTATTATTTCAGTAGAGATTTTATAAGAGAGTTTGTTTTTGGATAGAAAGTCATAAAGATTTTCTCCGCTAACATATTCACGTATTACAATATTACTAATTCTAATTAAAACTTTAGGAAAAAATCTACTATCTTTTACTGTTTCTAAAATATCAACTTCACTTTTTGCGCCTTTAATTGTATTGAAGTCTTTTAGGGCGTATCCTTCAGGTGTTAGATATACACTACCTTCAGAGCCACTACCTAATAAAATGCAATCATTTAATTCAATAACACATTTCATAATATCACTTTACTTATTGCTTATAATAATATATGCAATTAAATAAGAATATTGTATTAAAAGTGAAAATTTATTATATTTTACAAATAAAATATAAATTAGGAATAGAAATATAATCAATAAATATGTTAATATGATAATTATTAGAAATTACAAAGTGTAAAGGGATGAATTAATGAAGTACGACACAAAAGAAAAAAGTTATGAAAAAAGGAATAAAAGATATCTTAAATTTATGTTAATTGGAACTGTAATAATTTTAAATATATTTATTTTAGGAATAAATTTTATAGATTCTAACTTCATGGCAAATAATTTTATATTGAATGATTTAAATGGAATTAATATTATACTTG
This sequence comes from Clostridium celatum DSM 1785, assembly GCF_000320405.1. Classification (GTDB taxonomy): domain Bacteria; phylum Bacillota; class Clostridia; order Clostridiales; family Clostridiaceae; genus Clostridium; species Clostridium celatum. Next base: position 29,713 of record NZ_KB291660.1, on the reverse strand, counting down.
GTATTATTTCAATACCATGCTGTTTTTTATATTATTATATGTATAAAAATAATGAGTTTTTTATTTTGAATATTTCTTATATAAGTATATTTATTGAGTATATTCTTATAAATTTTATTAGTGAGGGATTAATAACATTTCCATTTATTTTTAGAATATTGCTATTAACGATAGCTATACATAATAATAGTAAATATGCTAAATTTTTAGTTGATAAAAAGAAGTTTTGCATTATTTTATCTATTTTAATAAATTTATTAGGTACATATTTTGAACTAAAATTAAGGGAAATATATACTATTGAAGGAGAGATATTTCAAGTAGCATTAGTAGTATATTATTTTATATCATTAATATTACTTGCTAAAAGAGCTATTAAGAAAAGTGAATGTATATATACTATTTTTGTAGCAAGTATAAGTGTTTTTACAATAAGGAGAATATTTTATCTTAAAATATTTTCATTATATAGCTATAAGGTTAGCGAGTATAATAAGTTAATAACTGTTACTGCTTATTTTATATTATTGGTTGGATTATATATTGAGGTCGTAAGAAAAATTCAAGAGAGTATAGTATTAAATAATGAAGTAAGCAATAATGAAAAAATAATTTCTAATATTTCTGAAAGTGTAAAAGATTTAATATTAACTACAGATAAAGAAGGACAAGTATTATATGTAAATAAGATAGTATTAAGTAAGCTTGGTTATGAAAAAGAAGATATTATAGGACATAATTATAGTAAAATAATTTATGAAGAGAATATATTAAATAATGATTTAGAGGCAAACACTATACTACTAGAACAAAAGTGGAAATGTAAAACAGGAAAAGTATTTCAGACGGAAAGTATAATTACTAGTGTAAATAATAGTGAGGGGGAAACTATAGAAAGAGTAATTGTTGCAAGGGATTATAGTTATAGAGAACAACTTGAGAATTTAAAGAAAAAATATAAGGAAATAAAAGAAGTAGAAAAAGCAAAAGGGCAATTTTTTGCTAATTTATCTCACGAAATTAAAACACCTATAAATATAATTTATTCCTGTATGCAGTTACTTGAAATTAATAAAGAAAATAGTGATGAAGCATTATCCATAGCATATAAAAAATATGATAAAACAATAAAGCAAAATTGTTATAGGTTACTTAGATTAGTTAATAATTTAGTCGATATAACTAAAATTGATTCTGGTTATATGACACTTTCATTTGTAAATTATGAAATAATTAGCTTAGTAGAAGATATAACTATGTCAATAGTACCATATGTAGAATCTAAGAATATAAATGTAATATTTGATACATATATTGAAGAGTTAGAAATAAAGTGTGATCCTGAAAGTATAGAGAGGGTAATTTTAAATATACTTTCAAATGCTATTAAATTTACTGACGATGGAGGAAATATTTTTGTTTTAATGGATGCAGATGAAGAGTATTTAACTATAAGAATAAAAGATGATGGAGTAGGTGTTGCAAAAGAGCTTAAAGATGATATATTTGAAAGATTTGTTCAAGAAGATAAATCTTTTAATAGAAAAAATGAAGGAAGTGGAATAGGTTTAGCTTTAGTAAAATCATTAATTGAACTTCATGAAGGTATGGTTTATTTAGAAAATAATACAGAAAAAGGAAGTGAGTTTGTGGTAAAACTTCCAAATGTTAAGGTGGCGGAATCTGAAGGAAATAGTAGGATAATAGATGTTGATAACAAACCATTAGTACAAAAAATAGATATAGAATTTTCAGATATATATGAATTATACTAAAAGTAAATAAAAGGAGCAGATACTTTTTAAGTATCTGCTCCCTTTTATTATTTATCTAATTACTATTTAATAAAATAGAAGTATGCAAGAACAATAATACCAAGTATAATTCTATACCAACCAAAAATTTTAAAGTCGTTTGTCTTAATATAAGACATTAAGAATTTAATTGCCATAATAGATACTATAAATGCAACAATCATACCTGTTAATAATAATACCATTTCATTTCCTGTAAAACTAAAACCAAATTTAAGAAGTTTTAAGGCACTAGCACCAAACATAACAGGGATAGCAAGGAAGAATGTGAATTCTGCTGCTACAGTTCTTGAAACACCGATTAATAAAGCTCCAACAATAGTTGCACCTGAACGAGAAGTACCAGGGAATACTGCAGCTATAAGTTGGAAAATACCTATCATTATTGCAACTTGATATGTTATTTCTGATAAAGTAGTAACTGTTGGTCTTTTGTTCTTATTGTAATTTTCTATAACAATAAATAAAATACCAAATAAAATTAGCATTATTGCAACTGTTATAGGATTATAAAATAGTTCATTAAGTACATCATCAAATAAAAGTCCAACAACTGCTGCAGGAATACAAGCAACAATTATTTTAAACCACATTGAAATAGTATCTTTTTCTATTTTAACTCCATTATCAAAAGTAAATGGAAATATCTTCTTCCAGTATAGAACAATAACTGCAAAAATGGCACCAAGCTGTATAACAACTAAGAACATTTCCATAAATTGTGGTGAAACATTAAGTTTTAAGAATTCATCCACTAATATCATATGTCCAGTACTACTAATAGGAAGCCATTCTGTAATACCTTCCACAATACCAAGTATTATGGCTTTTATAATTTCTAAAAATTCCATTTAAATACCTCCAAATATATAATTATATAATTTACCACTTCACTATTATATATAAAATTCATAATTTATAAAAGGTAAAATAGTAAAATAGTACAAAATGTTAATAATATATGGTGTATAAAGATTCTAATAAAACAACATTAGATGTATATACATCAGTAACGTTAATGGTGAAAATGTGGTAATATAATATATATATTATAAAAATGGAGGATGGTTTTATGAATAAACTATTAGTAGTTGTAGATTATCAAAATGACTTTGTTAATGGAGTATTAGGATTTAAAAGAGCTGAAAGTTTAGAAGAGGGCATATATAATAAAGTTAAAGAATACTTAGAAAATAAAGATAATGTTTTATTTACTTATGATACACATAATGAACAATATTTAAACACAAGAGAAGGTAAAAACTTACCTGTAGCTCATTGTATAGAAGGAACTTATGGACATGAGTTATATGGAAAGCTTAAAAAGTTTGAAAATGAAGAGAATACGATTCATATAAATAAGTTTGCCTTTGGCATGTCACCAAAGCAAGTGATAGAACTAAGTGAAAAGATAGGAAAAGATATTGATTATATAGAAATAGTAGGAGTTGTAACAAATATGTGTGTTATAAGCAATGTTGTTACATTACAATCTCAATATATAAATGCTGAAATTGTAGTTAATGGAAAGCTTTGTGCAAGTTTTGATGACTCACTACATGAAAAAGCATTAGATGTAATAGAATTTCTGCAAGTTAGTGTAATTAGATAAACTATAAAATTTAAAGTATCTTTTTATAGAAATAAAATAAATGAAAATAAGATATAATATTATGTGTAAGGAAGCTTCAACGAAGGTTAATTTGATTATAGTAAAAGTTTAAAGTGAAACAACAAAATATGTTGAAGTAGGAGAGAGAAAAATGATAAAATTTGCCCATAGAGGAGCAAGCTCTGATTATCCGGAAAATACGCTATTATCATTTAAAGAAGCTATTAGATTAGGTGCTAATGGAATTGAATTAGATGTTCATAAAACAAAGGATAATAAAATAGTAGTAATTCATGATGAAGATATTGAAAGAACATTAATTGGAAAAGGATTAGTAAAAGATTTTACATTAAATGAATTAAAGAAATTTAGATGTAGAAAGATACTTTTTAGAAATAATGATAGTTGCTTAATTCCAACTTTAGAGGAAGTATTACAGTTATTTAGAGATAATAATGTTTTTTTAAATATAGAATTAAAAACAGATATTTTTGAATACGAAGGAATAGAAAATGATGTAATTAAGTTAATATATAAACATAATATGAAAGATAGAGTGTTATTATCTAGCTTTAATCATAAAACTGTAAAAAGATGTAAAAATATAGATAAGAGCATTAAAACAGCAATATTATATGAAAAGCAAATTGATAATATTATAAATTATGCAAATAGCTTAGATGTGGATGCAATAAATCCAAGTATAAGCTTAGTATCTAAAGAACTTATTGAAGAGGCTCATAAGAAAAATTTAAAAGTAAATGTATATACTGTAAATAGCCCAATTTATATGAGAAATTTGATTGAAGCAAATGTTGATGGAATTTTTACAGATTGCTTTCATTTATTAAAGGAAATACTAGAAAAGTAAGTTGTAGGACTTAAAATTGATTTAGGGTAAGGTTTAAAATTTTATATTTAAATAAAAAGGATGTCAAATGACATCCTTTTTTGGTTGCGGGGAAAGGATTTGAACCTATGACCTTTGGGTTATGAGCCCAACGAGCTACCGACTGCTCCACCCCGCGATATTAAAGATTTAAATTATTAACTATAGTATTAGTATACTACTATAAAAATATAGAGTCAATATATAAATTACAAAAAAAGGAAAAAAATATTAATACATTATATAAATACATATTTATATTTATTTTTTTAAATACTATTAAGGAGTAAAAATATTGATAATAGCTTATAAATATATGAAATCTAGAATGTTAAAGAAAGAGAGGTAAAGCTATGAGAAAAATGAAAACCATGGATGGAAATACTGCAGCTGCATATATTTCATATGCATATACAGAAGTAAGTTCAATCTATCCTATCACTCCATCATCTCCTATGGCAGAACATATAGATGAATGGGTAGCTCAAGGCAAAAAGAATATATTTAATCAAACAGTAAAAGTAGTGGAAATGCAATCGGAGGCAGGAGCAGCAGGTGCATTACATGGAATTCTTCAAAGTGGTGCATTAGGAACTACGTATACAGCATCACAAGGATTATTACTTATGATTCCCAATATGTATAAGATGGTTGGGGAAAGGTTACCAGCAGTTATTCATGTTGCAGCTAGAGCATTAGCAACTTCATCATTAAGTATTTTTGGAGATCATCAAGACGTTATGGCAGCAAGGGCTACAGGATGTGCAATGCTAGCAGAAGGTTCTGTTCAAGAAGTAATGGATTTATCACCAGTAGCACATTTAACAGCAATTAAAGCAAGAATGCCATTTGTAAACTTTTTTGATGGATTTAGGGTTTCTCATGAAATACAAAAGATAGAGGTATTAGAATATGATGAGTTAGCTAAACTTTTAGATTATGATGCAGTTGAAAATTTTAGAAAGAATGCATTAAATCCAAGTCATCCTGTTACTAGAGGTACAGCTCAAAATCCAGATGTATACTTCCAATTATGTGAATCTCTAAATAAATATTATGATGATATTCCAGCAATAGTAGAAGAATATATGAGCAAAATCACTGAGTTAACAGGTAGAGAATATCATTGCTTTGATTATTATGGTGATAATAATGCTGATAGAATTATAATTTCTATGGGTGCAGTAAGTGAAGTAATCGAAGAAACAATAGATTATTTAATGAGTAAAGGTGAAAAGGTAGGACTTATAAAGGTTAGACTTTATAGACCATTTAGTATAGAAAGATTATTAAATACTATACCAAAATCAGTTAAAAAAATAGCTGTTTTAGATAAAACAAAAGAACCTGGCTCAATTGGAGAACCTTTATACTTAGATGTATTAAGAGCAGTAAATGAAATGGAGAATCCACCAAAAGTAGTTGGAGGAAGATTTGGATTAGGTTCTAAAGATCCATATCCATCAGATATAGTTGCTGTTTATGAAAATCTAGCAAAGGATAAGCCAAAGAATAGATTTACTATTGGAATAATTGATGATGTAACTAATTTATCATTAGAACCAAATAAAGAAATAGATGTAGCAGTAGAAGGAACAACTGCATGTAAGTTCTGGGGTTTAGGTTCCGATGGTACAGTTGGTGCAAATAAGAATGCAATAAAAATAATTGGTGATCATACTAATATGTATGCTCAAGGATATTTTGCATATGATTCTAAAAAATCAGGAGGAATAACTGTATCTCATTTAAGATTTGGTAAAAATCCAATAAAATCACATTATGAAATTGATAAAGCAGATTTTGTTGCTTGTCATAATCAATCTTATGTATATTCATATAATGTACTTGAAGGATTAAGAAAAAATGGAGTATTTGTATTAAATACTATTTGGAATGAAGAAGAATTAAATGATAGATTACCAGCTAAAATGAAAAAATATATTGCTGAAAATAATATAAATTTTTATACAATAAATGCAGTTAAGATAGCTCAAGAGATAGGACTTGGCGGAAGAATAAATATGATAATGCAAGCTGCGTTCTTTAAGGTAGCAAATATAATTCCAGTTGATGAAGCTGTTAAATATTTAAAAGATGCAGTTGTAACATCTTATGGAAAAAAAGGTGAAAAAGTTGTAAACATGAATTTTGCAGCTATAGATAAAGGTTTAGAATCTTTAGTAAAAGTTAATATACCTAATGAATGGAAAAATGCTGAAGATGATAAATTAGATGAAAAAATGCAAGTACCAAAGTTTGTTGAAGAAGTATGTATACCAATCAATAGATTAGAAGGTAATAACTTACCAGTTTCAACATTTGTAAATAATAATCTTGAAGATGGTACATTTATGCATGGAACTACAGCATATGAAAAGAGAGGTATAGCTGTTAATGTACCTGAATGGATACCAGAAAATTGTATCCAATGTAATCAATGTTCATATGTATGTCCTCATGCATGTATAAGACCTTTCTTATCAACTGAAGAAGAGTTAAAAAATGCACCAGAAAGCTTTAAGAAATTAAAAGCCAATGGTGTTAAGAGTGAAACACCTTATTTTTATACAATTGGGGTAACTCCACTTGATTGTACAGGATGTTCAAATTGTGCAGAAGTTTGTCCAGCACCAGGAAAAGCATTAATAATGAAGCCATTTGACTCACAACATGATCAAATAGAAGCTTGGAATTTTGCTGTAGAAGATATTAAGAATAAGAAGAATCCTATGAATAAAAAGACTGTTAAAGGTAGTCAATTTGAGCAACCACTTTTAGAGTTCTCAGGGGCATGTGCAGGTTGTGGAGAAACTCCATATGCAAAACTAATTACTCAGTTATTTGGTGATAGAATGATGATTGCGAATGCAACAGGTTGTTCTTCAATTTGGGCATCATCAGGAGCTGCAACAGCATATACAAAAAATCAACAAGGTTATGGACCTGCATGGGCAAATTCATTATTTGAAGATAATGCAGAATATGGACTTGGAATGTTCTTAGGTGTTAAAACAATAAGAGAAAGAATTGCTTCAAATATAAAAAAGGCATTAGATGAAAATTTATGTAGTACTGCAAAAGAAGCAATGGAAGAATGGTTAAGTAATAAAGATATTGGAGAAGGATCAAGAGAAAGAGCAGAAAAATTAGAAGCTGCATTACAAGGATGTAGTGATGAAATAGCAAAAGAAATATTAAAAGATAAAGAATTCTTTATTAAGAGATCACAATGGATATTTGGTGGAGATGGTTGGGCATATGATATTGGATATGGTGGACTTGATCATGTACTAGCAAGTAATGAAGATGTAAATGTATTTGTATTTGATACAGAAATATATTCAAATACTGGAGGGCAAAGTTCAAAATCTACTCCAACAGCAGCTATTGCTAAATTTGCAGCTTCAGGAAAGAGAACTAAGAAAAAAGATTTAGGAATGATGGCTATGAGCTATGGTTATGTCTATGTAGCACAAGTATCTTTAGGAGCAGATAAGAATCAAACTATAAAAGCAATTGCTGAAGCGGAGGCTTATGATGGACCATCATTGATAATTGGATATGCACCATGTATTAGTCATGGTATTAAAAATGGTATGAGTAATACTCCTGACGAACAAAAGAAAGCTGTAGAGTGTGGATACTGGACACTTTATAGATATAATCCTACTCTTAAGGGTGAAAAGAATCCATTTACTTTAGATTCAAAAGAACCAAAGGCAAACTTTAAAGATTTCTTAATGGGTGAAGTTAGATATGCAGCATTAGCTAAAGTATTCCCAGAACTTGCAGAAGAATTATTTGCTAAGACTGAACAAGATGCTAAAGAAAGATATGAAAAATATAAGAAATTAGCAGAAAATTAATAAAGATAAAGAGCTGAGTTTTATAAATTCAGCTCTTTAATTTTTTTATTAAATTTGTCATATACAGATTTAACTATGTAAGGTTCATTGCAATGAATGTGAAGTTCATTAATTGGTAACCATTTAACCCCGCTAGTTTCTTCTTCATTTACAATAAGCAAATCATCCTCATCAGCTTCTAAAAGATAAGCAATAGATAAATGTAAATGTGATGAAACATATTGTCCTCTTTTTATATGACCATTAACAGTAAGAACATCTAAACCAAAGATATCATCTAATACAGGAGTTACATTTTTTAAACCAGTTTCTTCTTTTGCCTCTTTAATAGCTACATGAAGTAAATCACAATCACCATCAGCATGACCACCTGTCCAAGCCCAACTTTGATAAATATTATGATAAATCATTAAAACTTTTGTTCTATTTTTATTTACTATATAGCCGGAGCTAGTTATATGAGCAAGTGTATTTTCACGAGATAAAATGTTGTCATATTTGTCAATACAATTAACTATTAAAGCTTTGTCACTATGTTCTTGTTCATTATAAGGTATATATTCTTTTATTTTTTCAATCCAATTCATAATAAAAATCCTTTCGTTATGACATTTGTTAAAGAGTTGGTACAATATAGTGTATAGTCTAATAATATCATAATTAAATAAAGATTAGAAATGTATTATATATTTATGATACAATTATGGAAAAATAAGATTTTAAGGAGTAAAAATGGATAAAAATAAAAGATTAGTAAATGAACTTAAAATTAATAGAACAATTGAAGCTTTAAGAAAAAATAATATGGAAGGTTTCTTAGTTAATACAAGGGAAGAGCTTATTGACAAAATAGATGAATTAGTTAAAGAAGGTAGCAAGATAAGTTGTGGTGGATCTATGACGTTATTTGAGTATGGCATTATAGATCATTTAAGAAGTGAAAGATATGATTTTTTAGACAGATATAAGGTTGGTTTAAGTAAAGAGGAAATAAAAAACATATTTAGAGAGAGCTTCTTTTGTGATGCATATTTTACAAGCAGTAATGCTATAACAGAAGATGGAGAATTATATAATGTAGATGGAAATGGTAATAGAGTGGCTGCAATGCTGTATGGACCAGATAAGGTAATAGTAATTGCTGGTGTAAATAAAATTGTTAAAGATATTAATGAGGCTATTTCAAGAGTTAAAAACTGTGTTGCTCCAGCTAATGCTATGAGATTAAACAAAAAAACTCCATGTGTAAAGCTTGGAAAGTGTATAGATTGCAAAAGTGAAGATAGAATTTGTAGAGAATATACAGTTATAAAAAGACCTGTACCAAATAGAATTTATGTAATTTTTATAAATGAAGATTTAGGATACTAAAAAGTTAAATTATAAGAAGTACGTCTTTTATTTATATACTATTTTTTTATGTAGATTTAAATTTATTGTAGATAAGCATAAGATAGATAATGCTCTATTATATAGCGACCAACTAACTTTAGTAAAAACATTAACTATTATGATATTTTTCAAAGTTATTGAAAAATAGGTTATATAAAAAAATCATGATATTATCATAAGGAACATTTATAATCAGCTTTAAAATTCTTAGCAAAATTATATTAGTTTCTGAAGATAATATCATGAACTTTTAGAATCAAAATCTGGCTATTACCATTCGCCAGGGTATGCTAGTATATCAACGGTAACAGTTCTTCTACCCCATTGGACACACTCTTCATAAGTATTTAAGTAAACATCAATAATATTTCCTTTAATAGCTCCCCCTGTATCTGAAGCAATTGCAACACCATAACCTGAAACATAAACTTTAGATCCTAAAGGAATAATGGATTTATCTACGGCAATTGTACTTAATCCATTAGGATCTCTAACAACGGGTAACCCCATAGCAGTTATTCCACCACCTGTATAAGCTGTAGCTTCCATAGTAAAAGTCTTTTTAGATGTACCCATGTTTTCGCCTATTACAGGTTTATCTACTACAATAGTATTGAGTTCTTCAATCTTTAAATTGGCATTATAAATTGCATCATTAGCTTTAGAAATAACATTAGAGCTACTTAATTGAGGTAATAGTAGATTTAATGTATCTATTGCATTTTGAAGTTCTGAAGTAGAAGTAGATGAATTAATTATAGATAATGAATGAGAAATTAATTGATTTTCATTTTCTTCTATTATTGCAGCAACAGAATCTTTTTGACTATTTAACTCTTCTAATGCTTCTTCTTGAGATTTTTGAATCTCTGTAATTTTTTCTAAATCATTTTCTATAGATAGTTTAAGGTTTCTTAAATCTTGTTCTTTTGAATTAAGTCTTTCTATAGAATCATTTAGCTTGTCCTTTTTTTCGTTAATATCAGTCAAAATTTCTTTATCAACAGTAACTAATCTTGATATAGATTGAACTCTAGAAACAAAATCAGATAAGCTTGTTGAAGTTAGTATACTTAAGATAATGTTAGAAGACATATTACTTTTATACATTGATCTAACTCTGTTATCTAATACTTTTTGTCCAGATTCAATATCTAATTTGGTTTGTTCAAGTTCAGCTTCTGTTGAATCAATTTCATCATTTATAGTAGAAATTTCATTTTTATTTTCGTCTAGCTTAGCATTAAGTTGTTCTATTTCAATATTTAATGATGCAACTTCAGAATTTAACTCTATTATTTTACTGTTAAGTTCTTGATATTTAGCTTTATTTTCTTCGATTGTCGATTCTGGTGTATCAGCGTAAGCAATTATAGGATCTACGCTTGAAAGTAAAAGTGATATTATAACACCAGAAGATATTATTTTCTTAAACAGAAAAATGCACCTCCTAAAAATAATAATTGCATTTACATAGTATATACTATAAATATTGTTTGTATGTCAAATTTTTTGCCTATATATTACTTATAAGTGTTAAAAATACATATAAAATAGAGTGAAAAAAACAAATAATAGGAAAAAATTAGAATAATATAGATGTTAATAAACACAATTATAACACAACTTTTGAATATTTTGCAAATAATGGAAGGTGAGTGGATGAAAATATAAAAGTTGAATTATTATTATATGTAATATAAAATTTAGAATAAAATAGAAAACATCCTTTTATTTACTGGAAACTTATATAAATATATAAGTTTAATTTAATTGATTAAATATATAAATTAAAAATAAAAGGATTTAACGATGAAATGTCGTTATAAATGAGGAGGATTAATTATTATGGAAAAACTTTATTATGAAGATCAATATTTGAAAGAGTTTACAGCTGAAATAACTAATATAATACAAAAGGAAAATAATTTTCATATTGAATTAGATAGAAGTGCTTTTTTCCCAGGTGGAGGAGGACAACATTGTGATTTGGGATATATTGATAATCATAAGGTTATTGATGTATATGAAGAAAAGGGTGTTATTTACCATGTTACTGAGACAAAGCCAATAAAAATACATAGAGTAAAATGTAAAATTGATTGGGAGAGAAGATTAGATGGAATGCAACAACATCTAGGACAACACGTATTATCAGGGTGTTTTTTCACTATGTTTAATGCTAACACAGTTAGCGTACATGTGGGTAAGGAAGTTAGTACAGTTGATATTAAAGGATATTTAGATGAGGAAACTATAAGAAAAGCTGAGATACGAGCTAATGAAATAATTAAAGAAAATATAAAAGTTGATTTTTTAACACCATCTAAGAAAGAACTTAAAAAGCTTGATTTAAGAAGAGATCTACCTAATACAGATGAACAGATTAGAATTGTAAAAATAGGTGAATTAGATATTAATGCTTGTTGTGGAGTTCATCCAAGTAGAACTTTAGATTTGCAAGCAATAAAGATTATAAGATGGGAAAAACATAAGGGAAATACTAGAATAGAGTATTTAGCAGGAACAAGAGCAGTTAATGATTATTTTAATAAATATGATTTTAGAAATGCAATATGTAAATTCTTAAATTGTGGAGAGAATGATGCAAAGAATACTATAATAAATATTACAAATGATTTAAAAAATATATTAGATGAAAATAGAAGAATTAAAATGGAAATAGGAGAGTATCAAATTAAAGAAATGCTTGAAAATGCAAAAGTGGTAAAAGGTATTTCTATAATTAAAAAGATATATGAAAATGGTGATATTAAGCACTTAACTAAAATTGCAGATAAGTTAGTTCAAAAAGAAAATGTAGTAGTTTTATTTGCTGTAAAATTTGAAGATAGAGCAAATTTAATTTTTGCAAGTTCCAATAATTTAAAAGATATATCTATGAATGATTTATTAAAAGATGCTATAACTTTAATTGACGGAAGAGGAGGAGGAAGTCAATTTAAAGCACAAGGAGCAGGAAAAAATTGTAGTAACTTAGAAAGTGTAATGGATTATGCAGCTGGAAAATTTGAAAAATAATCACAGAGTAGAATAGATAAGGTCTAAGATTGGTGAAAAAGTAAAATTTATAGTGTAAAGAATAACACTTGTTTTTAATCTTCATATAATGAATTATGAATAAAATATTCAAAGGAGATATAAAATTATGGACGAAAGATTTTTTGACCAATTTGATCCAGAGGAAGATATGGATTCAGAAGATATGGAATCAAAAGATATGGAATCAGAAAATTTAGGGACAGTTGAAGAAGCGCAAGTAGATGATAATGCATATATTGAATATAGTTATTATAAAGAAGAGGATAATGAACAAAAGATATATGATACAGAAGATGATTATGATAATGAAGAAGAATTTAATTATGATGAAGATTGTAATCAAGAAGAGTGTGAATACGAAGATGAAGATGAGTGTAGATCAGAAAAAGATCGTGAAGATGATTTTAGGTGTGAAGGACCTAGAGAAAAAGAAGGATGTACATGTGATGAATTAAGAGATGCTTTTTTAGCCGGTAAAAAGCTAGGATATCGTTGTGGAAAAGAAGACGGTATTGAAGAGGGTAGAAGTATTGGATATAGAGAAGGATTTGAAAAAGGAAAGAAAGCAGGATATAGAGAAGGATTCGAAGAAGGAAAGAAAGTAGGATTTAGGGAAGGATTTGAAAGAGGTCGCAGAAGAGGATATGAATTAGGATATAAAAAAGGATTTGTAGTAGGTAAAGAAGAGGGAGATGAATCAGGTAGGGAATCAGCATATAAAGCAGGATATGAAGAGGGAAGAAAAGTAGGATTTAAATGTGGATTTAAGTATGCTTTGAGAGGACAAAAAAAATGTAGGTAAAAGATAATCCAGTGAAATATGATATGTTTCTGTTATAGTAAGCAGTTAAATAATAGGACTGTTACTATTATGAAAGAAGCAGTTCATATTTACTGGATTTTTAATTTATATAAGCGATGTTTCAGGAATAATTTGAAATTAATAGAGAAAAACTAAAATAAATACTATTGTATATTTTAATAGAATTGTTAGGAGTTGTAGCTATGAAAAGAGTGCTTTTTGTAATTTTAATATTAATATATGCAACAATAAGCTATGGATGTTTTGAGAGAAAAAATGATGTTAATAAAGAGATTGATGAATTAGAAGAAATAGATAATATAGAAAATAATAAAATAGCAGATGTACAGGGAGATACATATCTAGTAACCAATGAAGATGAATTAACAACAGGGCTTAAAGAAAATTATAGCGTAACAATAAAAAATAATATAACAGCTAATAATGATCTCGTAATGGAAGGAGATTTTTTAATTACCGATACTACCGAAAAACATAAGGTTAGGGTAGTAAAAAGAAGATTGAATTTTAGTTATGATAATGCAAATTATACTATAACTTCTCCCAAACTTATTATAAAAAGTAATCATACTATCTTAAAAGATGGAATTTATGTAGGAAATATGTATATAGAAGCAAGTGATGTAATTTTTGATAACTTTAGAGTTGAAGGAAATGTATTTTTTAAAGATGAAAAAGTTAAAAAGAGTTTTAGGTTAGAAAATGGATCAAGTGTTACTGGAAAATTGATATTAGAGTAATAAGTGTGAGGTAAAATATAGATTTATAATTTGACAATTTAAAAAATATAGAATAAATTAATATATAGATAACTATCTATATAGGAGGAAGCAATGGAAAATGAATATGATGTAAGTTCAAAGGTATTTAAAGCACTTAGCGATTCTAATAGAATTAAAATAATAAAACTATTATCTTCAGAAGAACAATGTGCCTGTAAGTTGTTAGAACATTTTAATTTAACCCAGCCAACGTTATCACATCATATGAAGGTGCTTATTGATTGTGGATTAGTAATATCAAGAAAAAAAGGCACATGGAATTATTATAGTTAAAATATAAATAATTGTAATAAAATTGTTTCATTTTTAAATGATTTGATTTCTAAAAAAGAACTTTGTGAAGGCGAACAATAAATAATTATTTTAGAATATGGAATGTTTTTAACATTCCTATTATTTTATGTGGATTTTACTTTAAAATTAATTAATGGAGGAATAATGAAAAAAGTTGATTTAACACAAGGAAAGGTTGTTTCGGTTCTTACAGCTTTGGCTTTACCAATTATGGGAAGTTCATTGCTTCAATTTACATATAATCTAATAGACATGCTATGGGTTGGTGGTTTAGGAAGCAATGCAGTTGCAAGTATAGGGTCATCAAGTTTTTTTGTGGGATTAGGATATGCTATAAATTCACTAGTTGTTATAGGAACTGGAATTAAGGTATCTCTTGAAATTGGCAAAAAAGAAAAAGTTGAAGTTAAAAAATATATAAATACAGGAATATTCATTAATTTAGTAATAGCTATATTGTATGCATTGATTTTAATTTTTTTAGGAAAAAATTTCATAAATTTTTTAAATATTAATAATCCCACTGTAGAAAGAGATGCGTATTATTATTTAGCACTAAATGGTCCAATATTATTCTTTTCTTTTTTTAATTTTTTATATTCTAGGATATTCGGAAGTTTTGGAAACAATAGTGAAACTCTGAAAATAAATGCTACTGGTATTATAATTAATATACTTTTAGATCCAATATTTATATATATATTAAAATTTGGAGTACTAGGAGCTGCGATAGCTACATTAATAGCAAATATAGCAATGTTTATTTTATATAAAATTAAATCAAATGGAATATTAAAGTATGATAAAAAGTTAGGAATAGATTTAAATAAATCTAAGGAAATAATAAGATTAGGATTTCCAATGGCATTTCAAAGAATTTTATTTACTCTTGTAAATATTATTTTAGCAAAGATTATAGCTATATTTGGTTCAGATGCTATAGCAGCTCAAAAGATAGGTCTTCAAATTGAATCTATAACATATATGGTTATTGGAGGATTAAATGGAGCTATATCAAGTTTTACTGGTCAAAACTTTGGAGCTAAAAAATTTGATAGAATAATAAAAGGTTATAATACAGCCCTATTAATTGGGATTACATACTCTATAATTATGTCAATTATATTTATATTTTTTAAAGCGCCAATTATAAGGCTATTTATAAGAGAAAAAGATACTATTGTAATTGCATATGGGTATTTACAAGCAGTTGCATTTTCTCAAGCATTTAGTACTGTAGAAATGGTATCTAATGGATTTTTTACTGGACTAGGAAAGCCTAAAATACCAGCTATTATAAGTATAGTTTTTACAGTACTTAGAATTCCAATGGCATTAGTATTAATGAAATATTTTAAAATAAACGGTATATGGTGGAGTATAGCAATATCAAGTATTTTAAAGGGGAGTGCAGCGTATTTAATATATGCAATAAAGGTAAGGAGAGACTTATATGTTAGAAAAGATTAAAAATTTATTTATATCAAATGAAATACTTAAAGGTAATTATGGTATAGAAAGAGAGACTTTAAGGGTTGATAATGATGGGAAGTTGGCTATGACATTACACTCTGAGGAGTTTGGAGATAAAGCAAATAATTCGTATATAACTACTGATTTTTCAGAAAGTCAAATAGAAGTTATAACACCAGCTTTTGATAATATAGAAGAAACCTATAATTTTACAAGGGCACTTTATGATATAGCTGCCATGGAGATTGGAGATGAGTATTTATGGCCACAGTCAATGCCATGTATAATACCAGAAGATGAGAAAATACCAGTTGCTAAGTATAGTGAAGATAATAAAGCATCAGAGGAGTATAGAGAAAATTTACTTAAAAAATATGGTGGTAAAAAGCAACTTATATCAGGAATTCATTATAACTTTTCTTTTGATGAAAATATAATTAAAAGGTTATATGAAAATAGCAATGAAAATCTTAGTTATAAGGAGTTTAAAAATAATATTTACTTAAAAGTTGCAAGAAATTATTTAAGATATAGATGGTTAATTGTTTATTTATTGGGAGCAGCACCAGTTGTACATGAAAGTTTTATAGATGGATGCAAATGTCCACTAAAAAAGGTTTCTAATGCTGGATATAGTAGTATAGGGGCTATATCTCATAGAAATGGTAAATGTGGATATAAGAATAAAATAGATCTATTTCCAAGCTATAATACTATAGGAGCATATTTAGAAAGCATAGCTAACTATATTGAAGATGGAATAATAGAAAGTCATAAGGAACTTTATAGTCAAGTTAGATTAAAGCCAAGTGATACAAAGAGTTTTACAACATCTTTACTTAATGACGGGATAAAATATTTAGAATATAGAAGTATAGATGTTAATCCTTTTGAAAAGGGTGGAATAGCATTAGATGATTTGAAATTCTTACAAATATTTAATATTTTCTTATTAGTTAAGGAGGAAAGTGATTATAAAAATTGGCAAGAAGAGGCATTAGAAAATCAACAAATAATTGCCATTAATGGATTAGAAGATGTTAACTTAAAAAGTGATGGTTTATTAAAAAGTAGAGAATCTTTAGGATTAGAAATATTAAATGAGATTATGTATATAAATAATGAACTATCTTTAGGTAAAGAAGATGTTATAAGCAATATGATAAAAAAAGTTAAAGATAGTAAGTTGACATATGCTTATAAAGTAACTAAATTAATTGAAGAAAATGGATATATTGAATCCTTTATTACTTTAGCTAATGAATATAAGAAAAATGCTTATAATAATAGATTTAAGCTTGAAGGCTATGAAGATTTAGAATTATCTACTCAAATATTAATGAAGGAAGCTATTAAAAGAGGAATTAATGTAAATATAGTTGATAGAAGTGAAAATTTTATTTCACTAAAAAAAGATAATAAAATTGAGTATGTTAAACAAGCGACTAAAACTTCAAAGGATACTTATGTGTCAGTTTTAATCATGGAAAATAAGACTGTTACAAAGAGGGTATTGGAAGAAAAGGGAGTAAAGGTACCAAATGGCTATGAGTTTAATAGTTTAGAAGAAGCAAAGCTTATGGCAAAAAATTATGTAAATAAACCTATTGTTATTAAACCTAAAAGTACTAATTTTGGAATAGGAATAAATATTTTCCCACAAGGTGCAACTTTAGAAGATATCATTCGAGCTTTTGAATTAGCGTTTAAACATGATAATACGGTGTTAATTGAGGAATTTATTAAGGGAAAAGAATATAGATTTTTAGTTATAGATGATAAAGTGGTTGGAATTCTTCATAGAGTGCCAGCAAATGTTATAGGTGATGGAGAAAAGTCTATAAGGGAATTAGTAGAAATCAAAAATCAAGATCCTTTAAGAGGTAAGGGATATGTAACACCACTTGAAAAAATAAATCTAGAGGAAAATGCTAAACTTTTCTTGAAACAGCAAGGGAAGGATTTTGATTATATACCATTACTTAACGAAGTTGTATACCTAAGAGAAAACTCTAATATAAGCACTGGTGGAGATAGTATAGATTACACTGATGATATACCAGAAAAATTTAAAGAAATTGCAGTTTTAGCTGCAAAAGCAGCTGGTGCTAAAATATGTGGTGTAGATATGATGCTTGAAGATTATAGAGATGAAAACACTAATTATGCAATAATAGAGTTGAATTTTAATCCTGCAATTCATATACACTCTTATCCATATAAAGGCAAAGAAAGAAAGATTGCAATAGAAGTATTGAAGTTATTAGAATTAATTTAATATAAACCACTATAAAAAGGCTAGTAAAAATTTTATTTACTAGCCTTTTTATTAGTAATTAAATATAAATAAAAGTAATAGAATTGAATAGCAACAATAAATATGAGTATAATTTCAATAAAATGGAATAATATCATTAATAGAATATAGTTAAAGGAGTTTTAAAAATGATGGATGAATTAAAAAAAGTTATGTTATTTGGAGTAGGGGCAGTTGCAACTACGTATGATAAGGCAGTAGATCTTATAGATGAATTGGTTAAGAAAGGGAAAATAACTGTAGAAGAGGGGAAAGAGTTAGGAGATGAATTAAAGAGAAGTTTTAAGGAAAAATCAGCGAAGCTTTCAAATAAAGATACATTGGGAAATACAAATAAAATTCATAAAGAAAATAGCGATATAAAAATAGATTCATATAATTACGTAACTAGAGATGAATATGAAATATTAAAGGCAAGGGTATATAGTTTAGAAAAACAACTTAATAATAAAGAATAGGAAGTAATTTTAAAATAATAATATAAGAAGAAGTATATTTTTAATATTTTGAAAGTAGCAACTTATAATTTATATAAAGAGGAAGGTTAAGATATGGGGAATTCTAATAATAGAGTAATGGAAATAATAAAGGTTTTTGCAAACTATGGATTTGAATATATAGTTGATAAAAAGAATAAAGAAGAAAAGAAATCCCCTATAAACCTTCGTAAAGCGTTTGAAGAATTAGGTCCAACTTTTATTAAAATAGGGCAAGTGTTGAGTACAAGACCAGATTTAATTAATGATATATATCTAAATGAATTATCAAAATTACAAGATGATGTTCCAAGTGAGAGTTTTGAAGAAATGAATAATGTTTTTTATAACGAATTCTCAAAAAATTTAGAGGATGTTTTTTTAAAGATAGATAAAAATCCATTAGCATCAGCTTCAATAGCACAAGTTTACAGCGGGATATTAAAAAATGGTAATAGAGTTGTAATAAAGATTCAGAGACCTAATATAAAAGAAAAGATGTATAAAGACTTTGAGATATTAATAGATTTAAGCGAAAAATTTAGATGGTTGCTTAAGGATACTATCATGGATCCTAAGGAGGCATTAATTGAAATAAAAAAGTCAACAGAAAGAGAATTGAATTTCAATTTAGAAGCCAATAATATAAAAAAATTTAAAGAACTAAATAAAGATATTTCATGTATTTATGCACCATATATTGTAGAGGAATTATCAAAAGAAAGAGTATTAACTTTAGAAAATATAAGTGGATTTAAAATAAATGATAGATATGCAATAGAAGCTTTAGGATATGATAAAGAGGATATCGCCAAAAAGCTAGCATTATCATATTTTAAGCAAATTCTTAAAGATGGATTTTTTCATGGTGATCCACATCCAGGTAATATACTAATTTCTGAAGGAAAAATATGTTTTATAGACTTTGGAATAGTTGGAGAGTTATCAAAAGAACTTAAAGATGGATTAAATAATGCAATAGATGGGTTAGCAAGTGAAGATATTAATAAAATTACAGATTTTATTATAGGAATAGCAATAAAATCAGGTAAAATAAATAGAAATAAGCTATATGAAGATATAAATTATATTTTTAAAAGTTATGTTTCTATGTCACTTAAAAATATAAAACTATCGTTATTACTTCAAGAAGTAATGGAAATTGCTAAGAATAATAATTTAAGATTACCAAGTGAATTTATATTACTTATTAGATGTATGATTATGGTAGAAGGAATAGTTGCAGAATTATCTCCTGAAACTAACATAATTACTTTAGTAATAACATATGTTAAGGATATTCATAAGCAATATTTACTTTCAAAGTTCAGTTTCGATGACATTTTATTTAAATCATATGGAATATCTAAAAATTTGATTAGAATGCCAGCTAAGATAATGGAATTAACGGATACTTTAGCAAGTGGAAGACTTAGCTTAAATGTTAAAGTTGATGAAACTAATAAATATATGAATAGTTTAAATAAGATGGTTAATAGATTAGCCTTTTCTTTAGTTGTAGGAGGTATGTTAATTGCATCATCTATCATTATAAATTCAAATCCAGAACCGAGAATTTATGGGGTATCGGTAATTGGAATAGGGGGATATTTTTTATCTGCTATATTTGGAATTTGGTTATTAATTTCAATAATTAGATCAGGAAGTCTTAAGTAATAATATTAAAGAATTTATTTTGAAGCTTATATAAAAATTTGAAATAAGAATGTTTAGTCATATTTAGTTTTAAATGTTGTGTAAATACAATGTTATAACTAAATATGACTATGTTTTTATAAAAACATAATTATTTAAAATTAATAGAAATAGGGATAAAAAGAAATACTATATCTAAGAAGAGTTAAACTAAAGAGTAAAGGGGTAATTATATGCTTTATAAGAAGGAGTATACTGATGTATTAAAAGAAGTAGATAGTAGTATTAATGGAATTTCGGAGGAGGAAGCTAAAAATAGATTAAATAAATATGGTTATAATGAACTTAAAGAAGGTGAAAAAACACCTATATGGAAGATGTTTTTAGAAGAACTTTAAAGATCCATTAGTAATAATTTTACTTATTGCAGCTATAGTACAAATGTTTTTAGGTGAATTCGTTGAATCATTAATTATATTTGTTGTAGTAATTCTAAATGCAGTTTTAGGTGTTACTCAAACGAGAAAGGCGGAAAGTTCTTTAGATAGCTTAAAAAAATTATCATCACCTAATGCAAAGGTAATTAGAAATGGTAAAAAATCAACAATACCCGTTAAAGAATTAGTTGTTGGTGATATAGTATTTTTAGAAGCGGGAGATTATATACCAGCAGATGGAAGACTTATAGAAGCACAAACCTTAAAGGTAGTAGAGGGAATGCTTACAGGAGAAGCTGAAGCTGTTCTTAAGCATACAGATAGAATTGAAGAAGAAGTTGCTATTGGAGATCAAAGAAATATGGTCTTTAGCGGTGCAACTGTAGTTTATGGTAGAGGCACATTGGTAGTTACAGCTACAGGAATGAATACTGAAGTAGGAAAAGTAGCTACGCTTTTAGAAAGTGCAGGAAGTAAACAAACACCTCTTCAACAAAAATTAGACGACTTTGGCAAAAAATTAGGAATAATTATAATGATTCTCGCAGCAGTTATTTTTGGAATACAGGTAGTTAGAGGATATTTTGCAGGAAATAATTTTAAATCTCTAATATTTGATTCTTTTATGTTTGCTATAGCAGTTGCAGTTGCAGCTATACCAGAGGCATTATCATCAATAGTTACAATAGTACTTGCAGTTGGAACTAAAGATATGGCTAAAAGACAAGCAATTATTAGAAAGTTGCCTGCTGTTGAAACGTTGGGTTCTACAAGTGTAATTTGTACCGATAAAACAGGAACATTAACTCAAAATAAAATGACAGTTGTTGATTTTTATATGTATGGAGTTAATAAATATGAGGTAATAGAAAATAGGGTTGATGGTGATACCAAGGAACAAGTAGAAGCCATAAATTTAGGTTCAACCTTATGTAATGATTCAGAAATAACAAATACAGGTAAGGAGATTGGTGATCCAACAGAAGTAGCATTACTTAGATTTGCAACTAAAAGAGGAATTGATTATAAAGAAATACGTGAAAAATATGATAGATTAAATGAAATTCCATTTGATTCAGATAGAAAGCTTATGTCTACAGTAAATGCTATAAATGGCAATGCAATTATGTTTACTAAAGGAGCACCAGATGTTGTTTTTGCACGTTCATCAAAGGCTTTAAATGATGGAGAAGAGATTAATATTACAGAAGAAATTAAGAATAAATATAGAGAAAAAAATGAAGAATTTTCAAATAAGGCATTAAGGGTCTTAGCTTTTGCTATAAAAGATGTTCCAGATGAAAATTTTGTTCCTTGTCTTGAAGATGAAGTAGATATGACATTAGTAGGTGTTATGGCAATGATAGATCCTCCAAGAGAACAAGTTTATGATGCAGTAAAAGAAGCTATTGGTGCTGGAATAAAAACAATAATGATTACTGGAGATCATAAAACTACAGCAGCAGCAATCGCTAAAGACATAGGTATAATGAAAGATGGTGATAAAGCATTAACTGGTAAAGAATTAGATGATTTAAGTGAACTAGAATTAGATAAAGAATTAGAACATATAAGTGTTTATGCAAGAGTATCTCCAGAAAATAAAATAAGAATAGTAAAGGCTTGGCAAAAGAAAGGTTGTATTACAGCTATGACTGGTGATGGAGTAAATGATGCGCCAGCACTTAAACAGGCTAATATAGGAATAGGTATGGGAAGTGGAACTGATGTAGCTAAAGATGCTTCAGCTATGATATTAACTGATGATAACTTTGCAACAATAGTTGCTGCCATTGAAGTTGGAAGAACTGTATATAGTAATATAAAAAAATCAATAACATATCTTTTTGCAGGAAATTTAGGAGCCATTATAGCAATAATTTTTGCTGTGTTTGTAAATTGGCCTAATCCATTTACTGCATTACAATTATTATTTATAAATCTTATTAATGATTCACTTCCTGCTATTGCTCTAGGTTTAGAAATGGCAGAACCTAATATAATGAAAGAAAAGCCTAGGGATGTAAATGAAGGTATACTTGCAGGTGGTACATGGCAAGCAGTCTTAGTTAGAGGTATTATTATAGGAGTTGTGGTAATATCATCACAATATATAGGGGATTTAATATCTCCTGAATTAGGTACATCTATGGCATTTTCAACAGTGACTTTAGCTAGAATATTTCAAACATTACCAGCAAGATCAGATTATATACCTATTTTAAAATTAGGGTTATTTAAAAATAAGTATGTTATAGGAGCAATAGGAATATGTTTATTGTTATATTGTGTTGTTCTTATACCAGGAGTAAGGGGAATATTTGCAATACCTAATACATTTGGATTATTGCAATTTGGAATATGTTTAGGTTTGGCATTACTTTCAGCATTAATAATGGATTTAATTAAGTTTATAATAAAAAATAGAAATTAATTAAAATATAAAATGAGCTGTTAATTTTAACAGCTCATTTTAATATATAATAATATATATTAATTTAAAACTTTTTTAGCAAAATCATAACCAAAGTTAAATGCTTTTTCAGATTCATCTTCACTAGGTTTAAATACTATTCCTAAAGGTTCAGAAACAACATTTAATTTAAGTTGTTTAAATCTCTCGTTTATATTCTTTAAAGCTTCACCACTCCAACCGTAAGAACCAAAACAGCTTGCTGGTAAACCTTTATGAATAACTGGGTTTACAGAAGCAAGTAAAGTATAGATTTGAGGTAGAGCATCACATAGTAAAGTAGGAGAACCAACTAATAATCCGCTACATTCATTAATATCAGCAGCGACCTTACTTAAGTCAGCGTCAACTAAGTTATACATAAGTACATCTACATTATCGTTAGCAGCTTCAATTCCTCTCTTGATATCATTAGCTATAATTTCTGTATAACCATAAGCAGTTACGTACGGAATAACTATGCTAGGTTTTTCTCTTTAACTTCAACACACCAATCTCTATATAAATCCATATATTTATCTATATTTGATTTATCTAAAACAAGACCGTGACCAGGACAAATATAGCTTAAGTTTAAGTCCTTAATTTTATCTAAAGCTTTTAATACAAATGGTTTGAATGGTCCCATTATCATTCTAAAGTAGTAATTATATGCTTCTACATAATCATCTTCTTTTGATTCTGGTAAAGAACTCTTTAATATGCATGGATCACTATAATGAGCTCCAAAAGAATCACAAGTAACAAGTGTTTCGTCTTCAATTACATAAGTATACATTGTATCAGGCCAGTGTAATTGAGGAACACTTATAAATTTAAGAGTTTTATTACCTAATGATAAAGTTTCACCATCTTTAACAGCCTTGCTTTTGAATGGTCTGTTAATTATATTGCTAAGATATTTAATTGCAAGAGTACTACCTACAACTGTTGCATTAGGTGCATAATCAAGAATTTTAGCTACTGATCCAGCATGGTCTGGTTCAGTATGATTAACTACTACGTAAGTAATATCTTCTGGATTTACTACATTACGTACTTTATCTAAATGTTCATCAAAGAATTTTTCTTTTACTGTTTCAAATAATGCAATACCTTCAGTACCTTTTAAAATATAAGAATTATAAGATGTACCAAACTTTGTTTCCATAATGATATCAAAAATTCTTAAGTTAGGGTCAAGGGCACCAACCCAAAATAAATCATCAGTTATTTTAAATGAGTTCACCATATTAAAAAAATCTCCTTCAAGAAAAATATTTAAAATACTTTATATAAATAATTATAATTTATTAATAACTATTGTCAATAAACAAGTTAAAATAAAAACAAACTAAGGATTTTTTAGCTTGTTTTAGGTTTTACTAATTATGATAAGAATATTCTATTCCGTATTTATACATAGCTTCTAAAAGAGGAACTATTTTTTTTCCTATATCAGTTAATCCATATTCAACATGAGGTGGAACTTCAGCATAGATTTTTCTATAAATTAATTTATCCTCTTCTAAACTACGAAGTTGATTAGTTAACATTTTTTGAGTAGTATTAGGTAATTTTCTTTTTAAATCACTAAATCTTAAAGGACCACTACTTAAATACCATAATATTAGTATTTTCCATTTTCCAGAGATTATTTTTTGAAAAATAATCATTGGGCATGTTTCATATTTAGCACAACGATGTTTTATATGACATTGGCTATGAAATGATAGGGAATCATCTAGCACACATTCTTTATTAAGTAAAAGTTCTGTTTTCATAAAGGGATATCTCCTTATATTATCTTATGTAGTTTAAGTTATTATTTAGTATTTTATTATTATAATACCATAGTATCAAAAAAGATACCATAGTATCAAAAAAGATACTATATATAAAAAAAGTGCCTACTTGTATATATGATATATAGAGGGTAAAATTTAAAGCGTTAGTTGACATTGTAAATATTTAAGATATTAATTAATATATAGTATTAAAAAATATAAAGAAAAATACTAGAAAAAATAAAAGTAAGTATTATAATAGTTACTATAAGATAATTATTATTATTTAAAACTTATGAGGAAAGAAGGTAAATTATCATGGCAAAGAAAATGATGACTATAGATGGTAATACTGCTGCAGCTCACGTAGCATATGCGTTTACAGATGTAGCTGCAATTTATCCAATTACTCCATCTACTACAATGGCAGAAGTTGTTGATGAATGGTCAGCACAAGGAAGAAAAAATATTTTTGGACAAACTGTTAGTGTTGTAGAAATGCAATCAGAAGCAGGGGCTGCTGGTACATTCCACGGTTCACTTCAAGCTGGAGCATTAACTACTACATTTACAGCATCACAAGGGTTATTACTTATGTTACCAAACATGTATAAGGTAGCAGGAGAATTATTACCAGGTGTATTCCATGTAAGTGCTAGAGCTTTAGCTTCTCAAGCATTATCAATATTTGGAGATCACCAAGATGTAATGTCTGCAAGAATGACAGGATGTGTAATGCTTGCTGCTGGTTCAGTTCAAGAAGTAGCAGATTTAGCACCAGTATCTCACCTTTCTGCTATTAAAGGAAGATTACCTTTTATAAACTTCTTTGATGGATTTAGAACATCACATGAAATTCAAAAAGTAGAAGTTTTAGATTATGAAGATTATGCAGAAATGATTGATAGAGAAGCATTAAAAGAATTTAGAAATAGAGCATTAACTCCAAACAATCCAGTTACAAGAGGTACTGCTCAAAATTCAGATATATACTTCCAAACTAGAGAAGCTTCAAATAAGTTCTACAATAACATAATCCCAATAGTTGAAGAGTACATGGGAGAAATGAGTAAGAGAACAGGAAGAAACTATGGATTATTCAATTATTACGGAGCAGAAGATGCTAAAGAAATAATTGTTGCTATGGGTTCTGTTACAGAAGCAATTGAAGAAACAATTGATGAATTAAATGCGAGAGGAGAAAAGTACGGATTAGTTAAAGTACACTTATTCAGACCATTCTCAGTAGAGCATTTATTAAAGGTTATACCACAAACAGTAGAAAAGATTTGTGTAATTGATAGAACTAAGGAACCAGGATCAAATGGTGAACCATTATACTTAGATGTATGTTCAGCATTCTATGGAAAAGAAAATGCACCTAAGATAGTTGGTGGACGTTATGGATTAGCATCAAAAGACGTTACTCCATCAGATATTAAAGCTGTATTTGATAACTTAAAGAAAGAAGATTCTAAAAACTTCTTTACAGTTGGTATCGAAGATGATGTTACTTTCACTTCAATTCCAGTAGAAGATGAATTAAGAATTTCTACACCAGGAACAGTTAGATGTAAGTTCTGGGGATTAGGTTCAGATGGTACTGTTGGTGCTAATAAGCAAGCTATAAAGATTATCGGTGAAAATACGGCTAAATACGTACAAGCTTATTTTGCATATGACTCAAAGAAATCAGGTGGAGCTACTATGTCTCACTTAAGATTTGGAGATACACCAATAAGATCAACTTACCTTATTGATGAAGCTGATTATATAGGATGCCATGTACAAGCTTATGTAAATCAATATGATTTATTAAAAGGACTTAAAAAAGGTGGAAACTTCGTATTAAATACTATTTGGAACGAAGAAGAATTAGATAGAAAATTACCAGCTAGAATGAAAAAATACATAGCTGAAAATGAAGTAAACTTCTATACTGTTAATGCAACTAAGTTAGCATCTGAAATTGGATTAGGTAGAAGAATTAATATGATAATGCAATCTGCATTCTTTAAATTGGCAGAAATTATCCCAGAGGAAGAGGCTAAAGAATACTTAAAAGCTTCTATTAAGAAGGCATATGGCAAGAAAGGTGATAAGGTTGTTAACATGAATTACGAAGCTGTTGAGGCTGGTATGAATTCATTAGTTAAAGTTAATGTACCTGAATCATGGAAAACTGCTGTTGATGCACCAAAAGTAGAAACTAAAGAAGTTACAGATTTTGTTAAGAATATAATGCAACCAATGAATGCTTTAGAAGGGGACAAATTACCTGTAAGTGCATTCAATGGAATGGAAGATGGTACATTCCCAGCAGGAACTGCAGCATATGAAAAAAGAGGTGTTGCAACAGATGTTCCAGAATGGAATATGTCAAAATGTATTCAATGTAACCAATGTGCTTTTGTATGCCCACATGCTTGTATTAGACCAGTTCTAGTAAATGATGAGGAATTAGCTAAGGCACCAGAAGGATTTGAAGTTAAAAAGGCTACAGGTAAAACTTTAGCAGGATTACACTATAGAATTCAAGTAAGTACATTAGATTGTACTGGATGTAATAACTGTGTTGACATTTGTCCAGCACCAGGTAAAGCGTTAGAAATGAAGCCACTTGGAACTCAAGTAGAAAAAGAAGTTGCAAATTGGGACTTTGCGGTATCAAAAGAAGTATCAAACAAAGAACATTTAACTGCAGGTAAAACAGTTAAAGATAGTCAATTTAAACAACCACTTATAGAGTTCTCAGGAGCATGTGCTGGTTGTGGTGAAACTCCATATATTAAGTTAGTTACTCAATTATTTGGTGATAGAATGATGATTGCTAATGCAACAGGATGTTCATCTATATGGGGAGGTTCAGCGCCATCAACACCATATACTAAGAACCATGAAGGTAAAGGTCCAGCTTGGGCAAATTCATTATTTGAAGATAATGCTGAATTTGGATATGGTATGTTCTTAGCAGCAGAACAAATGAGAAAGAAAATAGCTTCAAATATGGAACAATTAATTTCTATGGATATAGCAGAAGAATATAAAACAGTATTTACTAACTGGTTAGGAAATATGAATAATGGAGAAATGTCTAAGGTTTATTCAAGAGAAGTTGAAGCTATATTAGAAAATAATAATATTACAAATGAAGAAGCAAAAGCTTTAATTGAAGAAATTAAAGAAAGAGCTGATTACTTAGTTAAGAGATCTCAATGGATCCTTGGAGGAGACGGTTGGGCTTACGATATCGGATACGGTGGACTTGATCATGTATTAGCATCTGGACAAGACGTAAATGTATTAGTATTTGATACAGAAATTTACTCAAATACAGGGGGACAATCTTCTAAATCAACTCCAGTAGCAGCTATGGCAAAACTTGCAGCTTCTGGTAAGAAGACTAAGAAAAAAGATTTAGGAAGAATGATGATGTCTTATGGAAATGTTTATGTAGCACAAGTTGCTATAGGAGCAGATAAGAATCAAGTTGTTAAGGCTATGCTTGAAGCAGAAGCTCACAATGGACCATCAATCATTATTGCATATGCAACTTGTATCAGCCATGGATTAAAGAAGGGAATGGGATTCTCTATAAGAAACATGGATGAAGCAGTTAAGGCTGGATACTGGCATCTATATAGATTCAATCCAGAATTAAAAGAGCAAGGAAAGAACCCATTAAGCTTAGACTCTAAAGAACCACAAGGAAGCTTCAGAGACTTCATAATGGATCAAGTAAGATATTCAGCAATAGCTAAACAATTCCCAGAACAAGCGGAAGAGTTATTCCAAATGGCTGAAGAACATGCTAGACAAAAATATGCTGATTTAAAGAAATTAGCTGAACAATAATATAAGATATTAAGAGAGTTATTCTTAAATGAAGAATATATCATTTAAGATAACTCTCTTTTTAATTGCAAGGTTATAATTAATGAGATAAAATTATTTAAAGAATATATATAGGAGTATATTTATGATAGGAGTAATTTCAATAGCTGCATTAGCATATGGATTTTTTTATTTTGAAAATAATTGTATAGATACTAGTAAAATAAAAATAAATTGCAATATAAAAAATAGTATAAGAATGGTACAAATTTCTGATTTACATAGCAAAGAGTTTGGTAAAAATAACAAAAGGTTATATAAAAGTATTTTATCAAATAATCCAGATTTTGTAGTAGCCACAGGTGATATAATAGATTCTAATATGAAGAATATAGATAAAATAGTTAGATTTTTAGGAGATTTAAACAAATATACAGCGGTTTTTTATATACCAGGTAATAATGAAATGAGATGTGAAGCATTAGAAGAGATAATTTATAAATTGAAAAAAGAAAAAATATATGTATTAGAAAATGAAATAATATCTATTGATATCCATAATGAGAAGATTAATATTTTAGGATTAGTTGAAGAAAGAATTGATAGAGGAGAATTTATTAATCATAAAGCAAAGAGTAAGTATATTTATAAAGATGCTCATAAGCTTTTTAAAGAATTAGATAATAAAAATGGATTAAAAATAGTATTGTCAGGGAGAGTAGATAGATTTGTGTAAAAAACAA
>NZ_KB291659.1:8151-43288 GCF_000320405.1 Clostridium celatum DSM 1785 | reverse complement strand
TAAAAAGAGCAACACTGTTGCTCTTTTTATTTGCTTTTCGCTTTAAAATCAACATCATTTAATAAAACAGTCTTAAAAAATTATGACTAGTACCTATATAGGGATAATAATGATATAATTAAAACAAAATATAAAATAAAAATATCATGTAGTAGTTTTATTTAAAAATTCAAAAGAGAGAATTAAGTGATTTTTAAATATTAAAGTAATAACTTAGGAGTGAATATATATGAATAAGTTACATAATGAAGATGAGATAATTGAATTAATAAATAATAATAGTATGGCAGTAGTATATTTTACTGGCATGGATTGTGGAGCTTGTGAAGTAATTAAATTTAAAGTAGAAAATATATTGAGAAAACATCCGGAAATTAAAAGTGGAGAAATAAATGGTGAAGAAGATTTACAGATAGCAGTGAAATATGGAGTTTTTTCACTACCAATATTTTTACTATTTATTGAAGGAAGAGAAACTTTAAGAATAGGAA
The DNA here is from genome assembly GCF_000320405.1 of Clostridium celatum DSM 1785. GTDB lineage: Bacteria > Bacillota > Clostridia > Clostridiales > Clostridiaceae > Clostridium > Clostridium celatum. The sequence goes on along the minus strand of NZ_KB291659.1, from coordinate 42,797 downwards.
GAAATATTGATTTGCTCGAGTTAGAGAGAAATATTGAGAGATACTATAATATGATATATAAATAAAAATAAACCTTGTCATTTAAGGAGATGGCAAGGTTTATTAATATTAAACAATATAGAGATATTTTTAAGATAATAGTTTTAAATATAAATTTAATAGTTATTAAGAGTTTATGGAGAATGTAAAATGAAAAAAGGTTTTGTTATTGTATTAGCACCAGACTCTTTTAAAGAAAGTATGAGTGCTAAAGAAGCTTGCATGGCAATGGAAAGAGGAATAAAAAAAGTAAATTCAAATATTAAATGTGTACATGTTCCTATGGCAGATGGGGGAGAAGGTACTATGCAATCATTAGTAGATGCTACAAATGGAAATATCTATTCTTTAGAAGTAATTGGGCCATTAGGAAATAAAGTTAAAGCACAGTATGGTATTTTAGGTGGTGGAAAAATAGGAATATTAGAAATGGCTAGTGCTAGTGGAATACACTTAGTTCCATTAGATAAAAGAAATCCATTAATAACTACTACTTATGGTACAGGGCAACTTATTAAGGCTTGTTTAGATAAGGGAGTAAAGAAATTATTAATAGGTATTGGAGGAAGTGCAACTAATGATGGTGGAGCAGGAGTTATTCAAGCTCTTGGTGGAAGATTATTAGATAAAGATGGTAAAGAATTAAGCTTTGGAGGGGGAGAGTTAGGAAAACTACATACTATAGACCTAACTGATTTTGATCAGCGATTAAGAGATATTTCGGTGGAAGTAGCATGTGATGTTAATAATACACTTTGTGGAGAAAAAGGAGCATCAAATGTATTTGGTCCTCAAAAGGGGGCAACAAAGGAAATGGTTAACTTATTAGATAATAATTTAAAACATTATGCAAATGTAATTAAAGAACAAATAGGTAAAGATGTTTTAGATGTAGTTGGAGCAGGCGCTGCAGGTGGATTAGGTGCTGGACTTATGGCTTTTTTTAATGGAACTTTAAAAAAAGGAATTGAAATGGTAATTGAATATACTGGTTTAGAGAATGAGATTAAAGAAGCAGATATGGTTTGGACAGGTGAAGGAAGTATTGATTTTCAAACGCAATATGGTAAAACACCTTTAGGTGTTGCCACTGTTGCTAAAAAATATGATAAGCCTGTTATAGCATTTGCTGGAAGGGTTGGAGAGGATATAGATATTTTATATGAAAAGGGAATAGATTCTATATTTGGAATTATAAAAGATGTTACATCAATTGAAGAGGCTTTAGAAAAAGGTCAAGAAAATATGGAAAAGACTGCTGAGAATGTAATAAGACTTATGAGTTTAAAGTGGTAAATAAAAGTTAAGGTGTATTATATAATTTTATTTGAAATAATCATTGTTAATAAAGGTATAGTATTAAAGTCATATAATAATATATGTAATATTAAGATAGTTTTTATATAGTAACTACCTTTTTATTGTAAGATATAAATATTGTAATTAAATAAAAATAAGTTATTATATAACTATAATAGAACAAATGATAAATCATAAAAAAAGGAGTTGTTTGCAATATGTTAAATGACAAGAAAACAAAAATTACATTTCATAGTGGAGTTCTAACAATTGGTGGAACAATTATTGAAGTTAAGTATGAAGATAGCCATATTTTCTTTGATTTTGGAAGCGAATACAATCCGTCTGCTAAGGTGCAACCTACAGATTTACAAGGATTATTAGATGAAAGCTTAGTTCCATTCTTAAATAATATCTTTGACCCTAAAATTGATTTAAAAGGATATGAATCAAAAAAAGATGATTTCAAAAACACAGCGGTATTCTTATCACATATTCATTTAGACCATTCTAAAATTATCAATTATTTAAATCCTGAAATACCTTTATATACTTTAGAGGGAACAAAATCTTTATTAAATACTTTAAATATTAATAATGATTTTATTTTCCCTTTTTATGAAAAGCAAGAAAATAACACTAGAGAAGTAATTGGTGTTAAAGAAAATGAAACTGTACAAGTTGGAAAAATAAAGGTAAAAGTAATGCCAGTTGATCATGATGCTTATGGTGCTTGTGGTTTGGTTATTGAAACTCCAGATTTAAAAATGGCTTATACAGGAGATATAAGACTTCATGGTTATAGAGAAAATGATACATTGAATTTTTGCAAAGAAAGTGAAAATTGTGATGTTTTATTAATTGAAGGGGTCAGTGTTTCTTTCCAAGAGTTTGGAGATCCTATAAGGGAAACAGAAGCAAATAATGAACCAGAGCTTATAGAAAAAATTAATGAAATGGTAAAAAATAATGATAATAAGCAAATAACATTTAATTATTATATTTCAAATGTAGAAAGAATTTTAAATATAATAAAAACTAATCCAAGAAAAGTTGTATTAGATGCATATTACTCATATGTAGTAAAAGAAGCAACTGGAATTCAAAGTTATTATTATCAATTAGATGATAAAGAATATGGGTTAGATGAAAGTTTTAAAGTTGAGTTTGAAGAATTATTAGAGGATGAAAGTAAGTATTTCTGGCAATTAGATACACTTGCTTTAAAACATATAGATAAATTAAAATCAGGTGGAATTTATATTCATTGTGATGCTCAACCATTAGGTGATTTCGATCCAGCATTTGCACCATTTGTAAAGAGGTTTGAGGAGTATGATATAGAGTTTATGATACTACCATGTAGTGGTCATGCGCGTCCTTATGATTTAATTAAGATAATAGATTTAATTAGTCCTAAACTATTAGTTCCAATACACTCTTATCGTCCAGAAAAACTATATAATAAAAATGGAGATAGATTATTACCAAGTAAGGGACAAACAATATAGTATATTTAAACTAATGAGAAAAGCAAAGTAGAGTAAAATTTCATTATAAATTTTAGATAATAACTTTTACTTTATTAATTGAAGGGAGAATACAAATGAAAATAGCTATATATCAAACAAGTGATTTACATGGATATGTCTATCCAACTAATTATGTAAAAGAACAACCACTTGGAATTCTTAAAATAGGAAGCTATATATTAGATGATGAAAAAAAATATGATGCTTCTTTAAAGATTGATTGTGGTGATTTAATACAAGGATCAGCATTGGCACATTATTTATCCAAACAAAAATTAAAGAAAAATCCTATTTTAGAAGGTTTAGAGTTTATTGGATATGATGCTTATATATTAGGGAATCATGAATTCAATTATGGTAAAGAATATTTAAATACTTCGTACAAATTAGTAGAAGATAAAATAATAAATGCTAATATTGAAGGTTTAGAATTAAAAAGTGAACCATATAAAATATTTGATTTTGATGGTTTCAAAATTGCATGTATTGGACTTACAACAGGATTTATACCTAATTGGGAGCATGAAAAAAATATTACTAATTTAAATTTTTTAGATCCAGTTACTATGTACGGTAAATATGAAAAAGAATTAAAAGAAAAATCAGATTATATTATAGTGTGCTATCATGGTGGCTTTGAAAAAAGTCTAGATGGAAGCAATACACCAACAGAGAAACTTACAAAAGAAAATCAAGCTAGTGAATTGTTAGAAAAGTTTAACTCTATTGATATGGTTTTAAGTGGGCATCAGCATAGAGCTTTTATTACTATGATGAATGGTATACTTTGTGCACAACCACTTCATAATGGACAAAAATTTACTAAGGTTGTATTAGATACTGAAACTAAAGACTTAAGTTATGAATTAGTTGATGTTTCTAAGTTAAATAACCAAATTAATAAATATATGGAAGAAATATTTAATAATGTTGAAGCTAACTTAAAAGATTATTTAGATAGAGAAATTGGTGAATTTGATAAGGATATACTTATGGATGATATTTTTGAGGCCAGATTAAAAGGGCATCCATTTATTAATTTTTTACATCAAGTTCAACTTGAAGCTTCAGGTGCGGATTTTTCAGTCTTATCTCTATTTGATAGTGCTATTGGCTTTAAGAAAAATGTATCAATAAGAGATGTGTTAATTAATTATCCATATCCAAATACATTAATGGTATTAAAGGTTAGGGGAGATAAGATAAAAGAAGCTATTGAAAAGGCTGCTACTTATTTTGTAGTAAAGAACGGAGAAGTTAAGATTAGTGATGGATTCTTAGTTCCTAAGGTTCAAAACTATAATTACGATACTTTTGCTGGTTTTAATTATAAAATTGATTTATCAAGAGATTTTGGAGATAGAGTTATTTCTATGACAAAGGATGGAAAAAATATTGAGTTTGATAAGTATTATACTGTTGTTATGAACAATTATCGTGCAACTAATACTTCTATTTATCCAGCATATGAAGGTGCTGAAGTGGTTAAAGAAATAAATACTGATATTAGTGAACTTATAATTAACTATTTTTTAGAACACCATAATATTAAAGTTATAGAAGAAAGCAACTATATAATTAAATAATATAATTAGAATATGTAATAAGTTAGAATAGAAATAAAGAGTATTTTAATTTAATAGAAGCACTAAAAAACTTAAATCAATTAGAGAAATCTAGATTATTTTAATAAAGAAAATTGTTAATTTAAATAAACTAGAAATATTAACTATTAATATTGATATAGAGAGTAAATTGTAAAGTGGTTAAAGTAAGGCTATATAAATAACAACATTAACAAGTTATTTATATAGCCTTAATATTATTCAATTAAAAGTTTTAATAGTAATAATAAATGCCACTTAGCTTTAATTAACGACCGGTTAGAGGTAATCTGTGGAAAAGTACTTAGCTCTAGAGTATTATTATATTAAAGAACACAATTAAGTGAATTTACTTAATTTAATTAAAGATAAAAGCACGTGCAACCTTTATTAAAAGTTTTTAGGGGGAATTTTATGAAAGTATCAGTTCATGAAATAGGAATAGAAAAAGATGAATTTATAGATTTATATATCCATGAAAAAAATAAATCAATAGATATTCTTATTGATTATATAGAAAATGAAAAATATGCATCTATTAAATTATCATGTTATAAGAAGGAAGAGATTTTTAAAATTAAAAGTGATGATATTTATTATATAGAAACCAGTAGGGATAAATTATTAGTTCATACAAGAAACGAGATTTACGAATATAAAAATAGATTGTATGAGTTGGAAAAAATATTACCATCTAAGTTTATAAGGATTTCAAAATCTACAATATTAAATTTAGAAATGGTAATGTCGTATAATCCCATGTTTAATGGACTGATGGAAGTTAAATTAAATAATTTAGAAATAACTTATATTTCAAGAAAGTATTTAAAGGAAGTAAGGGAACGTATTAAGGGAGGAATAGAATAATGAGAGAAAATATAATAAAGGGTACTAATGTAGGGTTTCTTTTGCTTATAAGTTCAATTTTAACATTAAGATTTACTAATGATTTTGAAAATACTATGAAGCTATTTAATTATTTTGTACCAATTCTAATAGGATATGTAGTTATAGGAATAATATTTCAATGGATTAGAAATTTACCCAGCAAAGGTAGTTCGGGTAGTTTAGGTATAGGAATATATTATTGGGTATCCATGATTATGATTGTTATACCTGTTTTGGGAATGTTTATAGAAGGTTACATTAGATATATTATATTAGTTAATGTGATTGTAATTATTGTGTTGTGGGCAGTTGATTATATGCATTTAAGCAAAGTGGCAAAAGAGTTAAATGGAGGAAGAGCTGTTAAGCATAAAACTTTAATAGTAGATTTAAAGTCAAAACCTAAGACTAAGGAAGAGTTTTTTAGAGTGTTAGAAGAAAATTGTATGTCTAATGGAGATTCTCTTGAATATATAGAAAGAGATATTCCAGCTGTTATAAGAATAAATGGAATATTATATAAAGCTGAAATTGGATATTATTATTCAGTGGCGGGAGAGGCAGTATATACATTGAGGATAACAGAGTTTTAATAGGGAGAGAATATTATGATAGGAAAATTTTTAAAGAAGATGGTCAAGCTTAATATAGATATACCTTATGATGGAAATCTTAAATATCCAACTAACAAAATAACTAAAGCAGCCATAGTAAAATATTGTGTTGAAGAAAAACTAGAATATGAATTTCTTGATGATAATGAAGATGGAAATATAATGGTTACTATTGAGCAAAAAGAATATGAAGTATTACGCCCATTTACAGGTAGAGGAGGTTATGCAATTATTTGTAGACCTGTTTAAAGTATAAGTAACTATAAGTTTAGAGGTTATAGGTATATATTATATTAAAATATTATAATTTAAAGATGTTCTTACATGATTAAATATTATATAAGAATATCTTTTTTATTTATATATTGACCTTTAGTTAAGTTTAGGGTATAAAGTTAATTTGTGGATTGAATTTGGAGGGTATATAAAATGTTAAATATGAAGGTAGACTTATTAAAGGGAAATATATTTAAATCATTAATTATTTTTGCAATTCCATTGTTTATATCGAACTTATTCCAACAGTTATATAATACTGTAGATATAATGATTGTAGGAAATTTTTTAGGTGATACATCTTTAGCAGCAATAGGAGCTTGTTCATCTATATATGAATTATTAGTAGGATTTGCTTTAGGGATAGGAAATGGACTTAGTATTGTTGCAGCAAGAAGTTATGGTTCAAATGACGAGAAATTATTAAAGAAATCAGTTTCGGGATCAATAGTTATTGGTATTTTTGTAACAGTAATAATTATGATTATATCGGTTGTATTGTTAATGCCATTATTAAAATTATTAAATACACCATCTAATATAATAGATGAAGCATATTCCTATATTTCAACAATAACTTTATTTGTAGGAGTTATGTTTGCTTATAACTTATGTGCAGGATTATTAAGAGCTATAGGAAATAGTTTTATGCCGTTAGTATTTCTTATAATATCATCTATATTAAATATTATTTTAGATATAGTATTTATTACACAATTTAATATGGGAATTAAAGGTGCTGCTGTTGCAACAATTATAGCACAAGGAATTTCTGTTATATTATGCGTAGTATATATTTATTTTAAGAGCAAAATTCTTATTCCAAGAAGAAGTAGTTTTAATGTAGGAAAGAAGCTGTATAAAGAATTAATAGGACAAGGTCTTTCTATGGGACTTATGATGTTTATTGTATCAACAGGAACAGTTATATTACAAACAGCTATAAACGGTTTAGGATATCTTACAATTGCAGGGCATACTGCAGCAAGAAAGTTAAATAGTTTTTGTGCATTACCAACTATAACAATGTCATTATCACTTTCAACTTTTGTTTCTCAAAATAAAGGAGCAGATCAAGGATATAGAATTAGAAAATCGCTTTGGTATTGTAACTTAATATCAATTGTATGGGGATGTATAATTTCTATTGTATTGCTATTTTTTGCGCCTATGTTAGTAAGAATTTTATCCGGATCTAATGAGGAGTTAGTTATTGAAATTGGAGCAAAATATTTGATACTAAATGCACCATTTTATACTGTATTAGGAGTATTACTAAATTTGAGAAATTCATTACAAGGATTAGGAGAAAAAGTACTTCCCCTTGTATCAAGTATTATTGAGTTTATTGGAAAGATATTATTTGTTATTTTCATTATTCCAAAGACAGGATACTTGGGAGTTATAATTTGCGAACCAATAATTTGGTGTGCTATGTGTGCTCAACTTATATATGTTTTTTATAATCATCCTTATATTAAAGCACATAAGAATAATAAATAGATAAGTTTAGTACAGAATGATTAATTTAATATATAATAAATAATTTTTATTTAAAGTCATGTAAGTGCGTATGCTTACATGGCTTTTTTAAACAAAAAATTATTATTACATTGTTCATAATTTAGTTATTGTATATAATTAAATGAAGATAATTTTAATCTGATTTTATTTAGATAATAATATATATTTAATGAATATATAAGGGGAGAAACAAATGGTAACTATTAAAGATGTTGCAAAAGAAGCTGGTGTATCTGTAGGAACGGTTTCAAATGTAATAAATAATATACAGGTTAAACCATCTACAAGGATTAAGGTAGAAGAGGCAATAAAGAAGTTAAATTATGAACCTAATATTTATGCTAGAGGGTTTAAAATGAATAGAACTAATACTATAGCTGTAATCTTACCTACAATATGGAATCCTTTTTTTAGTGAATTGGCGTATAATATAGAAAAATGCTTAAGAAAAGTTGGAATGAAAATGATTCTTTGTAACTCAAATGAGGATAATAAAGCTGAAATAGAGTATATATCTATGGCAAAGCAAAATAAAATGGATGGAATAATAGCCATAACTTATAGCGATATTGATGAATATGTTTCTGAAAATATTCCTTTTGTAAGTATTGATAGATATTTTTCTAAAAATATAACGTATGTATCTAGTAATAACTTTGAAGGTGGACGAATTGCAGCAAAGAAGTTAGATGAACTTGGATGTAAGAAAATAGCTTATATAGGAAGAGGTTCTAAAATAAATAATGCTACAAGAAAAAGAAAAGATGGTTTTATTAGTTATTGTAAAGAATATAATATAGATTATGAAATATGTGAATTACTAGGTTCTACTGAGGAGTTTGATAAGTTACTGGATAAATTTATAGAGAGTAATTTTGAAGATGATATAAAAATACAAGGTGTTTTTGCTGTAACTGATGAATATGCAGTAGATTTTATAAAAAAATTAAATAAATATAATATAAAGATTCCCAAAGATGTTCAAGTAATTGGATTTGATGGAAGTAAATCATCAGCTAAAGACACAATAGAAATATCAACTATTAGACAGCCTGTTGAACTTATTGCAGAAGAAGCGGTTAAAGCATTAATAAATATTATAGAAAATAATAAAGTGAAAAAAGAAATAATTTTACCAGTTAAATTTATTGAAGGATACACTACAAAAAAATAAATTTTATTTAGGATTTTATATAAATAAGATTTCAAGTTTTATACTTTAAAATATACATAGTATATATATTAAGTAAAGAATAAGAAATTGAAAAATAAAATCCTATTTTTTTATAAAAAAATATTGACGAATTGATGAAAACGTATTAACATGATTAATATAGAAAATGAAACGTTTCAAAAATGAAAATAACAGCCAGGGGGTTGGATGGAAATGAGTAAAAATTACAAAGAAATAGGTAAAGAGATTTTAAAGAATATAGGTGGTAAGGAAAATGTAATTAGTGCAGCACACTGTGCAACTCGATTAAGATTAGTGCTTAAAGATGATAAGAATGTCAATGTTAAAGAAATCGAATCAATGGCAGAAGTCAAAGGAAGCTTTAATACATCGGGGCAATTTCAAATAATTTTAGGATCAGGTTGTTGTTGATGAGGTTTATAAAGAATTTATAAAATTAGCTAATATTAAAGAAGAAAGTAAAGATGAATTAAAAAGAGAAGCTGATAAAAAATTAAATCCATTACAAGGATTATTAAAATCTTTAGCAGATGTTTTTGTTCCTATATTACCAATATTAGTTGCAGCAGGATTGCTAATGGGAATAAATAATATATTAACATCTCAAGGATTATTTATTGAGGGACAATCTATAGTAGAAGCATATCCACAATTTAAGGATTTGGCAGAATTAATAAATACATTTGCTAATACAGGATTTGCATTTTTACCAATATTCTTAGGATTCTCAGCAGCAAAAGCCTTTGGAGGAAATCCGTATTTAGGTGCTTGTATTGGTGCACTTATGATACATTCAGACTTATTAAATGGATATAGTTACGGTGCAGCAGTTGTTGATGGAACTGTACCAGTATGGAATATATTTGGATTAAATATAGCTAAGGTTGGATATCAAGGAACAGTACTTCCAGTTTTAGCAGCTGCATTTGTTTTAGCAAAAGTAGAAAAGATGTTGCACAAAGTAATACCTTCAGTATTAAATAACTTATTAACACCACTATTTACTGTGTTTATCACTGGTATATTAACATTTGTTGTTATAGGTCCTGTAATGAGAGGATTAGGGGATGGTATAACAACAGGATTATTATGGTTAATAAATACATTAGGTCCAATAGGTGGAGCAATATTTGGATTCTTGTATGCTCCAATAGTTATAACAGGTATGCATCATAGTTTTGTGGCTATAGAAACTCAATTATTAGCAGATATAGCAACTACAGGTGGATCATTTATATTCCCAGTTGCAGCAATGTCAAATGTAGCTCAAGGTGCTGCAGCATTATCAGTACTTCTTATTTTAAGAAAAGATAACAAGATGAAAGGAATAGCATCAGCATCAGGTATATCTGCTTTACTTGGAATAACTGAACCAGCAATATTTGGTGTTAACTTAAAGTTACGTTATCCATTCTTTGGAGCAATGATAGGATCAGCAGTTGGATCTGCTTATGTAATGCTGACAAAAGTTCTTGCAATATCTCCAGGAGCAGCTGGATTACCAGGAATTATATCAATTAGACCTACATCTATAGTAAACTATATAATTGCAATGATACTTTCAATGGTTGTAGCTGTTGTATCAACAATTGTTATAGCAAAGTTTATGAATAAAAAACAAGTGGCAAATGATGAGCAAATAGCTGCATAGGAGTGTTTTATGAAATAGGAGGAATTAGTACTATACTAATGCCTTCTATTTTGTAATTAATAAATAATTATAAGATATTAAACGAGGAGAAATAATAATGAAAGAGTGGACAAGAGAAGAAAGATATAGAACAATTTTAGATGCATCAAATGAAGAAATAACAAAATTAAAAGAAATAGTAGATAGTTGTTCATATAGACAAAAATTTCATATTCAACCTACTACAGGACTGTTAAATGATCCTAATGGATTTTCTTATTATAATGGTGAATATCATTTGTTTTATCAATGGTTTCCATTAGGGCCTGTTCATGGAATAAAGCATTGGTATCATGTTTCTTCAAAAGATTTAGTTAATTGGAAAGATTGTGGAGTTGGAATAATTCCTACTGAATACTTTGAAAGTCATGGAGCATTTTCAGGAAGTGGTATAGTTGAAAATAATAAACTTCATTTATTTTATACAGGAAATACAAGAAATGAAGAATGGATAAGACATCCATATCAATGTTTAGCTATAATGGATAGTAATGGCGAAATAACAAAGAATAGTGAAGCTGTTATAAAGGATTTACCAAATGGATATACAGATAATTTTAGGGATCCTAAGGTGTTTAAAGATAATAATAAATATTATTGTTTAATTGGAGCTGAAAGAAAAGAAAATTTAGGAACTATAGTATATTATGAATCAAATAATTTATTAGATTGGAAGTTTAAAGGAGAAATAAAAACAGATTTCTTTGGTAATGGATTTATGTGGGAATGCCCAGATTATTTACGTTTTGATAATAAAGGAATACTTATATTTTCTCCACAGGGCTTAGAAGCAGATGGAGATAAATATCAAAATATATTCCAATCAGGATATTTAATAGGAGATAAAATTGATTTTTCTAATGGAGAATTCAATCATGGTAATTTTAATGAATTAGATAGAGGATTTGATTTTTATGCTCCTCAAACTACTGAAGATAAACACGGAAGAAAAATATTAGTTGGGTGGATGGGATTACCAGAGATAGATTACCCTACTGATAAAAGTGGATGGGCTCATTGTTTGACTATACCTAGAGAATTAGAGTTAAAAGGTGATAAATTAATTCAAAAACCAGTAAAAGAATTAGAGCTTCTTAGGGGGGAAAATCTAAAATATTCATATACATTAAATAATGAAGAAAAAGATATAGTTGGATTTAATGAAAAAACGTATGAGTTTATATGTGAGTTTAGTAATTTTACTGGTAAATATGTTGGGGTAAAACTAAGAAAAGGTATAGATGAAGAAACTGTATTTTATTATGATATAGAAAATAAAAAGCTTGTATTAGATAGAAGTAAATCAGGAGAAGTATTAGCAACAGAATATGGCACAGAAAGAAAGTGTGAATATAACGCTGAAAACTTAAAAGTTCAAATATTTGTGGATACTTCATCAGTTGAAATCTTTGTTAATGATGGGGAAGAAGTATTTACTTCAAGAATATTTACAAAAGAAATAAGTACAGGAGTAAGTGTATTTGCAGATAATAATACAAATGTAGAAATTAACTTATGGAAAATCAATATTTAATAAATTAATTTTTAAAATAAAAAAAGTGACATGCTAATCTTTTTAGAGTATACATGTCACTTTTTTTATTACTTTATTCTATTGACATCCTTTAAAAGTTTCTCAAGTTTTTCTACTGATGTAATTCTTTCATTACATTCAGAGCTATTCAAGCAAACATGAAAACCTAATGATTTATAATCATCTACATGTCGTGCTTTACATATAGGAGAAACAAAAGCAATTTCATTTTCAGAACCAATATGATTACAAAGAGAACAAATATTAGTACTCTTTGAGATAGTATTAGGAAGTCTACAAGCCATTCCTAAAAGTTTACCATCCATATTATACAATGTTAGCATCTACACAATTTATAAAAGCACAAGATAAATCAAATAAACATTTTCTATCTAATCTATTTTAATATTTCACCTCTTTTTTATAAATGAATATTATATTAATTAAAAGGGGGGTGATTTATAGATGGCATTAGAAGTAGTAGGTTTTTATAGAGATTCAAGGTCTTTATATGAAGAATGTAAAAAATGCCAATCTTATCATGCGATTATAGTAATGAAAGATGGGAGTATGTGTGATGGAATTATTGAAGAAGTAAATGATGATAGTGTTACTATATTAGTTGGTGAAAATGTAATAGAAAAAGAATGTGCGGAAGAAGCAAATAGGCAAGGACCATTTGGTCATGGACAGCCAGGAGGGTTTAGACGTTTTAGAAGAAGAAATTTTCCAATGAGGAATATAGATAGAGTTGGGCCATTGAGATATCCATATATTATACCGCCATATCCAATTTATCCATACCCTTACCCTTATCCATATCCTTACTATCCTTATATTTAGCTTTTATAATATAAAAGTATAAGTGAAATTAAGACTTGTAATTTCTTCAATTAAAGTTACACAAGGTATACTTCTACCAACTAGAGTGAGTAGTGAATTTCTTTATGAAAAATGAAAATGTGATTTGGTCTCTAGGATAAATAATAAGAAATATTGACAACATATATTATATATTTTAATATACTATAAGTGATAGATTTCAAAAAAAGCGAGGTATTTTTGTGAGTGTTTAGTATCAAATAGTTAAATTAAATATTGATTCCTAAAAAATTAAGGTATTTATACCTTTATTTGTTGTGGAATTAATTATAACTAATTGATACAAGTCCACGAATTTACTTCAGAGGTAGGAGTCTACCTTTATTTAAAGTTGAGTTTTAAGCTGTGGAAGTATCCACAGCTTTTTTTATATTTAAGTTATGAAATCTATCAGGATTTCGTTGACTTGTATTTATATTTGATACAAGGAAGGAAAATAAAAATGGATAAAATGACATTAGAAAAATTGAATTACGATGAATTAAAAGAGTTAGTTAAAGGGTATTGTGTAAGTGGTTTAGGAAAAGCCTTAATTGATAAACTTGAGCCAAGTAATAATTTAAAGATTGTTAATAGAAGGTTAGATGAAACATCAGAAGGACGAAGACTTTTAGATGCTTCATATCATATACCCCTTGTCGGAATATTTAATGTAGTACCATATATTGAAAAAATTGAAAAAGGTGCATCTTTAGATCCAGAAGATTTAGCTATTATGTCTGACTTTTTAAGAGGATGTAGAAAAGTAAAGCTATTTATAAAAGATAAAGAAGGATATGCACCAACATTAAGTAGCTATGGAGAGAGTATTACGGATTTGAGTTATATTGAAGAAGAGATAAATAGGTGTATAAGGGGTTCTATAGTTGACTCTAATGCGAGCAAAGAGTTAAAGAAAATTAGAAGATTAATAGATGATTGTGAAAATAAGATAAAAGAAAAGTTGGATAAATTTTTAAAAAATAGTGAAAATAAACAGTATATACAAGAATTTTTTATAAGTAAGAGGAATGGAAAATATACGATTCCAATAAAATCATCATATAAAAATTATGTACAAGGGACCATTGTTGAATCATCATCAAAGGGGACAACAGTCTTTATGGAACCAACTACAATTTCAAAGCATACATCAGAGTTAGCTATTTTAAAGGTAGAAGAAAGTATGGAAGAATATAAAATATTAGGTATGCTTACTGAAATGCTTAATGAAAAAATAAGAGAAATAAAAATTAATATTGAAGTAATAGCTGAATATGATATGATTTGGGCAAAAGCAAAATATAGTAATGATATTAATGGGATTAAGCCGAAATTAAATGAATATGGATATATAAAAATTGTAGATGGAAAATATCCATTATTAAAAAATCCAGTACCACTTAATTTTGAAATCGGTAATGATTATAGAGCACTTATAATAACAGGGCCAAATGCAGGTGGTAAAACAGTAGTTTTAAAAACAGTAGGAATATTAACATTAGCAACACAATCTGGATTTCATATACCAGCTAAAGAGGGCACAGAAATTTCAGTATTTAATAAAATATTTGTTGATATTGGAGATAATCAAAGTATAGAAAATGCTTTAAGTACTTTTTCCTCTCATGTTAAGAATTTAGCGGATATAATAAAACAAAGTTCAAAGTCTACATTGCTATTATTTGATGAGATAGGAAGTGGGACAGAACCAAATGAGGGAGCAGCTCTTGCTATTGCTATTTTAGAGGAGTTATATCATAAGGGATGTATTACAATTGCAACTACTCATTATGGAGAAATTAAAAATTTTTCAGAGGAGCATCCTCATTTTGAAAATGCAGCAATGGAGTTTAAAAAGGATACACTTGAACCATTATATAAGCTTCATATTGGAAGAAGTGGTGATAGTAATGCACTTTATATTTCTAAAAGGATGGGAATTTCAGATTCTATTATTGAAAAGACTAAGAAATATATAGAAACAAAAAAATATAATTATGATTTAATAAATTCAAGTAAGCTTACAAAGAAAAAGGAAGAAATACAAGAAGTAGATAGCAAGTATAATTACTGTATAGGTGATAAAGTAATACTTTTAGATAATAATGAAAGTGCTATAGTCTATAAAGAGTTAGATGAATTAAATAATTTAACTGTTTTTTATAAAGGTGAATTTATCGATATTAATTATAAAAGAATAAAATTAGAAATATCAGCTAGTGAGTTGTATCCTGAAGGTTATGATTTAAATCAATTATTTACAAGTTATATTGATAGAAAACTTGAACATGATATTGCTCGTGGGTCAAAAAAGGCTTTAAAAAAAATAAGAAAGAATTCATTATAAAATAAAGAGAAACTTCTTGATTGACTTTTTTTACCAATAGAAGTAAAATTAAATTAGTCGAGTAGCAAAAGTGCGTAAATCCAGATTAGGGATTTACGCACTTTTTTATTTATTGGTTATGGTAGCTTATCCGTTAAAAGACTCCGTAATATTGATGATAGGAGGAAGAAGCTATGGAAAAAGAGGTTTCAAAGAATAAGATGGGGGTTGTGCCTATAAAAAAACTCATGATAACAATGGGAATGCCGATGATTATATCTATGATATTACAAGCGCTTTATAATATTGTTGATAGTTATTTTGTAAGTAATATTTCAGGCATGGGTGATTATGCAGTAAATGCACTTACATTAGCATTTCCTATTCAAATGTTAATGATTGCAGTAGGTGTTGGTACAGGTGTTGGAGTTAATACATTGTTATCTAAAAGTATTGGACAAGGGGATAGAAAAAAAGCAGATTATATTTCCGGTAATGCAATTTTTATTGGAATATGCATTTATATAGTATTTTTAATATTTGGTTTATTTGGAGTTAATGCTTATATTACCTCACAAACTACAGATATTATAATAATTGAAATGGGTAAATCATATATTACTATTTGTACAGTATTATCCTTTGGCGTAATTGAATTTATGATATATGAAAAGCTATTACAAGCAATAGGAAGAACTACATTATCTACAATGGCTCAAGTTATGGGGGCTCTTTCTAATATAATACTTGATCCAATATTAATTTTTGGACTTTTTGGATTACCAGCAATGGGAGTAAATGGAGCAGCATATGCAACTGTAATAGGGCAAATATTATCTTGTGTTTTAGGATGTATTTTCCATCATAAATATAATAAAGATATTGATGCAAAACTAAAATATTTAAAACCACAAAAGCATATTATTTATGAAATATATAAGGTTGGTATTCCTGCAATTGTAATGCAAGCGTTGATGTCTATTATGACATATGGTGTAAATATTATTTTCGGTACAATTTCTATTGCTGCAGTTACTGCTTATGGAGTTTATTATAAAATTCAACAGTTTGTTTTTTTTGCAGCATTTGGAATGAATAATGCTATGATTCCAATTATAGGATTTAATTATGGAAAGCGTGATAAGAAAAGAGTTTATGATGGAATTAAATATGGAATGATATACACATTGATAATCATGACTATTGGTATAGTAGTACTTCAATTATTTGCACATCAGTTAATTGGAATATTTGCATTATCAGAGCAAACACAGAGCTTATGTATTAGAGCAATAAGAATAGTTACTATAGGGTATTTATTTGTTGGTGCAAATGTAGCATACCAAGGTATTTTTCAAGCTCTTGGATGTGGTGTACATTCTTTAGTTCTTTCATTAATGCGTCTGATTATTATTGCATTACCATTAGCATGGATATTAACAAAACTACCTAATTCTCAAAACATTGTATGGATGGCATTCCCTATTGCTGAAGCTTGTGCTTTTATAGTAGGCGTAATATTTATGAAACAAATTTCTAAGAGAAAGTTATACAAGATTGATGAATCAAATAAATACAATTTAAATAAAAGAGAAAGATTAGTATAAAATATTATAGATTTTTAATAGCAATAGTAATTAAATAATTCTAATAATAAAGATATATTTAAGTGATTTTCATTTAAGTATATCTTTTATTTTTAATTAATATAGATAAGGATATCCTATTATAAATAATAGTGTACTTGAAAAATATGAAAGAAGATAGCTATAGATATTGATGTTAAGTATCTATGGTTATTTTTGATTTAATTACATTTATAAAATAAATAGTTAAAAAGTAGTTTAATTGAAGTATTTTTAGAAATTATTTTATAAAAAAATATAATCTCTAATTATGTTAAATAATAAAATGCACATACTAAATATATTGCATCAATAAAACAAAGGAAGGAGATTATATATGAAAAACAAATTACCTAAAGAAGCTTATGGTGGTGTGCATGGAAAAGATTATGTTCCGTATATAACTGATAAATCAAAGCGCGGAGCCAATGTTTCTGTACTTATAATTGGAATAGTATTAGCTACTATATTTGCGGCATCTACTGCTTATTCTGGTATGAAGTCAGGGTTAACTGTTGCAGCCGGAATACCAGGAGCAATAATAGGTTCAATGCTTATAGGAGCTTTTGCTAAAAGTAAAGGAATACTTGGAAAAAACATAACTCAAGGTATGTCAAGTGGTGGAGAATCTATCGCAAGTGGTGTTATTTATGTATTACCTGCAATTATATTAATAGGAAGCAAGGTAACTTTTTTAGAAGGTATAAGTGTAGGAATAGCTGGAGCTCTATTTGGAATAGGGGCTTTATCATTAGTTTATAATTACTTAATTGTTGAAGAGCATGGAAAACTTATGTATCCAGAATCTATGGCTATATCAGAAACTCTTGTTGCTTCAGAAGCAGGCGGAGATGCTATAAAATTTATGGGAATTGGTTTTTTTATAAGTGGTATTATAAATGTTTTAACAAGTTCATTTTTAAACTTAATTAATAATACTATTACCTTTGTAGGAAGCAAGTTTTACAAATGGAAATTTTCTACTGAAGTAAATCCACTTTTATTAGGTATAGGTTTTATAGTTGGGTTAGAGGTATCTTTAACTATGTTTGCAGGATCAATACTAGCTAACTTTGGAATTACACCTTTGATAGGTTATTTTACAGATTTAGCAGATAAAAATGTGCACTCATGGAATGATGCTACAGTACTTCTTCATCAAATGGAAGTAAACTCAATAGCAGGAAGTTATGTTAAATATATAGGTGCAGGAATGATGCTTTGTGGTGGTATAATAGGTGCAATAAAGCTTATACCAACAATAATTGTATCTATAAAAGAAACATTAAAGGCAAAATCAAGTAAAGATGATAGTAAAGAAAAAAGTTCAGGTGAAATGATAATACTTTTAGCTGGGCTTTCAATAATAATTGTATCAGCATTTTTAATTTCTCAAGGGGCTACAATGGCTATAGTAGCAGCTATTGTTTCAATAATATTGGCTTTATTATTTGTAATAGTTTCAGGTCGTTTAGCAGGTACAATAGGAACATCAAACCTTCCTGTATCAGGTATGACAATAGCTTCATTAGTTATACTAACATTAGTATTTGTTATAATGGGATGGAAAGGGCAAGCAGATAATAAATCATTGCTTTTATTTGCAAATTTTATGGTTGTTGCTATATCAGTAGCAGGAGGATATAGTCAATCTCAAAAAGTAACATATGTAATAGGTGGAAGTAAAAAAGAAATGCAAAATTATTTTTTAATAGCTAGTATAGTTGGGGTTATTGTTGTTACAGGAACAGTAATGGTACTTTCAGATCAATTAGCTATTACAGGAGCAGATGCACCATTTGCACTTCCACAAGCAAATTTAATGTCTACATTAACTTCTGGAATAATGCAAGGTAATTTACCTTGGCCTATGATTATAGTTGGTGTTGTTATGGCTTTATTCTTATTCTTATTAGATTTACCAATAATGACTATTGCCATAGGATTTTATTTACCTATATCAACAACATCTATAATATTAGTAGGTGCATTAATACGTGTGTTTATTGAAAAAATCAGCAAAGATGAAAGAGAAAAAGAAGTTAAAGTGGCCAATGGAATAAGCCTATCTTCAGGTCTTGTTGCAGGTGGATCTATAATAGGGCTAGTAGGGATAATATTACAAGTTAGTGGTGTTATAAAACCTAGAATTCCAACAGGATTCGCTGGTGGAAATATGATGGCTATAATATTATTAATTATTTTAGTTATAGCTACAACCATACCAATTATGTCATCGAAGGTAAAGAATAATGAATAATAATGAAGAAGTTTTAAATATAAAGTTTAAAATCTGTGATAATATTGAGTATGAAGTAGATAAAGAAGGTATAGTTACTATTTTTGAAAAACAAGACCATAAAATTCAAAAAATTTTTAGAAGATTAAAGTTTAAAATTCCTATGTACAAAACTATTACTTTCGACCAATATAGTAGTGAAGTGTTTATACAAATTGATGGAAGTAAAACTGTTAAGGAAATAGGGGAATTATTAGAGAAGAAATTTGGTGAGAATGTATATCCCCTTTATGAAAGATTATTAGTTTTTTTAAATCATATATGTGTAAACTGTAAGTATATTCAGAGGACAGAATAAAGGAGATTATATAGTAAATCCTAAACTCGTTTGAGTTTAGGATTTATTTTTATAAAAAGAAATTATAATTAATAGTTTAATTAGACAGAAAAGTATTTTTCATATAGTATTATTAACATATATTGTAAAGGCGTAATATGATAAATTTATCAATACAGATATGATAGTTGTTTAATAAAAGCCCATTTAGTATAGAAAAAGTTTTAAAAATTATTTTAATTATAAAGTTTAGATTAAGGTAGATGAGTATTTATATGCTAGGAGAGTTAATGAAAAATTTAGATTTAAAAGTAGCAATAGAAGTATCAATAAAAATTATATTAGGTGTAATACTTACAGGGTCTATAGGATATAATAGAGAAAAAAAGGCATGGTAGTGGGGATAAGGACTCATGTTATGGTTGGACTTGTTGGATTGCTAATTCAAATAACTTCTTTAGAATATTATCGTGTTAATGGTGGATCAAATGATGTATTTAGATTAGCAGGGCAATATATATCAGGTATTGGATTTTTAGGAGCTGGAACAATATTAAAGGATAAAAGAAGTATAAAAGGATTAACGACAGCTGCTTCAATTTGTTTAGCTGCAATTATTGGTCTTGCTGTAGGGTCAGGAATATATATATCATCTATAGTAATTACTATAGTAGCTTATGCTTTTTTAAATGATATATTTAAAATAAAGAAATTAATAATAATTAAGAAAAATTCACATGCACATATAGAGGTAGGTATAAATGGCAATATAGCAATCTCAGTAGAAAATATAAAAGAGATGATAAGAAGCTCTGGGGCAGATATAATATCAATTGAAGTGAGAAAGGAAGCAGAAAAACGAGTAAATCTTAGGTTTAAAATTAACCTTGATGATGAGTTAGATATTAGTGATGTTTTAACGGATATAGTTTCTATAGATGAAGTAGATAAAGTAGAGTTAATAGAGCATCAATAGATAGAGTTAAAAAGGAAATAAAGCATATTTGAGAAAAAATTAAAAGTTAATAAAATATTATAAAAGTATTAAATAAAAGATTATAAAAAGTTTTAATAGTGACTTTAAAAGGAAATACTATTTGGTATATAAATTTATTTTAAAATTACTATAAATAATGACAATATATGTCGTATTTGCGAGGTAGTATATAAATAAATTGATAACATAAAATAGTAAAGTGAGGTCTTAGTATGAATAAATTTATGGAACAAGCTAAATCAATAAAAGATGAAATAGTAGGATATAGAAGAACCATCCATCAAAATCCTGAAGTTGGGGCTGAATTACCAAAGACAAAAGCATATGTAATAGAAAAGTTAAAGGAATTTGGATATGATCCAAAGGAGATATGTGAAAGTGGTATAGTGGCAACAATTGAAGGGAATAAGCCAGGAAAAACATTTTTATTAAGAGCGGATATGGATGCATTACCAATGGCTGAAGCAACTGAATGTGATTTTAAAGCAAATAATGGCTGTATGCATTCATGTGGACACGATATGCATACAGCAATGCTTTTAGGAGCAGCAAAGTTACTTAAAGAAAATCAAGATGAAATAGAGGGAACTGTTAAATTAGTATTTCAACCAGATGAAGAAGGATTTACTGGAGCAAAAAAAATGTTGGAAGCAGGAGTTCTTAATAACCCAAAGGTTGATGCAGCTATGGCAATGCATGTGCATTCTGGTACTCCTTCAAATGTTGTATTATGTGGTTTAGGAACTAGTATAGCTGGGTGTAACAGATTTAGAATAGTTGTAAAGGGATTAGGCTGTCATGGAGCTATGCCAGAGCTTGGAGTAGATCCAATAAATATAGCAGCTCATATATATATATCTTTACAAGAAATTATATCTAGAGAAATATCAGCTACAAAGCCTGCAGTTGTAACAATTGGAAAATTTGTAGGTGGAGAAGCACCAAATATAATACCAAATGAAGTTATTATGGAAGGTACTATAAGAAGTTTAGATAAAGAGGTTGGAGAATTTATATTTAATAGAATGAAAGAAATAGTAGAATCTACTGCTAAGATGTTTAGAGGGGAAGCTGAATTAATAGAATTATCATCAGTACCACCATTAGCTAATGATACTGATTTAGCTAAGGAAGTTACTTCCTACATAAAAGATTTATTAGGCGAAAAATCAGTGTGTTTATTTGAAGGTGGAGGAATGGGATCAGAAGATTTTGCTTCCTACTCATATGAAGTTCCAAGTGTTTATCTTATGTTAGGTGCTGGTACAAAGCAAGAAAACTCTTTATATGGTGAACCTATGCATAATGAGAAAGTAGTGTTTAATGAAGATATATTAGTTACAGGTGCAGCAATGCATACATATTGTGCTATTATGTGGTTAAAAAATAATAAATAAATTAGAAATATAATTGAATGTTAGGAAGTTGGAAAGGTAGTAGTAATGAGATTGTTAGAAATTGTATTTTATCTCTTAAGAAGCAACTGTAAAATTACAATTAAGGAGCTTGCAAGCGTATATAACGTATCAACAAGAACAATACAAAGGGACTTAGATAAATTATCAGTTTTAGGTATTCCAATAATAATTCATAGAGGAAAAAATGGTGGAATAGAAATAGATAATAATTATATAATAAGAAGGCAAATGCTAAGATATAATGATTATGAGTCTTTAATGCTTGCACTATATATTTGCGAAAATATAAGTAAAAATTTAGAGCAATCTCTTTTAATTGATAGATTTAAGATTGTAGATGAAAAGAGATGTTCTAAGATATTAAATAAATTACAGGAACGTTTTATAGTAGATTTGTATGAAGAGAAATTTGATAGCGAAAGTGAAGTTTGTAAGAAAATCGATAAAGCATTAGATAACAAAACTTTTATAGAGGTAGAGATAAATAGGGGTAAAATATGCATATTTCCAATTTCTTATGTTTTAAGACAAGAAGGATTATGTTTATATTATTATGATGAAGAATATAAGCTTATTCCAATAAAGAATATAGATAATGTTGTATTACTTAATAAGAGTTATAATGGTAATATAATAAGCTATAATGATAATAAAAAAAGTTTAAAAATAGTGTAAATAAGAAGTGAAAAATAAAAATAAGACACATTATGTACAAATAAGACATAATGTGTCTTATTTGTATGATATAATAACAATACTTTTAGTAAAAAATGTAAGTATATTCAATAATTTATGATATATACCATTATAATGAAAAATAGAGAGGGTGCTATGAGTAGAGAACTAAAAAAAATATTATTATTTATGATGATATTTATTATTTTATTAAGTAATGGCAATGTGGTTTTTGCTAATCAATTAGAAGGTGATAATAGTTTACTTATAGAAGAAAAAATAAACTTTAATAATTTAACTACAAAAGATGGATTATCTAGTAATCTTATAACTGATATTTATCAAGATTCACTAGGATATATTTGGATAGGGACTGAAGATGGACTTAATAAATACAATGGAAATATGGTGGTAAAGTATAATTATGAAATTAATAATAAAAATAGCCTTACTTCGCCATATATAACAGCTATAAATGAAGATAAATATGGAGACATGTGGATAGGAACTGATTGCGGATTAAATATTATTAATAGGCAAGAAAGTAATATAATAAGAATATGTACAAAGGAAGAAAATAATTCAGGATTATCTAATTATGAAATAACTTCAATATATAGAGATAGTAATGATACTATGTGGGTTGGAACTAAAAATGGATTGAATAGATATGATGAGAAAAATAATAAGTTTATAAAATACTATTCAGATGGAAGTAGTACAAGCTTAGATAATAATCATATAACTTATATAAAAGAAGATGATAGAGGAAATTTATGGATAGGAACTAAGGATGGAGCAAATATTATAGATTTAAAAACAAATTATATATCCAATAATAAAAGTAAATATAGTAAATTAGAATATATATATGAAATAGAGAAAGATACAAAGGGTAATATTTGGATATCTAGTGAGAGTGGCATAGTTGTTTTAAACGAAAATAATGAACTGAATGATTATAATGATGAATTACGCAATTATAATATTGATATTGAAACAAAGGTATTATGTGATAGTAATAATAATATATGGTTTTATGGTGATAACGGTTTAATGAGATACATACAAGATAGTAATGAAACAAACATATATAATACCAGTAATAGCCATTTAATAAGTAATTCAATAAGATGTTTGTATGAGGACAGAAGTGGAGTTATATGGGTTGGTAGTAATAAAGGAATCAGCATATTAAATATTAAGCAACAATTTAGTAACAAAATAAATAATATTTTTAAAAAATATGGAATATCAGAAAGTAGTATAACATCTTTTTTACAAGACATTGATGGAGATTTATGGATAGGTACAGAAGAAAATGGATTAATTTATTTTGATAGAAAGGAAAAGAGTATGCTAAGATTTGTTCATGATGAGAATGAGGAGATTTCATTATTAAGTAATAAAATAAAATATATTTTAGAAGAGTCTAATGGTAATATAATAATTTGTACTGAAAAGGGTGTAGATGTAATTAATAAAAAAATGAGAGAGCACTATATATACGCTTATGATGAATACAATAGAAACCTTTTTTTAAGTAAAGAGTTTAAAACTATAAATGATGGAAATTATACATGGGCAGCTACAATAGAAGGACTTTATAGGGATACTAATGGAACTCATGAAGTAACTTATTATAGGGATGATTTTATAAACGCAGGTATTAATAATTATGAAATATATGATATTTTTCAAGATAAAAGTGATGAAAATATTCTTTGGCTAGCTGGAGGAATAGATGCTGGATTAATAAAGTTTCATAAAACTAAAGGAATAATTAAAAATTATTTAGCAAATTCAGAAGATAATTCATTAAATTATGATTATATAAATTGTATTCAAGGAGATGAAGAAGGTAATATTTGGATAGGTACTAAAGTAGGATTAAATAAATTTAATATCGAAGAAGAAACTTTCACTAAATATTATGAAAAAGATGGTTTAGGAAGCCATTATATAAATAGTATAATTATAGATGATAATGAAGATATATGGTTAGGAACAAGTAATGGATTAAGTAAATTTATTATTAATGAGAATAGGTTTATAAATTTTAAAGAAGTAGATGGAGTATGTGGAAATCAATTTAATGAAAGAGCTGCATATAAGACTAAAGAGGGGCAGTTACTATTTGGGACAACTAATGGTGTAGTTTCATTTGACCCTAATACTATAGGGGAAATAACTCCTATAGTAGATAAAGTAGTCTTAGATACTCTATGGATAAATAGGAGTTTATATATAACTGACGGAGAAACCCTTGAACTTAATTATAATGAAAATACTATATCGTTTGCATACTTTCTTCCTAATTATACAAGGATAGGTAACATAACTTATTTGTATAAAATGGATGCAATAAATGAAGAATGGAATGTTAGTAATAAAGAGGGTTATGCAGTTTATACAAAATTAAAACCAGGTAAATATACCTTTAGAGTTAAAGCAGTTAAGAGTGATGGAAGTTTAACAGAAGAATCTACTATAAATTTTATTATAAAGAAGCCATTTTGGCAGTCAAATATAGCATATTGTTTATATCTAGCCCTTTTCATGTTAGTAATTTTTTGGGGAGGATATAGGCTTAAATTTTTAAAAAAAATAGTAGCTAATCAAACAAAAGAGATAAATCGGCAAATGGAAGAAAATAAAAAGCTTTATGAGCAGAATATTAGAAATGAGCAGTTTAAAAATGATTATTTCGTTAATTTATCTCATGAATTAAGAACACCTATAAATATAATTTTATCAGTAATTCAGTTACTAAATTCTTTAGAGAAGTCTGGAAAGGATACTGATAAAAAAACATCACATTATATGGGGGTAATAAAGAAAAGCTCTAATAACTTATTAAACATTATAAATGATATTATAGATAGCTCTAAAATTGAATCAGGTGCTTATAAAATAAATAAAGAAGAAAATGTTGATATAGTATATTTAGTGGAGGAGACTGCATTAAATATGAGTGATTATATAAAAGAAAAAGGAATAGAATTAATTATTGATCCTGAAGTTGAAGAAATGTTAATTAGTTGTGATCCTAAAGAAATAGAAAGATGTATTATTAATTTAATTGGAAATTCAGTTAAGTTTACAGAGCAAGGTGGAAAAATTGAAGTTTTAATTAAAAGAGATGAGGAGACTGTAAGTATTTCTATAGTAGATAATGGTCTTGGAATATCTAAAGATGATCAAGAGTTTATATTCAAGAGATTTGAGCAAGGAAAGAATTTTAATTCCACTAAAGTAAGTAGCAGTGGAATAGGATTAACATTGGTTAAATATATTGTGGAGTTACATGATGGACATATTACTTTAGAAAGTGAATTAAATAAGGGAAGCAGTTTTACAATAATATTACCTGTAAATTAGAGTATATTAATAGTAAATTTAAATTTTAAAAAATATATAAATAATTATTTAATAGATTAAAAATAATTAACAGTAGATATAAGTTATTTAAAATAGCTGTATCTACTGTTCATTTAATTTATTATAGATTTAAATAAAAGTTAATAATAAAGTTATTTATATTAGGTTATAATGTGCTAGTGCAGAATAAATACCATCATTTAATAAATCTGTAGTTATATAATTTACATATTCAAATAATTGAGGATTTGAATTACCCATAGCGATACTATTTTTTACATATTGAAGCATTGTTAAATCATTAGTACTATCGCCAATTCCAAAAGTATTTTCAAAATCAATATTTAAATGATTAATTATAAATTCAATTCCTGTGGCTTTAGAACAACCCTTGGGAGCTAGTTCATAAAAGTCGTCAGCTCTTTTTATAAAATCTAAAGTATCTTTAAATTCTTGAAAAAATCCTTCAAAATTACTATATTCAGTTATAAATAAAACAAGTTTATCAACATTTAGGTTATGAGAATCCCAAGTTAAATCTTCATAAGTACCTTCATGCTTATGAGCTTCAATAATATTAAGTACCTCTTTATGTTTTATATTATATAAATAATCATAATATACACCGTCAATACTTTCTAAAGCTGCATCTAGCTTGTACTTTTTTAAGCTTTTAATAAGTTTTTTTGTAAAGTCAATTCCTAAGCATTTATGATAGAGAGTTTCATTATTATATTCAATATAAGTTCCACAGCCACAAATAAATCCATCAAAATCTATTTCTTTTTTTAAGTTTTTAATTTGGCATAGCGTTCTTCCTGTATTAATAAAAGCTAAATGACCATTTTTCCTAGCAAGCCTTATAGCTTTTTTAGCACTATCAGGAATTATATGAGTTTTTTCATCAATTAGAGTACCATCAATATCAAAAAATATAATACTTTTATTCATAAATTAAACAACCACCTTTAAATATCATAGATATATTTAAGTATATATTATGTAAGAAATAAGGGCTATAATAAAGCGAGAAGTTAGTAATTGTTTACAAGTTAATATGTAAATTTTTCTAAAAATATAAAAATAATATTGCTTTAAAGCATAGAGTAGAGCAATAATAGTATTAAAGGTTTATATATTTGAGGAGGAAGAGAAGTTGGAAAATTTTAATTTTAAGGCATATAGTGAAATGATATTTGGAAAAGGACAAATTACAAATTTACCAGAAGTAATTAGTAGATATGGGAAAAATATTTTACTTGCTTATGGTGGAGGAAGTATAAAAAGAAATGGAATATATGATAGTGTTAAGAAGTTATTAAAAGACTATAATATAATTGAACTTGATAAAATTGAACCTAATCCAAAGATTGAAACTGTAAGAAGAGGAGTTAAGCTTTGTAAGGAAAATAATATTGATGTTATTTTAGCTGTTGGAGGAGGAAGTACAATAGATTGCGCTAAGGTTGTAGCAGCAGGAGCTTTTTATGATGGAGATCCATGGGATTTAGTAACAAATCCAGAAAAGATAGATAAAGTTTTACCTATAGTAACTATTTTAACTTTAGCAGCTACAGGTTCAGAAATGAACGGGAATGCCGTTATTTCTAAGATGGATACTAATGAAAAGTTAGGTACTGCAAGTGTAAATATGAAACCACAAGTATCTATATTAGATCCAGAATATCTATATACATTACCTAGTATTCAAACAGCAGCAGGTACAGCTGATATAATGTCACATGTATTTGAAAGTTATTTTAAAAAGACAGAAGGTGCATTTGTTCAAGATAAATTCTCAGAAGGATTGTTAGAAACTTGTATAAAGTACTGCCCAATAGCTCTAAAAGATCCTACAAATTATGAAGCTAGAGCTAATTTAATGTGGGCTAGTTCCATGGCTCTAAATGGGTTATGTGGAAGTGGTAAGCCTGGAGCTTGGACTTGTCATCCAATAGAACATGAATTAAGTGCTTTTTATGATATTACACATGGGGTAGGGCTTGCAATAGTAACTCCAAGGTGGATGAGATATATTTTAAGTGAAAATACGGTAGATAAATTTGTAGATTATGCAATAAATGTATGGAAGCTAGAACCTAAAGAAGATAAATTTGCTTTAGCAAATGAAGCAATTGATTTAACAGAAAAATTCTTTAAAGACTGTGGAATTCCTATGACTTTAAAAGAGGTTAATATTGATGAAACTCATTTTGATGAAATGGCAAAGGGAGCAGTTAACATGGTTCTTTAGCTTACGCTTATGTTCCATTAAATGAAACTGATGTTAAAAAAATATTAGAAATGTGTCTATAAAAATATAAAGAATAATTTAGATAAAATATTTTATATTATAAAAAGTGATGCTCTAAAAGTTAGAGCATCACTTTTGGTATATTTAAACCATAATAAATATAAGGTTGAAAGGTTTTATTTTAACTTAGCATCTAATTCATTTGATATAGCAAGATTATAAATATAAGCATTATTAACTTCGTTAATAAAATCAATTTTCATTTCATCAGATAAATTAATTTCGGCTAACATATTATGATATTTCATAACATATCCTCTTAAATCATTAATTTCAGGGAATTGATAGTAGTTTAATCCTTCATTAGATATTTTATAGCTTGTACTTAATAGTGAAAGGAATGTTCTACCACCAAATAAATCAGCTAAAAATCTTGTATACGCATATGCAACTACAAGCTCAGGCTTAGTTTCTGATAATTCTTCTATTTTTGCAACACAAGCTTCTGTAGAAGCTAATAATTTCATTGAATTTAATTTATCACCTAATAAGAACTCTAAATCTTTTCTTATAAGCTTTGAACGATATAACTCTTTTGTAACAAATGGATTAATTACAGCATTGTTTTCATTTTTATCTAATGCATCCTCAATAGCTTTATACATTTTTTCTAAATTATAAATGTATTCAGCATATCCTTCAACTGAAGCAATTCCATCAACTAATTTCTTTATATATCCAGTATTTTCTGCCGCACTATGTAATAGTGAAGTTTTTTCTCTTATATCCATCATAAATTTCATTATATTCACCTCATTATTTAATAATCACTTTAATAACAATATATATTAACAGATAATTATTATCAATTGCGATGTGGAGGTGAATTGATTTAATTCAGAGTTAAATACTAAGATATGCTCTTGTTTTCTTTAATTTTCTTAATATATTAATAATGTATTAAAGTAATTTTGTTAAATATAAATATAAAAAAATAAAAAGTGCATGTTACGTAATTTAAGTAACATGCACTTTTTACTTTTTATTCTAAAGGTCTAACTCTTAATTTTACACCTAAATTATCACAAATTTTTTGACAAGCATTAATTTCGTTTTTGCCAATACAATCTACTACTGAAAGAACTACATTTGGTATATAATTTTTACAATCTAATGCAAATTTTTTCATAGCTTCTTAAGATTTTATTCCAAATTTACTTTGTGTTAATTTATAATATTCTTCTTCAGTAGAAGCATTAAGGCTAATAGATACTGTATCTATTAAATCTTTTAAAAGTGGAGCAATTTTTTTATTATTTATTAAATCGCCAAGTCCATTAGTATTTATTCTTATTTTAGCTTTAGGATTTTTTTCTTTTATATATTTTGAAATTTTAACTAAATCATTAATCCTTTCAGTAGGTTCTCCAAAGCCACAGAATATAATCTCATCACATTTAGATAAATCGATATTTTCAAATTCGTTAATTACTTCTTCAACAGTTGGTTCTCTTTTTAACCATAAACTATTGCTTTCGGACATTTCTTTTGTTTTTCTTAAACAAAATGTGCAAGCACAAGGACACAAGTTTGTTAAATTAATATATATATTTTTCTTTATCCCTCTAGCGGTCATTTCATCTAATGTTATATTTCTTAAACTAATATAATTCCCATTATCTACAGTATATAAAATAACCATATTACCCCTACCTTTTATATATTATTTTAATTCGCTTAAAAATTCTTCAAAACAAACTCCATAGTTAGGAGGCAAGTTTAAATCATTAGTAAATTTTAATGATTTACTAATAAAGCTAGTTGCTTTTTCAACACATACTGAAAAACTTTCATTTTTAACAATGCTACCAGATACAATAGATGAAAAAACATCTCCAGTTCCTGGTCTATCATCTCCGATTTTTTCAACCTTTATAACTTTGTAAGGTTTATCGCTTTCAAATATAAAGTTCTCTATACAGCCACCTCTTTGTAATCCAGTAATAACTATTTTATTAGGACCTTTATTAGAAAGGTTTTTACATAGAATATACAATTCTTCATGATTTGGTGTTTCATTTGGATAAGGCACGTCCAATAGTTTGCAAAGCTCAGTGAGATTTGGAGTTACTACATCTGCATATTTAATTAAATCCTGCATTTTTTTGCACATTTCATCAGTGTAAGTAGAATATAGTTTTCCATAATCGCCCATTACAGGATCAACTATGACTATATTATTTTCAGTTTTGAACTTTTCTAAAAATTCTACCACAATTTCAATTTGTTCTTTAGATCCTAAAAAGCCAGTACATATTCCATCAAAATTTAAATTAAGCTTTTCCCAATTATTTATATATTCTTTCATTTTAGGAGTGTAATCTTCGAAGAAAAAATTATCAAATCCAGTGTGATTAGATAATATAGCTCTAGGAATGAAGCAACATTGAACTTTAAGTATTGAAATTATAGGTAATGCCACAGCTATAGAACATCTGCCAAAGCCGGTTACATCATTAATAAGTGCTATTTTTTTTTGATTAAATTCTCTCATTATTTCACATCCTTTAAGTAATAATTATAAAAGAAGAATTTGTAAAAAGCAATTTTTGAGAAAGTGTATCGATACGAATATAGTATAATAGTAATATTTAAGTAATTGCTCTATTCATGTGATAATTAGATATAAATTAAACAATAAATATTAATTTAGAAGTTAGATTAAATTAAATATTTATTAGTATTGATTTTGTAATTAGCAGAATTAATGTAATATATTATTTGATATGTAAGAAAATTTATACTGGAAAGAGGTACATAATATGAATGTGGAATTAATTATGTTAGGAACAGGTTCAGCTATGGTAACAAAATGTTATAATACCTGTTTTGCATTGAGAAATGATGAAGAATATTTCTTAGTAGATGCTGGTGGTGGTAATGGAATACTGGCACAATTAGAGAAAGCAGAAATTAGTTATAAAAATATTAAAGGAATGTTTGTTACTCATGGACATACAGATCACATAATGGGAGCCGTATGGATAATAAGAAAATATGCAGCTTTAATGAATGAAGGAAAATTTAAAGGTGAATTTAATATTTACGGACATAATGAAGTTGTTAATATTTTAAATACGTTAAGCAATATGATGTTAACTAAAAAGTTAGTAAAATTTATTGGCAATGGAATTAATATTTGTGAAGTTTGGAATGAAGATAAAATTGATGTTATAGGAATGAGTATAGAATTTTTCGATATTGAATCTAGTAAAGATAAACAATTTGGATTTAAAGCAATTCTTCCAAATAAAAAGACATTAGTTTGTCTTGGAGATGAACCCTACAATGAAGTTAATAGAAAGTATGTTGAAAATTGTGATTGGCTACTTTCAGAAGCATTTTGTTTATATGCAGATAGACACATATTTAAGCCATATGAAAAAAATCATAGCACACCTATTGAAGCAGGAAAGCTTGCAAAAGAACTTAATGTAGAAAATTTAGTTTTATATCATACAGAGGATAAAAAGCTTTCTCAACGTAAGAAGCTATATACTGAAGAAGCAAAGTCAGTATATAATGGACAAGTGTTTGTTCCAGGCGACTTAGAAAGAATAGAGATTCTGTAACTGAAAGAAAGGAACATAGCAGTGGATATAAAAGAAGTTTTAAATGCTAATATATTTAAAGTTTGGGCTAGGTTTATAATAGCATCTGTAGTTGGAGTAGTATTAAATACAATATATACAGTAGTTGATGGAATATTTATAGGACAAGGTGTTGGTGAAGTTGGACTTGCTGGTGTAAATATAGCATGGCCTGCTGTAACTCTTATTGTGGGAATTGGACTTATGATAGGAATAGGTACAAGTAGTATAATGGCTATTTATATGGGAAAAGGAAAAAATGAAAAGGCTGAAAAAGCTTTAGGAACTTGTATTAGTTTAATTATAATTATTGGAATTATAATTACTATATTAGGAATTACTTTTAGGAACCCCATAATAAAAATATTAGGGGCAACTTCAGATACTATGCAGAGTGCAACTGAATATTATACAATAATATTTATAATAGCAATACCATATATGTTTTCAACAGCATTAAATCCTATAGTTAGAACAGATGGAAGACCAGATTTATCAATGATGATGATTGGTGTAGGTGCTATAGCAAATATAGTATTAGATTGGTTATTTGTTATGAGGTTAGGATTTGGAGTAAAGGGTGCAGCAGTTGCTACAAGTGCAAGTATAGTAATATCAATGACTGTATCCTTATATCATTTTATAAAAGGAAAAGCTACTATAAAGATAAAAAGAAAAAATTTAAGGATAAATATAGAATTAGTAAAAAGAATATTTAAAATAGGATTTGTAAGTTTTGCAATACAAATATCATATGGAATTATATTATTAACACAAAATAGAACTATGTTTTTATATGGAAATACTGTAGATGTGGCTATATATACAGTGGCAACATATATAAATTGCTTTTTAGTAAATACATGTATGGGGATAGCACAAGGATTGCAGCCTTTGATTGGATATCATTATGGTGCCAAGAAAATAAAAAGGATGAATCAATTTGTTTATATAACAATATCTATATGTGTTGTAAGTGGTATTTTAGTTTATACAGGTATATTTATTTATGGTAGAGAAATTATTAGAATTTTTGGAGTAAGTCCTGAAAATATAGAATTTGCATATCGAATGATACTAATTTATTGTATTGGAAGCCCTTTTATAGGAACAATATTCACTATGAGTGGATATTATCAAGCAATAGGTAAAAATATTTATGCAAATATAATATCTATAGGAAGAGGATTTGTATTTCAATTTATATTTACAATAGTATTACCACCATTTATAGGAACTGTAGGGGTGTTTTTATCTTTGCCATTAGCAGAATTAATCACACTTATTATATTAGGAAGTATATTAATAATAGAAGTACGCAATAATACTATAGAAAATTTTAATGATACAAGAGAAGCTATAAATGTAAGATGATATAGGATTGATTTTTAAATAAAGAATATAATAAGGTTGATTTAGAAGGAGACTTAGATCCAGAAGGTGAAAAGTTAATTTGTAAATATGCAAAAGAAAAGTTAAATAGTGAATTTATATCCAAGGGATAGAAAAAGATTAATACCATAAGATTAAATTATAAAATTTAAGAGATTGAATCAAAATTACCGATTTAAGATATTGTGGTTGTATTTTGATACAATCTCTTATTTAACTATTGGCTTTGTTTTAAAATAATGTTGAAATAAGTATAATATAAAGGGATGTCCATCGGACATCCCTTTAAATCGCAATAGTTTAAAATTGTTCCTCATATCTACTAAATAAATTAGAGTATATTATAAAAAATAGAACCCTTGATAATATATTCTAATTATCTTTAATAGTAATCATTGTTTTCAGCAAGTATTTCTGGAGGAATTTCATTATTATAAATTTTTTTCATCAATAGAGAGTTTATTGATTTATTATATATATAAGTGGCTTCATCCCTTGCAGTTAAAAATCCTACAATCCTGATATTATATTGTATATTTTTGTTAATAACCTTAATTTCTTCTGGTTTTGAGAATAATACACCCATAGAGCCAAATGATAAAGTAAAACCTAAAGATATAATTACTGGAGTTAGAATTATAATATTTTTTAAGGCTACTACTTTACCGCTATTCTTCTTAATGCTTTCCTGGATGATTTTTATACTTATTATAAACAATAAAAGTATTGCTGAGATTAAATTAGCAAAACTAATTATAAGAATTATATATGAAACTGTTCCTTTAAAATAAATGTTATTATTCATAAATATATTTTCAATTATTATAAAAATTAAAGTTAATATATAGATACTTATTGTAATTCCTATATATATTTTTAAAAATAGATTAAATTTTAATGATAAATATTTATATATTTTAAACAAGATAAAACCTATAGTACATAAACATAGATTAATTAAAATCATATAAATTAGGTTTACTTTATATATATTTGTTATATTACAAATTATTTTCAATAGTGGTGATAATATCAATAAAAATCCCCAAGTTAAAACTGCAAATAGCATTTTTATATCTATTTCTTCGATTTCATATTTTTCTAATTTCTTTTTCATAGTTTCTCAACACTACCTCCATTTACTTTTACGAATAGTAATTTAATTCTTCTTTATTAGAGCTAATTAGCGAAAGTATTTTTTACTATTCTTAACCAGGTAACTTTTGGTCACAATATTTAACGATTGTTCATCAATCATTATATTAATTGTACACCAAAAACAGTAAAATTAAA
>NZ_KB291659.1:0-8131 GCF_000320405.1 Clostridium celatum DSM 1785 | reverse complement strand
TCTGTTTTAAATAATTGGCTCCATTTATACCAGAATAAATAGTTAGTTAGGTATTTTGTTGAAACTCCATTGAATTTATTTATCCATCTTTTTAAACTGCTATGAAAGGCATTAACTCTTTGAATATTATAAATATCCACAGTTTTTCTTCCACCCCTAATTTGATGTAATTCAAAATTACGTTGAGCTGCAAAGGGGATATAGCTCCTATGCTTATCAGTACATAATATAGAATTCTCTTCAACAACATCTGATAGAGCCCTATTTATATCAGTATATTTAGGTCTACCATCACATATTAAACCAGTATAAATATTTCCTAATCTATCTACACCACACAACACACAGGCAAATTCCTTTGATATACCCCTTATATTTATTTCTTTGCCACGCTTTCTTGGTTCTCTTGGCATAGTAAAATTAGAACTTTTACTGTGATTACCTTTATAGCTAATAGCAAAGTAGGTTTCGTCCAATTCAATAACACCTTCAAGAGAGCCATAACCAATAAACTTCCTAATTGCGTCTATAATTTTATGTCTCCAAAAGAAAGCTGTTGCAATATTAATTTCAACTATTTCAGCACATTGCCTAATAGATTGCCATTTACCATACATTGAGCATATAGTAACCATTTATCTATTCCCTTTTTGCTACTTGAAACAGGAGACTTAGAAAAGTCATTGAAAGTTTTTCTACACTCAGGATTCTGACATTTATATCTTTGTTTAACACCATTTTTGCCATGATATTTTCCATACTTAGATATTTTGTTATGATTGCAAAAAGGACAGCATTTTCCCTTATTAAATCTATTTTCAGTGATTTCTTTATTTACAGAGTTAGTAATTCCATTTGACATCAATACAACTTTCAAGAATTCAAATACCTTACCTTGCTCATATGTATTTAATTGTGAAACTTGTTGAATAACATTATTAACTCTTGGCATAAAAAACCTCCTAAATAGTAGTCATATTGTATATTATAACCATATTTATAGAGGTTAATCAAATTTCCACAGTTTATTAAAACAAAGCCTAACTATTAAATCTTAATATTTAATTAAGAACTAATTGTTTTTTGTACATATATTTTTCTTTATACTTATATACATAGAAAGCTCCTAAAAGTATAGTTATAATTTCAGAAAATGGAACAACAAGCCATACTCCGTTAATTCCTACTAGGTTTGGTAATAGTATAATACCAATAATAAATAGTATAAGTGTTCTCATTAAAGAGAGCATTGCAGATATTTTTCCATTAGAGAAGGCAGTAAACATACCTGTTATAAAAATATTAAAGCCAGTTAATAAAAAACTAAATGAAAAAATATTAAAGCCGTTTAATGAAATATTAAATACATCACTACCTTTGCTTGTAAAAGCTGATATTAAAAATTCAGATGATAATCTGGAAATTAAAAATGAAGCTATTGAAAATAAAAATACAATTAAAAAGCTATTTTTAACTAAACACCTTAATTGATTATTATTTTTGGCACCATAATTATAGCTTATACAAGGAGAGGCACCAGAAGTAAAACCTAAGTATACAGAGCATAATAAAAATTGAATATATAATATAATAGTTATTGCAGCAACGCCATCTTCCCCTAAAAGATTAATCATAACAATATTATAAACAAAAGTTGTTATAGCTGATGATAATTGAGTTACCATTTCAGATGAGCCATTAATACAACTATCTTTTATTACTTTAAAATCAAACTTTGGTTTTACAAAATGTAATAAATTATTTTTATTAAAAAAGTATAAGATTCCAACAAGTGATGGAATAGCATATCCAAGGCAGGTTGCAATAGCCGCGCCAGATACACCCATATTAAATTTAGCCATAAATATGTAGTCTAATACTACGTTTATAATTCCACCAACTACAGAGCTGATAAGACCAAGTTTAGCAACTCCTGCTGTTATTAAAAAATAATCAAAATACATTTTAAGAATTATACATGGTGTAAAAATTAACATAATAAGTAAGTAAGAATAACAGTCATTATAAAGAACTTCAGTTGAACCTAAAGCTAATATAATGTTTTTTATAAATAAAATACTTATAACTGCAATAATTAAACCACATATTAATGCACTTAAAGTAATAATTGAAAAATTCTCTCTAGCCTTTTTATTATTACCTTCGCCCATAGTCTTGGCTACAATAGCACTTCCCCCAGTGGCAAACATAACTCCTATTCCTATTAATAAGTTTATTATTGGA
The DNA here is from genome assembly GCF_000320405.1 of Clostridium celatum DSM 1785. Taxonomy (GTDB): domain Bacteria; phylum Bacillota; class Clostridia; order Clostridiales; family Clostridiaceae; genus Clostridium; species Clostridium celatum. The sequence continues at coordinate 5,887 of NZ_KB291659.1, read as the reverse complement.
AAAACTATATTTATAGAAGATAAAGCATTTGAACTAACAAGATTAGATACAAATATTCCATCTATTATAGTATATAAAGAAAAAAACATCATCATTATAACAGTTGGTAAAGTTAATTTTATAAGAGATAAGAAAGTGATTTTTGTATCAAATAAATTTTTCATAAAGACCTCCATTTTAAAATAGTGATATACTGTATAGTAATGTATACAGTAACTGGATAGTCAATAAGGAGAGTTAAAATATGATTGAAAATAATAAAATTTATTTTTCTACAGGAGAATTTGCAAAGTTATGTCATGTAAATAAGAAAACATTATTTTATTATGATGAAATAGATTTGTTTAAACCAGAAAAAATATTGGAAAATGGATATAGATGCTATTCACATACTCAACTTGAATTATTAAGTGCAATATTTTCACTGAAGGATATGGGAATGTCACTTAAAGAAATTAAAGAATTTATAGATAAAAGAAATGCTGAAAATGTTATTAAAGTTTTAAAATATGAAGTTAGTCAATTAGAAAAAGAAATTTTAAAGCTTAAAAGAAATAAAGAAAGGCTTTTAAATAAAATTAAGATTATAGAAGAAGGTATAAAGTATAGTAATGAAATAATGTTAGAAGAACAAGAGGAAGAGTATTTATTGATAAGCGATCCTGTTGATAATACAAAGAAACATTATGATATTGAAAATTATATATCACATATAAATTATTGTTATGACAATGATTTAGGTATTGGTTATTCTGTAGGATCAATTATAAATAAGGAGAGGTTAGAAAATGAAAATTATTTAGAGTATAGTTATTATTTTACTAAGGTTAACAGGAATATTTGTGATGAAAATATAATAATAAAGCCCAAAGGACTATATGTAGTTGGATATTTACATGGGTATTATGATAAGGCTCCCAAATTATATAAAGAGTTAGTTGAATATATTAATAAAAATAATTTAATTATTATAGGAGATGCTTATGAACAAATATTAATTGATGAGGTTGTAGAAAAAAATATAGATGATTATGTAATAAAAATATCAATACAAGTAGCGTAAATAGAATGAAGTTATAACATCTTTATGTAAAACCATATTAGATGTTATTTTTTTATGGCTAAAAACGCTATATTTGTTCTATATTAATAATCTCTTTAGTAAAAAGAATAAATAATGCTATAACATGAGAATATGAAAAATATATATGTTGGACTTTGGATATTAAATAAGTCAAATCATTAGGATGAACATATTATAGTATATAAAATAATTTTTAGGTGAAAAAAGTGTTTGTAAGAAGAAGTAATGAGTTTATTATTCCAATAAAATATTTAGATATTTCTGAATTTGATATTAGTGAAGAAGCCTTTGATAGTAGAGAGAGTGAAAAAGATGCAAAAGATATTGAATTTAAACTTGAAAAAAAAGTGCGATATTTATTTTTTAAGCTAAGTGATTTAGTTAAAATATCTGAAAATGAGGACATATATTATATATGTGAAAGGGTTTTGGAATCAATTTCGTTAGTTCATGTAAATAATATACCTTGTTTTAAGGGAATTAAAGAAAAAGAAGTTAGTGAAATAGATGAAAAAAATTTTATTAAATATTGTTTAGGTAGTTTTAAAAAAATTTATGATTATCATGTAAATAAATTTAAATGTGATATAAATACTGAAAAAAATAATAAAACTTTAACGAAAAAGAAATTAGAAGTAAAACTTAAAAATATTGATAATGAAATAGAAGAATTGTTTGAGGAGCTATATGAAAAGGTAGGTTTTAAGAGTAATAAATATATATTAGATATTCATATATTTATGTTTACTAGTATATTAAATTTATTAATAGAAAATTTACCATGTTTTATAGAGGTGAAGAAGCAATTAAAAGAAACTGAGTTAAAGGCAATAATTAAGATGCATGTTATAAATTTTACTGAAGCATTTAATGAATGTAGTAAACAATTTAAGTGTTGGTAAGGTTATTTTAATAATTAGTAAAATACTTTAATTGGGTTTTAAGTTATATAAATTAAAATTAGAAATAAATTATTAGTAGTAATTTATTTGGGGTGAAATATGAAAGAGAGTTGTTTGAAGCAAACAAACCAAAAGGCAATTGATATAGCAAATAGAGCTATAGATGATGTAAAGACAGGGATTAAGAAAAAATTAAATGCAATTTGGTTAGAAACATCAGGTTGTTTTGGAGAAGTAATTTCATTACTAGATTCTGAAGAACCTGATGTTATTTATATGCTTAAAAGGTTTGTTAATATGCAGTTTTTTGGAAGTATAATGGCAGATGAAGGAGAGATAGCATATGAACGATTATTAGAGCTATTAAATGATGAGTTTGTTTTTATTATATGTGGTGCAGTACCTACAAAAGATAATGGATTATATACTACTATTGCAACATATAAAGGGAAAAAAGTAACTACTATGGAAGTAATTAAAAACTTAGCTGCGAAAGCAAAATATATTGTTACAATAGGAACATGTGCCAGCTTTGGAGGACCTACTGCGGCAAAACCTAATGAATCAGAGGCATTTAGCATTAGTAAATTTTTGAATAGGGAAGATGTTATAAATATACCTGGATGTCCAGCAAATCCAGTTTGGGTAATGGGGATATTAGGTTATTTAACTTCTATTGGAATACCTAAGCTGGATAATGAAGGAAGGCCAATAGATTATTATGGAGAAACTATACATGATAGATGTCCAAGAAGACGATTTTTTGATGCTGGTATTTTTGCAGAAAAATTTGGTGAAGAAGAATGCATGTTTATGATAGGTTGTAAAGGGCCTGTTACTTATGCATATTGCCCTGTAAGTAGATGGAATGGCACGGAAAATTGGCCTATAGGAGATAATACAACTTGTATAGGATGTGCAAGTCCAAATTTTCCTGATAGTATGGAGCCTTTTGTGAAATATGGGGGAGAGAATGTATGAGTAAAATAATAGTAGATCCATTAACTAGAATAAGTGGGACATTGGGAATAGAAGTTGAAATTAAAAACAATAAAATAATAGATGCGAAGGTAACAGGAAATCAATTTAGGGGTTTTGAATTAATGTTTAAAAATAGAGATCCTTTTGATATTATACGGCTTGCACCACGAATTTGTGGAATATGCTCAACCCATCATGCTTTAGCAGCAGCTTTAGCTATAGAAAATTCTATGAATATAACTCCAGACTTTAATGGAAAAGTAGTTAGAGATATAGCAAATGCTTTTGAATTTTTACAAAATCATATAAGGCATATTTACTTTTTTGTAATTCCTGATTATGTAAAAATGCTAAAAGTTAATCCTCTATATAAAGCTAAAGATGAACAATATGGGGATTATAGATTAAATGAAAATGATACAATAGTAATAAATGAGCATTATTTAGATGCAATAAAATATAGTAGAGAAGCTCATAAAGCTATTGGAGTTTTGGCAGGAAAGGCACCGCATTGTCATGGAATTTGGGTTGGAGGTGTAACTACTAATATTGATATTCAAAAATATGAATATATAAAATATAGTGTTTCAGTAATAAAATCTTTTATAGAAGAAAAGCTTATTCCAGATGTTCAGTTTATAGCTAAAAGTTATAATGATTATTTTTTAAAAGGAAAAGGGCATGGTAATTTAATGACTTATGGAATTTTTGATGAATATAGTGAACCTAAAAAATACTCTACTCCTAAAGTTAGAATAAATAATATAGATAATAGTTTAGAACTAAAAAATATAACTGAGCATATAAACAGTACTTGGATTGAAGGTAATAGTTCTGAATTAATACCAGGAACAAATGTATATATTAAAGGAAATCCATTAAAAAAAGAAGCATATAGCTGGATTAATGCACCAAGATATAGTGGTAATCCTATGGAGGTAGGAGCATTAGCTAGGATGACTTTAGCAAAAGAATATACAAAAGGAATTTCAGTAATGGATAGAATAGTTGCTAAAAGTTTTGAAGCTAAGAAAATGTGTAATATAATTGAGGGGTTAATATCATTACTCAATCTTAAAAATGCATTTCAAAAAGAATGGATAATTCCAAAAAAATCAGAGGGAATAGGTATTATAGAAGCTGAAAGAGGGTCACTTGGTCATTGGATTTCTATAAATGATAGCAAAGTTTATAATTATACTGTAATAACTCCATCAGCGTGGAATTTATCGCCTATGGATAATAAGGGGATTAAAGGAACTGTTGAACAAGCACTTATAGGAATGGAAATTGAAAATACATTATCTCCAGTTGAAATAGGAAGAGTAGTAAGAAGTTTTGATCCATGCTCAAATTGTGCAGCTCATGTAGTTAGTGATAAATATAAACAGCTTTATATAAAAATTGTATAATAAAAGTAAAAGTGTTAATAATCTCATAATAAGTGTTATTTTAATAAAAGTAATTTTGATATAATTAACTGTATAAATTTTAATAGGACTTTGTAATTAATTTGTAAATAAATATATTAAATAATATAGTATACTTATGATATATTATACTTAATATTAAAAAGGGCAATCTATTAGCTTTATCTGGTAAACTTAATGTAAAAATAAAAAGTATTATGATAAAGAGAAGAAGATAGCTTAGTGGACATAAAGATAAAAAATAGATTAAAGAGGGATAAGGAAAAGAAAATGAAAAAGATTTTATTAGTTATAAGCGCTTTAGGCATATTGGTTATAGCAAATATAGTAAAAAATGATATTTTTAAGATAAATACTAATTTAAATAGATCTGTTGATGTAGTAACAGATAATTCAGTAGTGGCAACAACAAATAATTCATCAACAGGAAATAAAAAGGAGAATATTTTAAAGAGTAATAGTAATTTAATACTAGTAAATAAGGAGAACACCCTTGATGAAGAGTATGTACCTAGTGATTTAACTATACCTAATATACGATTAACTACAGCAGAGGATATGACTGAATATGTAAGAGCAGAAGTAGCAACAGCGCTTGAGAATATGTTTAATGATGCAGAAAAAGATGGAGTATATTTAATTGGAATTTCAGGTTATAGATCATATGATTATCAACAAACAGTATATGATAATAATGTAAAAAATGAAGGGGAACTTAAAACAAGTCAATATGTTGCAGTTCCGGGAAGTAGTGAGCATCAAACAGGTTTAGTAATGGATGTTTTATCAAATGAATATTCTTCATTAGATGAAGGATTTGAAAATACAAATGCTTTCAAATGGCTAAGTGAAAATATGAGTAATTATGGATTTATACTTAGATATCCAAAGGGTAAAGAAGAGATAACGGGGTATGAATATGAGCCTTGGCACTTAAGATATGTAGGTGTTGATGATGCTAAAGAAATAACTGAAAAAGGATTAACTTTAGAAGAATATTTACAACAATAGGTATAACTACTAAGTAAAAAAATTATATAAATATTTTTTATATATTGACAAAACTTAATAAGAGAATATAATTGATTATAAAAAGAGATTCCTACTTTTTTACATTAGTAGGTATGAATTTACTTTATTAAATTGAAGTTTTAGAAAGTAAATTTTAATTAATATTTAAAGCTTTGAAGAGAAAGAGTAGAATTAATGGAGTTTTATAGAGAGGTCCCGGTTGGTGAAAGGGGCAAAACGAGTTAATTTGAATACATCTCTGAGCAGCACTCCGAAAGATAACAACCAGTAGGCAGATGTCGTAATGTACACGTTATAGTGCTAGAGTATAACCAAAGGTTTATTTTATATTTTTGGCGTACTTGAAGAGGTTGTTATTGTGAAGTAATGATAAATTTAGGTGGTAACACGTGAGTATAGCTCTCGTCCTATTTGTATAGGATGAGGGCTTTTTTGTGTGTGCCCAGCATGGGCAACAA
>NZ_KB291658.1 GCF_000320405.1 Clostridium celatum DSM 1785 | reverse complement strand
TCTTTCGAACTTTTGCTTTGCCATTTGAAAATTCCTCCTTATTTTAAATAAACTTTGCCTAGCGTTTGCATACTAAATTTATATAATGGAGCTCACGATCGGGATTGAACCGACGGCCTCCGCCTTACCAAGGCGACGCTCTACCGACTGAGCTACATGAGCATTAAAGCGTTATACACTTTAATATACCAATTATAAAGTTTACTATCATTTGTTTTTTTTGTCAATATGATTTTACCATTATTATTTGCTATCAGATAGGCATTTTTCAAGCTTTCTCTTAACCCTTTGAAGAGCGTTATCAATAGACTTTGCATGTCTATCTAAATCACAAGCAATCTCTTGATATGATTTGCCATCTAAATAAGATTGAAGAACTTCTTTTTCTAAATCTGATAGCACTTTTGATATTTCACCCTCTATATACTTCTTTTTCTCTTTACTTATAATAAGCTCTTCTGGATCAGTTATCTTCATACTAGATATTATATCCAAAAGTGTTCTTTCTGAATCATCTTCAGATACAGGTTTATTAAGAGAAATATATGTATTTAGTGGGATATGCTTTTGCCTAGTAGCTGTTTTTATAGCTGTTATTATCTGCCTAGTTATACATAACTCTGCAAAAGCTTTAAATGTTGTTGATTTCTCATAATTAAAATCTCTAATAGCTTTATATAACCCTATCATACCTTCTTGATAAATATCTTCTTTATCAGCTCCTATTAGGAAATATGATTTGGATTTTGCTTTCACAAAGCTTTCATATTTAGAAATAACATATTCTTGAGCCCTCACGCTTCCATTTTTCGCTTCTATGACTACCTCTTCTTCTGCTTTACTTTCAAATTCACTAGCTATTTCTTTTGAATATTCTTTGCTATTCACAATTTCCCCTCCAACCCCAAATTACTATTCTTTAGCTACGCCTTATCGCTTCTAACTTTTTTAAAATATCATCATCTATATTATCTTGAACTGTGCTCTCTCTTACTGCATTTGTTTTGCTTCTCACAGTTCTTTTTATATCCTCTGATGTATCAAAAATCATATTATAAAATTCAACACATGAAATTCTAGTTGCACCTCTCTGGAATATAGTTTGTTGCTCAAGAGAATCTGATGTTACAACTGAAACTTCAAAACGTCTACCTATATTGTGTATTTCTTTTTCAATATAAGCATCTGCAGTTTCTCCACTTTTAGTGAATACTACTGTAAGGTTTTTATTATACTCGTACTTACTTTCTAAATTTCGCGCAACTTTATATCCATCAAACACAAGCATTATTTTACATCCATGTATTGCTCCATAATTATGTAAAATATCAATTAGCTTTTGCCTCGCACTATCTAAACTAACTTCTTTTTCATGCTTTAAATTACTCCAACTATTAATCACATTGTATCCATCTATAAAAATAAATTTCACTTTTAACCTCTGTCGCTTTAAATTATTTAGTCAATCTTCCTTTTAATACCTCATACATCATTATACCACCTGCTACAGAAGCATTTAAAGAGTTAATTTTACCTATCATAGGAATTTTTACTAATAAATCACACTTTTTAAGAGTTAGATTTGATATTCCTTTCCCTTCACTACCTATTATTAAAGCACATGGACCTGAAAAATCTGTATTGTAGCTATAATCTTTACCATGAATATCAGCTCCGTAAACCCAAATACCTCTTTCTTTTAATAGATCAATAGTTGCGTTTATATTAGTAACTTTTGCAATTCTCATATGTTCTATAGCACCTGCAGCACATTTGTAAACCGTAGAAGTTACTCCAACATTTCTTCTCTTAGGTATTATTATTCCGTGAACTCCACAAAGTTCTGCTGTTCTTATTATTGAGCCTAAATTATGTGGGTCTTCTATTTCATCTAATATTACTATAAAAGGCTTTTCTCCTTTTTTTTCTGCATAATCTAATATATAACTTACTTCACTATATTTAAAAGGAGTAACCTTTGCAATAATACCTTGGTGATTTAAACCTTCACTCATAGTATCAAGTTTTCTTCTATCTGCTTCTTTAATAACTATACCTTTTTCTTTTGCAAGGCCTAAAGCAACCTTTATTGATCCTTCTAAATCTCCTTTAATAGCATATATACATTCTATAGTTCTATCACTTTTTAATGCTTCTATAACCGCATTTCTTCCTATAACTAAATCTTCTCTTACTGCTTCAATATTAGTTTCTTTTGCCGGTGCAAAACTCGCTCTTTCTCTTCTATTTTGTTTTTCTTGTAACTTATTAAATTCTCTTTCTCTTCTTCTAGGGTTTTCTCTTTTAGCCATATCTATTCTCCTTTTAGCTATTAGATTATCTTTAATGCATTTTCAAATACAAATTCTAATCTTTCATTATTACCAGTTAAATATAAGTATCCAACTAAAGCCTCAAATCCAGTTGCCATTCTATAGTCTCTTACATCTGCATTTTTTGGCACTGTTGCAGATTTAGCATTTCTACCTCTTTTAAATATGTAACTTTCATCTTCAGTTAAATATTCTTCTATAGCATGCATAATAGCACTTTGACTTTTTGCTTTTACATATCCAATTGCTTTTACATGCATCTTATGTGCACTTAACTCAATGTTGTTAGCTAATATAGAATTTCTTATAAAAAGCTCATATACACCATCCCCAACTAAAGCAAGTTGAAGTGGATTTAAAAGTCTAGCTTCTTTTTCAGTAAATTCTTTTACTTTTAAGTCCTTTAACATAAGTTCTCTCCTTATCAATTATAAAGGTAAAAATTCTTTCATTAAATATATTATCCATAAAATGTATAACTTATTAAAATAATACTTTTCAATAAATTATTATACATATTTATTAAACATGACAAATAGCAAATTTAAGATTACTCTCAACTTATAAATTGCTATTTTTATAAAATCTACATTAAGAAGAAACTACATATTTAGTAGTTTCTTCTTAAAACTTCATATTAATTATTTGCAATTTGTCACTTTTGAATTAGTCTACCTTTTTCCATCTTACTCCTTGAGGAGTATCTAAAAGTTCTATTCCTTTTGCTTTTAGTTCATCTCTTATCTTATCAGCTAAAGCAAAATTTTTATCTTTTCTAGCTTGTTGTCTTTCCGCAATTAATGCTTCAATCTCTTCTTCTAAGTTCCCCTTAGTAGTTTTTTGTAATATTCCAAGTGGAGCTCCAAGTTCTCTTATAAGAGATAATGCCTTTTCACATAATTCTTTAGATGAATTTATAGTTACATTACTATTTGTATCTCTTATTAAATCAAATAATACTGATATAGCATCTGCTGTATTAAAATCATCATCCATCTTTTCAATATATCTTTCTCTATATTGATTTAAAGATTGTAAATACTTAACTTCTTCATCATTCATCTTTTCTGTATTAACTTCAGTTATTAAGTTTTCTAAATTTCCTATAGCATTATATAATCTTTCAATTGATGCCTTAGCTGATTCTAATAAATCGTTACTGAAGTTTAATTGAATTCTATAATGACCTGATAGCATTAAGAATCTTATTACATCTGCATCATATTGTTTTAATGCATCTCTTGCTGTTAAAAAGTTGTTTAATGATTTAGACATTTTTTGATTATTAACATTTAAGAATGCTGAATGCATCCAATAGTTTGCAAACTTCTTTCCTGTTAATGCTTCACTTTGAGCTATTTCGTTCTCATGATGAGGGAATGATAAATCCATACCACCTGCATGTATATCTATAGTGTCCCCAAGTAATTTCTTAGCCATGCATGAACACTCAATATGCCATCCTGGTCTTCCTGGTCCCCAAGGACTTTGCCAAGCAGGCTCACCTGGTTTTTGAGCTTTCCAGATAGCAAAATCCATTGGATCTTCTTTTCTTTCATCAACATTTATTCTTGCTCCAGCTTGTAAGTCTTCTAAATTTTGACCTATAAGCTGACCATATCCTTCAAACTTCTTAGTTCTGAAATAAACATCTCCATTTACTTCATACGCATATCCTTTTTCTATTAATCCTTTAACAAACTTAATTATATCTGTAATAAATTCTGTTGCTCTTGGATTAATAGTAGCTCTTTTTATATTTAATCCATCAGCATCTTTGTAATATTCACAAATGTATTTATCACCAATTTCTTTTACTGTTGTACCTTCTTCATTGGCTTTATTTATCATCTTATCGTCTATATCTGTAAAGTTTTGAACATACTCTACTTCGTATCCTCTATACTCCATATATCTTCTTATAGTATCAAATACTATAAATGTTCTTCCATTACCAATGTGGAAGAAATTATATACAGTTGGACCACAAACATACATCTTAACTTTCCCTGGTTCTAATGGAACAAATTCTTCTTTTTTTCTTGTTAAGCTATTAAAAATCTTCACTGTGAGATCCCTCCCTTTCTTTTAGTGTATTAATATTATAATCTTATATTATTCTTTTCAAATTGAGATTTTACTGTTTCAATAACATCATCAATCTTAATTACTTCCATTTCTCCATCTCTTAATTTAAATTCAACTTCACCATCAGTTATTTTCTTACCAACTGTAACTCTCATAGGAATTCCGATAAGTTCTGAATCTTTAAATTTAACTCCTGGTCTTTCATTTCTATCATCTAATATAGCATCTACACCAATTCTTCTTAATTCTTCATATAGTTTATTAGCTATTTCCATTTGAGCTTCATCTTTAATATTTACAGGTATAACTGAAACATGATATGGTGCAACTGAAAGTGGCCATATTATTCCATTATCATCATGATGTTGTTCGATTATTGAAGCCATTGTTCTTGTAACTCCAATTCCATAACAGCCCATAACAAATGGAGTATTTTTCCCATTTTCATCTATGAATGTAGCATTCATAGCCTCTGAATACTTAGTTCCTAATTTAAATATATGCCCAACTTCTGTTCCTCTAGCTATAGTAACTTCTGCTCCACACTCTGGACACTTTTCTCCACTTTCTATGTTTCTAAAGTCTCCTACAGTTCCTTCGAAGTCTCTTCCATAATTAACATTTTTTAAATGATATCCTGTTTCATTTGCTCCAGTTATCATGTTATACATATAAGTAACTTCTTCGTCTACTAGTAATAAATCTACTTTTATTCCTACTGGTCCACCAAATCCAACTTCACAACCAGTTGCATTTCTATATTCTTCATGAGATGCCATTGCTATATCAGTTGCTGCATTTGCCGCATTTGATACCTTAACTTCATTAACTTCTCTATCGCCTCTAACAACTACGCCTACTATCTTTCCATCAACGTTAAACATTAATAATTTAACTGTTTTCTTTGGTGATACATTTAAGAAACTTGAAACTTCATCTATCCCTCTACTATCTGGTGTAGCTACCTTTTCCATTTCTAATAATTCTTCAACTTCTGCTCTTTCTGCTGTTGCTTCCGCTTTTTCTATATTTGCTGCATAATCACAAGCTGAACAGAATACTACATCATCTTCACCAACTTCTGATTTAACCATAAATTCTGCAGAGTTTGATCCACCGATTGCTCCTGAATCAGCAGCAACACATTTAGCATCTATTCCACATCTATTAAATATTTTTACGTATGCATCATGCATTTTATCGTAAGATACATCTAATCCAGCTTGATCTTTATCAAAACTATAAGCATCCTTCATTATAAATTCTCTTGATCTCATTACACCGAATCTTGGTCTTCTTTCATCTCTATACTTAGTTTGAATTTGATAAAGATTTACTGGTAGTTGTTTATATGATTTTATTTCATTTCTTGCTATATCTGTAAATACTTCTTCATGAGTTGGCCCAAGACAAAAATCTCTGTTATTTCTATCTTTTAATCTGAACATTTCATCTCCATAAACATCCCATCTACCTGACTCTTGCCATAATTCTGCTGGTAATACTGCTGATGCTAAAAATTCTTGAGCTCCTGCTTCATTCATTTCTTCTCTAACTATTTCTTCAATGTTCTTTAAAACTTTAAGACCTATTGGCATATAGTTATATACTCCAGCAGCCATCTTTCTTATCATTCCAGCTCTAAGCATAAGCTTGTGGCTATCTATTTCTGCTTCTGCTGGCACTTCTCTTAAAGTTGATACTAACATATTTGACATCTTCATAATTTGTTCCTCCATTTGTTGTATTTAATATTATAATTTTCATATTATTTAACTACTATACTATGTAACTATCTAAGAGTTATTAGTTCTTACTTTTTAGTTAACTTTTTCTAAATCAATAATTAGTAATTAAAAAAGTTCGCCCTAATATATAATTAGGGCGAACTTATATCCGCGGTACCACCTAAATTTGTGCTCTAATAATGATAACGGTGTTAAACCGATAGTTTTTACCTACAACTCAGAAGCTGGTTCAAAATCTATTTGAAAATCTTACAGCCTATGGATTTTCTCTCTGAATAAGGCGATTTCTACTATTCTTCTTCAATGCTTTACTAATTATTTTTTGATTATTTTATTATATAATCTTTAGTAAAACTCTGTCAATATACTGTAATTTAATTTTAAATTAGCATTTCTCCTAAAATTAAATCTTCTGGTGTTGTAACTTTAATGTTTGTATATTCTCCCTCATAAAGATAAACTTTATAACCATATTTTTCAACTACCATAGTATCATCCGTATCTGCTTCCTTGTTTACCTTTACTTTTTCATGACATTTTAAAATTTCTTTATATTTAAATACTTGTGGTGTTTGAATTGCAACTAAACTTGATCTATCTGGTGTATTAATTGAAAAGTTATTTTCATTTTTAACTTTAATTGTATCCTTAGGCATAACACCTGGAGCTGCTGCTCCATATTCATTTGCATACTTTATTCCATCATTTATTATTCTATTAGAAATAAAAGGTCTTGCTCCATCATGAATAAGAACTATATCTGTTTCTGTATCTGCTATGCTTTTAAGCGCATTATATACAGAATCTTGCCTTTCTGTACCACCAAGCACTATTTTATCTATTTTTAAAGAATACTTTTTTAAAATTTCTTCTTTAAAATATGATACTTCATCAGGAGGTAATACTACTACTATATTATCTATATTTTTATTTTCTTCAAATTTCTTAATAGTATAATAAATAATAGGCTTTCCTTTAAGTTCTATAAACTGTTTACTTACAGAAGCACCCATTCTTTTACCTTTTCCTCCTGCTAATATAATAGCACTTATCATATAAATTCTCCTTTAATTATCTCTAGGTTTTGCAAAAATCATTCTTCCTGCTGCTGTTTGAAGCACAGAAGTCACTACTACAAATATTTCTTCTCCAATAAACTTTCGTCCACCTTCAACTACTATCATAGTTCCATCATCAAGATATGCAACTCCCTGAGTTGATTCCTTACCATCTTTTATAACTATGACTTTCATTTCTTCACCTGGAAGAACAACTGGTTTAATTGCATTTGCTAACTCATTTATATTAAGCACTGGAACTCTTTGAAATTCTGCTACCTTATTTAAGTTAAAGTCATTTGTTATTACTTTTCCACCTAATGTCTGTGCAAGCTTTAATAATTTAGCATCAACTTCAGCAATTTCTTTAAAATCACCTTCCCAGATTTGAGTCTCAATATCTAATTCTTTTTGAATCTTATTTAATATATCTAATCCTCTTCTTCCTCTATTTCTCTTTAATCCATCAGAAGAATCCGATATATGTCTAAGTTCATCTAACACAAAACTTGGAATCACTAAAGTTCCTTCTATAAATCCCGTTTTGCATAAATCAAATATTCTTCCATCAATAATTACTGACGTATCTAAAACCTTAGCATTACTTTTATTTAATCCCTTACTTTTCTTTTCCTTACTATTAGACTTCTTCATTATTGAAAATGTTGAAGAAATTTCATCTTTCTTTTTTATAGCTATTTCTGCACAAATAATAGCAGCAATTAATTCAAGTAAAACAAGTATTATAGGTCCTATTGCAGGGTGTACACTTTTAAATATTCCAGAAATAGGCAACCCTATAAAAGATGCAATTGTCAGTCCAACTAGTGTTCCCCCTGTACCATATAGTAATTCTGTAACACTTAAATTTTGAACACTCTTTCCAATTCTATCTATAATAGATGAAATTGTTTTATATATCCAAGGAGAAATAAAATAAAAAATAATTCCAAATAGTAAAATACAAAAAATATAAAATACTGTTATGCTGATTGGGCCTTGTAAAAATTTTATATTAAAGTTTTTTACAACAGCTAATATTCCTTCCCCAATAACATATCCAAGTATTAATCCTAAAAGAGTGAATATAATTTTTAGTCCTTTTTTAAACACTTTTTCACCTCCTACTTTTATGTATACTAAATAATATGTTTATATATTTAATATGCTTATTTTTATATTTTATATAATACTTATCTTTTGTTTATTATTAAATAATCATATCTATTATACCATAATATTCATATACTAGTATTTATAATTTTGAAAATAAATTTATAGAAATACCCCCTATGAATGTGTAGCCATGTTGTTTATTATAATATTAAACAACGTCTTCAAGGCTTGTATTGACAAAATTGTCTGAAAATACTTATAATTAAATAAAGAATATATTATTTCTAAGGAGTTGAAGTAAATGAAGGATATTATATTTGATAGTTTTCAAAACGATATCAGTGAATCTTTACTAAGGCATAAAAGTATTCTAGATGTTTTAACTAAATATACTGAATCTAGTGCTAGAGTTAATAGAGCTGTAGCTAAAGCTGTTACTAATTGTGGTTGTATTAAAATAAACGCATCTAAACAATGTTTGCCAAAAGACGACAACTCACTGGAAAGCTTATCTAATTGTTTAAAAACTCACATTGATGGATGCCTTTGTGATAATTGCCGTGAAGTAATTGAGCGTGAAATTGGGAACAATTTATTTTACCTTACTTCACTATGTAATCTTTTAGACATAAACTTATATGATGTTCTACTTAAAGAAAACGATAAAATAACTACATTAGGTAAATTCACTTTTAGATAAACACTAAAGCAGGTATAAACTTATACCTGCTTTTATATTTTCGCCATTTAAAATTATTAATATTCACTTTATTATATTTCTTTTTTCAAATATATTTGTTCTTTTATTCTTTTAAGACCACTTCTTATAGCAGTTGCTCTAGCCTCTCCAATACCTTCTACTTGATCTAATTCTTCACTACTAGCACTTATTACATACTTTAATTCTTTAAAATGCTTAATTAAATTCTCTATTACATTAGTTGGTATTCTAGGTATTTTGAATAAAACTCTATATCCTTTTGGAGAAATTAAAGTATCTACTAATGATACTCCTCCAAATCCAAGTACCTTTGCTATAGTATCTAAATCTACTAATTCCTCAGCATTTAATTTTTGTATTTCTTTATATATATTATTATAGTCATCATTTCTTACACAGTAATCTCTTATTAATAAGATACCATCTCTTTCTATATACCTTATTAATTCATTAAGTTGCATAGAAATTAATCTACCTTCATTTCCTAACTCTAAAATATACCTCTTTATTTCTTCTACAATTCTCATTACCATTTCTGTTCTTTGTATTGCTGTTACAACATCAAAAACTGTAGTTAAATCTTGAAACTCTAATATATTTAAATTATTAATAACACGCTCTAATACATTAACGTATTTTTCTAGGGTTTGAATAGCTTGATTAGCTCTAGCTAAAATAACACTACTATCTTGAAGAATATATTTAATATCACCTTTATATATAGTTATTATATTTCTTCTTTGTGATATAGCTACTACTATAGTATCTGTTTGTTTGGCAATTCTCTGAGCCGTTCTATGTCTTGTTCCTGTTTCATAAGTTGTAACAGATGGATCTGGTAGTAATTGTGCGTTCGCACAAACTATCTTTTTTAAATCCTCACTTAAAACTATCGCTCCATCCATTTTTGCAAGCTCATATATATATGCTGGTGTATATTCTGCATTTATATTAAAACCACCGTCTACGATTTCCATCACTTTATCCGAATCACCTAAAACAATTAAGCCACCAGTCTTTGCTCTTAATATATTCTCTAATCCCTCTCTCAAATTTGTACCAGGACTAACAATTTTTAATATATTTTTTATCTCATTATCATCCTTAATTCTCATATTAATCACCTATTTTTATTTTAAAATATTATCTATATACGTCAGCTATTACATCATTCAATGTCTTTAATGCCATTATCTTTATATTAGGAATTTTTACATCTCTTGAAAAAGAGTCTTTGGCTACATAAACTTTTTTAAATCCCATTCTAGCTAACTCTTTTACTCTAGTTTCAATAGACGGAACTTTTTTCAGTTCTCCTGTAAGACCTACATCTGCTATAAATGCAATATTAGCCTCTATTCCTCTTTGTTTAACAGATGAGACAATGCTCATAATAACGGCTAGGTTAATTCCCTGTTCCTTTATTCGCATTCCTCCAGTAGTCTTTATAATTACATTTTTATCATAAAGATTAATTCCACCTCTTTGCTCTAGAATAGAAATCAACGTATTAAGTTTATCTTTTCCTAATGTCTCTCCTATTCTTGTTGGATATGGAGTAAAAGTTTTAGACACAAGACTTTCCACCTCTGTAATTATAGGCCTCGATCCTTCCTTTATCACTGTTAATGTACTGCCCGAAACTACTTCACCCTCTTCTCTCTTTGTCATAAAAAATTCTGATGGATTATCAATAGACATCATACCTTTTTCAGACATTTGAAAAAATCCTGTTTCTCCAGTACTTCCGAATCTATTTTTAGAACTAACAAGCCCTCTAAGTTCTTCATCGGTATCACACTCAATTATTAAAACTGTATCAACTAAATGTTCTAAAGCTCTAAGTCCAGCAAGTTCGTCTGCCTTAGTCATCTGCCCAACTATAATTACAGCTCTCTGTCTCTTATCATCTTTAGCTATTCTTAAAAGTTCATTTGCACACTCCATTGTCTGAGTTGGGGATCCTGCTCTAGCTGGAAGAGATGCTTCCATAGTAAAAGTTTGTATACTATCTATAATTACTAAATCTGGATCTACTTCATTAATTGCATCTACCACATTATCCATACTAGTTTCTTGAACAACCCAAATATTATCATGAATTTTATTCAGTATTCTATCTGCTCTATTTTTAATTTGACTATCGCTTTCTTCTCCTGATGCATATATAACCTTATGCCCTTTTTGAGCTATACTATCAGCTACTTGTAATAAAAGTGTTGATTTCCCTGCACCTGGTCTTGCTGTTATGATTGTAATTGAATCTTTAACAATTCCTCCACCCATAACTCTGTCAAATTCATTTATTCCTGTTATTATTCTATCACTTTTACTAGATGTTACTTCCGATAATTTTTTGATAGGTTTTCTTGATATCTGCCTTACTCTAATAGCTTCCTTTACATTTTTATTTTGAACTACCTGTTGTTCTTCTTCAAATGTATTCCACTTACTACAATCAGGACATTTTCCCATCCATTTTGGTGATTCATATCCACATTCCTGACAAGTAAATATAGTTTTTATCTTTGCCATTTTTTCACCACTCTTTAATCTATTATAATACGAAACTCGTTCTCTATTCGTCGAATGAGTAAGTTCGAGTAACAAAATATACAATTTCTACTCTTACTTAAATTCAAATATACTCTATATAATATAACATACTTAAAATATAAAATATATAAAAATAAACCATAGAATTATCTCTAATTTCTATGGTTTATACTTTTTAATTTTTTTCTTTATAACACTAATATTTTACTAAGTTTATATTAGTAATTTAATAATTTTGCAGCATCTTTATCAACTATTACTACTGCATCTCTATGCATTTGTAACATTGATGCTGGATTTTCTGTAGTTATCTTTCCTGAGAATATTCCTTTGATTGCTTCTGCTTTACTTTCTCCTGATGCAATAAGAATAATTTTCTTTGCTTTCATTATTCCACCTACACCCATAGTTATAGCAGTCTTTGGTACATCGTCAATATTATCAAAGAATCTTGCATTTGCTTCAATTGTGTTTTGAGTTAAAGATATTACGTGAGTTCCTGCTGATAATTCAGTATCTGGTTCATTAAATGCAATGTGTCCATTATTACCTATTCCTAATAATTGAACATCTATTCCACCTAATTCTTTAATCTTTTCATCATACTCTTTACATTGAGCAGCTAAATCTTCTGCTAATCCATTTGGCACAAAAGTTTTTGTTATATCTACATTTATATGCTTAAATAAATTTTCATTCATGAAATGTCTGTAACTTTGTTCATGTTCTGGATTTAATCCTACATACTCATCTAAATTTACTGTTGTAACATTAGAAAAATCTAATTCTTTATTTTCATACATTTTTATTAATTCTTTATACATTCCTATTGGTGATCCACCAGTTGCTAGACCTAAAACAGCCTTAGGATTTTCCTTAATAACATTTGCGTACTCTTGAGCCGCTACTTTACTTAATTCTTCATAATTCTCAACAACTATTAATTTCATAATATTTCTCCCTCTTTCCTTGAAATGTTTACTATTAAACTAAATTTATCTGATTTATATAATGCCTCTTCTAAAAATAAAAGTTTATCTGTATTTGTAAAAGTTTTACTTGTTATTTTTAGTACAGGCGAATTCGCTTCACATTCTAATAATTCTTTTATTTCATCATCTGCACAAACAGCATTAATAGCTGAATTAGAATTATTAATTACATATCCAAAGCCTTCTAATATCTTATATAAAGATCCTGTTAGCATTTCTTCATTTATATGTCCACAATAATCCACTGGAATAAATACAGTTTCTACTGCTATACATTCATTATCAACTATTCTTTTTCTCTTTATTTCATATAGTTTGTCCAACATAAAGATATCTTGTAAATCATCTGGAGTATCAATAATCTCGAACTTAACTACTTTAGTTTCTAAAGTTTTTCCTATATGTTTTATAATTTCTGTAAAACTCATCATATCCTTTTGTTTTACTTTTTGTTCACATACGAAAGTTCCTCTACCCTTTTTTCTAGTTAATATTCCTTCTTGAACTAATTCTCCAATTGCTTGTCTAATAGTCATTCTACTAACTTCATATATCTCGCATAGTTCTCTTTCACTAGAAATACATTCTCCAGCCTTCCATACCCCATTAGCAATTTTTTTAGTTAAATCATTTTTTAACTGATAATATACTGGTATAGGACTATTTTTATCTATCATTATTATCACTCCCAACGCTATTATAATATATATATATATAGTTGTCTATACCAGTTGTTTTTATTTTTATGAATATTTTTTTATAATTTGGAAATGCTATGAATATTAAAAGTAAGGAGTTGGTATTTTGATAGATAAATCTTATTATGATAATATACCTTCAAAAAACATATTAAATAACTATAAACCTAAAACTCTAACTAGCAATCTCAATAGTACTTATTTTGATTCTTCTTTAGAAAATATGATTATTAATTCTAATTTAGATGATGAAAATATTATTAAATAGAATTTAATTTTTAGTATCTTAGTTATTATCAATTACTTACATAGTAAAATTATTATTAAACCTTTTATAGTTATTAATAAAATTAATCCTTAACTTGTTTAATAAAAAAATTAAGGGTATAGATAAAAATAATTTAAATCTATACCCTTAATTTTTTTATTATATTTTTAAACCTATATTTTTTAAATTCTATTTCATTAATAAATAAAAAATATTAGTTTTATCTTTAAGTTCTATTGATGAGAAAACTTTAAACTTTCATCCTTACATTCCACTTTTAGTTTATCTCCTATCTTAATTTCTCCCTTAAGAAGTTCATCACTTAACTTATAAACTATCTCTCTATTAAGTATTCCTCTTAACGGTCTTGCCCCAAACTCAAGATTTTTATTTTTTTCTATCAAAAAGTTATTTAAATCCTCATCATAAATAAGATCTATATTCTTCATCTTTAATCTTTCAATAGTATCCTTTAGCATTATATTTACTATTTTTAATGTATCTTCCTTCTTTAATTGATTGAATACAATTATATCATCTACTCTATTCAAAAACTCTGGTTTAAATGCTGTTTTTAATTCTTCTAAAATCATATTTTTCATTTTTTCATACTGAGTTTCGTTTGCAGTATCATCACTGGAAAATCCCATGACTCTTTGTTTCTTAATTTTATCTGCCCCTACATTTGAAGTCATTATTATTATAGTATTTTTAAAATCTATAACTTTACCTTTTCCATCTGTTAATCTTCCATCTTCCATAATTTGAAGTAAAATATTAAATACATCTGGATGAGCTTTTTCTATTTCATCTAATAAAACTACAGAATAAGGTTTCCTTCTAACAGCCTCTGATAGCTGTCCGCCTTCTTCATATCCTACATATCCTGGAGGAGCTCCAATAAGTCTAGAAACAGAATGCTTTTCCATATATTCTGACATATCTACTCTAATTAAATTAGCACTTTTCCCAAACATAACTTCTGCTAATACATTACATAGCTCTGTTTTTCCAACTCCTGTTGGTCCACAAAATATAAAAGTTCCTATTGGTCGATTAGGATTTTTAAGTCCTACTCTAGCTCTCTTTACTGCTCTTGTTAAAGCCTTTATTGCTTCATCTTGACCAATAACCCTACTTTTTAGTAATTCTTCTAATTTTAATAATTTGTCAGATTCCTTTTCTGTCAGCTTTTCTAAAGGAACCTTAGCCCATATTGATACAACAGTTGCTATATCATCTTCATCTACTATTTGAACTTCAGTACAACTATGAGTTCTCCACTCTTCCTTTATCACTTCAAATTCTTCTTTTAGTTGTTTTTCTTTATCTCTTAATCTTGCCGCTTTTTCAAAATCTTGATTTCTAATAGTATCTTCTTTTTCATTTATAACCTTTTCTATATCAAGCTCTTTTTGTTTAATTTCTGGTGGCAAAGTTAATCTAGATATTCTTACCTTTGCTGCTGCTTCATCTATTAAATCTATTGCTTTATCTGGCATATATCTATCTGTAATATATCTATCTGCCAATTCAACAGCCATCTTTAATGCACCATCGGTAATTTTAACTTTATGATGTGATTCATACTTATCTCTTAATCCAAATAGAATATTTAAAGTTTCTTCTTTAGTTGGTTGTTCTACATTGACTGTTTGAAAACGTCTCTCCAATGCAGCATCCTTTTCAATATGCTTTCTATATTCATCAATAGTAGTTGCTCCAATACACTTTATTTCTCCTCTAGCTAATGCAGGTTTTAATATATTCGATGCATCAATAGCACCTTCTGCTCCACCAGCTCCAACTATTGTATGGATCTCATCTATGAATATAATAATATCTTCTTCATTTTTTAGTTCATTCATTACTTTTTTTAGACGTTCTTCAAATTCCCCTCTATATTTTGCCCCAGCTACCATTGCTGTAATATCCAAAACTAATAATCTTTTATCCTTTAAACCTTCTGGAATATCTCCAGATACCATTCTTTGAGCTAATCCTTCTATTATAGCTGTTTTTCCTACTCCTGGTTCACCTATTAAACATGGGTTATTTTTAATTCTTCTACACAATATTTCTAAAACTCTTTGCGTTTCTTTGTCCCTTCCTATAACAGGGTCTAACTTTTCTTCCCTTGCACATTGAGTTAAATCCCTACTATATTGATCTAAAACAGGAGTTTTATTTTGCTTCTTTTCTTTTGGAGTTGATTTTTTATTTTCCTTGAATTCATTACCGTGTATATACTTATCTAGCTCTAATTTAAGTGAAGAAAAATCTACTTTACAACTTGTAAGAATAGTATAAGCAACACCTTCACCTTCATTTATTAATGCTAATAATATATGCTCTGGATTAATAAAACTATTTCCATACTTTCTTGCTATCTCTAAACTATCATCAAATAATCTCTTTGCTCTTGGAGTTAGTAACATTTCACCTGTAGATATTTCGTCATCACCAAAGCCTAAATAATCTTCAGTCATCTTTCTCACTTTATCTATTGTAACACCCTTACTTATTAGTAATTGACCTGCATATCCATTTTCTTTTAATATGCCTAATAGCACATGCTCTGTACCAATATACCCGTGTTTAAAATTTTGAGACTCTTGTTGAGCCTCAACTAATATAATTTGTGCTCTTTCTGTAAACCTCCCAAATATCATACTGTCACCTCCATACATTAACTAATAATATATAGTTTTAATTATTATACTGCGTAGATATGAATTGTTTTTGCTATTGTATTTTCTAACTAATGATGAGCCCTATATATAATTATTATGATAAAATTACCGTTATCATACCCTTTAACATTTCTGCCCTAATTATATTTTTATTTTCTGCAGAAGATAATGTTCTATCATTAATTGATATTTTTATTAATTCAAATTCTTTTCTAGTAATAAATTTACTTTCATATAAATGCTCAATAATAGATAATGCAGCATTATAAGTTAAACTATTTCCTATAGCTTCATTTAATAACTCTAATCTTTTTGATTTACTATCATAATCAATTTTTTTAATTATGATATAACCTCCACCACCTCTTCTGCTTTCAATTACATATCCCTTTTCTATAGTAAATCTAGTTGTTAATACGTAATTTATTTGAGATGGTGCACAATTAAATTTATCTGCTAATTCATTTCTCTGTATAATTACCTCCTTATCATTTTTATCATTAATCATACAGTTAATAAAATCTGCTATTATATCTGAAATTCTTGCCAATAATTTCACCTTCCTAAACACTTTGACCTTATTTGACTTTAATTATATATAAAAAATTTTTAAGTGTCTATGTAGTTACCAATATTTTTTTTAATATACTCCACTCTTTCAGTAAATGTTATAAATTAAACATATGTATTATTAACTAAATCGAGTAGGAGGAAAATAATTATTTTA
>NZ_KB291657.1 GCF_000320405.1 Clostridium celatum DSM 1785 | reverse complement strand
TAATGTGTCCACTACTTTATACTAACACCACTCTTTTCTAATTATAAAATAGGACTATATTTTATCGTTTTTTTAATTTGTAAATTTCTTTATCATTGATAACTTTTACGTTTAAAACATTTAATAATTTTTCTAAACTTTTAACTTGGTTTATATATTCAATTTTCCCTGATTTAAGTAGAGTATTTATATTTTTTATAATATCTTCTTTCTCATCTTCACCTAGTCTTCTTTTAGTTTTTATAACAACTCTATTTATAAATGTTAACGTATGCCAAATTTGTTCATCTGTTATTTTGCTAAAGTCATTTATAACTCTTGTATAACCAACTCTTCTATTATTAGGTGGATATGCTTCTTTAAAAAATTCTAAAAAATGATTGATTTCCTTAGGATCCTTGTTATCTACAAATTTTCCTAAGGATGATTTTAGTTGATTTTTTAAATATATTATTGTATTTGCTTTTACTACTGTATTCATTTTTTCAATAGAATTATAAATAATAGTATATATTTCTTGAGCTTTTTCTTTACTTAATTCTTCTTTTAATAAAGGTTTAGTTTTTTCTATTGCATCTAATATATTCTTTTTAGAATTTAATTCTTTAGCTAATATATTATTTAGAATTTCTTCTGAAGTTAAATTATTATTATTTTGTTCCATTACTTTTCTCCTCTTTTGATTAAAGATTTACTATATTAATAAATTATAAACGCTAATATTAAATTAAAGAGTGTCTATTTTTATTTAGTAGTTCTTTATTATATTCTTCATGTTTTTTTATTAATTTTTCTAAAGGCTTTCCTTTTAACATATCGATTATCATTGGTGCTAATATTGTTAATGCATCTCTATATCCTAATTCTATATGTTGACTTAATACATTTTGTCTAATATTTACTGTTCCGATTCCATTAATTAATTCTAATTGCATTGATGGATATATTTCAATAATATGAGTATTTTCAAAACCTTCTCTATTAATAGGTTGATTAAATGCTAAATGAACAACTATTATAATATCACAATTATGAGTTTTCAGTGGTTTAATTGGAACATTATCAGCATTTTGATTTATATATTTAGGATTATTTACACCACCATCTGCATATCTATACTTCCCTATTTTTATTGGCTTAAATAAGTATGGAACAGCACAAGAGGCAATACATATATTTAAAATATCCTCATCATCATAATCATTAAGTTTAAAATACTCAGGTTCTTCTAAATCTATATTATATGCACATGCATAAAGAAGCTTTTTACTGTCTCTAATTATTTGAAAATCAACATAGTCTTCAATAAAACTTTTAATACCACTTTGAGATAATAAACCAATATCATTTCTTTTAAAGCTTTGTAGTAAACTTAATTGATTTTCACCATTAGCAGTTTTCTTTATGAACTCTTTAATTTTCAAATCCCTAACAGTATTTTCATTATTAATAAATCTTGAATATCGTATGTTAGACCAGCTCTTATCCATAATACTTCCATCATTCATAGAAAGCATAAGTCCATTTATTGTACCAATTGATACCCCTGAAACTACAGAAATACGTCTTATTATATCTAATTCCCAAAGTGCTTTAAAAACACCAGCTTCATAAGCTCCTTTAGCTCCACCCCCAGCTAAAACTAGACCTATATTTAAATCAAATAAGTCTTCTATATCTATCAATACCCTCACTCCTTTTTAATGATTAATAAATGAAGTACATTTAAAATATAGACTTTTATAAAAATAATAAGTTACTGATTTCAATTTATATTATCATATTATAGTATATTATACTACTTTATACTGATAATGTAAGATTAATAGAATTTTTTTAATTACAAAAAGTATAAAAAAATACAAAGATTAAATAAAATTAATAAAATCTTATTTAACCTCTGTATAATACAATTTAATTATTATAGAAATATATTTTGGAATAATACTACTATTGTTAAAACTTTTTTATAATATATTCTTTATGCAATATCCAATTATTTTCTATCCATTTATAAATACAAACATTATCAAATTTACAGTTAAAGTCGCATGGAAATAGATTTATATAATTCCATAGTTTATTATAAACATTTTTAATTTTTTTTGAACTTAAAGTTACATGAAATATTTTATCTTTTCCATCAATTTCATTAAACTGTATATATGGAATCTTGCTTAATTCAGTTATAAGTTTATCATGAAACTTTTTACCTTCATTAGACATTTTAACATCCATATAGATGACTCTATCATCAAAATGATTATATCCTTTTACTTTATAATTAAAGGCAATTTCACTACTACATAAATTTTCAATACAATTTTCTAAATCACTAATTTTACCATCATATTCAAAAGGAGATTTTATAGTAAAATGAGCTGGTAATTTTGAAGATTTTACATTAAATTTATTAAGTATATCATTTCTTAGATTATTATTAAAATTTCCTGCTTCTCCTTTTACAACACTAACAATTACATATCTCATACTACTGTTCTCACTTTCAATAAATTTAATATTTATTATATGATAAAAATAATACTATATACATTTATAAAATCTAGTAAATAGTTAATATATATTTTTTTATATAAGATTTAAAAAGTAGGTTCAAAAATATGATAAACTATTCTAATTCTAGGTGTATATCATTTAATTCTGGGAAATTATATTCATTTAAATTTATCCCTTTTAATGTTTCAATTACTTCATTTAGATTATTTACTAAATTTAGCTTTTGTTGTCTCAATAATGCTTCTAAAGAGCTATTTTCCCATTCTATCCATCTTATATAGTTATCTCTTTCCTCAATATATCTTTTAAATTCACTATTATTATCTAATTTTTCTGTTATTTCATCACAAATGAAAAAATTACAAATAAAACTTCTATATTTTATATCTAATGAGCATCCCTTACCTGGCTCAATAAAAGGACATGCTCTAAAAAACATAGAAACATCTTTAATTACTTTAGGCTTTTTTAAACTATTAACTTCTTGTATATCATATTCTTCATATGTATGAAGATTTTCTTCTTTTATTATAGATTCGTTAACTTCTTTTATTTCAAAATCAGTAGCAAATTTTAAACTGCTTGTCCCATTACTATTAACAAACAACTCATAACTTTCACTATCAAAAAAACCCTTACAATGAATATAATAATTGTATATAATAGTGTTTGGTAAATTTAATATTTTATTTAAAGTAGCTAGTCCATCTTTATCCTTTACCATTTTATGAATTTCATATAATGTAAATTTAGGATAATACCAACAGCATCCTCGTTTCTTTATTTCACATAAACTTTTTCCGAAAATACTATTACATCTATAACATGTGCTACAACTATATTGAGGAATACCCTCATTATTACTAAAACAAATACGTTCCATAATTGCATCTCCTAAAAATTTATTTGCATCTTATTATATCATTGTACATATTATTTTTTGAAGAATTATAGAATGAATTTACATATTTTTAACTTCACTTATTTTAAATTTAATATTATTTAATTTAGAATAATAGTTGTAATATTTTTATTAATCTTTATTAGATTTATTTTTACTGTGCCATTTTTCCAACGCTTCAATAACTTGCTTTTGTCTTTCTACAGCATAATCATAATTGTTATTTAATGCATATAAACTAGGGGCTTGAGGCAAGCCAGCTAATAATGTTGCTTCATTATCACTTAATTCGTTTGGTTCTTTATTAAAATATCCATTACAAGCTTCCTTTATACCAATATATCCATCTCCAAAATAAATTACATTAACATAAAGCTCTAAAATTTCTTCTTTAGTATATTTATTTTCTAACTTTTGTGCTATACAAATTTCTTTTATTTTTCGATCAAAACTTTGCTCATTAGTTAAAAATATATTTTTAGCTACCTGTTGAGTAATTGTACTTCCACCTTCAAGAATTTGTCCATTTTCTAAATTTGTAATTAATTGGTCTTATGTCAATATTTTGGACACA
>NZ_KB291656.1 GCF_000320405.1 Clostridium celatum DSM 1785 | reverse complement strand
TAAAATAATTATTTTCCTCCTACTCGATTAATTTAACATATTTTAAAGTGTTTTTTCTTTGTGTAGTATAAGGAAATCAATTTGAATAAAGTGTGAAGTTTATTGACAAATAACGACTAGGGTGATAGACTAAAACATATAGTTTTAAAAACTACATAGTTTAGAATGTCAAACAAAATAACTTAGAGAATAAAATCAAATGAATGGAGAGAGGGCTTATGGTTAGAATAGTAACAGACTCATCATCACTTTACTCAGTAAAAGAAGGACAAGCTAATGGAATTATAGTTGCACCACTTACTGTAACTATAAATGGAAAAACATATAAAGAAAATGAAGAAATTAATACAAAGGAATTTATAGATATAATAAATGAAGGACATATTCCAATGTCTTCACAACCAGCAATTGGAGAGGTTGTAGACATATATGATAATTATCCAGAAGATGAAATAATAAATATTTCAATGGGAGATGGTTTATCAGGTACATATAATTCTGCTTGTATGGCAAGAGAAATGGGTAAAAATCCAGAACGTATACATGTAATAGATTCACAAACTTTATGTGGACCACATAAGTATTTAGTTGATTTAGCAGTAGCGTTAAGTAAATTAAATAAATCAAAAAATGAAATTATATCTGAACTAGATGAAGCAATTAAAAATACAAAATCATTTTTAATTCCAAATGATTTTGATTATTTAGTTAGAGGTGGAAGATTATCTCCGCTTGTTGGGAAAATAGGAAGTGTAATAAAATTAGTTCCTGTAATGACTTTATCAGAAGATAAAAAATCTTTAGTTAAATTTACTACTAAGCGTACTTTTAAAAAGGCTATACAAAAAATTTGTGAAGAAATGATAGAAGATAATGTAAGCTCAGATTTTAAGATTTATATTTCTCATGCATGTAAGGAAGAATTGGCAGAAGATGCAAAAAATATTATACTAGGTTATATAGGAAATGCTGATATTGAAACAAGATTATTAGGGCCTGCATTTACTACTCAAGGTGGACCAGGATGTGTTGCAATTCAATATATTAAAAAGCATAAAGTACTACAATAAGCTAGGGAGGTAATAATGGGTATTCCTGAATTTCATATACCAAGATTTAGTGAATTGCCAAGAGTTCCATTATATAAAGAACAGGTAATTATGTATTTAGAAGAAGTGGCAAAAGAACTTAATATTGATAATGAAGAAAAGCTATTAACGCCAACAATGCTTAATAATTATGTAAAACAAAAGGTTGTTTCGCCACCAAAAGATAAAAAGTATAATGAAAAACATTTGGCATATTTAATAGTTGTTTGTGTATTTAAACAGGTATTTAGTTTACAAGAAATATGTAGGCTTATAGATATACAAATGCAGCTTTATCCAATAGAAATAGCATATGATTATTTTTGTACAGAACTTGAAGAAGCTATAAAATCTGTTTTTATAACAAGAGATTTTTCGTATTCTAATTCAGCATTAAATGTAACAAAAGAAAGTGAGATATTAAGATCATCAGTTATGGCTATTGCTCACAAAATATTTGTTATGTATGAAATAGGAGAAAAAGCTTAAAAAATAAAGATCTACAGTGAAATTTTTGCTGTAGATCTTTTATTTTTAAAAAATTTTTATAGTTTTTATATTCCAAATAATGTAAAATAGTCATGGGTGATAAAATCACTACATTTACAATTAAAGGAGATAATAATATGGATATGTATGGATTTTACACAGGAGAAGTTTTTGATGCTTATAAATATTTAGGTGCGCATTTAGAAGATGATGGAGTTGTGTTTAGAACATATGCACCACATGCTTTAAAAGTAGAGTTAATTGGTGAGTTTAATCAATGGGATGGAAGTGAAATGAAGCGTATAGAGGATGATAAGTTCTTTGAATGTACAGTTCCAAATGCAAAGCCAGGAATGTTATATAAGTATAGAATTTACAGTAAAGATGGAGAATATGTAGATCATTGTGACCCATATGGTTTTGGTATGGAGTTAAGACCAAACACGGCATCTATTATTAGAGACTTGAGAGAATATGAATTTACTGATGAAGAATGGATAAAAAATAGAAGTGATTGTAAGGATAAACCATTAAATATTTATGAAGTACATTTAGGATCTTGGAAGAAAAAAAGTGATGATACTTGGTATACATATAGAGAAATAGGAGAAATGTTAATTCCGTATGTAAAAGAGTATGGTTATAATTATATTGAAATAATGCCATTAAGTGAACATCCTTGTGATGAATCTTGGGGATATCAAAATACAGGATTTTTTAGTCCAACATCTAGATATGGAACAGCAACAGAGTTAAAAGAATTTATTAATAAATGTCATGAAAATAACATAGGAGTAATTATGGATTTTGTACCGGTTCATTTCGCAGTAGATGGATTTGCTTTAGCAAATTATGACGGTACTTCATTATATGAATATCCACACGAAGATATTGCAATAAGTCAATGGGGAAGTAAAAATTTTATGCATTCTAAAGGGGAAGTGAGAAGCTTTTTACAATCCGTAGCAAACTATTGGCTTGAAGAATATCATTTTGATGGTTTAAGAATGGATGCAATAAGTAATATTATTTATTGGCAAGGAGATTCAAATAGAGGAGAAAATAAAGAAGCTGTAGAATTTATAAAAAATTTAAATAGTGGATTAAAAAGAATGCATCCTAATACAATTTTAGCTGCAGAGGATTCAACAGCATATCCGAATGTCACAGAAAAAGTAGAAGATGGTGGTCTTGGATTTGATTATAAATGGGACATGGGATGGATGAATGATACTTTAGAATATTTTAAATTACATCCTTATGATAGAAAAAAAAGTTATCATAAGTTAACTTTTTCTATGATGTATTTTTATAGTGAAAAATTCTTAATGCCTTTTTCACATGATGAAGTAGTGCATGGAAAAGGTACAATTATACAAAAAATGAATGGTGAATATGATGATAAGTTTAGGCAAGCAAGAGCGTTATACATGTATATGTATGCGCATCCAGGAAAAAAACTTAACTTTATGGGAAATGAAATAGCTCAATTTAGAGAATGGGATGAAAAGAGAGAGCAAGATTGGGATCTTTTAAATTATCCTATTCATCAAAAATTTCATAAGTTTATGAAGGAGTTAAATCATATATACCTTAATTACCCAGCATTATACAAAATGGATTATGAATTAGAAGGCTTTAAGTGGCTAGATTGTCATCAAGAAGAAAAATGTATTTATGCATTTGAAAGATATTGTGAGGGACAAAAAATTGTAGCAATTTTTAATTTTTCAGCTGAGAAATATGATAATTATGAGGTTGAAATAGATAGAGAAGGAAATATAGAAGTTCTTTTTGATAGTAATATGGAGCAATACGGTGGTGATGGAAACTGTAGTTATAGAACTTTAATCGAAGAAAATACTAAGTATGTTGAAAGAGAAGATAGAAATGATCATAGTTTGATAATTGCAAATAGCGTTAAGCGACTTTTATCAGTTGATATAAAACCATTTTCAGCAATATATTATGTGTTTAAATAAATTATTAATATAAATCTAAATTTTAAAGTGTAAAATATTAATTTTTTAATTTATAAAAAGAGATGATATAATCTTAAAAATCAACGAATTTTAGAGATTGTATCATCTTTATTTAATAATATTAGTTTAATCATCAAAAAATGATTAAAAATCACAGAAAAATAAGGAATAATAGAAATAATAAACTTTACTGAAACTTAAAATGATGGTATTATTATACAGAAAAGGTTATTTGATGAATCGTAAAAAGGGATGAGGATTAAATATACATAAAAAATAATATGTATAATATGTTTACGTTTTCGTTGGATTACTAATATCAATTAAGGGGAGGGTATAAAAATGAATGTATTTCAAAAAAAGAGTTCAGCTGTAGCAGTTGCCATGGCACTTTCAATTAATTTAGTACCAATGGCTGCAAATGCTGAAACAAAAGAAGCAGCAAATGCTGAAACGGTAAATGTAGGATTTATTAAAGAAGGAGAAAGATCCACTTTATTTAATCAAGACTGGCGTTTCTTTAAAGGCAACCAAGATGGTGCTGAAGCTGTAGATTTTAATGATTCAGCGTGGAGAAATTTAAATTTACCACATGACTGGAGTATTGAAGGTGAATTTACAGTTCAAGGTGAAGCTGAAAGTGGTTTCTTATTGGGAGGTACTGGATGGTATCGTAAACATTTCGTAGTTCCAGAAAAATATGAAGGAAAAGATTTTACTTTAAACTTTGATGGAGTTTACATGAATGCAGAAGTTTATGTAAATGGACAAAAGGTAGGGGAACATAATTATGGGTACACAGCTTTTGCTTTTGATATTACAGATGCATTAGTTTGTGATGGCCAAACTGAAAACATAATTGCTGTAAAGGTTTCTAATCCTATTCCAACAAGTAGATGGTATTCAGGAAGTGGTATTTATAGAGATGTTACTTTAAGTGTTACAGATTCTATACATGTTGCACACTTAGGAACAACAGTTACTACTCCAAATCTTGAAATTCAAAAAGGTGGAGCTGTAGATGTAAATGTAGAAACGGTAATTGAAAATGAATCTTTAGATAATTCAAATGTTACAGTTAAGACTACGATAATAGATGCAAATGGACAAGCAGTTAGTGAGCCAGTAACAACTACTGAAAATGTTGCAAAAGATGGAACTAAAACTGTTGCACAAACAGCTGTAGTTAATAATCCAAATCTTTGGTCAACTGATAATCCTAATATGTATCAAGTAAAAACAGAGGTTATAGTAGGAGATGAAGTTGTAGATACTTATTTTACTGATTTTGGATTTAGATATTATAGCTTTGACAGAGATACAGGTTTCTCATTAAATGGTGAAATGATGAAACTTAAAGGTGTTTGTATGCACCATGACCAAGGGTCTTTAGGAGCAGCATCTTATTATAGAGCTGTAGAAAGACAAATGGAAATAATGAAGGAAATGGGAGTTAATGCAATTAGAGTATCTCATAATCCTGCAAGTGAAGCTTTATTAGAAATTTGTAATCGTTTAGGATTAATGGTTATAGATGAAGCCTTTGATACTTGGACAAATCCTAAGAATGGTAATAGTAATGACTTTTCTAAATACTTTAATGCTACAATAGGAGAAGATAACCAAATAATAAATGGTGAAGCTGATATGACATGGGGTGAATTTGAAGCTAAATCAATGGTTAAAAATGCTAAGAATAATCCATCAGTAATCATGTGGTCAGTTGGTAATGAAGTGTTAGAAGGTATCGGAGGAGATTCTTCTAACTATACTACAGTTGTTCAAAATATTATAGATTGGATTCAAGAAGAAGATACAACAAGACCTGTTACTATCGGAGATAATCAATCTAAGAATGGTAGTAGTAGAGCACAAGCTATTTCAGATGTAGTTGCTGAAAATGGTGGTATAGTTGGATTTAACTATACAAATCAAAATCAATTTAATAGCTTATTAAACAATAATGAAAATTGGATAGCTTATGATTCAGAAACTAGTAGTGCTGTTCATAGTAGAGGTTATTATAAAACTTGGGGAAGAGATAATAGCGCTCTTCAAATGGCTGAATATGACAATAATGAAAATAGAGTTGGATGGGGACATTCAGCAAGTACTGCATGGAAATATGTTATAAAAAATGATAGAAATGCAGGAGAGTTTGTATGGACAGGATTTGATTATATAGGTGAACCAACTCCTTGGAATGGTGTATCAACAGGTTCTGTAAGTGGTCAAGGAGCAGCTCCTAAATCAAGTTATTTTGGTATAGTTGATACTGCTGGTTTTGAAAAAGATATTTATTATTTATATCAAAGTCAATGGAATGATGATGTAAACACATTACATTTATTACCTACATGGAATAGGGAAGATATATACCTAAGCAATGGTGTAGCTACAGTTCAAGTATTTACAGATGCTTATAAAGTTGAGTTATACTTAAACGGTGAAAAAATTGGAGAACAAACTGCTACAGAGCATACTACAGAAGCTGGATATAAATATTATACATTTGGTGATGATGAATTATATCCAACATTTAATGTAACTTATGAAGCAGGAACTTTAGAAGCTAAGGCTTATGATAAAGATGGTAATGAAATAACTAATACAGAAGGTAGAAGCTCTGTAACAACTACAGGTGAAGCTGTTACTGTAGATTTAAGTGCAGATAATACTACTATTGCTGCTGATGGATATGATTTATCTTATATTACTGTTGATTTAGTAGATGCAGATGGAAACATTGTTGGTGGTGCTAACAATGAATTAACTTATACTCTTGAAGGAAATGGTAAGATTGTAGGTTTAGATAATGGTAATGCAGCTGATACTACTTCTTACAAGCCAACTACTGATAAGCTTGGTACTAGAAGTGCATTTAGTGGAAAAGCATTAGTAATAGTTCAATCTACTAAAGATGCAGGTGAAATGACATTAACAGTTTCAGGTGAAGGGTTAAAATCTAAATCTATAACAATTAATACTGAAAATAGAGCCGGAGACGATAAATATATAGAATCTTATGATATAGTTAAAGATTATTATGTTTCTTTAGGTGAAAAACCAGAATTACCAACAACTGTAGAAGCAAGATATAGTGATGGAACAACAGCTAACTTTAATATTGAATGGAATGCTTATGATGAAGAAATATTAAATACTCCACAAATAGCTAAGTTAACTGGTAAATTAGAAGGTACAGATATAGCTGTAGTTGTTAATGTTCATATTATAGGTGATGTAGTTGCTATGGAAAATTATTCAACTTTCACTTATGCTGGTACAACTCCATCTCTTCCTAAGACTGTAAAAGGTTATTTAGTAGATGGTGGTGATAGTGAAGAATTTGTTGTTAATTGGGATTTAGAAGGCAAAGATTTCTCTACTGAAGGTGAAACTGTAGTTGTTAATGGTACAGTTAGCTTATTAGGTAAAGAATATCCTGTTACTGCTTCAGTTAGAGTAGTTGAAGCATTAAGAACAGCAAGTAACCTTGCACTTAATAATGCAGAAAACAATGATGTTCCAACATTATCACAAAGCTGTACTTCTACATCAGATAATTTAAATTCTATTAATAATGGTATTACTAATAATGGAAGTGCAACAGATCAACGTTGGACAAACTGGAGTGAACGTGATTTAACTGTTGATGGAGAGCCAAAGGGAGCTTATATTCAATTAGATTGGGATAATAAACATGCTATTGACCGTTTAGACCTATGGTTCTTTACAGATAATGTATATAGTAGAATTCCAAAGAAAGTAGAAATAAGTTATAAGAATGAAGCAGGGGAATATGTAGTTGCTTCTCATACAAATACAACAGAAGTTTCTTATACTTCAGGAGAAACAACTTATAGATTAGACAATGTAATAAACACAGATAGTATACGTGTTTATATGCAACAACCAGAAGCAGGAAAATGTGTTGGTTTAACTGAAATGGCTGTTTATCAATATGTTCCACAGGTAAATGCTAATGTATCAGCTGCTTTATCTGAAATTAAGTTAGATGGTCAAGCTTTAGCTGACTTTGCTCCAGATAAAATGGAATATACTGTTGAAGTAGAAACATTACCTACAACAGTGGAAGCTATAGGACAAAGCAATGCAGCTGTAACTGTATTACCGATTTATAACAATAAATCATTAATAGTAGTTCGTTCAGAAGCTGGAACAAAGAATGTATATACTATAAACTATGTATTAGATGATGTAGAACCAGAATTAGTTTTAGATATTAATGGAGATGGAGCTATAACTATAGGAGACTTAGCTATAGTATCTAAGAATTTTGGTAATGTTGTATCAGGAAATGAACTAAGTGAAAAATCTGATATAAATAAAGATGGTGTAGTAAATACAGAGGATTTAAAGCTTATTATAGATAATATATTTGGAAACTAATATTATTTTTATTAAATTAAAAAATATCATTATTTAAAAATAATAAAAATAGGTTAATATTAAATGATGACAAATGGTATATTTAAATTTGCAATATACCATTTGTCTATTTTTTTATTCAATAGTACATAATTTTGAGTATTAATAAAGGTTAAGTTATATAAGGTGTATAAAATTGATAGATAAAACTAAATAAGGTAAAATTAAAATCAGTAGGAAATATAGAAAAAAACAGTATTTAAGGGGAAGAGGAGAATATATAATGCCACCAATTAATTTATTGATAAAACCAGCATCAGGTAATTGTAATTTAAGGTGCAAGTATTGTTTCTATAAAGATGTAGCTAAAAATAGAGAAAAAGAATCATATGGGTTTATGAGTGAAGAAACATTATCAAAGGTTTTAGAAAAATCATTAGCTTATGCAGAGAGAGAATGTGTAATAGCATATCAAGGAGGAGAACCTACATTAATAGGATTAGACTTTTTTAAAAAGTCATTAGAGTATGAAAAATTACATAATATAAATAATGTTAAAATAGTTCATGCAATACAAACTAATGGATATACTCTTAATAAGGAATGGGTAAAGTTTTTTAAAGAAAATAATTTTTTAGTAGGAATTTCATTAGATGGTAATAAAGCTACACATGATGAATATAGAAAAAACTTAAAAGAAGAAGGAACTTTTTATAGGGTTTTAGAAGGAATAAATTTATTAAAAAAATATGAAGTAGATTTTAATATATTAACTGTAGTAAATTCTAAGACTGTAAACGAAATAGAAAAAATATATAAGTTTTATAGAAAAAACAATCTAAATTTTATGCAGTTTATACCTTGTTTAGATAAGCTAAATAAAAATCCTGGAGAAGATGTGTATTCTATAACGCCAAAGGAATATGGGGACTTTTTAAATAAATTATTTGATCTTTGGTTTGAAGATTTTAAAAAAGGAAATGAACCATATATTAGAACTTTTGATAATTATTTAGCTATTATCTTAGGATATTTACCAGAGGCTTGTGAGCATAGAGGTATATGTAATAAACAATACATAATAGAGTCTGATGGAGAAGTTTATCCTTGTGATTTTTATGTTTTAGACAAGTACAAGCTTGGAAACTTGAACTTTAATTCAATAAATGAAATAGATAATAAAAGAATGGATATTAAATTTATTGAACATTCAATGATAGAGACTAAACAGTGTAAGAGTTGTAACTATTTTAAATTATGTAGAGGCGGGTGCAAAAGAAATAGAATGGAATTTAACAACAGTGGAAATTACATCAATTATTTTTGCCAGTCATATAAAATGTTCTTTGAATATTCATTAGATAGATTAATAAGTGTAGCTAATTTTATAAAATATAATAAGAATTAATATAAACTGATTTAAAAACTATAATAAAATTATTTGTGTATATAAGTATTAAGAAAAATAAATTTTTAATATTAGTGTCGATACAAATAGTTTTAATATAGTTTTTTTGCTTTATTATATAAGAATATTGCTGAAAAAATACAAAAATATTACAAAAGGTTTATATTAAAAAAAATGGGTGATAAAATTTATTTGAGAGAATAGTCTATTAATTAATACATATTAAGAGGCTAATAAAAAACTGTTAATTAATTTAACAGAATATTTTTAAATTAAACTTAAAAACAGGGGCATATGAGAATGATTAGGAGAAATAAAAAGTTATGCGTAATGATTTTAAGCATGATGATGGTCGCAAATTCATTTACCTATGTAAAAGCAGAAACTAATGTAGTAAAGACAAATCTTGCATTAGAGGATGGAGTAGTAGCAACAACATCAGATGATGAAACATCAGATTTTACTGGAAGTAAAGCAATTGATGGAATAGTTGATTATGAAAATTCAGGAAAACAATCTAGATGGGCTAGTAATACAACATCAGCAACTATAGAAAATAAAAAGTGGTTAAAAATTGATTTAGGTGAAGTTAAAAACTTTGATGAAATAGTAATCGATTGGGAAAGAAAAAATGCAACTAATTATATAATTGAAGTAAGTAGTGATGATACAACTTGGAGAACGATTGAAGAGTTTACAAGTGCACCAAGTGAATATAGACAAGTAGTCAAGCTTGATTCGCAAGAAACTGCACGTTATGTTCGTTTATCTATTTCAAATTATTCAGAAACAGCAGATAAAAGAGATACTGATGGAAGTAATAAAAGTATAACTTGGAATACAGTATCAGTATTTGAACTTGAAGTAAATCAATATCAAGAAGTTGAAAATTTAGCACTTAAGGGAACAGCAACAGCTAATGCTTTTGAAGGTGGAGCGTTAACAGCAGATAAGGTTAATGATGGAAATGATACTACTAGATGGGCTAGTGAAGTTAGAAGTGCAACAACTGAAAATCCACATTGGGTACAAATTGAATTACCAGAAGCTAAAACAATTCAAAGTTTTGTTATCAATTGGGAGAGAAATAATGTAATTGATTACGAAATTCAAATTTCTAATGATGGACAAGAGTGGGAAACAGCATGGGCAAGAACTTCTAAAAACGATAACTGTAGGGTAGCTGCTAATTTTGATCAACCTAAGACGGCCCAATATGTTAGAGTTAAAATAAATAATTTTGACCAAACAGGTACAAATGCATCTGGAGTAACTAATACATGGAATACAGTTTCAATATATGAATTTGAATTATATTCTAATAAATTAGATTTACCAACTTACACAATTGATGATGTTGTAGGTTCAATAACAGCACCTGTTGTAAATAAGGGCGATGCAAAAATGCAAATGCCAGAGGTTCCAGAAGGATTTGAATTAGAATTTGTTGGTGCAGATTACGAGCAAATTATAGGTGCTGATGGAACTATATATGAACCATTAGTTGATACAACTGTAGAAGTTAACTTCAAAGTTAAAAAGGGAGATGAGGAAAGAACTACAGCAGCATTACAAGTACTTGTTCCAGGGAAATATGAAGCTAATGTTGGTAATGAAAAGCCAAAAGTTATTCCAGAACTAGCAGAATGGTATGGAACAGAAGGAAATTTTGAAATTTCAGATAGTACAAGGATAATTGTTGATAGCAATTATAACAATGAATTAATGGAAACAGCTAATAAGTTTGCTAGTGATTATGAAGATATTATGGGAAGAGAAATAGCTGTAGAAGTAGGAACAGAAGCAGTAGCAGGAAGCTTTTTCTTAACATTGGCAACAGAAGATGGTGGTCTTTGTGATGAAGGTAATATTATAACAATAACTGATTCTGTTAAAATCGAAGCTAAGGCTAATCAAGGGGCATTTTATGCAACACGTTCTATATTGCAAATTTTAAAACAAACAGAAAGCACATTACCACAAGGTATTGTTAGAGATTATCCAAAATATAAAGTAAGAGGTTTTATTTTAGATGTAGCAAGAAAATCTTATGAATTAGATTCATTAAAAGAGCTTGCTGAAACTATGGCTTGGTACAAATTAAATGATTTACAAGTTCATTTAAACGATAACTATATATTCTTGGAAGACTATATAAATTCAGATAAATCTAATATAGAAGATGCATATGATGCATATTCTGCATTTAGACTAGAATCTGATCTAAAAAATGAAGCAGGAGAAGGTATCACATCTACAGATGTATACTATACTAAGGATGAATTTAGAGAATTTATTCAATCTTCAAGACAAATGGGAATAAATGTAGTACCAGAAATAGATACTCCAGCTCATGCTTTGGCATTTACAAGAGTGTTTAGAAATTTAGCTTTAGAAGGATGGAATCCAAGAATATCTAATAGACCTGTATTAGATCATTTAGATTTAGGAAATCCAGAATCTTTAGAATTTGTTAAGACTTTATTTAATGAATATATGCAAGGCGATAACCCAGTATTTGATACAGAAACTACAGTTCATGTAGGTACTGATGAATATGAAGCTAATAAGGAGCAATATAGATCATTTACAGATTCTGTTCTTGGTCACATTCAAGATTCAGGTAGAACAGTTCGTATGTGGGGTGGATTAACTTGGCTTGATGGAACAACAGAAGTTAGATCTGAAGGAGTTCAATTAAATGTTTGGTCAAGAGATTGGGCAGAGCCAACACAAATGTATAATGAAGGATATGACTTAATAAATACACTTGATTCAAGTCTTTATATAGTTCCTGCAGCTGGATATTATGCAAACTATCTAAATGCTCAAAATCTTTATAATAACTGGGAACCAAATGTAATGGCAGGGAAAGAATTCCCAGCAGGTGATG
The DNA here is from genome assembly GCF_000320405.1 of Clostridium celatum DSM 1785. Taxonomy (GTDB): domain Bacteria; phylum Bacillota; class Clostridia; order Clostridiales; family Clostridiaceae; genus Clostridium; species Clostridium celatum. The sequence goes on along the minus strand of NZ_KB291656.1, from coordinate 805 downwards.
ACCAAATGTTAGGGGCTGCTTATGCAATATGGAATGACTCAATAGATAAGAGAAGTCAAAGTGTTTCTGAATATGATGTATTTGATAGATTCTTTAAGGCGCTTCCAGCACTTGCAGAAAAAATGTGGGGTGAAGGAGAAGATAAGACATATGCAGAACTAAATGAATTATCTGCAGTTACAGGTACAGCTCCAAATACTAACCCATATTATACTGTAGAATCAGATACTCCTAACTATGTAGAATATGATTTTGAAGAAGAAGAAATATTAGATAAGTCAGGAAATGGATATGATTCAATTTCTAAGAAAAATGTATCACTTGAAGCAGGAAAGAAAGGACAAGCTTTAAGACTTAATGGTGGAGAAAGCTATGTAGAGACTCCAATTAAGAGAGTTGGGCTTCCAAACTCAATTTCTTTCTGGATTAAGAAAGATGGAAATGCTCCAGAAGGAGAACAAATTTTATTTGAATCACCATCTAAATTTGATAATTATGCTATAAAAGCAGTTGATGCTAATGGTAATGTTGGATTTACAAGAGAAAGAGATGACTTCTCATTTAATTACCAATTACCAGATGATGAATGGGTATATTTAACTATTACAAGTGAAAATGAAAGAACTTCATTATACGTTAATAATGAATTAGTTGATACTTTAGGAAATAGACCAGTTGCAACTTTACTTATTCCATTTGAACGTATAGGAAGTACAACAAATTCATTTAAGGGATTAATTGATGGAATAGTTCTTGGAAGTGAATTACCACAAGATGAAACAGTTATAGATTCAACTAATTTTAC
>NZ_KB291655.1 GCF_000320405.1 Clostridium celatum DSM 1785 | reverse complement strand
ATAAAATAATTATTTTCCTCCTACTCGATTAAAAATTAAAAAGGTTGTGTTAAGAGTTAGGTTAATATCAACATTATTCTTAAATACAGCCAATTATTTATATAATTACTTATTTAATATAAAGTGATTTTTTTAAATGTATAAGTAATTGTATATTAAAGAAGTTCAATTCCAGCTTCTTCACATTTTTCATGAGTATATTCATCCCAAATAGATGCTTGTACTTCACCAATGTGAGCTTTTCTTAAAAAGAACATACAGATTCTTGATTGTCCAATTCCACCACCCATAGTAAGTGGTAGTTTATCCTCAAATAAAGCTTTATGGAATGGAAGAGTACGTCTATCTTCACAACCAGCTTTAGTAAGTTGATAATCTAAGGCTTTTTTATCTACTCTAATACCCATTGATGAAAGTTCTATAGCAGTATCGAATAAAGGATTGTAGAATAAAATATCTCCATTTAATGACCAATCATCATAATCAGGGCTTCTACCATCATGTTTTTCTCCAGATTTTAATGTATCACCAATACCAATTATAAATACTGCTTTATGTTCTCTACATATAGCATTTTCTCTTTCTTTAGAGCTTAAAGAAGGATACATATCTTCAAGTTCTTGAGATGTAACAAAAGTAATTTCATCAGGTAAAATTTTATCAAGTGATGGATATTCAGAGCAAATAAAGTCTTCCGTTGCTTTAAATACTGAGAATATTTTATTTACTGTAGATTTTAATGTTTCTATAGTTCTATCTTCTTTAGATATAACTTTTTCCCAATCCCATTGATCAACATATATTGAATGTAAGTTATCTAGTTCTTCATCTCTTCTTATAGCATTCATATCAGTATATAAGCCAGTTCCTACTTTGAAGTCATATCTGTGAAGAGCGAATCTTTTCCATTTAGCTAAAGAATGTACTATTTCCAAATTGCTATCATTTATTGCAAGCATATCGAAGCTAACAGGTCTTTCTATTCCATTTAAATTATCATTTAATCCAGAGTTATGATCAAGAAATAATGGAGCTGAAACTCTTGTAAGATTTAATATTTCGGCAAGCTTACTTTCAAAAAAATCTTTAACTTTTTTTATTGCTACTTCTGTTTCTATTAAAGATAAGCTTGATTTATAGTTTTTTGGTACAAAAACTTGTGATTTTAATTGTTCTTTCATAAAATATTCCTCCTAAAATAATAAATAATATAAAAAAACCTTTCGTCCTAAAATATATAGGACGAAAGGTTACTTCCGCGGTACCACCTAAATTAGTATAAAAATATACTATCTCAATCAGTGCTGAATACAAATTCAAGACTGTTCCTTTTTAACGGTCAGACCCCGTCTAAGTCTACTTAAGTGAGATAAGTGAGATTCCAAATTTTAATTTGGCAAATCGAACTTACACCTTTGACGCAAGGAAAAGGTATTTCCTTTTAAGATGCAATTTCAATTTAATCTTCAGATTTCACTCTTTCGGTTAGAAGCTCAAGAATGTTTTTCATTAAAACTACTCTTACAAGGCTTACACCATCCCTTGCTCGCTTTAAGAGATCATAAAAACTACTTTTTTCTATCAACGCTGTTATTTATCTTTGATATATATAATATAATAGTTAGTAAAAAGTGTAAATAGGAAAAATGAAAATAATTAAAAATTTGTTAATATTGCAAATATTACGGTATATTATTTTACTTTTATCATTTTTTAATATAGAATAGTGTTTTGAAAATATAATTTTAGAATTATATAGTATAGATTTTTACTTATATTATATTACTAGCAAGGAGAGAAAAATGAAAAAGAGAAAAATTAATTGGCAAAAGATATTAAATTATTTTGTAATGCTTTCGTTAATTTCTACTATTGTTTATTTAATTTATGCAATTGCTAAGGCACCAACTATTATGAATCCAAATGAACCATTTGTTCGTATAAAAAGTGATTATGTTTTAATGCTAACTCAATGTATTTTAGGTGTTGTAGCAATGTTGTTACCAGGGATGTTAAAGCATAGATTAAGGATAGATATACCATCTAATATGCTTATTTTATACACAATATTTTTATATTGTGCAATCTACTTAGGAGAAGTTAAAAGTTTTTATTATAATGTACCTCATTGGGATACTATTTTGCATACATTTAGTGGAGCTATGCTTGGGGCTTTAGGGTTTTCTTTTGTAACATTATTAAACAAGACAGAGGAAGTTCCTATGAATTTAAGTCCATTATTTGTAGTTATATTCTCATTTTGTTTTGCAGTAACATTAGGAGTAGTTTGGGAAATATATGAATTTACTTTTGATGGAGTATTAGGATTAAATATGCAAAAGTTTGCTTTAGAAAGTGGTGAAGCACTTATTGGCAGAGCTGCATTGGTAGATACTATGAAAGACTTAATAGTTGATGCCCTTGGAGCATTTATAATGAGTATTATTGGATATATATCATTAAAGTATAAAAAGGGATGGATTGAAAAATTACAAGTTAAAATCGATAAATAATAAAAGCTATTATAAATATTGATTAATAAATTTTATGAGCTTTAAGTAGTTTTAATTATTAAAACTACTTAAAGTTTATTTTTTATATAAAATGATAGCTACTATTTAGCGTGTAAAATTTAACAAATAAGAAAATGGTATTATTTTATATATAGGTATATAATATAAAATATGGAATTATATAAGAGGGGGATAAAATATGGTTTATGTAGCAAATGAAAAAAGATATGACAATATGAAATATAGAAGGTGTGGGAAAAGTGGATTATTATTGCCAGCTATTTCTTTAGGATGTTGGCATAACTTTGGTGATATAAATAATTTTGAAAATAGCAAAGCTATGGTTAGAAAAGCTTTTGATTTAGGAATAACTCATTTTGATTTAGCAAATAATTATGGCCCACCATATGGTTCTGCAGAAACTAATTTTGGTAGAATATTAAAAGATGATTTTAAATCATATAGAGATGAGATGATAATTTCTTCAAAAGCTGGATATGATATGTGGCCAGGTCCTTATGGAAATTGGGGATCAAAAAAATACTTAGTATCAAGTTTAGATCAAAGTTTAAAAAGATTAGGTTTAGATTATGTTGATATTTTTTATCATCATAGACCAGATCCAGAAACACCAATTGAAGAAACTATGTCTGCATTAGATTTACTAGTAAGACAAGGAAAAGCCTTATATGTAGGGATTTCAAATTACAAGCCTAAAGAAGCAAAAAGGGCAATTGAAGTGTTAAAAGAATTAGGAACACCATGTCTTATACATCAACCAAGATATTCTATGCTTGATAGATGGGTTGAAGATGGGCTTTTAGATGTTTTAAAAGAAGAAGGAGTAGGAAGTATTGCTTTTTCACCTTTAGCTGGAGGAAGATTAACTGATAGATATTTAAATGGTATTCCAAGTGATTCTAGGGTAGCTAGTGAAAGTAGATTTTTACAAGCAAGTGATATAAATGAAGAGTTAATAAAAAAAGTATCAAGATTAAATGAAGTAGCTGCAAATAGAGGACAAAAGCTATCTCAAATGGCTTTATCATGGGTATTAAGAGGTAATAATGTTACTTCAGTTCTTATAGGAGCTAGTAAGGTTAGTCAAATTGAAGAGTGTGTTTTAGCAATTAATAAATTAGATTTTACAAATGAAGAATTAAATTTAATAGATGAAATTTTAAAATAGAATTGGGAGGAGTAAAAAATGAATTTAAATTGGAGTTTAAAAGAATTATATCCATCATTTCATAGTAATGAATTTAAAATCGATATGGAAAAATTAGATAATAAAATAGATGATATTAATAAATGGGTAGATAAAATTGTAACAGATAATGAAAATATTATAGATAAATTAGAAGAATATATAAAAAGATTTTCAAAATTAACAGATTTAGTATCAAGATTAGGTAGTTTTATAGAACTTAATATAAGTGTAAATACAAAAAATGCAGAAGCACTTAAATATTCAGATGTATTTGAAAAGAAATTAACTAATATAGTTGAAGCATCAACAAAGATAGAAAGATATATTAGTTCTATAACTGATATAGATAAAGTAATAAATCAATCTGAATTATTAAAAGCACATGAGTTTGTATTAAAAAATGTAGTGGATCAAAGTAAATACTTATTAAGTGATAGAGAAGAAAACATAATTGCTAATATGAAAAATACAGGTTCAAATGCGTGGAGTAAGCTAAAAGATAATCTAATTTCATCTTTAATGGTTGAAATTGATGAAGATGGGGTAAAAAAAGAATATCCATTAACAGTAGTTTTAAATATGGCCGAAGATAAGGATGCTAAAGTAAGAAAGAGAGCTTATGAAGCTGAAATAGAAGCTTATAAAAAGGTGGAAGAAGGAGTAGCAGCTTCTCTTAATGGAATTAAGGGAGAAGTTTTAACAGTTTGTAATTTTAGAGGATATAAATCTCCACTAGAAAAAACTCTTATAGATTCAAGAATGGATGAAGAATCTTTAAATGCAATGCTTGATGCAATGAAGGAAAGTTTACCTGTATTTAGAAAATATCTTAGAAAAAAAGCAGAATTATTAGGACATAAAAATGGATTACCTTGGTATGATTTATATGCACCAGTATCTAATGCAGATATGAAATTTACTTATGAAGAAGGCTGTGAATTTGTAGTTAAAAACTTTAGAACATTTAGTGACCACTTGGCTGATTATGCAAAGAAAGCAATGGATAATAGTTGGATAGATGTAGAACCTAGAGAAGGAAAAGTTGGAGGAGCATTTTGTGCTGGACTTCACTTTATAGGTGAAAGTAGAATATTATTAAATTATAGTGGAAGTTTTGGAGATGTAGTTACTATGGCCCATGAACTTGGCCATGGATTCCATGGAGAATGTTTAAAGAATGAAGCTACATTAAATTCAGAATATCCAATGCCAATAGCAGAAACAGCATCTACATTTTGTGAAACAATTATAAAGAAGGCAGCAATTAAGGAAGCTAGTAAAGAAGAAGCACTTGCAATATTAGAAGCTGAAATTTGTGATTGTACTCAAGTTATTGTAGATATTTATTCAAGATTTTTATTTGAAAAATCAGTTTTTGAAGCTAGAAAAGAAAGTTCTTTAACAGTAGAACAAATAAAAGAACTTATGCTTAATGCACAAAGAGAAGCATATGGGGATGGGTTAGATCCAGAATACTTACATCCATATATGTGGACATGGAAACCGCATTATTATGATGCTAATTACAATTACTACAATTTCCCTTATGCATTTGGGCTTTTATTTGCAAAAGGTTTATATGCAGAATATATTAATAAGGGAGAAAGTTTTACAAGTGAGTATGAAAAACTTTTATCTATTACAGGAAAAAATAAAATTGCAGATATAACAAAGGCTGTAGGAATTGATATTCATAATAAAACATTCTGGGAAAATTCACTTAAAACAATCGAAGAGGACATAGAAGAGTTTATTAAGCTTAGTGAGAATAAATAGTTCAATATGAAACTATAAAAAGAGAGTGTGAGATTTATGGAATTAAAATTAGATGAAAAGGAAATAATGATTATCTTAGATTCATTAATTGAAAATATGGCATTTAATAATAATGTAGATGATATAAAACATGTTTATAACAAAATAGTCAAGCAAGCAAATTTAGATAAATACGAAATGTTAGGATAACTTCTAGTTTAATATTATTGAATAACAAGACGAAGATAGAGATATAATAATATATATAGAATTTATGGAATATATTAATAAATTATATATAAATGGTATTTAGTATCATGTATTTTAACTATCTTAATATAAGTAAGGAGGATAAGTTAAGTAATGGTTGGATTTATTATAACTGGTCATGGTAACTTTGCCTCAGGATTATATAGTGCTTGTAAGATGTTAATTGGTGAGCGTGAAAATATAGAAGTAGTTGATTATATTGATAGTGAAAAAGTTTATGATTTAGATAAAAAGATTAGCAGTGCTATATCAAATCTTTATGGTAAATGTGAAAAGATAATTATATTTTGTGATATGATAAATGGAAGTCCTTTTAAAAGGTGTATGGTAAGATGTATTAGAGAGCCAAATAAATTTTATGTACTTACAGGGGTAAATGTACCTATTTTAATAGAAAGTATATCAATTGCAGAAAATGGTGGTAATTGCGATAGTATAATTGAATACATTAAAAATTTATTTCCCAATACTTTAGTAGAAGGTATATCTAAATTAAGGGATGAAATGAAAGAATATGAAATAATATAAAAAGTAAGCTATGAAAATAAATATTATATTTATTTTCATAGCTTATAATTTTACTTTAAAAAGCGAAAAGAAATGTATGATACAGAAGTAGTAGATACAGAATAGAAAATTAAAGAAATTAAAAAAAATAATAATAATCCTTTATTATTTGAAATAAAGTATTTAAGTTTTAAAAGCAAGATATCAAAGAACCAAACCTTGTTATCTAATAAGGTATTTTTTAAAGATAATGGTGAACAATTTTTAGATGTATCAAGATTCTTTTTGATGAAAAATGGCAGATCCTTTGCCAATATAATTGGAATTTTAATATTATCATCTAAAGGAACAACTGAATCCTCATTAGGTAAAACAATAACCTGAGTTATAGGTATTTCAGAAGATATAATTTCTTTTAGTAAGGTATAACAGTTATTACATTCATCACAAATTTTATAGATTATTTCTAAGTCAATTAACGAATCGTTATTTAATTTACTTTTGGATTTATTATTAGTAGTACTTTTAAGTAAAAATTCATTATAAGAATAATTTAAAGTTTTAATAATAAAAATACCGCCATCAGTTATTACTAAATCATCTATAGTACAGTTATTTGAATCATCGTTTTCTATGCATAAATTATTTAAAATTATACTCTCATTTTTTAATGGTCTTAAGGAAAAAGAAACTTTAAAGAAATTATATAGTTTATTATAAGTATAATTTAAATAAATAAATAATCTTTTATAAATATTAAAATACAATGCTCCTAAATGTATGATATAAATGATATAAATTTTAGATAAAAATTCAAATTTTAAATCTAAAAAATGTCCTAAAACAAAAAGTAATAAGGCAAATCTAAGTAGTGGGACCTTTAATACAAGGGATAATACTTTCACACATATGTATATTAAAAATTTAATTATATTGAATATAAATCTAAAAATAAAAAACATTGAATTTACTAAAACAAGCACCATTTTAAGTAGCCTCCTTTAGTAATTAGAATAACTACTTTATGGAAAATTATTCATCTTTTATAATAAATTGTTTTGTTTTTCCCATAAAATAAGCAAGTCTTATAATTTGAATTTCTTCTTTAGACATTTTTCTATTATAAATTTTTTCAAATTCATTAATTAAAGCTTTAGAATCTAACTTTTCTTTTTTTACTTTAGGTCTTTTCTCTAATGTTTTATTATAAACTTGAGGTATTATTTTTTTATTATAAATAGATTTAAAAACTTCACTTGTATAATGAGCATCAAAAAATGCATCATGAAACTCACCATCTACAGCTATCTCTAAAACCTCTACAGCTTTTTTTAATCCAATTTTTTGGCCTTTAGGCAATTTAAATAATTTAGTGGCATAACTTTGTATATCTATATACTTTTTAGGAATTGGAGATGTAGATAATTTATTAAATTCTATATTTTTTAGTAATTCTTTTATATCTGAAGTTCCCCAAACTACTAATACACTATCAGTATTACCAATAAATTTTAAAAATTCATTATATACATTTTTAAAATCTAAAGCTTTATTTAATTCATCTTCAGTTATTTTTGTTAAATTTTCTACGTAAGGATGAATTTTTGTATGAATATTAGGTTTAATTAAGTAATTAAAAGTAGAGATTGTATTAAACTTACTATCTAATTTTAGTGCACCTATTTGTATTATCTCAAATAATAGTTCAGGTTTATTATCATCTTTTATATCATCAGGATGTTGTTGGTTAAATTCTAAGTCAAAAATTATATAATTCATATTTGCACCTACGTTTTTTGAAAGTTTTTATTATTTTTAGTTATTAACATAATAGTTATTACATATATTAAAACATAAAAACAATGAAATGTCTTAAAAAGAGGTGTTATTTATGAGTATTTATGTGTTAAAAAATTATGTAGAAGAGTGTTTGAAAAAAGGTATTGAGCCAACATTTGAAGGATTAAACATTTTTTATAAAGAAAAAGTTTTAAACCAAGGAGTAAAAATTTAAAAAAAATTCATGTTATATTATTAAACATGGGGGTATAATAAAATGAAGTAACTATGGAAGAAAAGTGGTGAGAATTTGAATACTAAAAAATTAACAGAAGCAGCAATGTTATCAGCATTATTTGTAGTATGTAGCATGATGTTTATTTATACTGGGATAGCATATACACTATATTTGGATATGATAGTACCCATAATAGTTTGTCTTATATATATGAGGTTAGATTTTAAATATACAGTATTAGCATCTATTACATCATTACTTATAGTTGTATTAGCAGTAGGTGATATAGTATCTGGAATATGGATGAGTCAAGGAATATTAATGGGATTAATTTGTGGTTATTTTATACAAAAGAAGTCAACAATTTTTGATGATTTATTTTATTCAGCTGTATTAGGATGCTTTTTAATGGTTTTAATTGATGTATATTTTTCTAAATTAACAGGATATAGCTTTATGAAGGAATTTGATGAATATAGGAATATGTTTTCTTTAAATGAAGAGGCTATGAAAATAGCATTTAGTATATTTGTAGCAACAGTACCGATGAGTACTATTTTAATTACATATATAGCAGCTTTATTTATTGGAAAGAGGCTTAAAATTTTAAATGAAAATAATACTGAAAAATATGACATTATTCATAATTTTAAAAAAGTTGGTTCTTATATATGTTGCAGTAGAAAAACTTTTTTTATAGCAATTGGATACTTAATATTATTAGAGCTATTTAAATATTTAAATCTACAAGTTAATTTTATATATTTTAATACTGTAATAATGGCTATTAAGGTTATTGCTATATATTTTGTTTTAAAGGATTCTTTATCATTTGTTATGACAGGTATGATTTTAATTACAAAAGCAAATGGATACAGTAAATTTTTTTATTTTGCAATGATATACATGTTATTAGTAGATTTTAAATCTACATTTATTATTCTTGTTGTTACAAGTATAGTTTTTGATTTGATATTAAATTTAAGAAGTAAGCAAATTAATGGTTTAGGAAAGATTTTAGTAAGAAGATAAAAATAATGACAAATTTGTAGCGATAATAAATTTTAATATTTATTATAATTTCAAATTTGTCATTATTAATTTAAATTAAACTTAAAGAGTTAATATCAAGTTTATAAGTAACATCTTTTCTTTCTACTATGATATTTATTTTATTTTTTATTTCTTCATTTTCTAATATTTTAGAAATAAGTTCACGAGTTGGGTTCATTGCATAAGGAATTCCTACATACTTAAACATTGTAAAGTCGCCAGCAGTATCACCATATGCATAGCTTTTACTAAGATCTATATCATATTTTTCACATAGCTCTAATATAGCTTTTTCTTTACTTTCTGAATCCCACATTGGAATTATATCACCGTTATATTTGTTATTTTCATCTAATTTATAAATAGTACCTCTATAATCATCCATATTATATTTTGAAGACATTTCTTTAACTAACTCTATAGGAGAACCTGATATTGCAATTACAATATCTCCTCTATCTTTATGCCATTTAATTCTTTCTCTAGAAAAAGTATAGACTCTATCACCTTTTTGTTCTATTACTTTTCTTGCAATATAATCTATATGATATTTATCAAGTCCTTTAATAGCTTCTATATACACATCAACCATTTTTAAAAGATAAGTATCATAATCACCTTGTCTTTTATCCCAGTTAATATAAGCTGGTTTTACATATGTATGCCATCTTTTTTCATCTACTAAATCATATTTAATTATTTTTTTAAAGACTTCAGTAATTAATCCTTCTCTGTATATTGTTCCATCAATATCAAAAAATGCAGCAGTTTTTGACATAACCAAACCTCCTTTATTTATCTTTAGTTTTTATTAAAATTATATCAACAAATATATAATTATTTAAGTTAAATATAAAAAATAAGATAATTATTGATAATTTGTTATATTATAATATAATTAAAGTATAAGATAAATAGAAAAAATTGCTAGGGGTGCCTTTAGGCTGAGAAATAGTAATATTAACCCTTGTACCTGATCTGGATAATACCAGCGGAGGAAAGCATAAAATATATAATTAATTATATAAATTTTATTGTTAGCCTATAGCTATATTCCGGAGGAGTATAGCTATTTTTATTTCCTTTAAATTGAAAAAATACAAAAAACGGGATTAATCAGATTGGAATTTTTCATTTATTAAATAAATTAAGATAAGGAGAAAAAAATGAGAAATTACAAAATACCAACATTAACAATTGCAGGATCAGATTCATCAGGAGGAGCGGGAGTACAAGCAGATTTAAAAACTTTTAGTGCAATAGGAACTTATGGAATGAGTGTTATAACTGCAATAACAGCTCAAAATACACAAGGTGTATTTTTAGTAGAAGAATTAAGTGAGGATATAATAAGAAAACAAATTGAAGTTGTTTTTGAAGATATAGAACCAAAAGCAGTAAAAATAGGAATGGTATCTAGTTCAAGAATAGTAGAAGTTATAGTGGAGTCTTTAGCTCACTATAAACCTAAATATTTAGTTGTAGATCCAGTTATGATATCTAAAAGTGGATATTCATTATTAAGGAAAGAGGCTAAAAAGAGTTTAATTGAAGAATTAATACCAATGGCATATATAATAACACCGAATACATTAGAGGCTGAAGAAATAGTAGGTATAAAAATAAACACTATAGATGATATGAAGGAAGCTGGTAAAAAAATATTAGAGTTAGGACCTAAGTATGTACTTATGAAAGGTGGGCATCTTGAAGGAGATGCAGTTGATGTATTAATAGGCAAAGAAACATTTGAAATATATAAACAAGAAAGATTAGATAGAAAAAATACTCATGGAACAGGATGTACATTATCTTCTGCAATAGCTTCACATTTAGCTTTAGGATATGAAATAAGAGAAGCTGTAAAGTTGAGTAAGGAATATATAACTGAAGCAATAAGACATAGCTTTGATATTGGACAAGGCGTGGGGCCAGTTAATCATTTTTATAAATTTGAAGAGTAAAAAATTGTTTAAGGAAATAAAAAAAGTTATGTAGAAACTGTTTAAAAGTATAAGTTTATATATTAAGGAGAATATGAGATGTATGAATTAATCAATAAGGTAAAAGAAATAAATCCATTAGTGCTTCATTATACAAATGAGGTTACTATAAATGATTGTGCAAATGTAACTTTAGCTTTAGGGGCAAGCCCTTTGATGAGTTATAGTGATGAAGAAGTACAAGAAATAGTAAGTGTTGCAAATTCAATAGTAATTAATATAGGAACTATGAATTCAAGTAGATTAAATTTATTTGTTGAAGCTGGGAAGACTGCAAATAAATTTAATAAACCAGTTATTTTAGATCCAGTAGGGGTCTTTGCAACAAAAACTAGAAGTGATTTTACAAATAAACTTTTAAATGAAATTAAATTTGATGTAGTTAAAGGAAATATTTCAGAAATTAAGTTTATAGGTGGTTTAGATGTAAGAGGAAAAGGGGTTGACTCTTTTGATGATAATGAAGATAACTCAGAAGTGGTTAAAAGAGTAGCTAATAAGTTAGGGAGTATTATAGTTGCTACAGGTAAGGTAGATTATATAAGTGATGGTGAAAGTGTAATTAAAATTAAAAATGGAACTGTAAAGCTTAAAAGTATAACAGGAACTGGGTGTATGACTGGAAGTTTAATTGGAAGTTATTTAGGTGCTTATGATACATTAGTAAATTCAAAGGAAGAAATAACCATAAGCAAGTTAGAAGCTGTAGCTATGGGAGTACTTACAATGGGAGTAAGTGGAGAATTAGCTGATATAAATAATATTGCAATTGGTAGCTTTAAAGAAAAGTTAATGAATAATGTCTATGAAATGAATGTAGACAAGTTAAAAGAATATGCGAGGTTTGAGTAATATGAAGTTTTCACAAGTTTTATTTGAAGAAGTTAAAGGTCTTTGGAATGAGTATTTAGAACATCCATTTGTAAAAGGTATAGGAGAAGGAACTTTAGATAAGGAGAAGTTTAAAAATTATTTAATACAAGATTATTTATATTTAAAAGACTATGCCAAGGTTTTTGCAATGGGTGTTGTTAAGGCCAGTACCATGAAAGAAATGAAATTTTATCATCAATCAATTAAAGGTGTATTAGAGGATGAAACTGCAGTTCATATAAATTATTTAAGAGAATTTGGATTAACTCCAGAGGAAGTTGAAAAGTATAAATGTGAATTAACAACGGCAAGCTATACAAATTACATGCTCGGTATTGCATTAAAAGGTGGGGCAAAAGAAATTGCCATGACAATAATGCCATGTACTTGGAGCTATTATTACATTGGAAAGCATCTTTATGATAATTATAAAGAAAATTTAGAGGGTAATTTTTATGCTCCATGGATAGAGGAGTATGCATCAGAAGAGTTTAGGCAATGTGCTCAAGAATGGATTGATTATATTGATTATTTATGTGAAAACATATCAGAAGTTGAAAAAGAAAATTTAAAAGATATATTTGTTAAATCTAGTCTTTATGAAATGGAATTTTGGAATATGGCAAATAAATAGTTAAATATAAGAAGTTTTAAGGAGTAAAAAGCAAGATGGTAATTTTTATTGGGGTAATATCAGTAATGATATTTATGTTATATTTTAGAGACTTAAAAAGAAATCCAATTAATACTAAGGAAATGGTAGTTATAGCAATGATGAGTGGACTAGCTTTCATGCTTAGTTTGATTCAATTTGTTAAATATCCTCAAGGTGGAGGGATTACTTTATTTTCAATGCTACCAATAATGGTGCTTTCATTATTATATGGAAGAACAGCAGGTATTACAGGTGGTTTAATATGGGGAGTTTTATCATTATTAAATGGTGCATATGTAATACATCCAGTTCAGTTTTTCTTAGATTGTTTATTTGGACCAATGGCATTAGGTTTTGCATGTATTTTAGGAAGTGATAAGAAGTATAAAATTGTACTTGGATCACTATTTGCAGTTGCTTTATGTGTATTTTCATATTTTGTTTCTGGTGTAGTATTTTTTGCACAGTTTGCACCAGAAGGGATGAATCCATATTTATATTCATTTTTATATAACTTTACTAGTGCTGGGGTTGAAGGTATTTTATGTACTATAGTTATAGCAATAATTCCATTAGAACGATTTAAACATGAAGCTATAGAAAAAACACAAATTTATAATAAATAGTGGAGTTTAAGATTAGCATACCATAAGAATTTAAAGTTAAAAAAGTGTTTATATAGAGGAAATCTTAATAATCAAATCTAGAATACTATTATTTAGTCAAAAAATCTAAAGAGAATTAAATAATAAAAAATATATTAAATATGAGGAGAATTGTATGAATGAATTAAAATTATACTTAGTTACAGATTCAAATATTTTAGAAGATAGAGATTTTTATAAGTGTATTGAAGAGGCATTAAAAGGTGGAGTTACAATGCTTCAATTAAGAGAAAAGGAATCTAGTGGCAAGGAATTTTTAGAAAAAGCAATTAAACTTAGAGAATTAACAAGAAGATATAATGTAAAACTTATAATTAATGATAGAGTTGATATTGCTATGATTTGTGATGCAGATGGTGTTCATGTTGGACAAAGTGATATACCAGCAAATAAAGTTAGGGAATTAATAGGTGCTAATAAAATTATAGGAGTATCTGCAAGAACTATTGAAGAAGCAAGAATAGCAAAAGAAAATGGAGCTTATTATTTAGGTGTAGGGGCAATGTTTAATACAACAACTAAATTAGATGCAAAATCAGTATCAATTGAAACTTTAAAAAGTATAAAAGAAGAAGTTAATTTACCTATAGTTGCAATTGGAGGATTAAATTTAAATAATATTCAAGAATTAAAGTATTCTAACATAGATGGATATGCAGTAGTTTCAGCAATATTAGGAGCTGAAGATATAAAAAGTGAATGTGAAAAATGGTGCAGTGAAATTGAAAAATTAAGAAGCTAAAAATAATTAATAAATTGGGGGATTGAATTATGGAAGTAAGTAAGGTTAAATCAGAGGCTACAAGAAAGCTTGTATTAAGTGGTATATTAATTGCAATAGCCACTGTATTAGGAACTTTTTCTATACCTATTTTAGGTGCAAAGGCATCACCAATTCAACATCTTATAAATGTTATATCAGGTGTAACATTAGGACCAGTTTATGGACTATTATGTGCATTTGTATCATCATTACTTAGAAATATTTTAGGAACAGGAAGTATATTAGCTTTTCCAGGAAGTATGGTTGGTGTGCTTTTAGCAGGATTACTATATAAAAAATTTAAGAAAGTTGAATTAGCTGTAATTGGGGAAGTTGTAGGAACTGGTATAATAGGAGCATTACTAGCATATCCTTTAGCAGCTTTTGTTTTAGGAAGAGAAGTTGCATTATTTGTTTATATTGTTCCATTTTCTTTAAGTTCAATTGTTGGTAGTTTAATTGCATATATTATATTAAAGATTAAAGTAATAAGAGAGTTTTTATTAAAATAATTGCAAACTAAATTTAGATAAAAAGTACTGATATATTATTTAATAGTAAAGAATTTAAAGATAATAATTTACAAAATAAAAATAAAGTGGTAACATTAATTTTAAAATATACTTAAATATCAATGAACATTGAAAGGGATGAGTATTATAGAATACAATTTTAAGAGATAAAGTGTCAAAGGCTGTAAGCACTTTTAAATATGACTATAAGAAAACTACCCTGGAGTTATGGTTTAGTATCATTAAGTGAGAAATACCATCGGTGAAGATCGATAATACTTTAAGAGATGAATTGAATTTTTTATTCAATTTGGGTGGAACCACGGATATAGCATTCGTCCCAAGCTTAGGGATGGATGTTTTTTTTATATCAAAAATAAATATAGAGAATTAAAGATTTTCTCTAAAATAGAACTTAAAGGAGGTAGAATGTGAATGATTAATTTAAAATTAAAAGATGGATCAATAAGAAAAATTGAAGAAAATTCAACTGTTTTAGATCTAGCTAAATCGATTAGCAAAAAGTTAGGAAAGTCCGCAGTAGTAGGTGAAGTAAATGGAACCTTAGTTGACTTATCTTATAAACTTAAAAACAATGATGAGGTTAATATAATAACTTATGATGATGAAGCTGGAGTTGAGGTTATGAGACACACTACCTCACATGTAATGGCTCAAGCTGTAAAAAGACTTTATAAAGATGTAAAGCTAGCTATAGGACCAACAATAGAAAATGGGTTTTATTATGATTTTGATATAGAAGTTCCATTTAATAATGAGGACTTAGTTAAAATAGAAGAAGAAATGAACAAAATAATAAAAGAGGATATTTCAATAAAAAGAATAGTATTAAGTAGAGAAGAGGCTTTAAGGTTAATGGAAGAAAGAGGAGAACCGTATAAGGTAGAACTTATAAAGGATCTTTCAGAAGAAGAAACAATTTCTCTATATAAACAAGGCGATTTTATAGATCTTTGTAGAGGACCACATCTTTTGTCTACTAAAGGAATAAAAGATTTTAAATTAACTAGTGTTGCAGGGGCTTACTGGAAAGGTAATGAAAAAAATAAAATGTTACAAAGAGTTTATGGGGTGGCATTTGCAAATAAAGATATTTTAAAAACTTATTTAAATAATATAGAAGAAGCGAAGAAAAGAGATCATAGAAAATTAGGTAAAGAGTTAAAGTTATTTACTTTTGTTGATGAAGGACCAGGATTTCCATTTTTCTTACCAAAAGGAGTTATTCTTAAAAATAACTTAATTAATTATTGGAGAGAGTTGCACCAAAAGGCTGGATATGTTGAAGTTGAAACACCGATAATGTTAAATAAAAAGCTATGGGAAACTTCAGGACATTGGGATCATTATAAGGAAAATATGTATATTTCAATGATTGATGAGGAAGAGTTTGCATTAAAGCCTATGAATTGTCCTGGTGGAATGCTTATTTATAAAACAGAAACACATTCTTATAGAGATTTTCCAATGAGAGTTGGAGAGCTTGGAAGAGTTCATAGACATGAACTTTCAGGTGCTTTACATGGCCTTATGAGAGTAAGAGCATTTACTCAAGATGATGCTCATATATTTATGTTACCAGAGCAAATAAAATCAGAAATTAAAGGCGTTGTTGCTTTAATTGATGAAGTTTATTCAAAATTTGGATTTAAATATAGTGTTGAATTATCTACAAGACCAGAAGATTCTATGGGAAGTGATGAAGATTGGAATATAGCAGAAGAGTCATTAAAAGCGGCCCTTGAAGAAATGAATTTACAGTATAAAGTTAATGAAGGCGATGGAGCCTTTTATGGACCAAAGATAGACTTCCATCTTGAAGACAGTTTGGGAAGAACATGGCAATGTGGAACTATTCAATTAGATTTCCAATTACCTCAAAGATTTGAATTAGACTATATTGGTAGTGATGGTGAAAAGCATAGACCAATAGTTATTCATAGAGTTATATTTGGAAGTATTGAGAGATTTATTGGTATATTAATTGAGCATTTTGCAGGTAAATTCCCAACATGGCTTGCACCAGTCCAAGTTAAAATTTTACCTATTTCTGATAAATTTACTGATTATACTAATGAAGTTAGAGAAAAGCTTGAAGCTAATGGGGTAAGAGTTGAAACTGATTTACGTACTGAAAAAATAGGATATAAAATAAGAGAAGCTAGAAATGAAAGAGTACCTTATATAATCATTATTGGGGAAAAAGAAGAAAATGATAAAACTATTTCACTAAGAAGTAGAGATAATGGTGATGAAGGAGCTATTGATTTAAAAGAATTTATTAATAGAATAACTACTGAAATAAAAAATAAAAATTAAACTTGAGATTTTCTAAACAAAAACACATAGTAAGTTGAAGTAAGCCCCGTTATGTAGATGCAATAAAAAAATATTGTTGCAAAATATACTTAGCGGGGTGATTTTTATACAAAAAAACATTCAAATTTTTATTATAAAAGGAAATAGCTTCTTTGTAGTGTTATATCGTACTTTTTATAAAGTTTAGATAATATTATGAGGGATTTGTTGTATAATTAAGGTAAATAAATTTATAGGATGGAGGTTATATTTTGAGAATATTACATACTGGAGATTGGCATTTGGGCAAGAACCTAGAAGGTCAAAGTAGAATGGATGAGCAGGAAGCATTTTTAAATGATTTTATAGATATAGTAGAAGAAAATAATATTGATTTAGTTATTATTGCAGGTGATGTTTATGATTCAAGTAATCCACCAGCAAGAGCTGAAAAAATGTTTTATGATACATTAAAAAAACTTTCTAAAAATGGAGAAAGGTTAACTTTAGTTATTGCAGGAAATCATGATAATCCTGAAAGATTAGTTGCAGCAGGACCACTTGCTATGGAGCATGGAATTATAATGGTTGGAACTCCAAAGACTGTAGTACAACCTGGGCAATATGGAAAGCATAGAGTTGTAAACTCAGGAGAAGGATTTGTTGAAATAGAGATAAATGGAGAAAAATCAGTTATATTAACAGTGCCATATCCAAGTGAAAAAAGGTTAAATGAAGTTTTATATGGTGAAATGGATGATGATGATGAGAGATTAAAAAGTTATGGTGAAAGAATAAAACAATTATTTGATTCACTTAAAGTAAATTATAGAAAAGATACAATAAATATTGCAGTTTCACATATTTATACTATGGGAAGTGAAGAAAGTGGTTCTGAAAGAGCTATTCAATTAGGTGGAAGTTATATTGTTGATGGATATTGTTTACCTAAAGAAGCACAATATGTTGCTTTAGGACATGTACATAAGCCACAAGTAGTACCAGGAACAAATAAAAAAGCTAGATATTCTGGTTCTCCAATTCAATATAATAAAAAGGAGAGAAATACAATTAAAAAATGTTTTATTGTAGATTTAAGTGCTGGTAAAGAGGCTATTATTAATGAAGTTGAGCTTAAAATTTATAAGCCAATAGAGCTTTGGGCATGTAACAGTATAGATGAAGCAATAGAAAAATGTGAAGAAAATAAAGAGAGAGAATGCTGGGTTTATTTAGAAATAAAAACAGATAGATATATAAGAGAAGATGAAATAAAAAGAATGAAAGATTTAAAGAAGGATATTTTAGAAATACTACCAAAGTTAAATTCAGATGTAGAAGAGGAAAGTGCAATTAGTATTCAAGAAAAATCCTTTGAAGAGATTTTTAGAGAGTTTTATAAGAAGGAAAGAGAAGTAGAAGCAGATAATGAAGTGGTGGATTTGTTGCTAAGATTATTAAATGAAGAAGGTGATGATAGTGAGACCAATTAAATTAACTATAAAAGGATTAAATAGCTTTATAGAAGAACAAACTGTTGATTTTGATAAATTAACAAGTAGAGGTTTGTTTGGAATATTTGGACCAACAGGTAGTGGAAAATCAACTATTTTAGATGGTATAACTTTAGCTTTATATGGAGATGTTTCAAGAAAAAGTTCTAATTATATAAATACTAATTGTGATAAGTTAAATGTTAGTTTTGAATTTCAAATATCAACATCAGAAGTTAAGAAATATAAGGTCGTAAGAAGCTTTAAAAGAAATAAGTCAGGCAATCCAGTATCGGATAAATGTAAGGTAATTGATATAACTGATGGATTAGAAAATGTATTAACAGAAGGAGTAACTAATGTTAATACTGAGTGTAAAAAAATTATTGGTTTAAGCTTAGAGGATTTTACTAGAACTGTAGTATTACCACAAGGAAAGTTCTCAGAGTTTTTAAAGCTTGAAGGTAAACCAAGAAGAGAGATGCTTGAAAGATTATTTAATTTAGAACAGTATGGTGATAATTTATCAGTAAAGCTTTCAAGAGAAATAAAGAAAGAAAAAACACAAAATGATATTCTTTCAGGACAATTAATGGGATATGAAGGTATTAGTGAAGAAAAGAAGAAAGAAAAAGAAGAAGCTTTAAAGGAAAATGAGCTGGCTTTAAATATTGCAAATAAGCAGTTAAAGGAAAGTGAAAAAAGTTTTAAAGAAAATCAAGAACTTTGGAATTGGCAGTTAGAAATTGAAAGCTATAAAACTAAAGAAAAGCAACTTGTAAGTAAAGGTGAGGAAATAGAGTTAGAAAAGAAAAAAGTAAAAATGGCAGAGGCTGCTGATAAGGTTAAGCCTTATGTTTTAAGCTATAGAGATACATTAAAAAATATATCAGTTACTGAAGAAAACTTAAGTGAATATAAGATAAAATTAGAAGTTTTAAAAGCAGAAAAAGAGAAGGCAGAAGAAAGATATATTTTAGCTAGAAATAAAAAAGATAAAGAATTACCAAAGCTAAAATTAGAAGAACAAAAAGTATTAGATGCATTAGAAGATAAGAAAGCTTTAGAAATTTTAATTAAAGATATTAATGAATTAGAGAATAGAGTTAAGGAATTACAATTAGAAGAAGAAAAACATATTAAAGAGGCTAAAGTATTAGAAGGAAGAGTGGAAAAGGGAAATGAAAAGATTAGTCTTACTGAAAATGAAGTAGATAAATTAAATTTAGATTCTAAGTTTAAAGAAAAGGTTCAGGAAGGACTTTTAACTACTAAAGAGTTTAACAACCTAACATTAATAGTAAATAACACTAAAGATAAAATAAAAGTACTAAAAGAAGAGAGTTTAGTGGAAGTTAATGATAAAGAAACTTTAACTTGTAAGTTAAATGAAAAAGTAAAAGAATTGTTAGACAATGAAAAAGCTTATGAAGAATTAATAAAAAATTGTCCAGGGGATCAAAATGATTTATTAAGGCTTCAAACTGAATATTCTCAAAGTAAAGAAAAATGGAATGAATTTAATAGATATAATGATGAGATTGTAAAGTGTCAAGAATATATTAATAAATCAGCTAAAGAATTAGATGGATTTAAAGCAGAAAAGGAAAGTCTAGAAAAGAATATTGAGAAACGTAAATCAAATATGAGAGAATATGAAATTGAGAATTTAGCTCATTCTCTTAGAGAAGCTTTAAATAATGGAGAGGTATGTCCAGTATGTGGCTCTATAGACCATCATAAAGAAAATATTAAGTCTATACAAGTTCAAGATATTGATACATTAGAACGTGAGATAAAAGTAAAAGAACAGCAATTAAAATCTTTAGAGGCTAATATTAGTAAAATAGAAGCTAATCAAGAAAGTTCAAATAATAACATTAAAGATTTAAGAGGTAAAATAAAATCTTTAGGTGAGGAATTTAAGAAAGTTTCTGTAGAAGAATTAGAGAGAAAAATTAATGAGTTTGCAAATAAACTTAATAAATATATAGCTAATAAAGAAGAGTTAGAAAAGAGTAATAAGATATTAAAAGATAAAAAATACGATGTGGAAGGAAAGTTAAAGGCTACTGAAGCAAAATTGTTGGCAAATGAGAAACAATTAATTGTATTAGAAAAAGAGTATAATAAATCAAATGAAGATCTACAGAACATAACAGAAAAATTAAATATATTAAGAGCTGAAACTAATGTAGATGATTTTATTACTAAGAGTAATGAAATTGTTGAAATTGAAAAGAAAAAATCAGGTCTAGAGAATGATTTAAAAAAATATAGAAAGTTACTAGAAGATTTAATAAAAGATAAAGATGATCATCAGCAAAAGGTATCAAGTTTAAGAGAAATATTAGTTAAGGAAAAATCTACTTTAGAATCTAAAAATAGCAATAAAAATGATAAGATACAACAAATAGTAAGTAAAGTAGGTAAGATTGATAATTTAGAAGAATTATTAAATTCAATTATTAGTGAAATAAAAGCTATAGAATCTGAATTTGAGCTTTCAGAAAAAAATAAAGATATGAAAGATAAGGTCTTCCAAGAATGTAATGAAAAATTAATTAGCTTAAGCAGTACATTATCAGAGCTTCTTAAGAGAAAAGATATTGAAAAGATAAAGCTAGACTCTGTATTATTAGAGCAAAACTTTGAAACTATAGATGATGTAATGAATAATATTATTGAAAATGATGTTATGAAAGTATTAAAAGAAAAAATAGAAAAATATAATGACGATTTATCAAAGGTTAGAGGAGCTATAGAAAGTGTAGCTAAGAAGATATCAGGTAGAAATATAACAGAAGAAGAGTGGATAAGACTTCAGGAAGAAAAAGAGTCAAAAGAAAAAGAAGTTCAGGTCTTAAGTGAAATAAAAATTAAGATAGAAGAAGAACTTAAAGTTATTGAAAATAAGATGTTAGAACTTAAGGATTTATTAAAACAAAAAGCTGAATTAGATCATAAGTTAGCATTATTAAATGATTTAGATAAATTGTTTAAAGGAAAGAAATTTGTTGAATTTGTTGCAGCTACTAGGCTTAAATACGTATCAATTGAAGCTAGTAATAGATTAAAGGAAATAACTAATGGCAATTATGGATTAGAAGTAGATGAAGATGGAAAATTTATTATAAGAGATTATAAAAATGGTGGTGCAGCAAGAGATGCATCAACTCTTTCTGGAGGGGAAACCTTCTTAGCATCATTAGCATTAGCATTAGCACTATCATCAGAAATCCAATTAAAAGGTACTGCACCACTTGAGTTATTTTTCTTAGATGAAGGATTTGGAACACTAGATGACAATCTTTTAGAAGTTGTTATGGGTTCTCTTGAAAGAATACATAATGATAAGTTAAAGGTTGGAATTATAAGCCATGTTGAAAGTATAAAAAATAGAATACCAGTTAAGCTTTTAATTACTCCAGCAGAATCAGGAAAAGGTGGAAGTAAGGTTAAGATAGAACTGAGCTAGATGTATTTCTATTCCATTTTAATTTATATATTAAAAAACATAGAATATTTTGTCGAATAAAGAAAAGTTATGTTATAATAGCATCATCAATTGATGGAGGGATAAAATGTTTTTTAAATATGTAAAGTATGGTTTATATATGTTATATATGCAAATTAGAGGCTTAAAATATGAATATATAAAGAGATTCAAAGGAATAGACGAAGCAACCAAATATTCTAGCAGATGTATGTATAACTGGTCTAGATTTACAATTGAAACTATAGGTATAGAAGTACAAGTAGAAGGAAAAGAAAATATACCAAAAGGGCCTTGTGTATTTATAGGAAATCACACAAGTATTTTAGATATACCTATTGTTTATTATGCTGCAAATAGAGTTATAGGATTCATTTCAAAAAAGGAAATATTAAAAGTACCAGTATTAGGCTATTGGCTTCCAAGATGCAAATGTATTGCTTTAGATAGAAGTGATAACAGAGATGCTGTTAGAGTTATAAAAGAAGGTGTAAATAATATTAAAGAAGGATATTCTATGATGATATTTCCAGAGGGTACAAGAAGTAAGGATGGAAAGTTGCTTGATTTTAAGAAGGGAAGTTTAAAGCTTGCAACAATAGCTAAGGTTCCAATAGTACCGATTACAATAGATGGGGCTTTTAGATCTTTTGAAAAAGAGAGAAAGTTTAAGCCAGAGAAAATAAGAGTAATATTTGAAAAGCCAATCGAAACAAAAGATATGAATAGAGAAGAGCAAAATTACTTATCTATAAAGGTTAAGGAAGTCATAGAGAGAAATTTAAGTGAAACTTTTAAATAAATTTATAATTAATAAAAATTATTTGAAAAGTTTATATAATAGCATAGTAATATTATTAAATAATAGAAAAATTACAGTTAAGGTTAAAATTCACAATAATGATATTTAAACCTTAACTGTAATTTTATTTTTTATACACATTTGATATTTAAACTGTAATTTTAATTTTACCAGAATTTTTGCTAGGTTTATAAGAAAAAATATTACCTATAATTTTAACAGGTTTAGTAGTTGATAAGGTAGAAAGATATAAAAGATCCTTAAAGTTATCAAGATCTAAGTTTTCTTTTTGAGCAGTAAGTGCTATATTTTTAGGAAGTATTTGCTTTGTAAAGAAGCATCCATTTTCATAAATTACTTCAGCTGTTTTTTTATAAGTAAAGCTATTTTCCTGATAAGATATAACATCTCCTTGAAAAATTTCACGTCCAGATGCGTCATGAATGCCTGTAGGTAATAATAATATACTATCATCAAATGAAACAATAGCTTCTTCATTTTTATCTTTATTTAAATAATAGATTTGTTTATCTATATAATCTATTCTAGTTACAGAAAAGCATTTATTTAGTATTTTGTTATATATTTTAAAATTAATTTTAATATCCATAAGTACACCTCATTATAAAAAGATTAACATAATATATATAAATTATAACAAAATGGAAAAATTTTGAAAAGAATTAATTTAAAAAATATTCATTATTATATTTTAAAGAGAATATAAGTAATAAGAAGGGGAGATATCAAAATATAAAAAATATTTTTGATAATACTTCGTATATTAAGCTAGGGAGATGCTATAAAATGTTTACTGGAGAAGAAATAATAAAGAGGCAATATAAGAATGAAATATTTAAAGATAATGTTGAATATAGTAGGAAACAGTATGCAGAATTACTTAAGACATATAATCGAAAACTAAATAATAAAGAAAACTTTATTAAAGCAACTAAAAAAACAAACAATTTATATAAAGTAACCCCAATACAGCTTAATGATGGCACAGGACATGAAAAAGGAATCATAAAAGTAAAAAATGAGGGTAATAGGGAATATATAATACCATTTAGAAGTAAAAAAGCCTTTAAACTTGGGGAAATGTATATAGGTGATAATTCGGTATTATATTTAATAAATGAAAAGTACGATAAATTAGTTAACAATGCTTTAGATAAAATTAATAGCTTAAAATTTACTAATGATTACATGAGAAAAGAATTTGAGAAATGTTTACCTATAAATGAATTTAAATTTAAATCTACAAATGGAAAGACTGCAGTTGTATTTAAGAAGGATGTAGAATTAATCTCATTAAGAGAGGCACTAAGGAATTATAATAATCAGTTGTCGGTAATTTCAATAATAACTATATTAAGTGATTTATATAATTTATGTTGTTTTATGGAGTTTAATGGAATAAGTCATAATGGAATTACAATAGATAGTTATTTTGTTTCAACTAAAAATAAAGGTGGAGCATTATTAGGGGGATGGTGGTATTCAACTAAGAAAGGCGAGAAATTTAGTATAGATGCATTGAATAAAAAGGAAATAAATTTCGATTTAAAATCTATTAGATATTTAGGAAGAGTTTTATTAGGAGATACAGAAAAATCTGTAGGAAATATAAAGAGAAAAGTACCAAAAGAATTATTAACATGGGTAAGAGGGAAAGCTGAAAATGATGCATTTTATGAATATAGACGGTGGAAAGAAACTATAAGAAAAATAGCATATGAAAGAAAAAAATAAATGAAGAAGATATAGAAGTTTACGATTTTAAAGTAATTAAAAGAGGCTATAAAAAATTTGTAAAAACAGATTTTTTATAGCCTCTTTTATATTTAAATTTCAGTAAGATGTTTCCAGTATTTTTTTGGCATATATTGATTACGTAACTTAAGATTTTTTCTTTCTTCAATATTTACTGATTTATAAAAGGTTTTCCAAAGTTCTTCAAAGAATGAATCACTATTATTTTTATTAAAATTTAAAGCTTCTTTTTTACTTAAATTAGCTATGATAAAAGTTTCTTTATTATATATAATAGCACTTTCTCTTTTTAAGTCATGAATAATAAAATTTTGATCAGAAAATCTTTTAACAAAGTGATTTGATATTATTGGGAGTATATTATAATCAGGCTCAATGGAAGCGTAAAAGCTTAGTGGAGCAATTTCTTTAAATCGAACAAATCCAGTAAATTTATGAGCTTCTAATGAAACTTTACGATAATATTTATCTATTAAAATAATAGTATCATTATTTTTAGCTAAATTTATAGTTGTTCCATATTTATAACAAAGATTTAAATAAGATAGAATGATATTTTCAGAATTTTTAATTTCACTAAGATATAAGTAATAAATATTTTTTAGAACAACATAGTCAAGCCTTTTTAATATGCTATTATAAACCCTATTAAAGAGATTTTTATCAGTATTTATTTCATTTACTTCAGTGAGTAAAGAGGGAGTATAGTTCTTATAAGAAACTATATTACATGAAACTTTAGAAGAATACGCGTAAAATATAGCTGTAAGTAATCCTTCAAAAGTACCATCATATACATAATCAATCAAAATAAACACCACCCTTTTATATTTCCCCGGTGTAGGAGGTCATTTTATCATTTAATAGAAATAATTTTTTATCACCAGTTAATGTAGAGCCATCAGATAGCACAAAGTTACTTATGTCATTATCAAAAAAACTTATTTGTTCTATATTATCTTCAATAATATTTAAATCTACTTTAGGTGATAAGGCTTTTTTAATTTTTTCATCATCTAAAGGTATTGAACCAAAGTATTTTCCTTTACAAGTAATAAAATATTGAGCCCTCTTAATAACTATACCAAGTTTTTTTAAGTCTAAAAAATCTAGAGAGTTTATTCTGCGAGAGCTTACTATTTTTCTAGCACCTTTAATTCCTATTCCAGGAACTCTGATAAGCATTTCATAAGGAGCTTTATTAATTTCAATAGGAAATAAATAAATGTTATTCAAAGCCCAATTAGTTTTAGGATCAAAATTTATATTAAGATTTGGGTTTTCTTCTGAAAGTAATTCATTAGATTTAAATCCGTAAACACGTAAAAGCCAATCGCTTTGATATAATCTATGTTCTCTAAGTGTTGGAGGACTTTTTAGTTCAGGTAAATTTTTACCACTATTTACTGGAATATAAGCAGAGTAATATACTCTTTTTAAATCAAACCTGTTATAAAGATTTTCAGAGAGAGTAAGTATGTTTAAATCACTTTCTTTAGTAGCACCAACTATAAGTTGCGTACTTTGACCACCAGGAACAAATAAAGAGGAATTCTTATATCTACTATGTTCATATTTATTTATTGATATATTATCTTTTATTAAACTCATGGGTTTGAATATATCATCTTTATTTTTTTGAGGTGCTAAGAGTTTAAGAGACTTTGATGAAGGTAACTCAAGATTTACACTCATTCTATCTACTAATAAGCCAGCTTTTTTAATAAGGTCCTCATCTGCACCAGGAATTGCCTTTAAATGAATATAGCCTTTAAAGTTATAATCTTTTCTAAGTTTAGAGGCAACTTCAGTCAATAACTCCATAGTAAAGTTAGCATTTTTAATTATTCCAGAGCTTAAAAATAATCCTTCTATATAATTACGTCTATAAAAATTAATAGTAAGATTTACAATCTCATCTACAGTAAATGTAGCACGCTCTATATCATTTGAAGTTCTATTTATACAATATGCACAATCATAGATACAGTAATTAGTTAAAAGTATTTTTAATAAAGAAACACATCTACCATCAGGTGTGAAAGTATGGCATATTCCACTTATAGAAGTAGAACCTATATCACCTTTTTTTGAATTTCTATTTGAACCGGAAGATGAGCATGATACATCGTACTTTGCAGCATCACTTAAAATTCTTAACTTTTCTCTAATTTCCATAAAAATCACCAGCTTTTTATAAAATATAATATTTAAATATTATAACTTAATATGATTAAAAGAACAAGTGTTCATAAAAGTTTGGTAATAAAACTACTAATTATGATAATAATGTATAAATAAAATTACTAATAATAATTATCATATAATAATTATTTAAATATTAAAAATTATGCTATAATTAAAATTAATGAATTGCTATCTATTATAATAGGAGATAGTATAGATAATAAATAATAAATATTAATAGATAAAAATGGAGGTAAATATGTCATTTGATAGATTAGATATTAAAGATAATACAACAAAAGAAGGAAGAGCTTGCATAATAATTTGTAATTTAGGTGGTAAAGAACTTAAAACAGTAAAAAATTGTGCTTCTATATTAGGAATAAGAGATCAAATAGTGTTATATTCTAAGAATGGAGACTCTATAATTAAAGATATACTTGAAAATAATATAAATTCAGAGTGTGAAGAAGGTAGAAGAGAGAAAGCAATTATATTTAATGCTTTATCACAAGCAAAGATAAATCTACTTATTGAAAATTTAAGAAGGCTTAGAATGAATAATGTACTTAAAGCAGTAGTTACTGATACATCAATTAATTGGTCAATTAATGAAGTAATATCTAATTTAGTAGCAGAAAGAACAGCTATTAATAATGGAAACTTTACAGATCAACATGAGAAATAATTAAGGCAAAACTTAATAAAATAAGTAAATCTCCGCAGATATTTATATTAGAAAGAAATTATTTTACATATTAGATTAATAAAAAATTAATAAAATAATAGTAAAGAAATACAGGGGTATTAATATAATAGTATAAGTAGATAAAATAGGAGATGAAATAATTATGAATGATAAAGAAAAGGTATTATTAGGTGCAGCATGCTTCTTTGCAGGGGCTGTAGTAGGATTTTTATTAGCTCCAGTTAAAAAGGGAATTTATTGTGGAAATAATAGTGGAAATACTTATGGGCCAGGTGAGGAAGAAACAGTAAAAGATGAATTAGAAGATATAAAAAGTGATGATAAAGAAGAAGTATTTGAAGTAAATAAAGAAACTGAAAAATAAATATAGAAAAAAACTTAAACTCCTTAAATTAGGTAAAACTTAATTTAAGGAGTTTAAGTTTTTCTATGTTTATTTAAAATTGTAAAAATATAGTTTTATATTGTGAAAATACGAGTTATAATTTAAATTAAATAACTTAATTAAGTTATTTAAAGTAATAGGGTAGAGAGGAGATAGAGATGAGTAAATTGAATTTAAGTTATTTAGAAAATCCAGAAATTTTTAATATTAATAGATTAGAAGCTACTTCAGATCATAAATATTATAAAAATGTAGGTGAGGTTAAAAGAGGAATTTCCTCATTTAAATACTATTTGAATGGAAGTTGGAAATTTAATTATAGTAGGAATTTAAATGATATAATTAGTAATTTTTATGAAGAGGATTATAGTGTTGAAAATTGGGAGAATATAAAAGTACCGGCACATATACAACTCCAAGGATATGATAAGCCTCATTACGTAAATACCATGTATCCATGGGATGGTCATGAAAATATAGTACCCCCAGAAATTCCTAAAGTACATAATCCGGTAGGATGTTATGTTAAAGAATTTGAAATTTCAGAGGAGTTCCATTGTAAACCTTTATATATATGTTTTGAGGGAGTTGAATCAGCATTTTATTTATGGCTTAATGGAGAGTTTATAGGATATAGTGAGGATAGTTTTACTCCAGCTAAATTTTATTTAACAAAACATTATAAAATAGGTAAAAATAAATTATCAGTAATGGTTGTTAAGTTTTGTAGTGGAAGTTGGCTTGAAGATCAAGACTTTTGGAGATTCTCTGGAATATTTAGAGATGTATATCTTTATACAACTCCTAAAACACATATAAGTGATATGTTTATTCATACAAATCTTAAAGATAATTATAAAAATAGCGATTTAAACATAGAAGTTAATATTAAGGGTGAATTAAACTCTGTAATAAAAGCAAGTTTATTTGATAGTAATGGAAAAATAGTTACTGAGATAATAGAAGACGTGAATAATGAGAAATTAATGCTATATTCTGAAGTAAAAGATATTAAATTATGGAGTGCAGAAGAACCTAATCTTTATACATTAATAATTGAAATTATAAAAAATGGACAAGTTCTAGAAGTAGTAAAGCAAAAGATAGGATTTAGATCTTTTGAAATGATAAACAATGTAATGTATATAAATGGTAAAAGAATAGTTTTTAAGGGCGTAAATAGACATGAATTTAGTTGTTATACAGGGAGATGTTTAAGCAGAGAAGAAATGATTTGGGATATAAAGACTATGAAAAAGAATAATATTAATGCAGTTAGAACATCACACTATCCAAATCAAAGTGAATTTTATGATTTATGTGATGAATATGGTCTTTATGTAATTGATGAAACCAACTTAGAAAGTCATGGAACATGGCAAGGAGCAGGAAAGATAAATACAAAGCATATTGTTCCAGATTCAAAATTAGAATGGAGAGAATGTGTATTAGATAGAGCAAAATCAATGCTTGAAAGAGATAAAAATCATCCATCTATATTAATATGGTCTTGTGGAAATGAATCTTTTGGTGGCGAGAATATTTATTTAATGTCAGAGTATTTCAGAAATAGAGATACTAGTAGATTAGTGCATTATGAAGGTGTATTTAATGATAGAAGATTTAATGATTCTTCAGATATGGAGAGCCGTATGTATGCTAAGGTAACTGACATAGAAGAATATTTGAATAACAATCCTGAAAAACCATTTATTTTATGTGAATATACTCATGCTATGGGAAATTCTAATGGAGGTATGCATAAGTATATAGAGCTTGAAGAAAAATATCCTATGTATCAAGGAGGATTTATATGGGATTTTATAGATCAAGGATTAATGACTAAAGATATATATGGAGAAGATTATATTGCTTTTGGAGGAGATTTTGATGATAGACCTACAGATTATAATTTCTGTGTTAATGGTATTGTTTATGCTGATAGAAAAGAATCTCCTAAAATGCAGGAAGTAAAATTCAACTATCAAAATATAAAAATAGATGTTAATTTTAATAAAGCTATAATTAAAAATGATAATTTATTTATAAATTTAAATAGATATGATTTCATATGGGAGCATTTACAAGATGGAAAGGTTATAGAAGCAGGTAAATTAGATGTATCTGTGGAACCAGGAAATAAAATAGAAATTAAATTACCTATAACTAGGGGAAGTGATATTGGAAATTATACAATAGATGTAAAAGCAATATTAAAGGAAGATACTTTATGGGGTAATAAAGGTTATGAGGTGGCTTTTGGTCAAGATTATTATGAAGTAATAGAAAAGTATAATGAAGATTTAGTTAAAAATAATATAACAACTGATAAAAGTAGAATAGTTATAAGTGATTGCAGTATTAATTTTGGAGTTAGAGGAGAAAAGTTTGAAGTAATATATTCTAAAAATTATGGAGGTATGATTTCTTACAAGTATAATGGAAAAGAATTTATAGATACTATTCCTAAACCTAATTTTTGGCATGCTCCAACAGATAATGATAGGGGGAACTTTATGGCATATAACTGTGCTATGTGGAAGATAGCAAGTCTTTATGCAAAGGTTATAAACATTAATACTTCTTATGATGAGAATAGTGCAAAAATTACTTATACGTATAGTTTTCCAACAGTTCCAGAAAGTAAATGTTATGTAACATATACTACACTAGTTGATGGAACTATAGATATTAAAATGGAGTATAAAGCAGTAGATAATTTACCTAATATGCTTGATTTTGGAATGATTTTTACAGTTCCATGTATATATGAAAATATAACTTGGTTTGGAAAAGGAAAGGAAGAAAATTACTGTGATAGAAATAAAGGTGCAAGGTTTGGAGTTCATAAGAATAAAGTAAGTGATAATTTATCAAAATATGTTATTCCACAAGAGTGTGGTAATAAAACAGATGTTAAATGGGTTAGTGTTACAGATAATTTAGAGAATGGATTAATAATTAAAGGAGATAACTTTAATTTTAGTGCACTTCCATATACTCCACATGAACTTGAAAATGCATATCATCATTATGAGTTGCCTAAAGTATATCATACAGTTATAAGAGTATCATTAATGAATAGTGGTATTGGTGGTGACGATAGTTGGGGAGCTATGCCACATGATGAATATTTAATACCATCAAATAGAGATATGACATTTAAATTTACTATTAAAGGAATAGAGTAATAGTTATTAGTTAGTAGTTAACCATTAAATATGTTAATTACTAACTTTTTAATTTTTTATCAATGTAATAATGAAAGAAATAAATTTATAAATTAGGAAATATAATATATAGGAAGTAGTATATAAAGTGAATTTGGTATAAGTGATTATATAGGGGGCGGTTATGTCATTATTAATTAAAAATGGGATTATAGTGACTTCAAGTGATACTTTTAAAGGCGACATTTATATAGAAGATGGAATTGTAAAAGAGATTGGAGAAAATTTAAATTATAATAAAAATAAAACTGAAATTATAGATGCTAGTGGTAAGTATGTAATTCCAGTAGGAGTAGATGTACATACTCATTTTAATTTACATGTAGGCAATTTAGTAGTAAATGATGATTTTTATACAGGAACTATTGCTGCAGCATGTGGTGGGACAACCACTATAATTGATCATATAGGATTTGGACCACAAGGATGTGAGTTAAGATATCAAATTAACAAATATCATAGCTATGCAGACAATAATGCTGTTATTGACTATGGATTCCATGGTGTCATTCAACATGTAGATAATGATATTTTAAATGAAATAGAAGAAATAGTTGAAGAGGATGGAATAAATAGTTTTAAAGCTTATTTAACTTATGATTATAAAATCGAAGATGAAGATATTATTAAAATATTTAAAAAGCTAAAAGAAGTTAATGGGATTACAGCGATTCATTGTGAAAATCATGGAGTAATTCAATATTTGCGCAAATATTATGAAGAGAATGGATTAAAGTCACCAATATTTCATAGTTTAAGTAGGCCAGAAGAAACTGAAGGTGAAGCTGTAAATAGAATGATAAATATAGCTAAAATAGCTAATTATAAAGATTTATATATTGTACACTTATCTACAAAAATAGCATTAGATTATATAAAAATGGCTAGAGAAAATGGTCAAGAGTTATATGTAGAAACATGCCCACAATATTTAATTTTAGATGAAAGTAAATATAAATTACCTAATAAAGAAGGATTAAAATATATAATGAGTCCACCGCTTAGAGAAAAGTACAATGGTATTGCTTTATGGAAGGGAATTAGGGATGGATATATTCAAACTATAGGAACAGATCATTGTCCATTTTCTTTTAATAATGATAAAAAGTTAGGAAAAGATAACTTTATAAAATGTCCTAATGGAGCGCCAGGTGTTGAAGAAAGAATACCTTTAATTTTTTCAGAGGGCGTAATGAATGGAAAAATAAATATTAATAAGTTTGTTGAAGTATGTTCAACTAATCCAGCTAAAATTTTTGGAATATATCCTAAAAAAGGAACAATTGCAATTGGTTCAGATGCTGATATAGTTATCATAGATCCTAATAAGGAAGTTATCTTAAGTAGTAAAGATTTGCATTCAAATGTTGATTATAGTGCATATGAAGGGATAAAGGTGAAAGGCTATCCTATAATGACAATATTAAGAGGAAAGATTATTGTTCGAGATAATAAATTTATTGGGGAAAAAGGAGATGGAATGTATTTAAAAAGAAAAACTACAAGAGGTAGATAATTTATTTATATATTAAATTGACAAATTATTATATAAAGTATTATACTATATTAGTTCCTGTGAGGGAGTAGTTAGCATGAAAGTGTGATTAGGCCAACATAATGGTTTGCATATGGCAACCTGGTTTAATCTTAAATAACGAGACTCATGGATGTTATTTTAGCATCCATGAATCTCGTTATTTTTTTATTTTTAAAAATAAAAAATTAAAACTGTAGATAATTTTTATAATATAGAATAACAATAATCTACAGGGTAGGTTTTTTATAAATATAAATTATAAGAAAGGGAGTAAACTTATGAATTTAATTACAATTATACTTACTGGATTTGCTTTAGCTATGGATGCTTTTGCTGTATCAGTAACAAAGGGAATGACACTTAAAAATTTAACAAAAAAAATGGCTATAAAAATAGCTCTTTTCTTTGGAGTATTCCAAGCAGCTATGCCTTTAATAGGGTGGATACTTGGAATAAGCTTTGAGGGATATATAAAGTCCATAGACCATTGGGTTGCATTAATATTACTTTCTATACTAGGCGGAAAGATGATACATGAATTCTATGAAAATCGTAAAGAAGCAAAGGATAGTAATAAGGAGGCAGTTAGTGAAGTAAGTACTACATTAGACAAGGAGTATAATGCTAAAGATGAATCATTATCTAATAAGGAATTAACAAGCTTAGCTATAGCAACTAGTATTGATGCGTTAGCTGTGGGGATTAGTTTTGCATTTTTAAATGTTAATATAGTTTCATCATCACTTATTATTGGTGTTATAACATTTGTAGTCTGTTTTATTGGTGTTATAGCAGGAAAGAAAATTGGTGGGTTATTCAAAGATTATGCAGAGCTTGTTGGTGGAGTAATACTTATTCTTATTGGTATAAATATATTTAATGAACATACGGGATTTATTACAAATATAATTCATAGCATATTTTAATTAGGTTAGGTTTTAATATAGATATTAGAAACAATTTTAATGACAAAAAAGTATGAGTATGCTTATTAATATGCTCATACTTTTTTGTTCGCATTATATTGTTGCCAGCTTCAATTATTTTTGCATCTTTTACTTTTGAACTATTAATTTGCTGTAAATTTACTGACTTTATATAATAATTTAATATTATTGCCCCAATATATTGGTAGTAAAGTTTGTTTTATAGCAGGAAAGTAATGAGCTATTAAATCAATGTGTACTAGAATACATAGTTTGATAAAGATTTTTATTTATTAACTTTTTAGGTAATGACAAATTAATTATAAGCTTGTATAATGGACATGTAATTTTAATATGTAATCCTTTAAAAATAAATTTGCTTTCAAGTAATTAAAAATTTAATTTATTTTTTAATTTATGTAAATGTTTATTTGGATATGTATTAATTACTTATGTGAAAATAAAAGAGGGAAGAGGTATAACAATGAAGAGAATATTTGAATTAACTAATGGAGATATAGAATCTCTTAATAAAGAGGAATTAAAAGATATTATTAAGAATTCAGAAGGTAGAACAGTAATGTCAGAGACAATAATAAGCTATACACCTTATATTAGAGAAGTATCTAACCCAGAGCTTGCAGCAAGTTTCGGAGCAGATATGATTACTCTTAATACTTTTAATTTTGAAAAACCATATGTTTTTGGATTTGGAAATGCTAATTTATCAGATGGTATAGAGAAAGCATATAATATTATAACTGAAGAAATAAAGAATAATATAAATGATAAAAATTATATAAGAAATATAAGAAGTTTAGTTGGTAGATTAATTGGTGTTAATATGGAGCCAGTACCAGAGGGAAGCACATATGAGACAGGATATAGATTAAATAGAGCAAACTTAGAAAAGGTAAAAGAATATGGATTTAATCATATAGTAATTACAGGAAATCCAAGTACAGGAATTACAGAAGAAACTATTTGTGAAGGAATTAAGCTAGCAAAAGAAGTTTTAGGAGATAGTACTTTAATTATTGCAGGAAAAATGCATGGGGCAGGTAGTGGAAATATTTATGATGAAAAGGTTGTAAAAAGCTTTGTAGAATGTGGAGCAGATGTA
The DNA here is from genome assembly GCF_000320405.1 of Clostridium celatum DSM 1785. GTDB lineage: Bacteria > Bacillota > Clostridia > Clostridiales > Clostridiaceae > Clostridium > Clostridium celatum. The sequence continues at coordinate 66,486 of NZ_KB291655.1, read as the reverse complement.
GTTTTATTCCCAGCGCCAGGAACAGTGCCAGGATTTACTGAAGATTTAGCTAAAAAAATGGTAGATGCAATTCATGAAGCAGGTGCATTAGCAATGACTACTATAGGTACTTCACAAGAAGGTGCAAGTGAAGCTGTTATAGAAAAAATAGCTTTAATGTCTAAAATGGCAGGAGCTGATATTCAACATATTGGTGATTGTGGAACTTTTGGAATGGCATTACCTGAAAATATAATGAAATTATCTGTAACTATAAGAGGTGTAAGACATACTTATAGAAGAATGGCACAATCTATAAGAAGATAATAAAAACTATATAAAGTGTATATTTAAAAGAGCAGCGCATATTATTTATTAGTAATAATAAATAGGAGGGCTGCTTTTTAATTTAATGAAAAAGAATAAAAAAATTATAGGTATAAGCATTTGTATTATAGTATTTATAGGATTATATGCTATTATCTCAACATATAAAAATAATAATAAGGGAGTAGATGGAGTGAATAATCAGGATGGTGTAAATGAAAGGGCTATTAATGGAAATTTAATCTTTATAGAAGGAAAAAATGAATTTAATAAAGGTATTTTAGAAAATGTAGATATAATACGAGATAATAATAATAGCTTAAATAATAATATTAAAGAAGATACTATAGTATTAAAAAGTAAAAATGGAAAATATGTCAAAGAGGGAACCTTTATTTCAGAAGTAATTGATACAGAAGATTTTAATAAACTTATTCTTTCATGGAATGCAGAAACACCAGAAAAAACTTATATTGAAGTTGAAGCACGAGCATATACCAATACTTCTCAGTGGACAGAATGGCTATCTTGGGGAGTGTGGGGAACAGGTATAGAAAGGGCATCTAAAAGTACAGCTTGTAATTTAGCTAAGGTTGATACAGATACACTTATTATTAAAGGTGATGAAACTTATGCTAATAAAATTCAAGTGAGAGTAAAATTGTATTCAAAAAGCTCTAAAGTAACTCCTATATTAACGAGAATTACAGTATCATATATAAATAGTGAAAATAAAGTTATAGATGCTTTTAATGGTGATATAAATTTAAGTATTGTAGAAAAGGTTATAGAAACTCCAAAGATATCACAAATGCTTAGAGATAAAAGAATTGCAAGTAGAATATGTAGTCCAACAAGTATGACAATGCTATTAAATAGATTAGGTGAAAATTTAATAGTCGAAGATGTTGCTTGGAGTTCTTATGACTATAATTATGATGGATTTGGTAATTGGGTATATAATGTTGCTTTTGCTGGAAGCTTAGGACATCAAGCTTATGTTAAGTTTGGTAGTTTAGAGGATTTAAAAAATGAAATTGAAGATGGGTATCCAGTAGCAACAAGTGTTAAATACACTAATGATATAGATAATGATAAATATCCATATATAGAAAATGCTCCACTTACAACAAGCGGACATTTAATAGTAGTTTGTGGATTTAGCAATAAAAATGGTGAGCAATATGTAGTTGTAAATGATCCTGCAGCTGAAGATGATGAAAGTGTTAGAGTAGAATATAAATTAGAACAGTTTATGGAAGCTTGGTATAATTCAGATTATATTATGTATATAGTTCATTAAATATAGCCACAAGTAAAGAAAAAGCATGCTTTACTTGTGGTTATTTATATAGTAATATTTTAAAAAATAATAATAAAAGGAGTAATATATCTAATTTAAAAGTATATGGTTTTGATATTTCAGATGAAATGATAAGCTGGGTAAGAGAAAATAGAGTTACTTCTAAAAGTATCGCTTTAATTTTAAAGAATTAAGATGATATTTTTATTTAAGAAATAATTTATATTAATAGAAAACTTTGGATTATTAAGAGTAGTTTTGATAAAATATCAATTAGAGGTGATAGAAATGAGAAAAATACTAAAGTTGAAAAGAAAAGATGGACAATTAGTAGAAGCTAAAATGAAAGAATTAAATTTAGATTATATAGATAAAATAATGGAACTTCAAAAAATAATAATCGATGGTTTAGAAAATAAAGAATTGTATGCAGATACTGAAAAGGAAGAATTTGAAGAGTACATAAAAGGAAAAGGTAAAATAATAGGATATGTAACAGAGGATGATGAAATCATTGCTATGGGTGTATATGCTAAAAAAGGATATGATAAAGGGAACTATGGATATGACATTGAATTAAAAGGTGAAGAGCTATTAAATGTCGGACAAATAGAGTCAACAGTAGTTAGAGAAGAATATAGAGGGAACAAACTTCAAAGAATTATATGTGAAGAGCTAGAAAAGATTGCAATAGAAAACAATACTAAAATAGTTTGTGCAACTGCATCGCCATATAATGAATTTAGCGTAAATACTTTTAAAAGTTTAGGCTATGAAATTAAGAAGGATAAAATAAAATATGGTGGACTAAGAAGATATGTATTAGTTAAGGAATTATAATTATTTTGACTTTCACTTAGGTGAGAAATAAAAGATTATATAAAGAATTTATCATTAAATAAATTGGGGGAAAAATAAATGAATTTAAAAGAAAAATTTAACGAAGTAAAAGAACATATATCTGAAGTTAATAAGTTAAATGAAGCAATATCTTTAGTGTATTGGGATATGAGAACTAGTATGCCAAGTAAAGCTGGAGAAACAAGATCTGATGTTATTAGTTATTTATCAGGTGAGGTATTTAAGAAAACAACTAGTGATAAAGTTTTAGGATTTATAGAATCGTTAAATGTAAATAAAGAAAAAATGAATACTTTAGAGTTAAGAATGTTAGAAGAACTTGAAAAGGATTATAATGAAACTAAAAAAATTCCTGAAGATAGATACGTTGCATATATATCTGCAACCAATAAAGCTGAAATTGCTTGGGAAAAAGCTAAGGAAAATAATGATTATGAAGGATTTAAAGATAATTTAAAAGAAATTATTAATTTTCAAAAGGAATTTATTGAATATTGGGGTTATGAAGAGAATAAATATGATACTTTGTTAGATAAATATGAAGTGGTCTAACGGTAAAAAAGTTAGATAAAGTTTTTTCAGAGTTAAGAGATGGAATTATAGAGATACTTAAGAATATAAAATCTAGCAATAAGAAGATTAATAGGGAATTTTTAAATGGTCATTTTGATACAAATAAACAAAAAGAATTATCCTTAGAAATATTAAAAAGTATAGGCTTTGATTTAAATGCAGGAGTATTAGATGAAAGTGTACATCCTTTTACAATTAATATAAGTAAGAATGATGTAAGGCTTACAACTAATTATCATGAGGATGAGTTTACATCAGCTTTATATAGCACAATACATGAAGGTGGACACGGAATTTATGAGCAAAACATTGGAGATGATTTAAAAGATACAGGTCTTCAAGCTGCTATTTCTATGGCTATTCATGAATCACAATCAAGATTTTATGAAAATATCATAGGAAGAAGTAAAGAGTTTTGTTCATACTTATTACCGTTAGCTAAAAAGTATTTTAAAGATTTTGATAGTGTTAATTTAGAGGAATTTTATGAAGCTATAAATTATGTAGAACCATCTTTAATAAGAACAGAAGCAGATGAGTTAACTTATAGTCTGCATATTATAATAAGATATGAAATTGAAAAAGAATTAATAAATGGAGATATAAGTGTAGATGATTTACCAGAGCTTTGGAACAAAAAGTATAGAGAGTATTTAGGTGTTGAAGCTAGCAATTATAGTGAAGGAATTCTTCAAGATGTTCATTGGTCAGGTGGAATGTTTGGATACTTCCCAAGCTATGCTTTAGGAAATATTTATGGTGCTCAAATGTATTATAAACTTTTAGAAGAAAAACCAGAAGTTATGAATGAAGTCGCTAAGGGCGATTTTAATACAGTAAAGGTATGGTTAAATGAAAAAGTTCACAAAAATGGGAAATTATATACTCCTAATGAGCTAATTAAAAATATTACAGGTGAAGAACTTAATGCTAAATATTTTATTAAATATTTAAAAGAAAAGTATTATGAAGTTTACAATGTAAAATAAATTAATATATAAGAGATCACTCCAGAGATTAAATTGTAGATACAATAATCTTAGGAGTGATTTATTTATTTTCAAAAATATGGAGTGTAATTTGAGGCATAATATGTACAACATAGTAAAAAATAATATAAATAGACAGTAGTACTATTACTTATGAGGAGAATTAATTATGTCAAATATTGATTTTAAAAATGAAAGAAATTTAAGTATGCTTGTTGATTTTTATGAATTTACTATGTCAAATGGATATTTTGAAAATAATCTTAAAGATACTATAGTTTATTTTGATATGTTTTTTAGAAAAAATCCTGACAAGGCAGGATTTGCAATAGTAGCAGGATTAGAACAAGTTATTGAGTATATAGAAAGCTTAAAGTTTACAGAAAGTGATATAGAATATTTAAGAAGTAGAAAATTATTTAGTGAGGAATTTTTAGAGTATTTATTAAACTTTAAATTTACAGGAGATCTATATGCAATTGAAGAAGGAACTCCAGTATTTCCTAATGAATCATTGATTACAGTAAAGTCAAAGGTTATTGATGCACAACTTATAGAAACTATGCTGCTTTTAACTATAAACCATCAAAGTCTTATTGCCACTAAAGCAAATAGAATAAGAAGAGTAGCAGAAGGAAAAGAGGTATTAGAACTTGGAGCTAGAAGAAGTCAAGGGTATGATGCAGCAATTTATGGTGCTAGAGCAGCTTATATAGGTGGTGTTGATGGAACTGCAACAACTATAGCAGATAGAATATTTAATGTTAAAGCTGTTGGTACAATGGCACATGCATGGATACAATTATTTGGAGATGAGTATAAGGCTTTTGAAACATATGCAAAGACTTATCCAGATAACTGTATTTTATTAATAGATACATATAGTGTTTTAAAATCAGGAATAATTAATGCTATTAAGGTTTCGAAGAATATATTAGAGCCTCAAGGAAAAAAGCTTAAAGGTGTAAGATTAGATAGTGGTGATTTAGCATATCTTTCTAAAGAAGTGAGAAAAATATTAAATATAAATGGATTAGAAGAGTGCAAAATAATTGCTTCAAATAGCCTAGATGAATATATAATAAGTGATCTTATGAATCAAGGAGCTTGTATTGATACCTTTGGTGTAGGAGAAAGACTTATTACTGCAAAATCTGAACCAGTATTTGGAGGCGTTTATAAACTAGTGCAGTTGAAGAAGATGGAAAAATAGCTCCAAGAATTAAGCTTTCTGAAAATATAGAAAAAGTAACAAATCCAGGATATAAAACTGTATGGAGATTATTTAATAAAGAAAATAATATGGCAATTGCAGATGTGTTAACTTTAGCAGATGAAATAATAGATGATAGTAAAGAATATGAAATTTTTGATCCTATTTATACATGGAAAAGAAAAACTATAACTAATTTTTATGCAAAAAAATTACAGGTTCCAGTAATTTTAAATGGAGAATGTGTATATAAATCCCCTAATCTAGAAACAATAAGAAGCTATTGTATAGAACAGGTAAGTTTTTTATGGGATGAGGTAAAAAGATTTACTAATCCACAAGACTATTATGTAGATTTATCTCCTAAGTTATGGAACTTAAAAAATGATATGATTAATAAATTTAGAAGTGAAAAATAAAGTTAAGATGTATTTAAGTTAAAAGTAATTTAATTTAAATACATCTTAGTATTTTAAAATAAAATGTACAATTTCTCATATAACAATAATTAAATAAAATAAAATCAATGATAAGCAATATAGTTGTATATAAGTAAAAATAATTAAGCATATAGTATAGTGTAAGGCATATAAGAGTATTACTTGCCTAAAATTTATAAGGGGGATAGTGGTAAGTGGAGAATTTAGGATATTATAATGGAAATATAGGAGCTATTGAAGATATAAATATTCCTATGTTAGATAGGGGAGTTTATTTTGGAGATGGTATTTATGAGGTTGTAATAACAGTAAATCATAAAATATTTGCATTAAATGATCACATTGAAAGGTTATATAAAAGTGCAGAAATGCTAAAGATAATAATTCCATATACAAAAGAGGAACTAAAAGATATATTATATGATCTAGTAAAAAAAGTGGATGCTGATGAACAATTGGTATATTTTCAGGTTACAAGAGGAACAGCTCAAAGAAGTCATAAATACAACAAAGATATAAAGGGGAATTTATATATTACAATAACACCTTTTAATGATATAGGAAACTATAAGAAAAGAGTTAAGCTTATAACAGTTCCCGACACAAGAGCGTTTCATTGTAATATAAAAACTTTAAATTTACTTCCTAATGTAATGGCATCTCAAAAAGCAAGTGAATGTGGTTGTGAAGAAGCTATTTTTCACAGAGGAAATATTGTAACAGAAGCATCTTATAGTAATGTTTATATAATTAAAAACGGCGTATTAAAGACTCATCCAACAAATAGATTAATTTTAGCTGGTATAACAAGAAAAAATATTTTAAATATTTGTAATAGTAATAATATGAATATAGAAGAAATACCATTTACGATAAAAGATATGATGGAAGCGGATGAAGTTATGTTATCTAGCACAACTAAATTTATTGTAGCAGCTAAAGAAATTAATGGAGTTCCAGTTGGAGGACGAGCTCCTGCTGTTATCAAATTATTGCAATATGAGTATATGAATAAAATCCTTAATGAAACAATGGATTAATATATAAATTTATATAATATCTTAGTTTAGATATTTATGTATATCATTAACTAAGATATTATATTTTTAATAAAATTAGATTAATGATAAATTGATTATAATGTATAAAATTGTTATAATATGTAATGCAAATGGTTAAACAAAAGGAGAAAGTGATGTTTGAAAATTACATTAAAAATTTTATAAGAGTAGATAAAAAGTTTGAATCAATTGAGCAATATAATGAGTTTGAGAAAGCGAGAGTAAATATTAATATTAAAAGGAGTAATTATCCAATACTAATATTAATACCATTGAATATCATTCTTATTTTTATTGATATTTTTTATTATAATTGTTTAGCTAGTGGAAATAAACCTCTTTACTACTTATATTTATCACATATAATTATGACAATTGTAGCTATAGCATGGTTTTTTTATTATAAATTCTTATTTAAAAGGATATCATTAAGATCTAATAAAATAATTTATTGGATTTTTTGTAGTATTATATTTTATTGGTGTATATTTATGTCCATAGATTTATTTTATAATACTAGCCAAATTTCTGCTTATATAATAATTTCATTTTGTATTAGTGCTTTAGTATATTTTCCACCTATAATTAGCATTACCAATAATTTAGTAGCTTCTATTGTTATTTTAATATATCTACTTTCTTTACCAAGTGGGACTAAAGGGGTTATGGATAGTATAGTAAATGTTATTTTTACATTAATTTTTTCAAGCATAATTTCTTACAGGATATATACATATCATGCTAATGATTACATAAATAATAGTAAGTTAATAAAGTTTAATAAAAAGCTTGAAATAGCAGAGAAAATTAGAACAGATTTTTTTGCAAATGTATCTCATGAATTAAAAACACCTTTAAATATTTTATATACTGCAAATCAAATGATTGAAGTTACAACTATAAATGATAATTATAAAAATGAAAAATTTTCAAAGTACATGAAGATTTGCAAGCAGAATACAAATAGGCTTCATAGGTTAATAAGCAATTTAATTGATATAACCAAAATAGATTCTGCGAGTTTTAAATTAATGAAGACTAATTGTGACATAGTCAATCTAGTGGAAGACATAACTTTATCAGCAGTTTGTTATGTTGAAAGTAGAGGAATTTCTTTAATATTTGATACAGATATTGAAGAGTTGATAATTGCATGTGATCCAGATAATATTGAGAGAATAATACTTAATTTATTATCCAATGCAATAAAATTTACTAAAAGTGGTGGAGAAATAAATGTTGAAATAAAAACAGATGATGAAAATGTTTTTATTTCAGTAATAGATACAGGGATAGGAATTCCAATAGAAATGCAAGAGAAAATTTTTGATAGATTTACTCAAGTTGATAGAGCTACTTATAGAGAAAATGAAGGAAGTGGAATTGGATTAGCACTAGTTAAATCAATAGTAGAATTACATAATGGAAATATAGAACTTAAGAGCGAATTAAATAAAGGAAGTACATTTACAGTTAGCTTGCCAATAGTAAAAGCAAAAGAAGAAAAGATTTTAGAATCTAAGAATGCCTTTGAAAACAATGTAGAAAGAGTTAGTATTGAATTTTCAGACATATATAGTTAAATTACAATATAAAGTTAATAGAAAAAGTATGATATAAGATTATAGAAGTCAGAATAATTTCTTCTAAGTATATCATACTTTTTTGTATAACTTTAAATCAACTTTGAGCTATACCAAAATAGTTAGTGTAGCTGAAATCTAGTGAGAGTCAATTCTTGTGATGTATTGTTTCATTAGATTAGCTGATGATATAAATTTTTCTTGTTCTTCGGTAGAGAGTTGAATATCGAGAACTTTTTCAATTCCATTTCTACCTACTATAGTAGGAACACTTAAATAGGTATTACTTACTCCTAAATAATCATTTAGCAATGTAGAAAGGGTTAATATTGTTTTTTCATCTCTTAATATAGCTTCAACAATTCGAACAAGAGCAACAGCAACAGCAAAGGCAGTAGCGCCTTTTCTTTTTATTACTTCATAAGCACAATTTTTAACATCCTCGGCAATAACATTTTCTGTTTCTTTATCCCAAGAAATTGAATTTTGCTCTGAAAAACTTTTAACAGGAATACTACCAACTCTTAATGATGACCAAGTTACAAACTCACTATCTCCATGTTCTCCAAGAACAAATCCTTCAACATTTCTTCCATCAATTCTAAAGTATTTTGAAAGAAGGCTTCTAAGTCTTGCAGTATCAAGAACAGTTCCAGAGCCAATGACTCTTTCTTTTGGAAAACCTGATAGTTTATAAGTCATATATGATAGTATATCAACTGGATTAGAAACTACAAGTAATATTGAATTTGGACTTAGGCTAGCAAGTTTTGGAATAAAGTTTTGGAAAATTTTATAGTTTTTATCTACTAAATCTAGTCTAGTTTCACCAGGTTTCTGAGGAGATCCTGCAGTTATTATAATAATATCAGAATCTTTAGTGTCGTCTACACTACCTAATGTAACATTACATGGTGGACATAAAGAACTTCCATGCATTAAATCTAAAACTTCACCTAATGCTTTTTCTTGGTTAATATCATTTATAACAATTTCTCTAGCTATACCTTTCTGTAATAATGCAAATGCTGTTGTTGAACCAATAGAACCGGCTCCGATTATAGATATTTTACTCAAAAAATCACCATCCTTATTATAGATATAATATATTATGTGGTATATATGTTTATTTATAAGTAATATTTTAAATTTTATAAAAGATATAACTAATATGAAATTTAATATTTTTGCAAGAGAAAAATTGTAAAACAAATAAAATAGCTGCCTAAAAATGTAAATTAAATAAAAAGTAAAGCTGCTTTTAAGAAATTAATAAAAATATTGATAGAATATGTGAAAATTATGGTAAAATAATAGAAGAATGTTTATAATGTTTAATGTGAAAAAATAATTGTTTTATAAAAGTTTATGATGAAAAGGTGATTAAAAGATGCAAAGAAAGAAAATAAAACAGTTACTTGCTGTTTCAGGGGTAGTAGGTGCAACAATAGCATTAAAATCTGTGCCAGCATATGCCACAGAAAATATGGCTGTAGCAACTATTAATAGGGGACAAGTTGTAAATGTAGATGGTAGCTATTTAAGAGTTAGAGCAGAAGCATCTACAAGTTCAAGCATACTTACTACAATGACTGAAGGTACTACATTTGATATAATATCAAATAGTAATGGATGGTATAAAATTAGTTATAATGGTATTACGGGATATGTGCATGGGGATTACGTTAAAGAATTATATTTACCATCTTATGAAATTACAACAACAGGAAGAGTGTATGATGCAGCTCCTAATTTAAGAGTAAGAAGTAGTGCGTCATTAAATGCATCTATTATTGGATATTTAGTAGATGATACTACTGTATCTATAGTAGGAACTGAAGGTGAATGGTACAAAATAAAATATAATAATAGTTATGGATATGTGCATAGTGATTATATTTTAATTGATGGAACAAATAACGATAACAGTAGTAATAGTGGAAATACTACAGAGATGAATGCAATAGGATATGCTTATAATTTAGATGGGTTAAGCCTAAGAGTTAGACAAAGTTCTTCAACTAGTTCAGCAATAATAGGATCTTTATATGAAGGAGATACTGTAAATATAATTGGTGAAGAAGGTACATGGTATAAAATTAGTTATAATAATTCTATAGCATATGTTAGTAAAGAATATATAACTATGGATAAAGCAAATGCAGAAGTAACACCTAATAATCCAACTCCAGAAGCAACACCAGATGGTAGTGTAACAATAAAAAAAGGACAAGTTATTAATGTAGAAGGTTCAAATCTAAGAGTACGTCAAAGTGCAGATGGAAGTTCTTTTGTTTTAGGTTATTTATTAAATGGGACAGTTGTAGACGTAGTGGGTCAAGAAGGAGCATGGTATAAAATAAACTTTAATGGATCAGTAGGATATGTAAGTGTTGATTATATAAGTTTTAATATATCTAGCAATGGCTCAACTAATGAATCAGTATCTAATTCATATGAGATTATATTAAATGAGCTTAAAAGTCATATAGGAAGTCCATATGTATGGGGGGGGTCTGGAGAAGAGCTTACAACAGCAAATTTACAGATTCTTAAAAATAGATTTCCTGTAGATGCGGCGGCTGGAGAATATAATCATGCAGAAGCATTTGTAGATCAAGGTTACCGTGCTTTTGATTGTTCAGGTCTTATGCAGTGGGCTTTTGCAAAAGCTAATATTCATATAGGTAGAACAACTTATAATCAAATCGAAGCAGGATATGAAGTTAGCTTAAGTGAAGTAAAAGCTGGTGATTTATTATTCACCACATCTATTGGACATGTAGGAATGTATATAGGAGATAATATGTGGATAGATTCATCAACTACTGGAGGATTAATAGGAATAAGACAAGTTCCATGGAGTTCTATAGGAAGAGCAAGAAGAGTTTTATAAATAAAAAGAGGAATTCTACAATATTAAAAGAATAATAATAAGTAAGAGCAGTAAATAATTTAATGTTATAAATATATTTACTGCTTTAACTTTGAGGATAGTGATGGTAAATATAGAAAAATTATTTTTAAATGGTTATGGGATTATTTACATTAGACAATGTGGATATAAAATACTATAATAAAAAATAAAAATATAGTCTAATATAGAAGATTGTGGGATGGCGTATGAAATTTAATTTTTTAAAATTAAAAAAAGAAAATGAAAAAAATAAAATTGAAGAATTACTAAAAATAATTGAAGAGAATAAAATACAAATAGAAGAATATAAAGAAAGTTTAACTTCAGCTAATGAAAAAATTAAGGTGTTAGAAGAAGAATTAAGGATAATAAAAGAAAAGTATTTAGAAGATGAAAATAATTATGCAACAAAAGAAAATAAAGAGGAAATTGAAGTATTAATTTTAGGAAATAATAATATTGATTTAGAAGAGAATATTATTTTAAGTGAAGAGTGTTCTTCTGAAAAGCTAGAACAAAAAGAAGAGTTAGAAAGTAAATCATTAAATGATAAAGATATAGATAGTAAAATTAAAAATGAAGATGAAGTTATTTATAATGATAACAAAATAAAAGATAATAATATTCAAAGTGATCTTTATGAAGAAAATATTTTAACAATATTAAAAGAATATTATCTACTTAACAACGAAGAAAAAATTAAAACTATATTAGATACTATAATTAGTAAGATAAAAATTTTAGAAAAAGAATTTGATACTAATGATATGTTACTTTTGATTTATATAAGTTATTTTAATAATTTATTAGAAAAATTATTAAATGAAAGTGATGAAATCAATAAATATTATTTAAGTAATAGTAGAGAGATGATTTTACTTAATATAATTATAGAAGAAAGAAAATGTAAAGTTTATGAAAGTATAACTGAATGTAGCCAAAATTATATAAAAATTAATAGAAATATTTTTGAAGGTTTTGTAGATGAAATTAAAGAGAAGTTAATTGATGATATTAATAAATTAACTTATAGAGCTTTTAATTTTACTTATAAGATTAATAGTATTGAATATGGTGTAGATACGCATAATATTACAGCTTGGGCTAGAGATAATGAAAATTCTACATGGAGATTAGTAGAGGGATTAGTTTCCGATAGTGGTCATGAATTTTATTTATTACAAACAGTTATTAAAATTTTAAATTTAAGAACTATAGATATTGCGAATTTACCAAAAAAAGAAGAAGAAGTTTCATAAAATAGGATGACTTAAATCATCCTATTTTTTATTAATTTATAAAAATTTGAGTAAGTAAAAAATAATTGATAAAAATAAATATTGAGCTTTAAATTATACTTACTTATTTTTAATTTAATATAATTATAGAAAATAAATGATTAGGAATGATAGCAATGAATAGATATTTGATAGATAGTAATATAATAATTAAATTATGGGAAAGAAATGAGGATAACTTAAGTGAACTAATAAAAGAAAATAAAATAGTAATATTAAAAGATGTTTTAGAGGAAATTTCAATAAAAGAAAAAAGAAAATATAAAGGCAATTATATACTAAGTCAACGATTTTGCGAACTTTTACCAGTATCTATAGAAATAGATAAAAAAGATATAAGTGGATTTTATTTAATCTTTGATTATGAAACTAAAGATAAAAAAGAAAAAAATAAACTGTCTCAAGTAGATTTATTAAATTTATATACTTGTTATATAAATTCAGAGTTAATATTAGTTACAGAGGATAAGGCCTTATTTAATATATCTAAAAGTTTATTAGGAGATAAAAGAGTTTGGTCAATTGACAATTTAATAAGTAGTTTAAGGTAAAGATTGGGGGCTAGTATATCAATAATACAGCCTCTTTTATTATGTAAAAATATATATGGTAGAATGGGCATTACATTTGATAAAATTTCATGAATCTGGAATAAAAATTAGGGAAAACTTAAATAGATATAAGAAAAAAATAATGAGAATAAAATTACATAGTTGTAAATAATTACAAAAAGGATTATTATTAAAAGTAAGAGAGATAAATGTTAATTAATGGTCTACTTTTTAATTATTACGTAAATATAATAGGGGGAAAAGATGTGAAAAGAGAGATGTTAAAAAGAATATTAGCAACAACTATGGCTAGTGTGTTTATTATTAATGGTCTAACTATAACTAAAATTGATGCTTTTGCTGATGTTAATGAAGAAGTAAGTATAAGCATACCACAATTAAGCCAAGTTCCTGAAAGTGTGGAGACTAATGAAGGTGTTTTAAAAATTACATCATCAATTAATTTAAAGGGGCAAGATGTTGCAGATGAAGATGCAATTAGAATTTTAAAAGAGTTTTTAATTGCAAATGATATTACTATTAATGAAACTTATGATGAATCATCAACTACTTTAATAATAGGTGAATTAGAAGATGATATTAAAGAAATGGATGAAGCTAAGGAGAAAATAGGTATTTCTGGTACAGAAGGCTTAAAAGAAGAAGGATATATACTTGCTGTTGAATCAAGTGAAGGTAAAGGTGGAACAATTTTAATTGAAGGTAAAGATGAAGATGGTACTTTTTATGGAGTTAAAACGTTAACGCAGTTGATAGTTAATGACGGTAGTTCTAAATATTCAAATGATGTTGTTATAAGTGATGAACCTACTATGAAGACAAGAGGAATAGTAGAAGGATTTTATGGAACACCATGGTCTAATGAAGATAGATTAGATCAAATAGAGTTTTATGGTGATAATAAAATGAATACTTATATTTATGCTCCAAAGGATGATCCATATCACAGAGAAAATTGGAGAGAACCTTATCCAGATAGTGAAATGAGCAGAATGAATGAACTTATTGAAACGTCTAAAGAAAATAAGGTAGACTTTGTATTTGCAATTTCTCCAGGAATAGATATTAATTTTGATGGAGACAATGGAGAGGCAGATTTTCAAGCTTTAATAAATAAATGCCAATCATTATATGACATGGGAGTTAGAAGTTTTGCCATATTATTTGATGATATAAGTAATAAAGATGGCGTTAAGCAAGCTGAATTACTAAATAGATTTAATAAAGAGTTTGTTAAAGCTAAAGGTGATGTTAAACCTCTTATAACTGTGCCTACAGAATATGATACTCATGCTATGGGAACAATTGATGAGTTAACTAAATATACAACTGATTTTTCATCTACGCTAGATAGTGACATAATGGTTATGTGGACAGGTCCTGTAGTTGTATCAGAAGGAATAGATTTAGAAAATGCTAACTTCGTAAATTCAGTTTATGGGAAAAGAATGGGAATATGGTGGAACTATCCTGTTACAGACTATATGAAAGAAAAATTAGCTTTAGGGCCAGTATATAATGCAGATAAAGCTCTAGAAGGTCAAATAGACTTTTTTACTATGAATCCAATGGAACATGCAGAACTTTCAAAAATAACTTTAGCAACAGGTGCGGATTATGCTTGGAATACATCAGAATATGATTATCAAAAATCCTGGGAAAATGCTATAGAAAAAATGTATGGCGACTTAGCCCCTTATATGATAACATTTGCAAATCATTCATCAAGAATGGAAGCAAGCTGGGCTTCTACTGGAAGAGGAGATGCGCCAGAAATAAGAAGTACTATGGATGATTTACTTAGAAAGATAGTTAAAGGACAAGATGTTACTGCTGAAATTGAAATTTTAAATAAAGAATTTAATGATATGATTGAAGCTGCTGATAAATTAAAAGCAGAATTACCTAGTGAAATATTATCTCATTGTAGTGAAAACTTAGATAAGTTAAAGCTTTTAGGAGAAAATGATAAATTAGCTTTAGAATACTTAATAGCTAAGTCAAATAAGAATACTTCAGAGGCAGATAGACTAAAGAGTTTATTAAATTCAAATATGTCTAGTTTAAATAGTGGTAAAAAGCTTTCAGAAAAAACTGCA
Source organism: Clostridium celatum DSM 1785 (assembly GCF_000320405.1). Lineage (GTDB taxonomy): Bacteria > Bacillota > Clostridia > Clostridiales > Clostridiaceae > Clostridium > Clostridium celatum. Next base: position 51,271 of record NZ_KB291655.1, on the reverse strand, counting down.
CTAGCGTTTATAACTGAAGCCTTAAATAGTAGCTTTGAAGCAATAGCAGATTTTGATGTCTCAAGTACTTTTGTGGCACCAGGTCAAGAAGTTAAATTTACAAATTTAAGCTCAATGGCATCATCAGAATTTGAATGGACATTTACAGGCGCTAATATTGAAACTAGTACTGAAGAAAATCCAACTGTAACTTATGAAAAAGAAGGAGTATATTCAGTAACATTAAAAGCTAAGAATGCTTTAGGAAAAGATGAGATTGTTAAAAAGGGAATAATTACTGTTTCAAATGCAGCAAGTACTGAAAAAACTAATCTTGCTTTAGGAAAATCAGTAACTGCATCAGGCTTTGTTGCAGCAGCTGAATCACCAGAAAAAGCTGTTGATGGAAAATCAAATACTAAATGGTGTGCTAATAATGGAAGTACTCATAATTTAACTATAGATTTAGGAAAAATCGATACAATAACAGATATAGTTATAAAACATTCAGAGGCAGGTGGAGAAGCTGCTTCAATGAATACTAAAGCATATAGAGTACAAGTTAGTTCAGATGGAGAAAATTATAAAGAGGTAGTAAAGGTTACAAATAATATAGATGGAATAACTACGGATAGAATTCCTGTAACTCAAGCTAGATATGTTAAGTTAATAGTAGATAAGCCTACTCAAGGTAGTGATAATGCTGCAAGAATTTATGAAGTTGAAGTAATGGGATTAGAAGGTGAAATTGAATTACCAACAATACCAGTAGTTCCAGATGAAGAGAAGGATTCTTTAGTTTATCCAGTTCCTCAAGAAACTACTTATTTATCAGAAGAAGGAATGGAATTAGTAGGAGATGTTAATGTTGTAATTCATGGAGAACAAGAAGAAGCAACTGTAGATAAGTTAGAAGAGATATTAAAAGAAAATGATATAAAATATAATATTTCAGACGAAGTTGTATCTGATAAGGCAAATATAATAATAACTTCAGATAAGGACCATTGTGATAATTGTATAGAAAGTGAATTATTAGAAAATGAAGCTTTAGATAATAAAGAAGGATATGTAATTAAAACTAGTAATGATGAAAATGAAAAGGGTAATATATCTATAGTGGCTTCAGATAGTGATGGAGCATATTATGCTGTATTAACATTAGGGCAAATTTTAGAAAAGAGCGAAAATAATAAATTTGCAGAAGTTGTAATCGGAGATTATCCTGAAATAGAGTTTAGAGGATTTATTGAAGGATTCTATGGAACTCCATGGAGTCATGAAGAAAGAATGAGTCTTATGAAAGATTGCAGTGAATATAAGATGAATACTTATATTTATGCTCCAAAGGATGATCCATACCATAGGAGTAATTGGAAGGATTTATATCCAGAAGAAGAAGCTAAACAAATAGCTGAACTTGCACAAGCAGGAGCAGAAAATAATGTTAATTTCTGCTGGACAATTCATCCAGGAGCTACATTACAATTTACTGAAGCAGACTTCGATGCTCTTATAGCTAAATACGAACAATTATATGATTTAGGTGTAAGACAATTTGGTGTTTTATTTGATGATACAGATGATTGGACTAATGGTAAAAAGCAAGCAGAGTGGATTAATAGAATTGATACTGAGTTTGTAAAGGCAAAAGGTGATGTTGCACCTATGATAGTTATTTCTGCAAGATATAACTCTGCATGGGGACCAAGTATGAACAACTACTTTAAACCATTTATGCAAACTTTACATTCTGATATTCAAGTAATGTGGACAGGTCATGCAACTATGTCTAATATATCTAAAGATGTTATGGAGTGGCCAAAGACACAAACAGGAGTAGATAAAGATTTAGCAGTTTGGTGGAATTATCCAGTTAATGACTATTGTGATTCAAGACTTCTTATGGCTCCTTTACACAATTTAAATACAGACTTAGATAATGTTAGTGGATTCTTCTCAAATCCAATGAATCAAGCAGAAGCTTCAAAGGTTACTTTATATAGTATAGCTGATTACACTTGGAATACAGATAGCTTTGATTATATGAGCAGTTGGGAAACTGCAATAGAAAAGCTTGTACCAGAAATAAAAGAGGAATTTATGCGATTTGCATCTAATACGTCATACCTTAAGGATGATGGTGGTGCAAGTGGAACTTTTGAATATGATGAATCTTGGTATTTATCAGATAAAATAACTGCATTAAAAAGTGCAATAGCTAATAATAAATCAATAGTGGATATTGCAAATGAACTATTAAATGAATTTAGCATAATCCTTTCAGATTATGAAGCTATTACAAATAATATAAATAATGAAGCTTTACTTTCAGAAATAGAACCATTCTTAGGCGCATATAAAGCATTAGGTGAATCAGGGGTAGCAGCTATGAAATCATTAATTGCTGCAGAAGAAGGTAAAATAGAAACATGGCTTGATAACAATAATCTAGCAACAGAAAAGTTAAATGAAATGAATAATTTTACTGTTGATAGAATGGAAGACTCAGGAACAGTACAATATGCTGTTGCTGTAGGAGAAAAAAGACTTAAACCACTTATAAATGATGTTATAACTGCTTCAAGCAATATCATGTCAAAAGTAATGTTTAAAGAAATAGATCCAGAGGTTATAACATCTTTAAACAAAGAGTTAAATATTGAAGTAAGTCTTGAAAGTGGAGTATATTCTATAAACGATATTACAGCTTTAGAGCTTGCTAAAAATGATTATATAGGAATTGCTCTTCCTAAAGCAATTAAGTTAGCAGAGATTAATATTAATGCTAGTGATTATGAAGGATTATCACTTGAATATTCATTAAATGGAATTGAGTGGAGTGAAGCTGAAACAACAATTTCAGATGGTGTAATGAAGACTAATGAAAGTATTGCTGCAACTTATATTAGATTAGTAAATAAGAGTAATAATACAAAGAATATAGATATTAATAGCTTTAAAGCAATACCTGTATATAAGATAACACCAACTATTTCACAAAATATAGGAACTTATCAAAGCTATACTATAGATAAAGCTTTAGATGGAGATAAGTCTACTAAGTATTGGTCAGATAAATCATCTGGGGCAGGACATTATATACAAATAGATTTAGGTAATAAGATACCTCTTTATGATGTAACTGCTTACTTTGGAAATATGGACTATATGAGAAATTCTGAATATCAAATATCAGAAGACGGTATTAATTGGACTTCATTAGGTGAATTACAATATACATCAGAAGGAGATAAAAAGGTAGCTTCTGTAAATGCTAATGGTAAAATGGCAAAATATATTAGAATAATTGCTAATGGAGAAAATTCAGGATATTGGGTTCAATTATTTGAGGTAGAAATTAATAAAACAGTTCCTGATGCTGGAGATGATACTGTTGACTTAGTAGAAGGTACTTTTGATACTGGTAGATGGGATTATCTATATGATGAAGATTTAACAACTGCTTTTGAAGCTGAAAATGTTAGAAATGGTGAAAATTTAATTTATAAGATGACAAGAATAACAAATGTAGAAAATATAGTATTCCTTCAAGATAAAGATAATATATGTGAAGCTACAGTAAGTGTTAAAAATACTAATGGTGTTTGGAAAACTATAGGTGTATTAGGAAAACAATTAAGTGACTTAGCTGTTAATGATGAAATTGTAGAAGTTAAGATAGAATTTGACGCTAGTAAGCCACTTCCAAAAATATATGAAATAATAGTGAATGAAAATAATGAATCAATTGATAAGGAAGTAAATAAAGTAGCGTTAGGAATTGCTATTGAGATTGCAGAGGAAATTACAGATGAAGATTTAGAGAATGTTGTTCCTGTAGTTGTTACTGAATTTAAGGCTGCACTTGAAAATGCAAAGGAAATTTTAAATAATTCTAAATCAACTCAATCACAAGTAGATGCTGCATTTGATAGATTATCATCTGTAATGCAAAAGCTATCTTTCTATAAAGGGGATAAAGCTTCTTTAACTGCTTTAATAGAAAAGATTAATGCATTAAATAAGGAAGAATTTATAACTTCAACTTGGAGTAATTTAGAAACTGCATTGGATGAGGCAAATACTATTGTTAATGATGAAAATGCTTTAGAAAATGAAGTTAAAGAAGGGTATAATAATTTAATTAGAGCATACCTTGAATTAAGATTAAAACCAAATAAAGATAAGTTACAAGAGTTAATTAATAAGATAGAAAGCTTAGATGCAAGTAAATATACAGAAGTAAGCTATAGTAATGTAGCTAAAGCATTAGAAATGGCTAAGTTGGTTCTTAGCAATGAAGATGCTACTGAAGATGAAGTATATAAGGCGAAGAGTACTTTAGAAGCAGCTTTAGGTAGATTAGTAGAAAATAGTGTAGATAAGAATGAGGGTAATAGCTCAAATACTGAAAATAATAACTCAAGTAGTAATGCTACTGAAGACAATATTAGCAGTAATACTGGAAATACTAATACAGGAAACAGTAATAATGTAAGTAGCAGTACTAGTAGTAATGGTAATAGCACTAATAAAGAACAAGGAAAGTTACCTAATACAGGGGGAAGAGCAGCAGGAGTTATTGGAATTTTTGGTACTATGATATCTGCAATAGGAGTAAACTTATTTAAAAAGAAAAGATAAATAATAATACACCTTTAGAATAAAGAAATTAAATTACTTTATTTCTAAGGGTGTTCTTATTATTTTATAGAGTATATTGTATTGCTAATGTGGAGTTAATGGTTATAACTACTATTTAATATTTAAATTAATATTGATATACTAATAAGTGAAACTTTAAATTTGTAATTTAGTTAAAGTTATAATTAATTAAAATATGGAGAAGATAATATGGATTGTTTTAATATTTTAGGAATAAAGGAAGGTGCGTCGAAAGAGGAAATAAGACAAGCCTATGAAAAGCAAGTTAATAAATTTAATAATGAAGTACGTGATAAGAAAAAATTAGATAAGTTTTTAAGTTTATTTAAAGCAGCTTATGATGAATTAATGAAAGAGTTTGAAGAGAAAGAATTAGAAGAGAAAATAATTAAGAATATAGAAGAAGAGTATACAAACAATAAAGGTTTGAATGAAAATGAAGAAATTAAAGAAGCTGAAAAAAAGGTTGAAGAAAATTATGATTTAGATTGTACTGTTAAAATGAGTGCAGAAGAAATTCAAGAAATAATAAGGAAATCTAAAGAAAATACATTAACAGAAAGACATATAGCAATATCTAAAGAGGAGTTTTTATCTTTAGATGACAGTGAAGACGAAGAAATTGTAGAAATTAGAAAAAGAAATAATAAAAATAAACCAATAAAGAGTAAGGCTAAGAAAAAGAATAATACAAATAATACCAAAGAGAAGAAAGAAAACAAAAATTATACAGAGAAAAATAGTAATGATAGTGATGAAAATAATTATATAAATAGAATGAAAAATAATGAGTTTTCAGAAAATAAAAATGTAGATGAAAAACAAAGCAAAGTCAAAGGACAAAAGGTTGTTGTCAAAAAAAGTAGTGATAATAACAAAATTTTAAATTTAATAAAGGTTCCATTTAAGATATTAGTAATACCGGTAATATTAATCTTATCAATAATTATATTTTTATTTAAGATAATTAATTTAACATGTTTTTTAGTATCTAAGGTAATAATAGTTGGAGCAATAGGAATAGCAGCAATACATGGATATCAAATTTATATTGGTCACCCTATGCAATGGGAAATATTCGCTCTTTGTGCATTAGCAACAATAGTAGCATTTTTCTTACCTACTATAGTTAGAGTAGTTCCTAATATGTTAGGAAAAATAAATACTAGCTTAAAGAATTTTGCATTTTAAATAAAGTGAAAGTATGGTTTTAAACTTTAAGTAGTTAAATTAAAATCATAAATGGCAAATTAATTAATAAATTCAGGAAAAAGAATTTTTAATAATTAATTTGCCATTTTACTTTTATATTTAGATAACGGTATATATTGGTTTTTAGTATGGGTTATAATATATTATTATAATTCAAGCTTTAATTTATAATTAACTAAAGCACTCTTTTTCGGCTGTTTTTATATTTTTAGGTGTATTTTGCCATAGGCCTTGTTTATATCTAGTAAAGCCATAAATACAAATAATAAGATTACTAAAGCTCATAGAAAACCAAATTCCAATAGAACCTACGTTAGTAAAATATTTAAACAGTAAAATCATTGGTATTCTAACAAACCACAATCTTCCGATTTCCATTCCCATAGAATATTTTGTATATCCAGATCCTTGAAAGATTCCTTGAAAAACGCTAAACATTCCCATAAGAGGCATTGAAAAAAGTATATAAGTTAAATAAGTAAGTCCTTCTTCAATTACCTTTAAATCATCTTTTGATTGCATAAAAAAGTTTATAATAGCATCATTATTTATGTACATTATTATGGAGCCAATAACAGTAATTATAATTACTATTATAGAAGCTTTATTAAATGCATCTTTTATTCGTTTAATATTTCCATTACCTAAATTTTGCCCAGTTATAGTAACAAGGGCAGAACCAAATCCCATTGCTGGTTGTGAAATTAATGATGTGATTTTATTTACCATACCAAATGCTGCCATAGTACTGGTGCCATAGGAAGCTATAAAGCTATTTAAAACTATAAAACCTAGAGCAGAACCGGATTGACCAATTGATGATGGTACAGCTATAGAAAGTATTTCTTTTATAAGCACAAAATCCAATTTAAAATTTTTAAATGATGGCTTTAATGGTGATGTACTTTTCTTTAAAATAAAAAATGCCATTACACATAAGATAAATTTAGATAAAAGAGTTGCATAAGCAGCACCTGCAATACCCATTTTTAAAGGAAATATAAAAATAGGATCTAAAACTATATTTATAATAGCGCTAATTCCACTAAGTAATGTTGGAAGGGTAGTATTACCTTGAGCAATCATTATTGAGTTAAAAACAAAGTAAAAAAATAAAAATGGCAAAGACAAAAAAGTAATTCTAAGATATATATTACTGAAATGAGCTAAGTCACCACTTGCACCCATTGCTCTAACAAATAATGGTGTTAAAATAAAACCTATTATAGTAAATATTACAGAAGTTAATAGAGAAATTGCAAATAATTGAGCAGAATATTTTTTACCTTCTTTTGCTTTATTAGCACCAATTAATCTAGATAAAAGAGCAGTTCCAGCAATAGAAATTCCTGAACCTATTGAAATAAATAGAAAATCAACAGGCCATACAAAAGATGTAGCTGCAAATTCAACAGAACCAATCATACTAACCCAAAATCCATCTGCCATATTATAAAGACATTGAATTATATTATTAGCCATAATTGGAATAGCAAGTGTAACTAATACTTTATAAATGTTTCCCTTTAAAATAAGATTTTTTCTTCTTTGTAAATCCATAAAATAAGCCCCCTTTAGTATACAATATTTCTATTATATAACATTAATGAAATAAAGTGTATAAAATGAGTGGCGGATAGTGGAAAAAATATCATAAGTATATTATAATTAGAAAAAAATATGGAGGTATAGATATGAATATAGCTTGGATTGGAACTGGGGTTATGGGAAGTTCTATGGCAATAAATTTAAAGAAGAGTGGACATAATGTATCTGTATATAGTAGAACACTTTCAAAGTGTGAACCTTTAAGGGAATACGGTATTGAAGTTAAAGACAGTATTAAAGAATGTGTTAAGGATGCAGATGCAGTATTTACTATTGTTGGCTATCCAAAGGATGTAGAAGAGGTTTATTTAGGGAAAGAAGGAATATTTGAATATGCAAGAGAAGGTGCATATTTAGTAGATATGACAACATCATCACCACTTTTAGCAAAGAAATTATATGAAAAGGGAAATAAATTTCATATTTTAGATGCGCCAGTTTCAGGCGGAGATATTGGAGCAAAGAATGCTACTTTATCTATTATGGTGGGTGGAAACAAAGAGGATTTTGAATATATGTATAATGTATTTGAATGCATGGGAAAAAATATAATTTATCTTGGAGAAGCAGGTAGTGGACAAAACTGTAAAGCTTCTAATCAAGTAGCCATAGCAGGAACTATAGCTGCAGTAGCAGAATCTATAATTTATGCTAAAAAGTCAGGACTTGATCCTAAAACAGTTTTAGATGCTATATCAAAAGGTGCAGCTGGTAGCTGGCAACTACAAAATAATGGTTATAAAATGATAGAAAAAGATTATGAACCAGGATTTTTTAATAAGCATTTTATAAAAGATATGAAAATAGCTAAAGAGGTAATGGATGAAAAAGGTGAAAGCCTTCCTGTACTTAATAAAGTATTAGAAATGTATGAAGAATTAGCTAAGAAAAATTTTGAAGATAAAGGTACTCAAAGTATTATAGAGGAATATCTATAAAGAAGTAAACTAACTTAAATATAGGCTATTAAAAGCAAGTAAATATTAAGATAAATTTAATCACTTTGTAACATAATTGACAAATTTATGTTCTATAATGTATACATAGAGGTGATTAATTATGGGGAAAAATTTAAAATTTGTAAATGAAAAGCATGAGAAAAATTATATAAGTTTAATTAATAAATTTGTTAGTAAAATAAATAAGGATATTGATGTAGTATTAAAATTAATTAGTATTGATGAAGTTTATAATATTGCAAAGGAATATATAAAAGGAACAACTATAGAGTTTAAAGAATTATTAAATGATTCAAGAATGACAAACACAGCATTATTTATAGGAGAGCTAGCATATAGCTTTTTAATTAAGAAGTTTGCAGTAAAATCCATATCAAGTACAAGAAATTTAGATACGGATACAAGAAATTTTATTATTAACTTATTAGATTCATATGCAACCCTCGATAAGCAGAAAATTAGTTGTGCATAAATCATAAGTTTTGAAATGTAAATAATTTAATAATGCTGTTTAAGTAATGTTAGTAATGGCAAATGAAAGATTAAATTTTCTTAGAAAATATAAATCTTCATTTGCCATATTTATTTGAAATAAAATTATTGCTTTATAGGTTTTTATTATTGATTTCAGCAGATAATAAAGTTTAAAAGTAGTTGAATACATTAGTCAAATTAATTTACAAACTGATAAAGTATTTTAATTAAAGATAAGGAGAGATAAAAAATGAAAAAGTGTATGTATTGCAAAAAAGAGTTAAATAAGGATTATGTAGATAATAAAATAGGAGTATTTTGCTCAGAAGAACATTATGATAAATATTTAAGTGAGCTTAGTGTTGAAGAATATATAGAGTTACAAACTTCTATATGTGTATGTAGTGATGAATAGTTAAGTAAATTTTATATAAAAATATTGAATTGATAAAAAGATTTTATTATAATTTAAAGGTATTTCGTTGATAAATTTGGGAGATACTGTTTTAATTCAGAGCCGAAGGGGAAAGTGCGGCAAACTCTCAGGCAAAAGGACCAAATTTTGAGAAAACTCTGGAAAGCTCATATAAGACACCGACGAAGCAATCTTAAATGTAGTAAGAGAATCTTTCAGGTAAAAAGACAGAGGCGCAATTATTTTAATAATTAGTCTTAATCTATATTTTTAAGGGGGATTTTAGTTGGACTACATTGCTATTTTAGAGTATATTGGTGTTTTTGCTTTTGCAGTATCAGGAGCTATTGTTGCTATAGAAGAAGAGTTCGATATTTTTGGAATATATATAATAGCTATAATTACAGCAATGGGTGGAGGAGTATTAAGAGATATAGTTACTAATGTTGGTATACCGGTATTTTTTACTAGCTATAAAACTATACCATTTATTATAGCAGGAGCATTACTTGCTATAATATTAAAAGGAAAAGTTAAGTATAAAAATTTATTTATGTTTATTGATGCATTAGGATTAGCTGCATTTTTTGTATCAGCAGCAAGTAAGGCAATAGAAAGTAATTATAATTTTATGGTTTTTTCATTTGTAGCTGGAATAACTGGAGTTGGTGGTGGAGTACTTAGAGATATTATAACTAATAGAAAACCACAAATATTTAAAAATGATATTTATTGTGTTGCAGGAGTTATAGGTGTAACTATATTATGGTTTATTTATCCAGTGGTAGGATTGGAAACAGCTCAATTCATATCTTTAATAATTATAATAGCTATTAGGGTAATAAGCTATCATAAGGAAATTAACCTACCGGTTATAAGTGCATAAATTTAAAAAAAGACTAATATTAAAATAGGATAAAAGCAATTATATAAATAATAAAATAAATTTATTTGTTAAAGTTGGACAAAAAGTGATTATGTAACTTAATTAAATGTTATATAATCACTTTTTGTTTTTTTTTATTGTAAGAAAATTTTAAGAAAATCTTAAAGGAAAAAATAAGAAGATAAAGGAAAAATGGGGTAAAATATAATATGAAGTATATAAATAACAAATAGTGTGAAATGGGGGAGCTTAATGAAAAAAGGAAAAAGTAAAAAAATATTTAGCTATATATTACTAATTTTTATTTTTAACTTAATAATGCCTAATATACAGGTTAGTGCAAATGAAAAGAATAGTAATTATAAAGTAACTATAGATTATGGAATTGATGGTAAATATAGAGCTCAAAAGTATATGCCTATAGGTATTAATGTAGAGAATTTATCAGAAGATTTTAATGGAGAAATTGAGGTAAGAGTAGCTAGTGATTCACAAGGTGGATATGATGCATATGCTAAAGAAGTAAATGCTAAAGCAGGCGAAAATATAAATGTATCAATTCCAGTAAAGTTTATTGAAAATTCAACTAAAGGAACTATATGTTTAATTAATAATAATAAAGTAGTTTATGAAAAAGAATTATTACTTTTTTCAGGGCGAATTAATGATGCAAATGTTTTTACAGGGCTATTAACTGATGATGCAACAGCATTAGGTTATTTAGGAGAAATATCCTTTAATACCTCTTATTCAACAGCTGGAAAAATTAATACTGTTAATTTAAATTCAGATATTATAGGAAATAATTATTTAAATATTGATGGTTTAGATTTAATAATAGTAAATAATTATAATATGGCAAATTTAAAAAAAGAACAATATGATGCTTTAAATACTTGGGTAAATAATGGAGGAACATTATTAATATCAGCAGGAGCTAATGAGAGTAAGACTATAAATAATATAGACAAAAGCTTTTTAAATATTTCTTCAAATGGAACTAATGAGAAGAATGTAAAGTTAATAAATGAAAGTTTAAATTTAATATTATCATCATTGAATATAGATGATGCAAATGTAGTATATGGAGAAAATGGTCAAGAGTTAGTATATTCTAAGAAAAAGGGAAGTGGTGAAATTTTAATAACTACTTTTGATATAGGCACAGAACCTTTTATATCTTCTAAAGATGCAAGTAGCCTAATGCAAAATATATTAACTCCAATATTTGATAAAGTTTATGAGAATATAACTCAAAATAATTATTGGAATTACAGTTATGGAATTAATTCTATATTAAATTATATACCAGTAGAAAATATATTAAGCACAACTACTGTTGTAATAATACTAGCTATATATGCAATTACAGTAGGAATAGTGCTTTATCTAGTTTTAAAAATGGTAAAAAGAAGAGATTTAACTTGGGTTATACTACCAGTATTAGCAATTGCTTTTACAATATTTATTTACTTAATTGGTGGGAAAATGAGAGTAAATGATGTAATTTTAAACTCTTTAAATATTATTTCTGTAAATGAAGATGGAAAAGGTGAAGTAAATGGTTATTTAGGAATTGGTAGTAAGTATAAAGATAATCTTGTAATAGAAAAAGATGAAAATTTAGAAATGAAATATATAAATAGTGATAATTACTATTATGGAGAAGCTGGAAATGAATCAATAACAAAATTAAGAGTGAAGACAACTTATAGTAATAATAATTCTTACTTTACTTTTTCAGATACTGATGCTTCAGATATAAAAACATTTAAAGTAAAGGGAGAAGAAGTTTTTATACCTAAATTTGAAGGAGATTTTAACTTAAAAGATGGCACTTTAAATGGTAGTATAAAAAACAATTTAGACACAGACGTTAATAGATTATTAGTAGTAACAGGTAATAATATTTGGGATTTAGGCCAAGTAAAAAGTGGTGAAGAAATAAAAATAGAAAATTTAAAATCTTCAAGTACTAGTGGTTTAGAAAGTTATTCATCAATTATGACTGATGAATACTATCAATCAAGATGGGATAAAAGCAAGGATGAAAATGATCCTAAGTATAAATATGTTTTAAGATATTCTAATTTATTAAATGTATTAAGTAGTAATGAATATTTTAATAGTATTTCAAAAATTATTGCAATAACAGATATGCCTGTAGAATATGGATTAAATTTAGGAAAAAAATCAGTATCTAAATTTAATACAACAGCAATAATTCAAGATATAGGTATAAACTTTAAAGATGATGAAGGGAATATTAATTTCCCAGAAGGATATTTTAATCCAGAATTAAATTCTTTAGATAATAATGCTTATGTTGATAGTTATAATGGATTTGTTTATGGACAAGGAGAAGTAATCTTTGATTATAAAATTGATGAAAATATAGATATTAAAGAGGTTACTTTTAAAGTTGGAACTGATAGATGGGGATATGAATATGGAAGAAATGGTGAGTATTACATCTATAATTACAAAAGTAATGAATATGAAAAATTCTTATTATCATCAGGAAGCTATAAAGTAGATGAAATTTCAAATTATACTTTAAATAATGTAATTAAAGTAAAGCTTGAAGTTAATAGAGATAAGGAAGATAGTATGGCTCCTAAAATAGTTGTAAAAGGGGTGGAGAAATAATGCTAGTTATAAAAAATCTTGAAAAATCTTATGGCAATTTTAAAGCTTTAAATGGATTGAATTTAGAAATAAAAAAGGGTGAAATATTTGGATTTATAGGACCTAATGGGGCAGGAAAAAGTACTACTATGAAAATTATTTCAGGACTTTTATCACCAGACAGTGGAGAGGTTTATGTTGATGGAATTGATGCTATAAAAAACAATAGAGCATTAAAAGATAAAATTGGATATATGCCAGACTTTTTTGGAGTTTATGATAATTTAAAGGCAATTGAATATCTTGAGTTTTATGCATCTATTTATGGAATTATAGGAGAAGATGCAAGAAAACTTTCTATGGATTTATTAGAGCTTGTTAATTTAAAGGATAAGGCTGATGCATATGTTGATGGATTATCTAGAGGTATGAAGCAAAGATTATGTTTAGCAAGATGTTTAGTTCATAATCCAGAACTTTTAATCTTAGATGAACCAGCATCAGGGATGGATCCAAGGGCTAGATATGAAATGAAGGGGATTTTAAGAAATTTAAAGGATATGGGAAAAACAATTATAGTTTCATCTCATATATTACCTGAACTTGGAGAAGTATGTACAAATATAGGAATAGTTAAAGGTGGAACTATAGTATGTCAAGGAACTGTAGATGAAATTATGACAAGGGCAGCAGGAGCATCCCCTATAGTATTTACTGTTATGGATAAAGAAGAAGAGGCTATTAAAATATTAAAAGAATTACCTAATATTTCTGATATTAAAGTTGATGGTAATAAGATAACTGCAAGTGTAAGTGGAGATGATATTGAAGTATGTAATGTTTTAAAAGCATTAGTATTAAAAGATATACCAGTTTTAAATTACAGTAGATCAGTTGGAAATTTAGAAGATGTATTTATTCAAATAACAGCAGATAGTGATGAAGAGTAGGGGGGAGAAATAGTGAGATTAAATCCAGTTTTAAGAAATGAAAGCAAGCTTGCAGTAAGAAGTATAAAATTTACATTAATGATATTTGCATATATAGCAATATTATCAGTTGCAGCAGTAATTTACTATAACTCATTGAATTCAGAGGTTTTTGTTAACGGATTAAACCTACAATCATCAGTTATGTTTTATGTAGTAATGGCTATTGGTCAAGCTGTACTATTAATGTTTATAGTACCATCATTAACATCAACAGCAATATGTTCAGAACGTGAAAAACAAACTTTAGATATATTACTATCATCAAAATTAACGCCACTTCAAATTATAGTTGGAAAAGTTTTTGCTTCATCATTAAGAGTCATAGTACTTATAATATGTACAATGCCTTTATATGCAATATGTTCATTAATAGGAGGCGTGAAATTAAGCAATATTATAGAACTTATAATATTCTTTATAGTAAATACAATATTTGTAGGCTCTATAGGGGTTTTTGTATCAACATATGTAAAAACATCAAAGGTAGCAACCGCATTAAGTTATGGATTAGTATTATTTATTTATGTAGGAATAATAGTTATTGCCTGGGCAATATTTATTATTTCAATGATGAAATTAAGTTCTAGTGGAACAATGATAAGCGATATGCCTAAGGTTTCACCAATAGTTTATTTAAGTCCAGTAGCTGGCTTTGCAAGCTTGCTTATAAATCAAGTGGGATTAGGGGCAGAATTTAATTATATGTTAATTGAACTTGGAATGAATCAAAATACTGAATATATTTCTATAGTAGTACAATTAGTTCTTTCAGCAATATTTATATATTTAGCAGCTATTAAGCTTAATCCACTTAATAAGAATTTTAGAAAAAAATCTAAAAAAGTAAAGGAGTAGTAATATGAATTCTTTAGATAAAGCTATTTTAGATTTTATAAATAAAGCATCTAAAAGAATTAAAGCAAACTTCTTAATAAATTTGAGCATAGTGGCATTAAAGATGCTACTATGCTTAATATTTAGCTTACTATTAATATCACTATTTATAACAATTCCATATGTAGAAGAAATTTCTTTAGGGATATTAGTGGTGGGATTAATAATTGCTTTAATATATGGAGTTATAAAGGCTCCAAACAAAGAGAAAGTTTCTTTAATTGTAGATTCAAAGGGATTAAATGAAAGGCTTATTACATCATTAGAGCTTATAAACTGTGAGGATAATATAGCAATAGCTCAAAAGAAGGATACAGTAGATAAAATTAAAAACTTTAATATTAAAAAGAATTTAAGAATTAGTATAGATAAAAAACAAGTATTATTATCTTTAGGGCTTATATTAATGTGTATTTTAGTTATGTTTGTGCCAACAGCATCAAGAAAAAATGCAAAAAATATAAGAGAATTTAATAAAATGCAAAATGCAATAATAGAAAAAGTTGAAAAAGAAAAGAATGAAATAGAAAAATCAGAGGATTTATCAGATATAGAAAAAGAAGAGATTAAAAAGATTCTAGAAGAGGCAGAAAAAGAATTAAAAGAAAGTGAAAAGCAGTCTGAAATAAATAAAACCTTAGAGAGATTAGAAAAGAAGCTGGAAGATAAAAAGGAAAAATTATCTTCAGATAAAGCAAAGGAAACTTTAGAAAAAACTAAAAAAGACTTATTAGATGATTTCAACAAAGAAAAAGAGACTAATGCAAAAAAAGATGTTAATAAATTAGTAAATGAATTAATGAAAAAAGAAGAAAGTAAGGATTTAGGTGAAGCTATATTAAAGGGAGATGAAGAGGCAGTAAATAAAGAATTAAAAGAGCTAGAAAATAAATTATCAACAATGAGTAGTTCAGAATTAAGTGCTCTTTCAGAAGCTTTAAAAAATGCGGCTTTAGATATAAGTGATGAGGATTTACAAGAGGCATTAAAAAATGCTTCAAGTGCAGTTTTAGATAAAAATATTGATGCAGAAAGCTTATCACAGGCTATTACAAATTCAGTGAATAATAGTAATGGAACAAGTAATAATTCAAGTAATCAACAATCAAATAATAATCAAAGTCAAGGAAATAACCAAGGAAGTGGTTCAGGACAAGGACAAGGAAGTGGATCTGGCCAAGGTTCTGGAGCTGGTCAAGGGCAAGGATCGGGAAGTGGATCAGGAAGTGGCGGTGGCCAAGGAGGAGCAGGTTGGAATACTGGTAGTACAACTGGGCATGAAAATGATTTAGAAAACAATCCAGGAGAACAAATATATATTCCAGGAAGAAATGAAGGTAGTGATAATAACCTTACTGGAAATAAAAATGAAGATGGAAATTCGCAGCAAATAGAAACTGAAAATGGCCTTAATATAAGCGGTGAAAAGGTAGATTATGATAAGGTAATTGGTGATTATAGCAATAGTGCTTTAGAAGGCGCTAATAATAGTAATTTACCACAAAGTTTAAAAGATTTAATTAAGAATTATTTTGAAGGATTAAATTAAAATGATATGTTGGAGTATATAAGAGGTGAACATTATGGAAATAAATGAACAATCAATAATAAAAGTTGCAGAAAAAATAAAGAGATGTGAAGAGGAAATAAGCAAGGGTATAATAGGTCAAAAGGATATTATAAGAAATGTTTTAATAGCAATATTTGCAGAAGGAAATGTGCTATTAGAAGGTATGCCAGGAATGGGTAAAACTCAATTAGTTAAAACAATAGGAAAAGTCTTAAATTTAGATTTTTCAAGAATACAGTTTACACCAGATTTAATGCCAGCAGATGTAGTTGGAACTAATATTGTAGTAAAGGAAAATGATAATACAGTATTTAGATTTGAAAAAGGGCCTGTATTTACAAATCTTTTACTAGCAGATGAAATTAATAGAGCAACACCTAAAACTCAATCAGCACTTTTAGAAGCAATGGGGGAAAAAACAGTAACTGTAGGTAAAAAGACTTATGAAATGCCAAAGCCATTTATGGTGCTTGCAACTCAAAATCCAATAGAGCAGGAAGGAACATACCCTCTTCCAGAAGCACAAATTGATAGATTTTTATTTAAGCTTAATGTAGAATTTCCTAGTTTAGATGAACTAAAGGAAATTATGGATTTAACTTTAACTAATAATAAAGTTAATTTAGAAAATGTATTAGAAGGAAATGAAATATTAGAGCTTAGAGATATTATTAAAGAAGTTAAAATTGCAGAGCCAGTTAAGGAATATGCATTAAAGCTAATACTTGCAACACATCCAGAAATAGAAGCTGGAGCACAAATAGCTAAGGAGTATTTAGAAGCAGGAGCTAGTCCAAGAGCAGCACAAGGAATTATTGCAGGTGCAAAAGTTAGAGCTGTTATGGAAGGAAGATTTAATGTATCTTTTGATGATATAAAAGAACTTGCTTATCCAGTACTTAGACATAGATTGGTTTTAAACTTTGATGCAATAACAGAAGGATTAAATGAAGAAACTATTATTTCTAAAATATTAGAAGAGTTAAAGGTAGTGTAAAAAATGAGTGAAAAGATGTTTAATGAAGACTTCTTTAAAAAGCTTAATAAAATTAATATGTATATAAATTTCAAACTTAGTGGTGGTACTCAAGGTGGAAGAAAATCTAAAGCAAAAGGTGTATCTGTAGAGTTTTCAGATTATAGAGAATATGCACCAGGAGATGATTTTAGAAGAATAGATTGGAATGCTTATAGCAGGTTTGATAAATTTTTTATAAAAGTCTTTATGGAAGAAAGGGAAGGTGTATTTAACTTTTTTATTGATAAAAGTAAATCGATGGATTATGGAAAAGACAATAAAAAAAATACAGCTTTAAAAATAGTAGCAGCTTTAAGTTATATTGCTTTAAATAATTTAGATAGAGTTAATATAAGCACTATGAATGATGGTAGTTTAGAAAATATAAAAACAAGCACAGGAAATAGAGGCTTTCAAAAAATATTAATGGATTTAGAAAAGATAAAGTTTGATGGAACAACAGATTTAAGCTCTAGTATTAAGAAAAGACCTTTAAGTATGAGAGGGATATCCATAGTAGTATCGGATTTTTTAAATAATGAAGGGTTAGAAAGTTTAGAAGATGGACTAAAATATTTAGCATATAAGAAGCAAGAAATAATTTTAGTGCAGGTTTTGTGTGATGAAGAAATTAATCCGGATTTTAATAATGAAATTACACTTATAGATAGTGAAACAGGAGAAAATATAAAGCTTAGTGTAACACCAGCACTTATTAACGAATATAAAGAAACACTAAAAATTTATAATGAGAAAGTAGAAGCTTTAGCTAAAAAGTATGGTGGAAAGCTTATAAGTGTTAATTCATCTATGAATATAGAAGAAATAATATTAAGTGAATTTAGCAAGCGAAAAGTACTTTATTAGGGGGAGGATATTATGGGGTTTACTAATTTATGGCCGTTATTTTTGTTATTAACTATTCCTCCAGTAATAATGCTTTATATATTAAAGAGAAAGTATAAAGAAGAGGTAATATCTTCATCTTTATTATGGAAGGACGTTTATAAAAATACTAGAGCAAATACGCCATGGGAAAAGTTTAAAAAGAATATAATGCTATTATTACAAATTATAATAATATTATTTATAATTTTAGCTCTTATGAAACCTTTCTTGAACTTTGGTGGAAAGTCATACAAAAATATTATTATGGTAATAGATAATAGTGCTAGTATGAATACTTTATATGATGATAAAAGTAGGTTAGAGCAAGGTAAGGAATTGGCCAAGGAATACTTAAATGGTATTAAGGATGGTACTAATACCTATATAATTTCTTATGACAATACTTCAAACTTACTTTTAAATGGAGATTTTAATAAAGATAAGGCAAGAAGTATTATTGATAATATAATGCCAAGTTATGCAAGTGGTGATATTAGTGAGGTAACATCTTTTGTTAAAGCAATAGGAGAAGGTATTGGAGAAGAATATGAAGCTTTAATTTTTACAGATAAAGAAATATCACTTCAAGATATAAATGGAAAGATAATTTACTTAGCTAATAGTGGATTAAATGGTTCTATAGATAACATTTCTCATAAGTTTATAGAAGACAAGGTTAAGGTTATAGCTACTGTAACTAATAATGGAGATAGTGTATATGAAGGGGATTTTTCATTATATGAAGGAGATGAATTATCAAAAGTAGAAGCAGTAAACTTACAAGTAGGTGAAAGCATAACTTTATCTTTTGAACTTGATAATATAAATAGTGAATATTTAAAAGGTGAGTTATCAAGAAAAGATATACTAGTAGAAGATAACACCTATTATCATGTTATAAGTGAAAATAAGATAAATAAAGTATTATTAATAACAAAAGAAAATGTATTTTTAGAAAAAGCCTTTGGAGCAATTGAAAATACAGAAGTTTATAAAACAAATGATCCATCCAATATAACTAGTACAGATGATTATGATCTTTATGTATTTGATAATTTAATGCCAGAGAGCATCCCTACAAAAGGAAGTTTATTATTTATAAATCCTAGTTCTAATGAGCTTTTTAATGTTTTAAAAGGTGGAGAATTAGGTGAAGCTACAGCAGTTAAAGGTGAAGTTTCAACATATTTAGAAGGTACTCAATTTACTTTATCAAATTATAATATCATTGAAACTCCTTATTATGGTAAAAATATTTTAACTATAGATAATGATTCTATTGGATTTAAGGGTGAATTAAATGATAGAAAAATAGCAGCTTTATCATTTGATTTACATAATAGTGATTTTGCGCTTAAAAAAGAGTTTCCAATACTTATGTATGAGCTTGGGGAAGATTTAATTTCTACAGGTATGGTGTATAGTAGTAATTTTAAATCAGGGGAAAAAATAGTATTAAAATCATCAGATTATGAAAATGAAATAAAAGTAGTTTATCCAAATGGAGATATAGAAAACTTAAAAGCTGGTGAAGAAGTAAATAGTAGTAAATACTTAGGTGTATATAAGTTAAATCAAAATGAAACTAAAGAAAGCTTTGCTGTTAATTTTCCAAGCAAAAGTGAAAGTAATACTTCAGTTCAAACTATTGGAGAAAATGAAAATATAATAACTTCAAAAGGTCAGCTAAAAAGCGGAATTAATTTAGGGCCATTATTTATATTACTTGCAATGATAGTAGTGGCAATTGAATGGATATTATATAAGAAAGGTAATTAGGAGGAGATAAAAAGTGAAATTTTATATAGAAAACTTATATTTTTTAATTTTAATTCCAATAATTATCTCCTTTATGTACTACAGTATAAGAAAATTTAAAAATAGCAGTAAAAATGACTTTTTAATACTTATAAGTAGAATAATAATATTTACTCTTTTAACCTTATCTTTTGCCAATATAACAGTAAGTATTAAGGGGAAAAATATTTCTACAGTATTTTTATTAGATGTATCGGAAAGTATAAGTTCTTTTAAAAGTAGTGGAGAAAGCTTTATAAAAAGTGCTTTAGAAATAATGCCAAGGGGAAATAAAGCAGGAGTAATATTATTTGGAGATAATTCAAAAATAGATAAAATTATAGATAATAAGCAGTATAAGGGATTAAATGAAAGTCCTATAAATACGGCAACTAATATACAGTCAGTAGTTGAAAGTGCTATAACATTATTTGAAGATGGTACGTCAAAAAGAATAGTTCTTATAACTGATGGAGAAGAAAATAAAGGTGATATTTTAAAGTCTATTCCGCTAATTAATGCAGAAAATATAGATTTAAAGGTATATAAGGTAACAGGCCAAACAGGTAATGAAGTTTATGTAGACAATGTTACTGTGCCAGACAATATATCTGTAGGAGAAGAGTTTGCGGTACAAATAGACTTAGAATCAAATTATGAAACTTCAGCTAAGCTTACACTTTTTAGTGGAAGAGAAAAGGTTGGAGAGCAAGAAGTTCAAGTGAAAAAAGGAAGTAATTCCTTTGTTTTTAGGGATGTTCAAAATAGTGGGGGATTTAAAAGTTATAGAGTTACAGTAGAAGCAAATGGTGATACAAATAAGGTAAACAATGAATATAGTGCGTATACTAATGTAGTAGATAAACCTAATATTTTAATAATAAATGGAGTAAAAGGTGATGCTACTGCACTTGAAGAAATATTAAAAAATGGTGGAGCAAATATAAAAACTATTTATCCAGCTTCTTCTCCAAGTACTTTAAATGAACTTTTAGAATATAAAACTATAGTATTAAACAATGTTCATAAAGATGATTTAACTACTGGGTTTATGAATAATATAGAAAGCTATGTTAAGGAATATGGTGGTGGAGTTGTAACTTTTGGTGGAGAAGATGCTTACGCTCTTGGAGGGTATAAAGATACTTCCTTAGAAACTATACTTCCTGTAAACATGGATAAGAAAGGGAAAAACGAAGTTCCATCTATAAGTATTAACTTAATTATTGATAAGTCAGGAAGTATGAGTGCTGAAGGTGGAGGAGTAAGTAAGCTTACACTTGCAAAAGAAGCAGCAATGAAGGCTGTAGATAACTTAAGAGAAATAGATGATATATCAGTAATAGCCTTTGATGATACTTATGATGTAGTAGTACCTACTCAAAAGGTTACAGATAAAGATTATATAAAAGGGCTTATTTCAGGAATACAAATAAGAGGAGGTACATCAATATATCCAGCGCTAGAAAATGGATATAATCTTCAAAGAGAAAGTGATGCAAAAATAAAGCATACTATTCTTTTAACGGATGGACAAGATTCTGTACCTTATTCAACTTATGAAGTTCTTTTAAATAAGTTTAATGCAGATAATATAACTTTATCAACAGTAGCAGTAGGTGGAGATTCAAATCAAAGTTTATTAAGTGATTTAGCTGCAGCTGGACATGGAAGAAGCTATTACACTGATATCTTCACTGATATACCAAGAATATTTGCTCAAGAAGTATTATTATCGGCAGGAACTTATATAATAAATGAAGAATTTACACCAAGTATAGTAAGTAGTCATGAAGTTCTTGCAGGAGTTAAAACCTCAGAAGGAATTCCAAGTTTACTTGGATATATAGGAACATCATTAAAGGATGATGCTATTGAAATTTTAAGTTCTAATAGAGATGAGCCAATACTTGCAGTAAGACAATATGGAATAGGAAAAACTGTAAGCTTTACAAGTGATGTAGATGGAAGCTGGAGTAAAAACTATTTAAATTGGGAATATGGGCCACAATTAATAAAGAATATAGTTTATTATGCAATACCTTCTTATGGGGAAGAGGGACATTTATCAATTACTCAAGATGGTAATGAAGCTAAAGTGGAATTTTATAATGATAATATAACTTCTAATACAACTGTAACTGGAGTTTATAATGGTGAAGATGGTACAGAAGGAGAGTTTACGTTAACTCAAAGTGAGCCAGGAAAATTTGAAGCTAATATACCATTAAGTTCATTAGGATTTTATAACTTTAGTGTAAGAGAACAAGAAGGAAATAATATAAAGAGTACTTATAAAGGTGCATTTGCACTTAAATATTCAGATGAATACAAGTTTAATACCAATAGTATTAAATTAGATACATTAGTGAAAGAAACAAATGGAGCCTTTATAAATAAAGTTGAAGAAGTATTTACTAGTACTTTAGATAAGGAGTATAGAAAAATAAATTTAACTATTCCACTTATTATATTAGCATTAATACTATTTTTATTTGATATAGCTTATAGAAGACTAAACTTAGATTTTTCTAAGTTTATTAAAAATAAAGATAATAAAAATAAGAAAAAGAAACTTAAGAAAAAAGATAGTATTAGTGAAGAGTTAGCTATGGAAAAGGAAGTTAAAGTAGAAAACAAATATGAAAAAGTAGCTGATTTAAAAGAAGTAGCTAATGAAAGCAAGAAAGAGAAAAACACTAGATCAAAAAAAGAAAAGAAACAAGAAAAGCCAAAGGTTCAAGGTATTGATACTAATGCTTTACTTAAAAAGAAAAATGATAGAAATGGTATATAGATATTAGAAGAGTATAAGTCTTAAAATTGAAATTTAAATAAAAGAATCGGTAACTAAGGTTACTGATTCTTTTGCATTTGCAAAATTCGGGTTGCCCCGCAGGCGCGCTGCGGTTAAAAAAAAATTATTGATGCAAAATAAGATTAATGGTAAAATTAAAATCTTTATTGTAGTAAAATAAGGAAATTTGAAATGATACTAAATTTGAAAAAGGGAGGAAGATAAGATTGAATTTGATTTTAACGTATTTAAAAAGATATAAGGGATTTATATTATTAAATCTTTTAGGTGTACTTGGATTTGCCTTAGTTGAGCTTGGAATACCAACTATAATGGCAAATGTAATAGACAAGGGTATAGCTTATAATGATATAAGCTATATAAAGAAAATGGGAATAATAATTGTAGCTATATCAATCTTAGGTGTTATGGGAAGTATACTTTTAGGATATACTTCTGCAAAAATATCGACAAGTGTTGTAAGAGATATAAGAAATGATATTTTTAAAAAAGCACAAGCATTTTCTCATAGTGAGTATGATAAGTTTGGGATATCTTCAATGATTACAAGAACTACAAACGATGCATTTCAAGTTATGCAATTTACTAATACTATTTTAAGGATGGCAATGATATGTCCAGTAATGTTTGTTTTAAGTCTATTTATGATATTAAAGACAAATGTAAAGTTATCGTTAATACTAGTAGTTACATTACCATTAATAGTTTTAGGAGTATTTGCAATAGCAAAAACTTCTCATCCATGGTCTCAAACTCAACAAAAGAATTTAGATAAACTAAATAGAATTTCAAGGGAAAACTTAACTGGAATAAGAGTTATAAGAGCCTTTGGTAATGATAATTATGAAGCTGAAAGATTTAATAAGGCAAATAATGAATATGCAGTTATCTCAAAAAAGCTATTTAAGTTAATGTCAATTGCTCAGCCAAGTTTTTTCTTATTTCTAAATTTAGCTATAATAGTTTTATTTTGGATTGCAAGTAAAATGATTAATATAGGTACATTGCAAGTTGGACAATTAGTAGCATTTATTGAATATTTATTCCATGCTATGTTTTCTTTAATGTTATTTTCAAATGTCTTTGTTATGTATCCAAGAGCACAGGTTTCTGCAGAAAGAATACAAGAAGTTTTAGATTCTGAAATATTAATAAAAAATCCAGCAAATGGAGTTACTGAAACTAATAATGAAGGTACTTTAGAGTTTAATAATGTTACATTTACTTATCCAGATGGAGAAGAGCCTGTAATAAAAAATGTTTCTTTTAAAGCTAAAAAAGGAGAAACTATAGCATTTATAGGAAGTACAGGTAGTGGTAAATCAACTCTAATAAATCTTATTCCAAGATTTTATGATGTTACAGAAGGTAACATAAAGATAGATGGAGTAGATGTAAGAGATTTTGATATTAAAGCGCTTCGTAAAAAAATAGGATTTATAAGACAAAAAACACTTTTATTTAAAGGAAGTATAAAAAGTAATATTAAGTTTGGAAAACCACATGCAACTCATAACGAAGTAGTTGAAAGTTCAAAAGTTGCGCAAGCTTATGATTTTATTACAAAGAAAGAAAAGAAGTTTGATGAGCCAATAGGTGAAGGTGGATCAAATGTTTCTGGTGGACAAAAGCAAAGATTATCAATAGCAAGAGCTTTAGTTAGAAAGCCAGAAATATATATATTTGATGATAGCTTTTCAGCTCTTGATTTTAAAACAGATGCTATTTTAAGAGCAACATTAAAAAAGGAAACAACTAGTTCAATTGTATTAATTGTGGCACAAAGAATAGGTTCTATTATGGATGCAGATAAAATTATAGTTCTGAATGAAGGTGAAGTTGTTGGAGCTGGCAAACATAAAGAATTATTAAAAACATGTCCAATATATAAAGAAATAGCATTATCACAACTTACAGAGGAGGAATTGGCATAATGAAAAAGATTTTAAATTCAATGAAAAAAATTACTCCTTTTGTTAAGCCTTATAAAATAGGATTTATTACAGCTATATTATTAATTATTATAGCTGCAGTGTTTACAGCACTTGCACCATCAGTAGAAGGACTTATAATAACTCAGCTTACTAATGATTCTTTTGACTTAATAAAAGGAATTGAAGGAGCTACAGTTAATTTTAAATATATAATAAAAGTATTAGTAGTATTATTTTGTGTATATTTAGGAAATACACTTGCAACTTATGGTTCAAGCTTTTTATTAACTAATGCTATTCAAAATAGTATGAGAGATTTAAGAAATTCAGTGCAAAATAAAATTAGAAAACTTCCAGTTAGTTATTTTGATAGTAATAGTTATGGTGATGTATTAAGTAGAATTACTAATGATATAGATACTATTTCAAATGCACTTCAACAAAGTTTAAGCCAAGTTGTAAATTCTATATTATCAGTTGTTTTAGCACTTACAATGATGTTTATCATAAATTTTAAAATGGCATTAGTAGCAATGCTTATAATTCCACTTAGCTTTATAGTATCAAAAATAGTAGTAAGCAAATCACAAGGATATTTTAAAGCACAACAAGATGCTTTAGGTAAATTAAATGGAACTGTTCAAGAAATGTTTACTGGATTTAATGAAATAAAGCTATATGGAAAAGAAGATGATGCAGTTGAAGAATTTATTGACATTAATAATAAGCTTCAAAAAGCTGGATTTAAAGCACAATTTATATCAAGTACAATGGGGCCTTTAGTATCATTAGTTTGTTATCTAGGAATAGCAGCAGTAGGTATAATGGGGGCTATAATATCAATTGGAGGAGGAATTACTGTTGGTAATCTTCAAGCATTTATAAGATATATATGGCAAATAAATCAGCCTTTATCTCAAGTA
The DNA here is from genome assembly GCF_000320405.1 of Clostridium celatum DSM 1785. Classification (GTDB taxonomy): domain Bacteria; phylum Bacillota; class Clostridia; order Clostridiales; family Clostridiaceae; genus Clostridium; species Clostridium celatum. The sequence goes on along the minus strand of NZ_KB291655.1, from coordinate 25,608 downwards.
ACACAATTATCTTCAGCTATACAATCAGCTTTTGCAGCAGTAGATAGAGTATTTGAATTCTTAGAAGAGGAAGAACAAAGCGCAGATAAGAGTGATTCTGTTAAATTAGAAAATCCAAAAGGAAATGTTTCATTTGAACATGTACGATTTGGATATAGTGATGATAAAATCTTAATTCATGATTTAAATGCAGAAGTTAAGGCTGGTCAAATGGTAGCTATAGTTGGGCCTACAGGAGCAGGTAAAACTACATTAATAAATTTATTAATGAGATTTTATGAGCTTAAAGGTGGAGCAATTAAAATAGATGGAGTAGATATAAGAGATATGACACGTGAGGATTTACGTAGTATGTTTGGTATGGTACTTCAAGATACATGGCTATTTAATGGAACTATAGAAAATAACATAAAGTACGGTAGGTTTGAAGCTACAAAGGAAGAAGTAGTGGAAGCTGCTAAAATAGCTAATGTACATCATTTTATTAAAACTCTTCCTGATGGATATAATATGTTTTTAAATGAAGAGGCATCTAATATATCTCAAGGTGAAAAGCAACTTTTAACTATAGCAAGAGCTATAATTTCTGATCCTGCAATATTAATATTAGATGAAGCAACAAGTTCAGTAGATACAAGAATAGAACTTATGCTACAAAAAGCTATGCAAAATATAATGAAAGGAAGAACAAGCTTCGTTATAGCTCATAGATTATCTACTATAAAAAGTGCAGATTTAATATTAGTAATAAAAGATGGAAATATAATAGAACAAGGAAATCATAAAGAGTTAATGGCAAAAGGTGGATTCTATGAATCTCTATATAATAGCCAGTTTGCAGAGGATATTTAGATATATAATATTAGCCCATGTAGTAAAACTTCTACATGGGCTAATATTTTTGTAGGTGTCTTTTGTTCTGTTAAAATCATAAGATAGTGTATATTAATTTTGGAGGGCTATATTTTGGCTAAGAAGAAGAAAAAATGTAAAAATTATTGTAATAGATTTGATGATTATAGTGTTCCTCCATGTGCAAAGTTTTTGGGTAGTGTTAATCCATTAGTCAAGGATGGTAAAGTAGTTTATAGAAATATCAATAGATTATATTTATTTTTGAGTTATAATTACTCAAGACTTGCAACAGAAGAATATAATTATTTAAATCCACTAACATTTAATAATAAGGTTAATGGAAACTTACAAATAGATTTATATTGTTTTATTATAGGCTTATATATTAATGAGGTAGAGAAAGGAAATATTCAATATAACAGTAATATAAAAATTCATGATGATAAAAATGCAGATAAATTTATAAAAGAAATTATGGAAAATAATTATGAATTCAGCAGTTCATTCATTCCTTCATTGACTTATTTAATTTCAAATTCTAGTGCAGTTATTCCGTTTTATACTGGAGTTATAGATATAAGTATAACTAATTTTTATATTATTCTTATGCTAAGTAGATTTTATAGTGATTATGGATTGTTATTTTCTGATAATGCTTACATTACAAATGATTTTATTAATAGAACTCTTGCTAATATTTATGTTGAATTTAATTGTCCACCTAAAAGGTAATTAGAAAATGTAAAATAGATATAAGATTTAAAGAGAAATAATAAACTTGCCTCTATAATTAATAAATATTAAAATAAAGGCTGAAAGATATTTAGATGTAATAAACATAAGATGTGAGGTAGAAAATGAAAATACGAGTACCAGAATATTTTAAAGATTTTAAATGTATAGCATCAGAATGTGAAGATACATGTTGTGCTGGATGGGGAATTGTAATTGATGATGAAACATATAAAAAGTATCAAAAGGTAGAAGGGTGCTTTGGAGAAAGATTAAAAAATGAGATAGTAAATGAGGCTGGAGAAAATATATTTGTTTTAAAGGGAAATAACTGTCCTTTTTTAGCAGAAAATAAATTATGTGATATATATAAGGAGCTTGGAGAAGAGGGGTTATCGTATACTTGCAAACAATATCCAAGATATATGGAGGAGTTTGGCTCTTTAAGAGAAATAGGAATATCATTATCATGTCCTGAAGCTTGTAGAATAATTTTAAGAGATTCTAAAAAGGTAACTTTTGAATTAAGTGAAAATGATGAAGAAGTTAATAGATATAATGATATTAATGCTATGCTTTATATTGAGCTTATGCAATGCAGAAAAATAGTTATTGATATTCTTCAAAATAGAAGTATAGATTTAAATACAAGAGCTTCCATAGTTCTTAATTTTACTAAGGAAATTCAAGATAAAATAGATGAAAATGAAATAATAAGCATAAAAGCTATTAGAGAAAAATATTTAAAAGAAGATTATATAAGGGAAATCATAGATAGTTTAGAAGAATATAAAAATGATGAAACTACTAAATATAAGAATGTATATGAATATTTTAATGTATTTAAAAGCTTAAAACATATAACGCCTAATGATCCTCTTGGATTAGAAAATGCTTTAAGAATATTCTGGCAAAGTGAAGATGATAAGGAAATTTATTTATATAAACATAAGGCTTTTAATAAATATTATGAAGAAAATATGTATGAATTTGAGCATATTTTAGTATATTTCATATTTAGATATTTCATGAAGGCTGTTTTTGATTATGATGTATCTGCAAAAGTAAAAACTGCTATAGTAAGTTATTTAATGATTAAAGAATTATCTGTAGTAAGATTTACTGAAGAAGGTGATTTTACTAATGAAGATATGGTAGATATATCTCATACTTACTCTAAAGATATCGAACACTTAGAAGAAAATATAGAGTCATTAGCAGAGATTTTTGAAACTAATAATGTATTTACAATAAATGAAATAATAGCTGTATTAATGAATTAATTAATATTTTATAGAAGGATAAAATATGTATAAGTGTAGCTTGTAAACTTAGAATTAAATAGTAGACTTATGAATATATAATAATGAACTAATAAATATATAAATAGGAGATTATATGAAAAGTACTATTAAAGTAACTAAGTGGGTTGCAGGTGGAATAGAAGCTTTACTTGGAATTCCTGTACTAGGTGCAAGTATAATATTATCTTTGGCATGGACCCCATTAATAGCAATGTTAACTTTTCACATTGTAAATTTAGTATTATCTAAAAAAGAAAATTTACCTATTACAGGAAGCATTTTAGGTATTGTAGGTAATGCAATTGGATGGATACCATTTGTCGGAATGATTATGCATATTTTAACTGCCATATTTGTTATGATTGAAGCGGCAAAAACTGAAGTAGACGAATAGATTTGTAAAAACTGCTGTAAAACTAAAATGTTTTACAGCAGTTTTTTATTAATTAAAATCTAAGAAAATGTTTACAGAAGGTAAAAAATATGCTAAATTATATTTTGAGAGAATATATGACATAAAATACTAAAAAATGCAAAAATGGATGTATTTTTTTGACTTATATTTAATTATCGTTTAATTATAAACACAACACTAGTAGAAGTAAGGGAGAGAATATTTATGGCAAGAGAAAAATTTGCAAAAAAAGTTGGAGTAAGTTTAGCTATAATGTTAGCAATAAACTCTATGGCATCGATAAGTGTACAAGCTACTACAGAAATAACAAATGAGGTAGTGAATACATTATCTGAAAAGAAATTAACAATTAATCCACTTCCTCAGAGTATGGAAATATTAAATGGACAAGTTGAATTAACAGAAACTATTAATATAATAGGTGCAGATCAAGCAGATTTATATGCAGTAGAGTTATTAAAAAGTATTTTAACTAATATGGATATAACTGTTAATGAAATACCAGTTGAAGGAGCTACTACTATATATATTGGAGAAGTAAATGATAATATAGTTGAAATGGAAGATGCTATTACTGAGTTAGCAGTTGATACTTCAACTGTTACTAAATCAGAAGGTTATATTTTAGCAGCTAAAGATGATGAAGCTGGAGATAAGATAATAATTAGAGGTAATGATGAATCAGGAACATTTTATGGGGTTCAAACATTAAAGCAAATTATAGAAAATGATAATGATAAAAATATTGAAGAAGTTGTCATAAAAGATGAACCCAATATAGAATTAAGAGCTGTAGTTGAAGGGTTTTATGGAACACCTTGGACTCAAGAAGAAAGATTAGATCAATTAAAAATGTATGGTGAAAATAAAATGAATGCATATATATATGCACCAAAATCAGATCCATATCATAGAGATTTATGGAGAGAACCATATCCAGAATCAGAATTAGATAGAATGCAAGAGCTTATTTATACAGCTAATGAAAATAAAGTTGATTTTATATTTGCTATATCACCAGGAATAGATATTAAATTTGATGGTGAAGAAGGGGAAGCAGATTTTCAAGCGCTATTAAATAAGTGTGAAACATTATATGAGATGGGTGTTAGAAGATTTGCTATTCTTTGGGATGATATTGAACATAGCCAAGGTGATAAGCATGCAGAAATATTAAATAGATTTAATGAAGAGTTTGTAAAAGTAAAAGATGGAGTAAAATCATTAATTACAGTTCCAAAGGAATATTGGGAAACATCAATGTTTGATTTAGATGGAGTAACTATTCAGAAGTATACTAAAGATTTTGCTGAAACTTTAGATGAAGATATAGAAGTAATGTGGACAGGTCATCATGTTATACCATCCCATGGTGTTACTATGGAAGATGTAGATGTGGTAACAAATATATATGGCAAGAAAATGATGTTATGGTGGAACTATCCTGTTAATGATTATAAAGAAGATAAATTAGGCTTAGGACCTATGTATGGTTTTGATAATAATTTAGATGAAAAAATGTCAGGATTTATTATTAATCCAATGAGATTTGCAGAAGCATCAAAAATATCAACTTTAACAGGTGCAGATTATGCGTGGAATACTAAAGCATATGATTATGAAAGATCATGGGATAATGCATTAAAAGTAGTTGGGGGAGAGGCAAAGGAAGAATTAAAATATGTTGCAGATCATTCAACTAGATTAGATACAGGTAGACCAGACTCGCCAGAATTAGATAGCTTTATAGAAACAATGTGGGAAAAATGGGATAATGGAGAAGATGTTTCTTCTGAATTAGCTACTTTAAAGAGTGAATTTGAAAAAATGATCAGTACTCCTGATTCATTAAGAGAAAAGTTAGATAATGAAGAATTATTATCTCAAATGGAAAAGCAACTTGTTAAGTTTGAAAAGTATGGAGAAGTTGGATTAGGTATAGTTTCTATGCTTGAATCTATACAAAATGATGATATGGTTGGATTCTGGAATAAAAAATATGAAGGTATGAAAGCTTTAGCAGAATTAGATTCTTTAGAAGGTATAATTGCAGAAAAAGTGGTAGATCCATTTATAAGAATCTCATGATATTGGAAGTAAGTATTTCAATGATAAAACTACTATATTAGAGGATGAAATATTTACGAAGAAATATAATTATACCCCAATAATGAATATTGAAGGACCAACAACAGATAAATGGTTTTTAAAAGATATATATTTACCAGAATATATTGTTGACGATAGAAATGATTCAGGGTTTGTATCTGGAGAAACAGTTAAAGCAGGTGAATATATGGGCTTTGACTTAGGACAAGTAGAAACTATAAAAGACGTATTTTTAGCAATGGGTAGAACTTGCTATGATGAGGATATAGTAACAACGGGTGTTCTTGAATATTCAGTAGATGGAGAAAATTGGACAGAACTTAAAGTTAATGATGGACAATATGATTTATTAGCAGAATGCGATATAGAAGCTAGATATGTAAGATACAGAATTACTGAAGATTCAGATAAGAAATTATATATAAGAGATTTTAAAGTTAATACAGGAAAAACATTAGAAAATGTTATAGGAAATATAAAATCAGAAACAGCTATAGCTAAGAAAAGTGTAGAAGGTACAGAGGAAGTAACATTAGTAGAAAATATAGGAGAGGTATCATTAAAAGCTGGTGATACTATAGGTTTAGCTTTAAATGATGTTAAACATATAGTTGCTGTAACTGCTAATGGAAATATGAATGAATCTGATTTTGTTATAGAAAGCTCAATTGATAATGCTCAATGGGAAAAGGTAGCCGAAGGAACATCATTTAGAGTTGATGATCCAGTAGTAGGAAAGTACTTTAGAATAAAAGCTATTAATGATACAAAGGTTAACATAGAAAATATTAAGGTATATACTGAAGGATTTGATATTGCAGAAGTTACAACTAATAGACGTATAAGTACAAATGATCTTATACATCCAAGATATGCAGCTGACAATGATATATCATCTCAATTTGTGTGTTCAGACGATATATTTGAAGGAGAATTTGTTCAATTAGATTATGGAAAGGTTAAGCATGTAAGAGATATTAGAATAGTTCAAGGACCAGGAGCTGATATACTTTCAGGAGATGTAGAGTATTCAGTAGATGGAGAAAACTGGACTAAGGTAGGAGTAATCACAGGACCAGAAACTTTAATTAAAGACTTAGACATAAATGTAAGATATGTGAGAGTTATTTCAGATAGAAATGAAGAGTTTCCATGGACAAGAGTTAGAATGATTGCTGTAAATACAACAGAAAAAGAATATAAGACAAGTGCAACAGCAAGCGGAACTTATGTAGATAGAACTGAAAATATAAGAGATAATGACTTAAATACAGCTTATATACCTACTAGAGATATAGTAGCAGGAGACACTTTAACTTATAGAATATTTGATGGTAAATTAACTTCAAAGGTTACAGTGGTTCAAGGTGCAGATAATATATCAGGAGCAAAAGTTATTGCAGAAACAATTAATGGTGAAACAATAGAACTTGGAATTTTAGATGAAGCATTAAAAGAGTTACATTTAGAAAATCCAAGAAATATAGTAGCTGTTAAGTTAGTATGGGAAAGTGATGCTGGAAGACCAGAAATATTTGAAATTAAGCCTACGTTTGTATCTTTAGATTCAATAATGGAAAAAATTAATAGTGCCATAGCTACAGCTGAAGAAGCATTAAAAAGTGAAAAAGTAACTGAGGAAAGAATTGCTTTAGAAGAAAGTTTAGCAAACATAAAGGAAAAACTAGCTTCAGATATGGCTACTGAAGATGAAAAAGTATTAGCATATGAGGATTTAATAGAAAAGACAAAGGCATTTATAGATTCAGTGGAAACGCCAGAAGTCCCAGAAATTCCAGAAATACCAGAAGTTCCAGAAAGTCCTGAAGTTCCAGAAACCCCTGAAGTTCCAGAAATACCAGAGACGCCAGTAAGGCCAGAGACATCAAAACCAGAAACTTCTGAAAAGCCAAATAAACCAACAGAGAATTTACCACAAACTGGTGCAGTTGTAGGAACAGGTGTTATAGCTGCAATAGGAGGATTATTAACTGCAGCCGGAGTTGCAATTTTTAAAAGAAAAAAAGATTAGTTTAAAAGAAAACTAGATAATAAAAACTGCCATAAAACTAAAGGGTTTTACGGCAGTTTTTATTTATTTATTATTCAAATATAAGAATACTAATTATTAGCTAACGTGTTTATGTGCAGCCCTTGCAGCTTCTTCTCTCATTTTTCTAGCATACCAATCTTCACAAATTTTATTAAATTCATCTTCAGTCAAGTCAGTTCTTGAAAGTATAGAAGTATAAGGTGCATATTTATTAGTTGTGTTATAGAATTTATCAATTAAAATATGGTCCTTTTTATACTCAAATCTATAGTTTTGATGTTTGTTGTTTGTAAATAATGTCATAAAATCACTCTCTTTCATTTATTTTAATTTAATTTTTAAATTTAAAAACAACAGTTAATAAAATTTAGTAAACTACAGGATTTAAATTATAAATTATTCAATTAAAATTCTGCTATCACTATTTGCAATGTGCTCCTTCTTTGGAAGTTTAATATTTAAAACACCATTTTCAAATTTTGCTTGAATTTTATTTTTATCTACATTATCAATATAAAATTCCCTTGAAATTTTACCATAATGTCTTTCCTTCCTTATAAAGTTATTTGCTTTTTCTTCATTTTCATTGTTTCTTACAGCAGATATAGTTAAATAATTATTGCTATAATCAATATTTATATCTTTTTTCTCAACTCCTGGTAATTCAGCATGAATAATATACTCTTCAGGTGTCTCTTTAATATCTGTCTTGAAACTTGAACTACTATTAAATGGTGATGTAATATCATCATTAAAGAAGTCTTGAATCATGTCATTTAATGATACTCCTTTGTAATTTTCTCCATTGCTAAATTTAAAAGGTACTAAACCAAACATACAAAGACCTCCTTAAATGAAATTCCAAATTTTAATTTAGTTAATCGAACTTACATCTTTTATTACAAAAAGATGTTTTATTTGAATTAATCTATAAATTTTCATTTGGTTTATTTTTTGTACTTTCCTTATCTCTTTGTACAACTATATTATATGATTAAAGTAAAAGAAGGTCAAAAATGTAACAGTGATAATACAAAATTCATAGTGAGAATATTAACCTTATTGGTATGTAATAGCCAAATTTAAAAAATTTTAAAAATATTTTAAGCAAAATAATCTTATTTGGGAATTATTAAGAAATATTTATAAATTTTTATATTATAAATTGTATTAGTTAATTATATAGTTTTTAATATATAATATAATTCAATAGATTAAAAACTATATAAGTTAGGGAGAGGAAAGCAAATGAAGAGTTTAGATTTTATATACCAAAGAAAGAGTGTTAGAAAATTTAAAGAGATAAATGTTCCTAAAGAAGATATTATTAAAATGTTAGATGCAGCAACACATGCACCATCGCCAAAAAATCAGCAAACATGGCATTTTGTTGTAATACAAAATAAAGATTTAATAAATGAAATAGGAAATATAGTTACAAAGAATCATATTCATTTAGCAGACATAGCTAAAGAAGAAAAACAAAGAAAACAAATGATGAGTGTATTGCCGTATTATACATGTTTTAAAAATGCGCCTGTAGTAATTGTTGTATATTCAAAGGAATATTATATGGTAGAAGAAACAATTCTTAGAGATAATAATGCTAGTGAAGATGTTATTAATGAATTAAGATTTCCTAATTCAGCAGCTCAAGGAATTGGAGCAGCTATAGAAAACTTTTTATTAGCAGCAACAGAACTTGGTTATGGCACTTGCTATATGACAGGGCCAACTCATTCAAAGAGCGAAATTGAGGAACTTATTAGCTTTAATAAGGAAGGCTATAACTTAATGGCAATGATATCTCTTGGAGTTTCAGAAGATGATACACCAAATTCACCACCACGTAAACCATTAGAGGAAGTAGTTACATTTATAGATTAAGTAATGATTAAAAAATTATAATTTTTTTATAAAGAATAAACAGGATACCAAGAGGATTTAATCTTCGTGGTATCCTGTTTGTTTAATACAGATATTTTATCTAAAAGTAATTTCTTTAAAAATTTATTTAAAAAATTAAGTGCTTTGATAAATAAATTTTGATATTTATAAATTTAAATATTGATAAATTTCTTTATATTAATAATGAAATTTAATAACAAAATTATTCTGTGAATTAATTGTTTATGGACATGAGTTTTTTGTGGAAAAACAGATTTCACCCTATAATATTCCATAAAATTCAATAAAATGTAATAAAATATAAATAATAACAGTAAAATATGGAATAAATAGTAATATAGATGTTAAAAATATGGGAATGGATTATTAAAATTTAAATATATAAAAGAATTTATAAATAAGTTTGCAAAAAAAACATGAAAAAGGTTGATAAATTAATAATTGTATAGTAAAATAATAGTAAATTAACTATAAAATTAAAAAAACAGAAGTTACTCTAAAAAGGTATGTCGATTTTTGTTTAAAAAATACAAAAAATTTTAAAATAATATTTTACTTAGGGGGATAAAATGGAACAGAGAAAAGAAGAAAAAATCATTGATTTACAAGAGAAGAAAAAAGTTTCTCTAATTGAGAAAATAGGGAAGAAAATACCAGATCCAGTTATTATATTTGCAATATTTTATGTTGTTGTATTAGCTGCAACTTTCTTCTTAGGAGGAAAAACATTTGATGTTATGAATGGTGATGGTAGTTATACAACACACACTATTTTAAATATGTTTGATTCAGAAAATATTCAATGGATATTTTCAAATGCATTACTTAACAACTGGTTAGCATATGGTGGAGGAGTATTAGGTACAATTCTTGTTGTTATGCTAGGAGTTGGTCTTGCAGAAGAATCAGGTCTTTTATCTACATTAATTAAAAAGGTTGGATTAAAAGTTTCTGATAAAATGCTTCCAATAGTATTAGTATTTTTAGGAATAATGAGTAGTATAGCTACTGATGCAGGTTATGTAATTTTAATACCTTTAGCAGGTTTATTATATGCAGGGTTAAAGAAAAACCCACTTATTGGTATGGCAGCTGCTTTTGCTGGGGTATCAGCAGGATTTAGTGCAAACTTAATACCAGCTACACCAATAGATATTATTATTGGTAACAATGCAAAGATATTTGCTGAAGGACAAGGTATTCCTTTTGCTAATGCAGCAGGACAAGCTTTAAATCCAGCAACAATGCATTATTACTTTGTAGTTGCTTCTACTTTCTTATTAGCAGCTATAGGTGCTTTTGTAACTATAAAGATAATTAAGCCAAGACTTGAAAAAGAAAGTTATGTAATTCCAGAAGATATGAATTTAGATGACTTTACAGTTAAACCAGTTGAAAATAAAGCTCTTAAATTTGCAGGTTTAGGATTCTTAATTGCAGCATTATGTGTAGTAGGATTATACTTCGGACCTTTAGCAACATATATAGCTGAAGATGGTTCAAAAGTAACACCATTTATGGATAATATTATATTAATAATAACATTCTTATTCTTTATGCCAGGTGTATTCTATGGTATGAAAGTTGGAAAGTTCAAGACTGCTAATGATGTAGTTAAAGGTATGTCAAAGCAAATGGGAACAATGGGATCAGTACTTGTTTTAACATTCTTCTCATACAACTTCTTAGCATTATTATCTAAGAGTGGACTTGGAACGTATATTACATACTTAGGTGGAAACTTATTAAAGTCAATGAACTTATCAGAATTCCCAATACTTTTAATAATCGGATTTATATTAATAACAGCTGTAATTAATCTTTTTGTTGGTGGATTAACTTCAAAATGGATGTTACTTGGACCAATATTCTTACCAATGTTATATCAAGTAAATTCAAATATGACACCAGAAGTTGTTGCTGCTGCTTATAGAGTTGCAAACTCATCAACTAATATAATAACTCCATTAATGTCTTATGCAGGTATTATCTTAGTATTTATGAGAAAGTACAAGCCAGAATACACAATTGGAGATATGATAAGATTAATGATGCCTTATTCAGTAAGCTTCTTAATCGGATGGACAATTCTTTTATTAGGATTCTTCGCATTTGGAATTCCATTTGGGTTCTAGTAATAAATATATATTCCGTAATAGTTGTAAAAGCTATTACGGATTTTTTTGAATTTGTTTATATAATTACTAATTTTATTGGTAATATTTTAATTGGATGTGGTAAAGATGTTACAGATAAAGTATATTTAATATTAAATAATAACACTCTTTAGCTGGAATATAAGGAAATATAGATAGATAATATTAAATAATAATATACGGTTAAATAGTATTATTTAAAAATAAATATTGAATAATATAATGTATGATTATAGAATATATGAGAAAAGATATAAAATTATACACATAGTATATAAATAGGAGGAAATAATATGGCTGGAAATAAAATAATTTGTCACTGTAAAAATGTTGATTACATAACTATAAGAAAAGCAATGATTCAAGGGGCACGTACATTAGATGAAATAAAGGAAATGACAGGTGCAGCTACTGGATGTGGTAGATGTGCAGGTGAAATTGAAAAAATATTAGCATCTGTATGTGGATGTAAAAATACTTCTTTAGAAGATGTTGTTAATGCTGTTAAAAATGGAGCTGAAACAGTTGAAGAAGTTGGAGAAATAACTGGAGCAGGAACAGCTTGCGGTAGATGTAAAGCATTAATCCAAAACGTAATAGAATTAAAGAAATAATCACTAATAACCATGATGAAGAGAAGTGTGTTATATTACTTGAGTAAATATACCACACTTCTCTTCTTTATAAGTCTAATGCCATATCACCAAATTTTATGAACTCTCTTTTACGCATAAATTCAGATACTGCCAGAGTTAATATGGCTGGAAGTATGAAATGCATTAAAAGAATTTGTAATATAACTATACTTGGTGCAGTAGTTTCTATCATAGTTTGATATGCCATTATTTGACCAACAAATCCTGCTGATCCCATACCAGATCCAGTTGCATTATTAGTCATACCAAAAACTGTTGTAGAAATTGGTCCTAAAATAGCGCTAGAAATAATAGCTGGTAACCAGATAACAGGTTTTTTTATTATGTTAGGTATTTGAAGCATTGATGTTCCAATACCATGAGCTAGTAATCCACCAATTTTATTTTCTCTATAACTTGCAACTGAAAACCCAACCATTTGACAACAACATCCAACAACAGCAGCACCTGCAGTTATTCCATTAAGTCCTAAAATAACACCAATAGCAGCTGAACTTATTGGAAGAGTAAGTAATATTCCCATTATTACAGAAACAAGCATTCCCATAATAAAAGGTTGTTGCTCTGTTGCTAACATTATAATATTTCCAAGCCAAGTCATAAAGTTTGATATTGGAGGACTAAGAAGTAATCCAACTAAAGCACCTGAAGCAATACTAACTAGTGGAGTAATAATTATATCGACCTTTGTCTTGCCAGAAACAACATGTCCAATTTCTATAGCAACTATAGCAGCAATAAAAGCTCCCAGGGGTTCACCAGGACCTGCAAGTAATATTGCACCAGTATCGGTCATTATACTTCCTGCAAGAATTTTAGTTGCAAACCCACCAATCATACCAGCTACAGCTCCAGATATAACTACAAGTGGGCTTTCTTTAAATTTATAAGCAATACCTACACCTATACCAGCACAAGTAGTAGATGCAGCAATCTTGCCTAAAAGATAAATAATATCTCCTATATTTCCAGGAATAAGATTACCTATTTGTTGTATTATTGTTCCTATTATTAAGGTTGAAAATAACCCTAATGCCATACCGCTTAATCCATCAATAAAAATATGATTTAAGTATTCTTTTAATCTTTTCATTTTTTTACCCCTTTCGATTGTGTATATACATCTGTAAATAAACTTTATCATTAAATTATATACATTTCAAGTGGATATGATAGAAGTAGTTTAAATATGTAAAGTGTTAGAAAATGTTATTTTGATAATCACTTCATATAAAAAATAAATGCTGTACAAGCATAAGATGTTTGCACAGCATTTTTATATATAAGTTATACATTTTTTAATTTTTTTAACACATGAGATTTTTCAAGTATAATAACTAAAACTGTAGCTATAATAACGCCAGATACAGATTGAATAATGTTTCCTGGAACAGAAGCAATTGCACCAGCAAAGCCATACAGTATTGTTTCTACCAAGGCATATCCAAATACTTGGAATGCACCACCGATGATGGCACCAATAATCCAGCTAAATTTTGTTTTAGTAATTAGTTTTTCTGCAATAACTCCCATAATTAAAGCCATAATTAATTTAATAAAAAATGTAGGAATAATATATTGCATATAACCACTTAATAAGTCACATAAAGCAGCCCCTAAACCGCCAGCTAAAGCACCTTTTTTACTTCCTAAAAGTAATACAGCTATAAAAATCATTGAATCTCCTAAATGAACATAGCCATTTAAAGAAGGAATTTTAATTAAATACGTTGCTACAAAAACAAGAGCAGCCATTATTGCAATTTTAGTAATATCTCTAGTATTAGTATTTTTGTTTGACATGATAACCCCCAAAAAAAATTTATAGTAATAAAATACAATAAATAAAATAATTATACCAATGTATCGATACAATATATGAAAGATAATTAGTATATAAAATTGTAGTATACTTAAAAATAAAAAGGTATTCTAATAATGATAAATATTTTATTAACAATGAAGAAGTTTTAGTACTATAAATAATATTTCCCAAATAGCAAATAATAAAAATTATATTAAAGTAAATAAAAGAGAAAGTTATATTAGAGGTGTTATTTGTGAGTAAAAAAAATAAAAATAAGGATGAGTTTTATAAGGAAATACAGCAAGAGCAAAGATTAATAGATATAGAGGAAATTGCTCATGAAAAGCTTGAAGGTGAAGATATAAATATTCCAGGTAGTAACAAAGGATTAAGTTAAAAGTAATGAAAAGCAGTTACAACATTAAATTTAGTAACTGCTTTATTTTTTATGCAAAACCCAAAAGTATTCCTACTATACGTACTAAGAATGATACAAGCCAAGCTATACAGCATTGCATTATAACTATACCGATAGCAGCTTTTTTAGAACCTAACTCTCTTTTTATACAAGCTATTGCAGCAACACAAGGAGTATATAATAATGTAAATATTAAAAATACAAATGCTGTAAATGGTGTAAATAAAGTAGATAAAGTAGATGTATCACCACCTAATAATACTGTTAATGTACTAACTACACTTTCTTTTGCAGTGAAGCCAGTAATTAATGCAGTTGATATTCTCCAGTCTCCAAAGCCTAGAGGAGTAAATAAAGGTGATATAAATCCACCAATTGATGCTAATAAACTAAACTTAGAATCACTTACTACATTTAATTTTGAATCAAAGGTTTGTAAAAACCAAATAATAATAGTTGCTATAAAAATAATAGTAAATGCTTTTGTTATAAAGTCTTTTGCTTTACTCCATATTAATTGACCTACACTTTTAGGACTAGGAAATCTATAGTTTGGTAATTCCATTACAAAAGGTATTGGCTCTCCTTTAAAGGCACTATTTTTAAGAAGTAAAGAAAATAAAATTCCAACAATGATTCCAGAAAAATATAAAATTACCATAACTAAAGCACGATGTTTAGGAAAAAATGCATAAGTAAATAGTGCATAAATTGGAAGTTTTGCAGAGCAGCTCATAAATGGAATTAATAACATTGTCATTTTACGGTCACGCTCAGATGAAAGTGTCCTAGTAGCCATAATTGCAGGAACAGAGCAGCCAAATCCAATAAGAAGAGGTACAAAACTTCTACCAGAAAGTCCAATTTTTCTAAGGAGTTTATCCATAACAAAAGCAATTCTTGCCATATATCCGCTATCTTCTAATATAGATAAAAAGAAAAATAAGACAACTATAATAGGTAAAAAACTAAGTACACTTCCAACTCCACCAAAAATACCGTCAATTACAAGAGAGCGTACTACTTCATTAAGCCCGTAAGAGGTTAATGCATTGTTACAAACATCAGTGAACCACTGAATTCCAAGTGTTAATAAATCAGATAATGTAGCGCCAATTACATTAAATGTAAGATAAAAAACTAGAGACATAATAGCTATAAAAGATGGAATAGCTGTATATTTTCCAGTAAGTATATTATCAATTTTAACACTACGCATATGAGATTTACTTTCTAATGGCTTTATAACTGTGTTATCACATACATTAGTAATAAAAGTAAAGCGCATATCAGCAAGAGAAGCTTGTCTGTCTTTTCCAGTTTCATTTTCCATCTCAATAATAATATGTTCAAGCAATTGCTTTTCATTATCATCTAGATTAAGTGCTTTTAAAATGATAGGATCACCTTCAACAAGTTTTGTAGCAGCAAATCTTGCAGGAATTTTTGCATTATTAGCATGATCCTCAATTAAATGTAATATTGCGTGAATACATCTATGAATGGCAGCTTGCTCTAAGGAGGCAGTTTCATCACAAAAATCTAATCTACCTGGACATTCATCGTAACGGGCAACATGTATAGCGTGTTCAATTAATTCATTAATTCCCATGTTTTTAGATGCAGATATTGGGACAACAGGAACACCAAGAGTTTGTTCTAATAAATTAATGTTAATTGTTCCACCATTTTCTTGAACTTCATCCATCATATTAAGTGCAATAACGAGAGGAAGATCCATTTCAATTAATTGCATAGTTAAATAAAGATTACGTTCAATATTAGTTGCATCAATAATATTTATAATACCTCTAGGTTTATTATTAATGATAAAATCTCTAGTAACTATTTCTTCATCGGTATAGGGAGAAAGAGAGTAGATTCCAGGAAGATCTGTAACTGTAGCTTCAGGATGGTTTCTAATAATACCATCTTTTCTATCAACTGTTACACCAGGAAAATTACCTACATGTTGATTACTTCCAGTTAATTGATTAAAAAGTGTAGTTTTTCCACAATTTTGATTTCCAATTAAGCCAAAGCTTAAAGGATCACCAGCAGATAATTCATCGCCTTTTTTATTTACATGATAAATTCCCATTTCACCAACTTGCGGATGGGGGATATCTTCAATTCTTTCTTTAAAGCTTTTGATATGATTTGTATCATGAATATCAGTAATTTCTATTTTAGAAGCTTCTTCAAGTCTTAATGTAAGTTCATATCCACGTAAACGCAATTCAATAGGATCACCCATAGGAGCTGTTTTTATAAGTGAAACCTGTGTTCCCGGGGTAAGACCCATATCAAGAAGGTGATTTCTTAATGAACCATATCCACCTACGTTTACAATTGTGGCACTTTTTCCTACAACTAATTCGTCTAATGTCATTTATATCATCTCCTTACGCAATTAACTATATATAATATTTATTCATAAATATTAATTAAATTGCTTAAAAAGAGATGTTTATTTTAAAGCTACAGTATGGAGATTATAAATTACTAAATTTATAACATAATAAAAAAATACCAATTAAATTTATAAAAAAATTATGTATAATAGTAGTATAATAAGATAGTAACTACTAGATATAATTTATTAGGAATAAATTAATGAAAATTTTATTATCAATAATCAGTAGTAAAATATAAAAATGGTGGGGAAATTTATGAAGAAAAAATATATATTGTTGATGACTGCACTTACTATTAGTTGTGTAGTAACTTTATCAGGTTGTGATACAAAGGCTACAGAAAATCCAGCAGTATCAAGCATACAGGAAAAATCTAATGAAGAAGAGAAGGGTGAAAAGGTAGAAGTAAATACTAGTGATATAAATGATAATGTAGATGAAGTTGAAGAAACTTCTGAAGATGAAGGATATGATGATGTAGAAAAAATTGTGAAATCAGGATATGAAGATGTAGAAGCATTTTTAGATGAAGAATATGCTAACAAAAGATTTCAAGGAGTAGCACTTGTTGCACAAGGGGATGAAATTAAATTTGCTAAAGCATATGGATATGCAGATTATGATGAAAATAGAGAAAATAAACTAACAACACGATTTGCTATTGCCTCAAATACAAAACAATTTACAGCAGCAGCAATAATGCAATTAGTAGAGGAAAAGAAAATAAATCTTGATGATACAATAGATAAATATTTTCCAAAATATCAGTATGCAAACAAGATTACAGTAAAACAGTTATTACAAATGAGATCAGGTATTCCAGATTATCTTAATGAGATAGATTTATTTATGAAATCAGAAGAATGTTTAAGTATTCTAAAGGATTATGAAAATGATGCTTATTTTGATAAGTATGTTGAGGATGAAAGATGGTCAGAAGATACAATATTAAAAAGTTTATATTTAACTGACTTATGTTTTGAACCAGGAGAATGTTATGATTATTGTAATACCAATTATTATCTACTTGGATTAATTATCGAACAAGCTAGTGGATTATCATTTGAAGAGTATGTAGAACAAAATATATTTAAACCATGTAAAATGATAACTAGTAGTATGAAGACAGTTGAATCAGATGCTAAAGGACATGGAAGTGATGTATCAGGAGAAATAGAAGCTAATCCTGACTTTACTTATGCAGCAGGTAATATTTATGCAAATGTGTATGATATGTTTAGGTGGAATAGAATGTTACATAAAGGTAATATTTTATCAAAGGAATCATATGAACAAATGATTACTCCTGTTGATGGTTATGGTTATGGTCTTTTTATTAATGATGGCATTATAAGGCATAGTGGAGTAATAGATGGATTTAACTCAAATACAGAATATAATCCTAAAAATGATATTACCATAATAGTAATGGAAAATTCAGATGAAACAACAGATATACTAGATGCAAAATATGATACAAGCATAATACGTGAAATGATAAATAACTGACAAAACAATAATTAATGTAGTATAGTTTAAAGTAGATATTATAAAAACAAAGGAGTATTTACTATGGGATTATTTAGTAGAAATAAAAATAAATCAGTTAAAAAAGAATTTAAAGTTGAAGAATGTTTTGGAGTAACTAGTGAATTATTAGATGAGATGTTTAATTTAGCTTCAAGATATACTATTGATGAACATTTATTAAGCACATATAGTAAAGAAAGATTAGATGTAGAATTTCTTAATAATGCAAGAAGTGAATTAGAAACAACATTATTAAACCTTGGGAAAAATTTAGATGATTATTATAAAGGTGAATATACAATTGTTAAAAATACAGTAGAAGAAAATAAGGATTTCCCATATTCTTTAGATGCATTAATAGAAATTTATAATAATTCCCTTGATTTATATTTAGAAAATGAAGGGGTAAGGGATGAATTAAATACTTGTTATAGTAAATGTAATAAGGAATTAAGTAAACTTAAAGAAGTTTTAAGTGATGATAAGACATTACAAGAGTTTACTGGAATTACACCAATAAATAATGATAAACAAGAGGAAGAAGAAGTTGTAGAAGAAATAAAAGAAACTTCAGAAGAAGAGGTTGCAGAAAAAGATAGTACTTTAGTTGAAAATGAAAGTATTAATAATGAAGATGAAGTTGATGGAGATATAATAATAGATACAGATAAAGCAAGAATTTATTTTATTAGAATGAGTCGTAATGAAGAAGATGAAATAAATTTAAATTTATGTATTGAAAATAAGATAGATAAAGAAATTATAGTTAAAGCTAAGGATATATCTGTAGATGGAATTTTAACTGAACCAACATTTAATTGTAGTATTTTATCAGGAAATAGAATTTATGATAAGATGACATTTAAAAATGATATACAACAATTAGTTAACTTTGAAGGAACTTTTTATGTTATGGAAAGTGATACATCTAAGATTATTGAAGAGAATAAAGTTTCTATGTTTAAAGAAGATTAAGTAGATATTAGTATAATTAATTAAATTTTATATTAGTGAAACATTTAAAAGAATGAATAAAGACCACCATACTTTTTAGTATGGTGGTCTTTTATAGCATATTTATTTTTATGTTACTGGAGCTTATATTGTTATTATTTATACTTAATAAAATTTTAAGACTTATTAAACATAACATCAAAACGAAATTTTTAAAATTCTATGTAAAAATATTACAATTAATCCTAAAATATGGTATAATATAAGTGCTATATAGTTAAGTCACCAAAATATTGTATATTACGGAACTATAGTAAGAAAAAATAAAAAATAAACAAAATGGTATGAGGGTTAGGGGAGAAAGAGATGAAAGTTATTAGTGTTTGGAATCAAAAGGGAGGATGTGCTAAAACTACAACAGTAGTAAACATAGCAGCAGAATTAGTTAATTCAGGTTATAAAGTATTGGTAATAGACAATGATTATCAAGCAAATTTAACAACAAGTATAGGATTTAAACCAGATAATGACTCATTACTTAATTGCCTTAGGGGGAAAAAGTCTTTAAGAAAAACAATAAAAAAATGTGTAACATTAGATGGATTAGATATAATTCCTAGTAATTCAGCAGTTAGTAATGCTGATTTATCTTTAGTAAAGATAAGAAATTGTAAAAGAATATTAAGAAAATTAATAGAAGAAGAAAATTTAAAAGATGATTATGATTTTATATTAATAGATTGTCCTCCGAGTCAATCTATCACTACTATTAATGCATTAGTTGCAAGTGATAGTTTAATAATACCAATGGAACCATCTTTATTTAATATGCAAGGACTTATAAATTTATCAAAAACAATAAAAATAATTCAAAAGACATTTAATAAGAAATTAAAAGTTGAAGGAATTTTATTAACAAGAGTAGATTCAAGAACGAAGTTAAGTGAAAGCTTTAGAGAAGATATAAAGGCATCTTATCAATATAAGATTTTTGATACAGAAATACATCAAAGTAGCATAATAGTAAAAAGTCAAACAAATGGGCTACCAATATCTTTATATGATCCAAAGTGCAAAAGTACAAAGGAATATAGAGATGTTACAAATGAAATTTTAAGTAATAATATATTTGATATAAATGATATAAAAAGTAAAGGCATTGTTAGTAGAGAAGCAGTAAAGATTTAATAATATAAAGATACCTCTTAGTGATAAAAAGCTAAGAGGTATTTTTTATGTAAAGAAAAAATAAACCTATATTTAACAAATACTAACAGTTATTTAATAAATTTCTAACGTGGATAGAATAATATCTATTGTGTAAACAAAATATACCATATAGATTATAGGGGGAAAATATTTATGATTAAAAGAAATAAAACTATAACATTATCCATAGCTATGGCCATGTCTGTAACAATGTTAGGTGGCATTAGTAATGCATATGCATTAAATGTAGACTTAAACAATGAAGCAATTATTGAAGTTTCTCAGGAAGAAGATGAAGTTTTTGAAGAAGTAATTAATGAAAAAGAAAATTCAATGCCAAAGCAAGTAAATGTTCATATGGGCGAAAATCCATCAACAGAAGTTAATTTTACTTATACAACAATAAATTCAGATTTAGAAACTAAGGTTGTATTAAATAAAGTTGGTGACAGTGAAAAAATAACTGTACTTGGTGAAAACTCAATAGGAAATGCGGATAAATATTTTCATAAAATATCAGTAAATAATTTAGAACCTAATACACAATATGAATATACAGTAGGTACAGGAGAAAGCACTTTTAGTGGTAAATTTAAGACTGCACCTGCAATAGGAAGTAAAGAAACTATTAAATTTGCATATATTGCAGATACTCAAGTATCAAATGAAACTAATGCAAAAGCTTTAGGAGCTACATTGGCAGAAGTAAATAAAATTGAAGATTTAGATTTTGTATACTTAGCAGGAGATACAACAGATAAGGCAACAAGTGAAACTCAATGGGAGTTGTTATTTAATAATGATGGAGCTTTCCCTACAGGTGGACAAGATATGTTTGCAAATAATTTAGTTTCTGTAGTACAAGGTAATCATGATAACAATTCATTAACTAGACATATTAATGCACCAGCAGAAGCAGGTAATATAGTATATTCTTATGATTACGGTCCAGCAACATTTATAATGTTAAATTTAGAAGCTGCAAGATATGATGCTGATGCAAGATTAGAACAAAAAGAATATTTAGAATCAGTAGTTAAAGATGCAAAGGAAAGAGGGCAATGGACATTTGTTGGTTTCCATAAATCAATATATACAGGTGCATCTCACATTACTGATTCAGATATAATAGAAGCAAGAAAATATTGGGCTCCAATATTTACAGAATTAGATGTTGATGTAGTTATGCAAGGACATGACCATGTTTACTCAAGAGGATTTGTTGATGAAAATGGATATAAGGCAGAAGTAATAACAAATGAGGATGGATCAGTAGAAGATCCAGATAATGTACCATTATATATGGTTGGAGGACATGCTGGTGGATTAAAGTGGTACTCTAAAAAGAATTATACAGTAGGGGATGGAGATTTACTTGCACCAGGATATTCATTTTTAGATGTAAATTCAACTGATACAGGCAGTGATGTTAAGAAGGAACAAGTAATTGTTGAAGTAGAAGTTTCTGAAAATGAATTTACACTAAACACATATATGTTTAAGTATGATACTACAACAGATACTATAACAACAGATAAATATTTATATGATACTTTAACTGTTGTTAGAGATTTAGAAGAAAGTCCTTATACAGTTAGTATGTCAGATGTTGAAAATGTTGAAGGTAAATCAGGTGTTGAATTTAAGGTTCCAGTTATAGTTAATGAATTACCAACAGACTCTGTAATACGAGCTGCAGAAATGGAATTCAATATTCCAGAAGACTTAGAAGTTAAAGAAGTTCAGTTAAATAACAAGGTTATTAAGGCAAATAACTGGGATTATAATGTTGTTGATGGAAAATTACGTGTTGCTCTTGCAAACTTAGATGATGAACCTATTTTTGTTAATAATACAGCAGGAGATAAAAATGCAGTTACATTAACAGTTGCTTTAAAAGAAGATAAATCTAAAGATGATAAAACTTATATTACGATGTCTGACTTAGTATTAAGATGCGAAGATGATATTGATATAGAATACAATACTAAAAATGCTAAGAGTACTATTACTTTTGTAGAAAAAGAATTAGCACAAGTAAGTGCAAGAGAGCTTTATGTATCAGAAGGAGTTGATGTAATTCCTGAAAATATGAAGGCTGTTGCAGCAGAATTTACATTAGTAGAAAATACAACAAATATTAAGTTTGGTGAAGATATTTTCTACTATAGTCCAGAATTTACAGACAAAACAGGAAAGGTAACTTATGTTGCATTAGTATCAGAAGAGACTACTTTGGAAAGTTTATCTAATATAAATGGCTATACATTAACAGAAGGTAAAGAACAAGCTGAATCAGTAATATTTGGTGATATTAATAATGATGGAATAGATGCACAAGATGCTTTATTAGCAGTAAGCACTTGGTTAAGAAAATCAAATTTAGATAATAAAAATATGATAACTATAAATGTAAGCGCTGATGGAAGAATTAATACAAGAGATGCTATAGATATAGTTGATAATTATGTATCAGGTAAAGAATTCAAAGTTTTATCAAAATAATATTTAAGTAAATAATTTAACAATGTAAAAGAAAGTATTACAAAAGGATTTAAGTATCTATTTTGTAATACTTTTTTAGTTATTAATGTTAAATTTTTATTACCTATATTTAACATTAACCTCAATGAAGCAGTTAGTCAAATAATGTATTATATGCATATAGATGAGAAAATAAATAGAGGGAGTGGATAAATTTATGAGGATAAAAGAAAGTAAAAAACTATGGATAGGTGGAGGAATTTTATTATTAATTTTAGGAATATGTATAGTGATTTTTAATAATACAAAAGCACCTACATTAACATTAAAAGTTCCTAATGAAAAAATTTCTGTAACTAATAAAGATGAAATTATTATACCAGCAGTATTAAGTAGTTTACCTGACAATGAATATCCTGCTGCAAGTGTATCAATAAAGTTTAATAATAATAAGCTAGAGTTTGTTGGAATTAATATAGGTACAATGGAAACATATAATGACTATGATCCAGAGAGAGATGGTGTACCTTCTTATAAAATTCCACAATGGACCTTTAATAAAGATGTGGCAAATAAAGATGGAGTAATAAAAGCTATGTATTTAGATACTACTGCAGGAAAAAATGCGTATGTTAAGAGTGGATTTGAAGTTGATAAAAAAGATATACCATTTCAATTAGTATTTAAGCTTAAAGATTCTGTTATTCCAAGTGATAAACTTATTATTGAAATTGAAGAGGCCGTTTTTGCAACTGTAAATGGTGATAGTGATAAAACTACTTTATCTACAAAGGACAACTATGGGAAATTAAATGTTAAGGACGGAGTTATTAAAATAACTAGCTAAATTTAAATTAACTATAATTATATAAAAAGAAGAGAAATTAAATAAATTTAATAGTAAAGAGGAATTTACTTATGGTTAAATTAAAAAAAGAAAATTTTAAAATAAATAAGAAGAACATAATTTGGATAATATCAATAGCATCGCTTTTTATATTTTTGATTATATTTAATAAAACCTTAAGTTATAACAAACCAGAAGATAGACCTGTAGGAATTGAATATGCAAAAGCAGAGGTTATAAACATAATTTCTGAAGAGCTAGAGCCAGACCCAGATTTTCCGTATATCAATATAGGTAAACAAAACTTAGAGCTTAAGATTATAAGTGGAGAAAGAAAAGATGAAATAGTTTCTGTAAATAACTTTATAGGTAGAGTTGATAATAAACCAGCAAAGGTTGGAACAAAATATATAATTTCAAGTTATGATAATTTTATTACAACTGTTATTGTGAATTATAGTAGAGAAACTGCAATTTATACTTTAGTATTTATATTTATGCTTATTGTAATATTTATAGGAGGATTAAAAGGAATAAAATCAATATTTTCTTTAGCAGTTACTATGGTATGTGTAATATTTTTATTTATTCCTTTAATAATAAGGGGTATTAATCCAATAATAGCATCAATAGTTATAGTAATATTATCAACTGGAGTTACTATGTTATCCCTTAATGGATTTAGTAAGAAAACAGTAGTTGCATGTTTAAGTTGTATTTTATGTACTGCTATTGCAGGAGTATTAGCTTATTTATTTGGGGTTATAACTAATATTTCAAGTTTTAATACAAATGAGGCTCAAGATTTATTATTTGTTGCACAAAATACTTCTTTAAGAGTAAAGGAACTTTTATTTGCAGGAATAATTATTGCCTCATTAGGAGCAATAATGGATACTACTATGTCTATAACATCTTCTATATTTGAAATGAATGAAATAAATAATAAGTTAACTAGCTCACAGTTATTTAAATCAGGAATGAACATTGGAAGAGATGTAATGGGAACAATGACAAATACATTAATATTAGCATTTACAGGAAGTAGTATTAATATAGTTGTTATTTATTTTATGTATAATCTACCATATATGCAATTAATTAATATTGATGTTATAGTAATTGAGATTATTCAAGGGCTAGCGGGAGGAATTGCACTTGTTTTATCTATACCAATAGCTGCATTTGCTTCTTCAAAAATGGCAGTAGTAAATTCAAGAAAAGTTTTTCAGTTTAATAAATAAAAAAATTAGGATATAATATAAAAAACTCAAGAATGTTTTAAAAAGGAAAGAATGGTGGTAATAATGGAAGTTAATAAAAATATTTGTCCTCTTTGTGGAAAGCCTAATAATTGTGCATATGAAAAAGGATTATCTCATGGAGGATGTTGGTGTGAAAATATTAAAGTTCCTAAAGAATTAAGAGAACAAATACCAGAAAACTTAAAAGGGAAAGCATGTATTTGTAAAGAGTGTGTAATAAAATATAACGAAAATAAATAGAGCTTATTATTGGGAGAAAAAAAGCAGTTGCAAAGTAAATATGCAACTGCTTTTTTGATGAAACTTTGGTACCACCTTCTTTCTACAAGAATTAATTAATTGGGTTATTCTATCAAAATCCTATTATTATTGTTTGAAGAGATTTCTTTTTTAGGTAACTCAATATTTAAAACTCCATTATCAAATTTAGCTTTAATTAAGTTTTTATCAACATTACTAATATAGAATCCTCTAGAAACTGATCCGTAG
>NZ_KB291654.1 GCF_000320405.1 Clostridium celatum DSM 1785 | reverse complement strand
AGCTATTTTTTCATATCAGCTTAACAGATTCTCCATTCTTATATACCTTTGTTAATTTACATTATCAATTACCCATATTTTGAAATTTATGTAAATTATCTCTTTTAAATTGTAGCATATTCTATTTTTTATTAGAAGGTTCATATTAATATTCAGCAATATATTATATTTATGTGCTATATTCTATAAATATCTAAAAAAAATCGCATCCTAATTATAGATGCGATTTTTTAATATAAGATTATTTCTAGTAACTTATATAATTCTTTTCATATTTATATTGTCTTCAAAAAGCTTCACTAATTCATCATACTGACTTAATTTATACTCTCTATAATTTATTATTTCTCTTTCACAAATTACATGGCCTTTATATTTCCTAATACTATTAACAAATTGATTTAAAAAATTAGTTTCATCAAATATTCCATGAAGATATGTTCCAAAAACATTTCCTTCTTCATTATGAACTCCTAAAATCTCTTCATTACTTCCTTTAATAAAAATACAATCTTTAGTAAATACTTTTGTTACTCCATTATGAATTTCATATCCAGTAACATTTGTTCCATTAAATCCATTTAATAGCTTTCCAGTACTTTGTATAGTTCCTATCATTTGCTTTGTTCTTTTTTCTTCATCAAATATAGTTTCTATATCTAAAAATCCAAATCCTTTTTCTGATGTAACTTCTCCTTCAATTCCATTTATATCTATTACGTTTTTACCTAACATTTGATACCCACCACAAATACCAAATATAATAGTTCCTTTTTCTTTTAATTCATTTATTTTATCAAATATACCTCTTAACTTTATTTCTCTTAAATCATTTATAGTGTTTTTAGTTCCAGGTAATATTATAATATCTGGCTCTTTTATATCTTCTAAATTTTCCACATATCTTAAAGTTACGTCTTCCATTATTTCTAATGGGTTAAAATCAGTGAAATTAGACATGTGTGGTAATCTTATAACCGCAATATCTAACCCTTTAATAGCTTTATTTTTTATTCTTTCTGTAACACTATCTTCATCTTCAATATCTAAGCTAAAGTAAGGTAATACTCCAAGGACAGGTATTTTAATTATATCTTCAAGTTGTTTCATTGCATCTTTAAAATAATCTACATTTCCTCTAAACTTATTTATAATAACACCTTTAACTCTTTTTCTTTCATCCTCTTCTAAAAGCATTAATGTTCCAACTACAGAAGCAAAAACCCCACCTCTATCAATATCAGCAACTAATATTACATCAGCATCGGCAGCTTCTGCCATTGACATATTTGCTATATCTGTTTCTTTTAAATTTATTTCAGCACAACTTCCTGAACCTTCTAAAATCATAACTTCATAATCCTTTGAAAATTTATCAAAAGTTTCTTTTACTATACTTTTTAGTTCCCTATTTAAATCTTTATATTTATAAGCATCCATAGTGCACTTTACTTTTCCATTAACTATAACTTGAGTTTTACCATTTCCGCTTGGCTTTAATAAAACTGGATTCATAAAAGCTACAGGCTTTATTTCACAAGCCTCTGCTTGAACAACCTGTGCTCTGCCCATCTCTAATCCTTCTTCTGTTACATATGAATTAAGCGATATATTTAATGCTTTAAAAGGTGCTACTTTAAATCCTCTTTTTTTATAGTATCTGCAAAGAGCTGTAGCTACTGTACTTTTCCCAACTGATGAAGCTGTTCCTAAAACCATTATCTTATTCATTACATATTTCCTCTATATCTAAAAATCCATGGGTTTCATTTTTTACTATTCCATTAGTTTTAAATTTAATTGGATATTTAAAAATAGGTCCATCATAAACAAATGTATGATATTCACCATTTTCTCCACATGCATCTGATCCTGTTCCTTTTATATCCTTAACTACATCTCTAGTTAGAATTTTACCTAAAAACTTTTCTCCCAT
Organism: Clostridium celatum DSM 1785; assembly: GCF_000320405.1. GTDB lineage: Bacteria > Bacillota > Clostridia > Clostridiales > Clostridiaceae > Clostridium > Clostridium celatum. The sequence goes on along the minus strand of NZ_KB291654.1, from coordinate 10,730 downwards.
ACATTGAAGTTTTACATTTTTAATTACTGTTTTAAATCCTGAATCTATAAACTCATAAACTAGTTCTTCTCTATCTTCTTGCCATAATGGGAAAATAGCTTCTATTCCAGCTTCATTACATCTATCTGTACACCACGTTCTATGCTCTTCTAAATCAATATCACCAAATATACATGAATCAACTCCTAAATTCTTTTTACCATGTATTAAAGCTTCAGTGAACGTGCTTGCATAATTATCCCCTTTTGACTCTACTAATATAACTGGAATATTTAACGAGTTAGATACTTTTTTTATTAACGCTTCCGGTACTCCATGAAACCATGATCTATTTTCTGATTTATTTACTGTTACAAGTAATGAAGCTGGAATATGTCCATTTTTTATCATTCTATATAAAGCTAACGTGCTATCTTTTCCACAACTATATGACATTATAAATTTTCTCATAATTTTATCCTTTCTTTATTAATAGAAGTTCTAATAATATTAGAAAATATCTAATATAAATACTAACCTACTTACAGCTTATTATTTATATTAGATATTTATATTGCATTAATTTATTTTAATTATTAAACCTTATAAACTAATTTTTTAAAACTTAATTATTTCCACTTTTCTAAAGCTTCTATCATAAATCCTTTTACATCTACTCCATACACATCTTTAAGCTTATCATTATTTAATACCTCTTTAGGGGTACCTGAACTAACTATTTTTCCATTATTCATCATTATTACTTTTTCACCAAAAGTTTGAACTAAATTTAAATCATGCAATACTGCTACTACAATTTTATTATTTTCTTTAGTCCACTTATTTAAGTAATCTAATATTTCAATTTGACATTTTAAATCTAAATGATTTGTAGGTTCATCTAAAAGAATTATATCTGGATCTTGTGCAAATGCTCTTGCTAAATATACTCTTGGAAGCTGCCCACCAGACAACTCTGTTATAAGTTTATCCTTTATATCTAACAAACCAACATTTTCAATGCTTTTTAGTATTATTTCATCATCCTCTTTGCCTATCTTTGAAAATACACCTTTAATATGTGCATATCTTCCAAGGGATACTGTTTCATAAACTGTATAAGAAAAATAAATATTGCTTGCTTGAGACATTAAAGCTACATTCTTAGCTAAATCTTTTCTAGTTAATTTGCTCATCTCTTTAGAATCTAACGTTATATTTCCCCTATAATCTAGAAGATTCGCTATGGATTTTAAAAGCGTACTTTTTCCACAACCATTTGGTCCTACTATACAAAGATTATTTCCTCTTTCAACTTTAAAACTTACATTTTTTACAATATCTTCACTATCGTATCCACAGCTTACGCTTTTTACTTCTAGCATATATCTCACCTACTTTGATTTTTTAAAATATATATAAGCAAAAAATGGTCCTCCAATTAATGCAGTTATTGCTCCAACTGGAAGTTCTGAAGGTGCTACTATAGTTCGTGAAACTAAATCTGTAATTATCATCATGCATCCACCTAAAACTACTGACATTGGTACTACATAAGAATGTTTTGAACCAAATAATTTTCTAACTACATGTGGTGCAATTAAATCAATAAATCCTATAGTACCACTAAGTGCAACTGCACTACCTGTAAGTATTGCTACAAATAAAAATAATCTTCTCTTAACTTTATTCGTATCTACGCCTATAGTCTTTGCTTGTTCTTCTCCAAAAGTTAAAACGTCCATTTCTTTAAAATAAAATGATACTCCTAAGATTCCTATAATAAAAAATGGAATACCAGCTTTAACATAACTCCATCCTCTCATAGAAAATGATCCCATAGACCACATAGTTATACTTTCCATCTTATCTGAAGCTAAAGCTGAAATTGTTGTAAGTGTAGCACTAAAGAATAAAGATAAAACCATACCTGCTAATATAATAGTTGTATTAGACATTCCTTTATCTACTTTTTCTGTAAATTTAAGCACTATTACCATAGTTATTAAACTGCATAAAAAACCAACTACAGGCATAGTTAATCTTCCTAAGAAAGGTATTGATATCCCTGTAACAATTATTAATCCTACTCCTAATGATGCTCCTGAAGATAATCCTAATGTATAGGGAGATGCTAATTGATTTTTTAATACTGATTGTACTATTGCTCCACTAGCTGCAAGAGAACCCCCAACAATAAATGCAAGTAATACTCTTGGCAATCTCAAATTCCATATAATAGCAACTTGTTTTGGATCAATTCCTTCTAATAATGGGACACTAAAAAATTTATTAGCTAGTATAGAAAAAGTATCAAATATGCTAATATTGGAACTTCCTATGGAAGTTCCAATACATATAGTTAATAATACTAGGGGAATTGACAGTATTAATAATATTTTATTTTTAGAAATCTTTGTATTCATTTGGATAAATAGCCTTAGCTATTTCCTTTAATGCTTTTATAACATTTTGTGAAGGTCTTGAAGATGAATTTTTATCTATTTGATAAATATCTCCATCTTTTACAGCATTTATCGTGTCCCAACCTTCTCTGCTCATTATATCTTCAACTGCAGTCTTTCCTGCTTCATTAGTTCCTGGTGTATTTGCTAAAATAACATCTGGATTAGCATCTATAACAGCTTCTGGTGTTACTGTTATCCATGAATTTTCATTAGCAAATATATTTGTAGCTCCTACTGTCTCTATAAGTTCATTTAAGAACGTTTCATTTCCAAATGTATAAAGACCAGACCCTGAACCTATTTCAAAGTAAACATTCTTTTTATCTGTTATAGTATCTCCTATAGCTTTTATAGCTTCAACTTCTTTTTTCATAGAATTAACTAATTCAGTTCCTTCTTTTTCAGTTCCAGTTAAACTTGCTATAAATTCTATATCTCCATATATCCCATCAATACTATAACTACTTGGAATATATGCTACTGGAATACCTGCTTCTTTTATTAAAGCAAATGGATCTTCATCGCCAGCTTTATTATGCCCTGATGCAATAACTATATCTGGATTTAATGCAATTATAGCTTCAGCATCTGGATTTCTAAAGTCTATCTTAGGTATATCTTCACTTATCCCCTCAACATCAGCTGAATATTTATCTACAGCTACCAATTTGTCAGCTAAACCTAAAGCTACTAATACTTCTGTATTAGATGGTGCAGTAGATATTATAGTGTTAACTTGTGTAGGAACATTGAATTCATTTCCTTCTCTATCTTGCATTGTTGTAGGCTTACTTGAACATCCTACAAATATCATCATAGCCATTACAAAAGTAGCCATTAATGATATTATTCTTCTTGTTTTCTGCATTATTATGCCTCCTAAATTTTTATATTAGAGCGGTTGATTTTAGTTAGAATTTTAAGTTAATAGTTAAGCTTTTTACTTTCTCCTAACTATATTTTTTACTAACTAAAAAAAGTGCCATCAAGTTATGAGAGCACTTTAAAATACATAATAAATTGGAATTACTGCAAAATATAATTTAAAAATTATAGTAATTACTTGTAACAATCTAAAAATATTAATTTTATACCTTAAATCTATTTACTATAATCACTTTTATTTTGCAACATCTTTTATTCGTACCTATTATCTCACCCTCAGAAGATAATATTTTCTACATAGTAGGCAGGTCTCCCGGCTTTACTTCATCCTACTCTCCAAACCTTCCCGCATATAATGCAGTGGCAAATTTAATGAATTTCGTCAGTATTACGGTTACTGGGGTAGCTTAGGATTTTAACCTAATTCCCTATTAAGATTTAAGTCACCTATTATGGATTAAATTTCATACTGATTATATATTCATTACTTTTATTTGTCAAATAAAATCTTTTGTAATTCACTAATTAATTTTTCATTTTCTTTTCTAGTCCTTACTGCAACCCTATAAAAACTATTATTTAATCCAATATAATTATTACAACTTCTAATTAATATTTTTTTCTTAATTAATTCTTCCTTTAAATCAAAATTATCTAACAACTTAAACATAATAAAATTAACACTTGGATTAAAAACTTTTATATTACTTATCTTTTTTAAAGCACTATATAAATAAATTTTTTCCTCATTTACATTTATTATACTTTCATCTATATATTTCTTATCTTCTAGTGCTGTGATAATTGCTTCAGCTGCTATTATATTTATAGACCATGGAACTACAATCTTATTTATTTTTTCGTTTATTTCTCTATTTTCACATAATCCATATCCTATTCTTATTCCTGGTATTGCAAAGAATTTAGTTAATGACTTTACTATTATAGTATTTTTATATTTCTTTAATAATTCTTTACTTGAATACATATTATTTTCTTTAATAAAATCTAAAAAAGACTCATCAATAACAACTACAGTATTAGTCTTTAAAGCTCTATTTAGAACTTTTTCTATAAATTTATTATCAGTTAAAAATCCCGTTGGATTATTAGGATTACAAATAAAAACTATATCTATATCATCTTTTATTGCTTCAATAAATTTATTATCTAACTTAAAATTATTTTCTTCTTTTAAGTTATAGTATGCTATATCTCCATCTATACTTAAAACTGCCTCTTCATACTCTGAAAAAGTAGGTGCTGGTAATAATGCTTTTTTAGGTCTTATTGCTCTAACTATATTAAAAATAACTTCTGCTGCTCCGTTACCTAAACTTATATTTTCACTACTTATATTTTCAAAATTACTAATAGAGTTTTTCAAGTCATAATATGTAATATCAGGATATCTTTCTACCTTATCAATTGCCTCTATCATTGCTTTTTTCACACTTTTACTTAAACCTAATGGATTTATGTTCGCTGAAAAATCTATAATTTCCTTTGAATTAATTTTATATTTTCTTCCTATTTCTTCAATATTTCCTCCATGTATAGCCAAGACTTACACCTCATTTCATTATTTTCTATAACAATTTTGATACTATAACATTTAATATAACTGCCATAGTGCACCCCAATATAGAAACTCCATATAAAATCTTATTGGTCATATTTACTTTATTTAAATCCACTCTTTCTAAATCATCTCCAATAGTAGGTTTTTCTACAAGTTTTCCAAAATAATAATTAGCTCCACCTAATTTTACTCCAAGTGCTCCCGCAACCGCCGCTTCTGGATGCGCACTATTAGGACTACTATGATTTCTTTTATCTCTATTGTAAATATTTAAACTATTTTTATAGTTTAATCCTAAAATAAATGAAACTATAATAGTAAAATATCCTGTCAATCTTGCTGGTATATAATTAAATACATCATCTAATTTTGCTGGAAAATATCCAAATTCTATATATTTATCATTCTTATATCCAAACATCGAATCCATAGTATTAACTGCTTTATAAAGAAATGCTAAAGGTGCCCCCACAATTCCAGCATAAAAAAGTGGTGATATAACACCATCTGACATATTTTCTGCAACCGTTTCTACAACAGCTTTAAGTATCGCTTCTTTATCTAAATTATTAGTATCTCTACCTACGATATAAGATAATTGCTTTCTTGCTCCCTTTATATCATTATTTATTATAAATTTAACTACTTTTAAGCCCTCATCCTTAAGTGCTTTTGTTGCTATACAAAAATAAATCATAATAGCTTCTAGTATTATGGATAAAATTGGACTAATAGCATTTACTCCTTTTAGCAATAAATAATTAAAGAAAAATACAACTAAAACTACTATTATCCAAGTTAATAATCCTGCTAATTTTAAATAATTTCTCAATATTTTTCTAAATATTTTTTCGGTATAGCTACATAATGAACCTATTAATCTTATTGGATGAATTGGATTTTGTGGATCACCAATTATTAAGTCTAATAAAAATCCTATTATTATTTGCATCATTTTTCTAACCTTTCTATAATTAAATATTATCTATCTTTATAATTTTAAAATCTTTTTTTGATATTTTTTCTATATTAATTTTATATCCCCTTCCACATGCTGGTTGATGTTCATAAAAGCTTTTATTATTATCATAAAAAATCTCTAGTATAGTTCCTATTGTTCCACCATGACAAACTAAACACACTGCTTCAATTTCATCATCAAAAGATTTTTCAATAAATTTCTTAAAAGATTTTTTAATTCTTTCTCTATATTGAATTTTACTTTCACCCTTTGGGCATGATACTTGTCCATTTCTATCAGTTATCCAATTTATGTAGTCCTTGTTGTCCTTAAGCATATCGTAACTTTTCATTTCAAAGTCACCAAAATCGTATTCCCAAAATTCTGATATCTCCTTATACTCAACTGCTGGATATAAAATATTTATTGTTTCATTTGCCCTTTTAGCCCCACTACTAAAAATCATCTTACAATTGGGATAGTTAATTCTACTCTTCAATTCCCTTAATTCACTTATGCCGTTATCATTTAAAGATATATCACTTTTACCACAATAAAGATGTTTCTCATTAGCCTCTGTTTTTCCATGTCTAATTAAATATACAATCAAATTTTCCATAAGTTTATTCTCCTTACAATTATCTCTTACGAGAATATCATTTTTAAACCTATTGTACAACTAACACTTTATCTCAAAAGCATATAAAAGTTTAAGAAATATATCTATTTATATTGATAAAAAGAAAAACCAACAAATAATATTGTCAGTTAATAAAGTAATTAACCTTTAATTATTGTTGGTATACCACAAAACACTCTATATACACTAGATGACTCTTTTGATAAAAATTGAAGACATCTTCCTGTTTCTTCTCTCCACTTTCTATCTTCTTTTTTTAAAGGAACTATTCCACTTGATATTTCATCACAAACTATAATTTTATCTTGAAATAAATTCATATTTTCTTTTATATACTGTAATGAATTTATTTCATTTAAAACATTACTATATGTAAATTTATGAAATCCTGAAATTACTTTTTTTGAATAGTCTATTTTACTATCAGTACAATAAAATATCTCATCATCACTAACTTCAAATTTTTCTTTAATAAATTCTAACTTACCATTATAGGCACCACCAAAAATCAAAATCAAGTTACACACCTCCAAATAATAATCTATATAATTACTTTTAATCTATAACTACTAAGTATATTATTCTCAAATTATAAAATACTAAATTATGCTTAATATTAAAACTCCAATTAACTCTGCAATAACAAGCCCATAACCTGCACTATCACCTGATATACCATCAAACTCCTTGCAAGCATTATTTACTAATAATGTACTTATAATTATCATTACAGCTGAAAGTATTATTCCATAAAAATTAAAAATAATCATAGCTATTACTGTTGTTATTACTAAAAAGCTTAAAAGTATCGCTTTATCTACTTTTCCTGTTCCTTGTTTAAAAAAAGCACCTAAAGAACTCTCCTTCATAGACTCTTTATTTAATAATAAAAAACCTATTAAGCTTCTTGAAATTATAGGTATTAAAATTAATCCTACTAAATTCTTATTATTATCTACGATAGTATATAATGCTGCAAAATTAACTGTAAACAACATAACTACAGATATTACAGCAAAAGCTCCAGTATGAGGGTCTTTCAAAATTCTAAGTTTTTCATTTTTATCTCTTCTAGATAAAAGTGCATCACAAACATCCATAAATCCATCTAAATGTAGCATTCCTGTTACTAAAAAAGGTACTATCATAGTTATTGCTGCTACTACCATAGTACTTACCCCTATTAAATATAATAACTTATAACTAAAATACCATATAAGTCCAACAATTAAACCTATGATAGGATAAAATTTCATTATATTTTTACCACCTTCATCATCCCATTCATAATGTGGTAATGGAATAATGGTAAACATACTTATAGCCATTAATAATCCCTTATAATATTTTTTCATTGTTTTCTCCTTTATTCATTCATTATACTTTTGGAATAAATATCCATAAACCCCTTATGATAAATTACATTTCCATAAGAGCATTCAACTACAACGTCTGCTATTTTAGCTAATTCCCTATTTATAACGCCAAGCTCTTTTCTAAAGTTTTCAGTATAACAATCATATAATATACTATCATTAAATAAATAATCAGAAACAAAAACTACATTCTTTGATTTTTTTGTAATATTTATTAATCCATATATTATTTCTTCACTAACTTCTTTAATAAATTCTTTTCCCTTAAACATAGAGTTTGTAACAATAGATGTAATGCTATCTATTAAAACTGTATCTTCTTTTTCTAATACTTCTGCAACATTTATCATATTAACTGGTTCTTCAATTGTATTAAATCCATATCCTTTTCTTTCATTTAAGTGATTTTCTATTCTTTTTAAATCTTCTAAATCATATGGATTCATAGTTGCAATATAATATAGTTTCCCATTTTTATTCTCTAAAGATTTTGCTAAATCTTGCGCAAACATTGATTTTCCACTTTTAGCTCCACCTACAACCAAAGTAATCATAATCGCTCCTAAAAATATAGTTTATGTAAATTAACATTATATTTAATTTTTCTAAACTATATAATTTTCTTCTCCTCTTACTTCTTCTAAATAATCGTCATTTATTTCTGCTTCTTCAAAAGTAGCCATATTATTCATCATAGCTAAACTAAATTCAACTATAGAAAAAGCTATAGGACATCCACTTCCTTCTCCAAGCCTCATATCTAAATTAACCATTGGCTCTAAATCTAATTCTTTCATTGCAATATTATATCCAATCTCCTTAGAACAATGAGATGGAATTAAATAATCCCTTACTAATGGATTTAGTCTAACTGCTACAAGTGCTGCAACAGCTGAAATAAAACCATCTATAACTACTGGTAGCTTATAATAGGCTGCTCCTAAAAATACACCAACCATTCCAGCTAAATCAAATCCACCTACTTTTGCTAGTACATCAACAGGACTATTTTTATCTGGTTTATTTACTTTTATAGCTTCTTGTACTACCCACTTTTTCTTAGCAAATGCTTCATTAGTTATTCCTGCTCCCTTTCCAACAGCTGCTTCTATAGTACAATCTGTAAGACTAACAAGGACTGAACTACTTGTAGTTGTGTTACCTATTCCCATTTCTCCAACACCTAATATACTATACTTTTCTTCATAACTTTTTTTAGCCATTTCAATTCCAGTATTTATAGCCTTTATACATTCACTATAGCTCATAGCTTGTCCTTTAACTATATTTGATGTACCTTTTCTAATTTTCCTATTAATAACCCCTGGTATTTCCTTATCTGTATTTACACCAATATCTACGACTTTTAAATCAGCATTATTTTGCTTAGCTAACACTGCTACTCCTGTTAACCCTCTTCCAAAATTAATAGTTTGAGCTAAAGTAACGCTTTGTGGTGCTGATGCAACGCCTTCCTCAACAACCCCATTATCAGACGACATTATTATTATACATTTTTTATTTATTTCATTTTTTATTTTTCCTGTAATTCCTGAAAACTTTATCGCAATACTCTCTAGTTTTCCTAGGCTTCCTAAAGGTTTAGCTAAACTATCAACTCTTAATTTTGCTTCTTTCATTACCTCTTTATCAGCACCAGTTATTCCATTGACTATTTTTTCAAATTCAATAATTTGATTTTCCATTTATTTTTCACCTCCATATTTATTTTAAACACCAGCTTTTTTTGTTATAATACTTTATTATTTATTTAAATGTCAATATTGTTATTTAAAGCAACTTTTTATCTTAGTGAAAGTTGCAAATTTATCTTATCAAATTATATATTTACCCTTTGGTGAAATTTAATGATTCATTTAGGAGAATAGCATGAATACTACCTTATTAAATTTTTTAAAATCTCAAACAGCTTGGGATGTCAAAAATATTTCGTATATAGAAAGACTTGGTGGACTTAGTAGTGAAAATTATAAAGTACTTTATAACAATACACCTTACTTTATAAAAATTTGTACACATAATTATATACATACTGATAGAAATAATGAATTATCAATATTAAATAAAGCTTGCGAAATACATATAGCTCCAAATTTATACTACTTTTCCCCCAAAAGCGGAAATATGATTACTGCTTGGATTGATGGAGTTATGCCATCTTTAGACGATTTTTCTTCAATTAATTTTTTACACAATCTTTCTAACTCTCTAAGAAAGCTTCATAATTTAAAATGCGAAAAATTGTTTAATCCTTTTAATCATATAAGGAAAAGAATTAATATATGTAAAGACTTAAATCTTCCATTACCCACCTCTATAGATATACTATTAGATTACTTAAACAATCTAGAAATTAAACTTAATAAAAGTCCTTTAATTGGACTTTGTCATAACGATTTAAATGCTTCAAATATTATTTTAAGTAACGATAATTTATATTTTGTTGATTATGAGTATTCTTCTATGGGTGATATATTTTTCGATTTAGCAACTATCTCATGGTTTTTAACTGAAAAATCTAGAAAGGATTTGCTAAAACTTTATTTAGGAAATTTTAAAGTTGAATATTACGAAAGGCTTTTAGACTATCTTTTTGTAGTTAAATTTTATAATGCTACTTGGTCTTTATTAAAATCTACTGATTCTAATTCTGATTATGATTATTTATCTGGTGCTAAAATGATTTTTAATGAATTACTAGATCATAATTCTATAAGAATTTATAAAAGCTAAAAGGGCAATTTTTTGCCCTTTATATAAAAGAAAAAACTTAACCATAGGTTAAGTTTTATCAGTTTGTTGAAAAACCCCCTGTTTA